>JACVCJ010000014.1 GCA_016742095.1 Bacteroidia bacterium
CGACAGTTCCGGCGGACGTACCTATACCATGTGGCTGCCCACGCGCTTTAACATGTTCGTGGATTACAACATCTGGAAAGGATTCGGTATCAACCTCATGGCCAATATCTCACCGGCATTCGCCAAGAACCAGGTGCATTACCCCAGCGTGGTGGCCCTTACGGCCAAGTACGACCATCCCTGGGTGGGCGTATACGTGCCGGTTTCCTATGAGTTCACCGGTAATTTCCGCGTAGGTACCACCCTGCGCCTGGGCCCGCTTACGGTGGGTACCAATAACCTGATTTCGCTCTTCGGTAAAAAAGCCTCCAATGCCGATGTGCATATCGGGCTGCGCCTGCCGATCCCGTACGGCCGCCTGAAAGACCGCGATAAAGACGGTGTATCCAACCGGATGGACCTCTGTAAGAAAGAAAAAGGGAACTGCAAGAGCCAGGGTTGTCCCGACCGCGACGGTGACGGCGTAGTGGATACCGAGGACGAATGCCCGGATAACCCGGGGCCGAAAGAGTACAAAGGCTGCCCGGATTCCGACGGCGATAAAGTGCTCGACAAAGACGATAAATGTCCCGAAGTGGCCGGTCTGATTGAGTTCAACGGTTGTCCTGACCGCGACGGCGATAAGATACCTGATAACGAAGACCGCTGTCCGGACCATCCGGGAGAGGCTTCACTACAGGGTTGCCCGGATAAGGACTTCGACGGTATTGCCGATCCGGATGACGAGTGCCCGGACGTGAAAGGTATTGTCGAGTTCAAAGGCTGCCCGGATACGGACGGCGACGGTATCCCGGATAAACTGGATGCCTGCCCGAACCTGGCCGGACCGAAAGAATACAACGGTTGCCCGGATACCGACGGCGACGGGATATTCGATAACGAAGACGCCTGTCCGACCATTAAAGGTATTGCCGAGCTGAAAGGTTGTCCGTACTCCGATGCCGATGGCGACGGGATCAAGGATACCGAGGATAAATGTCCGAACCAGGCCGGTCCGATCGAAAACGGCGGATGTCCGTATGCGGATACCGACGGTGACGGCATCATCGACCTGGAAGATAAATGTCCGAAAACACCGGGTGTGAAAGAGAACTTCGGTTGTCCTCCGATCGACGAAAAAGCGAAAGAGGTACTGAAAAAGGCCTTCGATAACCTGGAGTTCAACACGGGTAAATCCACCATCCGTTCTACGTCTTTCGAGTCACTGAACGAACTGGCCGTTTACCTGAAGGAGAATCCGCACTACCACCTGCTCATCGAAGGGCACACCGATAACGTGGGCAGCCGTAGCAGCAACCTGACACTGAGTAAGAACCGTGCCAATGCCGTTAAGACCTACCTTTCCGGCAAAGGAGTGAACATCAGCCGTTTCGTGACCAAATGGTACGGACCTGACAAGCCGATCGCCGATAATAAAACGGAAGAAGGCCGTCAGCGCAACCGCCGCGTGGAAATGAACCTGATCGTGAAAGAATAAGGACTTATAACAAGTATAATTTTAGAAAAGACCGTCTATATGGGCGGTCTTTTTATTTTTGTACCTAAAATGTACTCAGATGAAAAATTGTATTGGGAGTGTTTTTTGTTTTTTGATTATAGTGCTGGCCGGAAATGCACAGCCTGCTGATCCGGAAGAAATGGTCCTGGAAGTTAAAACCGAAAGCTATGTAGTTACGGGAGGGGAAGACACCCGCTATATGGCGGCCATAGGACGTAAGGGCTTTATGATCTGGGATAGCCAGGAAAATGTTATTTCCCGGGGAAGCTGGGCCACGGACTGTTTTGCATGTAAGGCACAGGTGCTGAACGATCATCTTATAATGCTGAAAAATGATACGAAGGAGAAGAAAGTATATGCACATATCTATGGTATCGATGGAAAATACCTCGGAAGGAAGGATCTTACGGAAAATAAGCAATCTTATTATTTCCCGTATGCGCAGACGTCCCTGAACGGCCGTTTTGCTTTGTATGAGGCTCAGAAGAATAAGAATGGCTTTTTTGAACCGCGCGGCTATATTGGATTAAATGCGAATGCCCAACTGCTATGGAGTATCGATATCAAGAGCTTTGAAAAAGAATATGGAGCACCTATTAAAAGCTATCAGATCGACAATGAAGGTAACGGGATTTTTCTGTTAGTAAAAGACGAAAAGGAGAATCATGTTTTTACAATGATTCGTATTCCTGCGGGAGGGGGCAGTCCTCAGCAGAAAATAATTAAAATAGCCAGACAGAATACAGAAGTAAATGGATTCGGACTGACCATGCATCCGGACGGAAGAGTACTGATGTATGCCAACTATTATAACAGGATGTATAACCAGCAGCTGAAGCATGGATTTGTGTATGGGGTCGTTGATTTCGGAGCGCAGGACACGCCTTCACTTAAACAGGTGCAGCGCAACTGGACCCGCAAACTGGAATATATGCCCAATCATTTGCAGGGCTTTTTTGCCGGGGACGATTTTTATTTCGCAAATGAGGTAATGTTCAAGGTGGTTGGGCCTGGGAATGATGATGTTTTTTTCATCCTTAATAAAGTAGATGGGAACGGAAATATTCTGCATGAGCTGAAAATTCCCTGTGCGATATCCTTTGTTTCGTCATCGTGTTCATCATACATGGCAGAAGTAAACAACGGTAACCTGGTGGTTGCTTATGTCCGGAAAGGGGAAAAAGGAGAAACGACTTTTGTTTCTGAATACAAAATGCTGGACGAAACCTTTAAAGAACTGAAAAGTGCTGTAATTGAACAACGGGTCGGGGTTACAGCGGATTTGTACAATCATCAGATACGCGTTATTGATAAATATGCTCTGATCGGAGTTCCCAGGTTAGATTATATCTGGCTTTTGCTGGATACTGAAAAGTAATTCAGGGATTCAGGCGCACCATTTTCCATCCGCCGGCTTTGCGTGTGTATTGCAGGCGGTCGTGCAGGCGGCTGGGACGGCCCTGCCAGAACTCGATCTCTTCGGGGACCACCCGGAAGCCTCCCCAGAAGGGTGGTTTTTCCGGTTCGGTGTTCGCATAGATCTTTTCCAGTTCTTCTACCTTTTTTTCCAGTTCCTCACGACTTTCCAGCACTTCGCTCTGGGCGCTGGCCCAGCTGCCGATGCGGTTGGAAAGGGGCCGTGAATTAAAGTAATCCATGCTTTCCAGGGTGCTGATCTTTTCCACACGTCCGGCAATACGCACCTGGCGTTCGGCCTCGCACCAGAAGAAAGAGAGGCAGGCATAGGGATTTTCGCTCAGTTGCCGTCCCTTGCGGCTGTTGTAATTGGTGTAGAATACAAAACCTTTTTCGTCGAAATTGCGCAGCAGCACGATACGGGCAGACACCTTACCGTCCTTACCGGCGGTACTTATGGTCATGGCATTGGGTTCCACGATGCCCATATTGGCGGCTTCGGTGAACCACTTTTCGAACTGGAGAATGGGGTTCGGGTCCGCCATATCTTCCGTAAGTTCGCGTATGCCGTAATCTTTTCGGAGTTTGGAAATGTACTCTTTCATGCCTTTTGCGTGTTGATACTCCAAAGGTAGAGAAAGTTTTTGAGCGAATTGAGAAGAGCGATCATTGAAAAAAAGAAATGAAATGCGTACTTTTGTTCCAAAGATTAAAAACTACTATGGAATTAACAGGAAAATTGGAAAAGATCCTCGATCCCGAAACCGGTGAAGGGAGAAACGGAAGTTGGAAGAAGCAATTGTTTGTGGTAGAAACATTGGGAAATTATCCCAAAAAAGTGGCTTTTGCGGCCTGGGGCGATAAAGCCGATGCACTCAGCAGCCTTACGGTCGGTCAGGTGGTAAAAGTATTTTTCGATCCGGAAAGCCGTGAGTTCAACGGTAAGTTTTACACCGATCTCAAAGCATGGCGTATCGACCTGGAAACATCCGGGGGCCAGGGCCAGAACCAGGGGCACAACCAGAATCAGGGCTACAGCAATAATCCGCAGCCGGTGAACAACAACCCGGGCAACAACAACAACGCGGGGTATAACGACTTCAATGCACCTGCCGGCGTAGACGACGATCTTCCGTTCTAAGAAAAGAAAACCATAACGCATTATAAAGAGCCCGTTCTGTAAAGAGCGGGTTTTTTTATGGGTATAACAGGCCGGATAATTCCCAAATTGACCACTTGGGTACCTTAAACGCCTGAGGTGTACGACCTGAACGGAGCACTTCGGGTACATAAAATGGCACCTTGTAAAAAAAGTATATATGATGAGGAGGGTAACCTGGCCGGATCTCTCAGCGAAAAACAAAAAAACGGTCATTGGGAAAACGAATCCCGACAGACATTTACCTATACGATGGAAGAAAATGAAGCCGAAACAGCAAAAACGGGCAGCAGCAGGCCGCAATTACATATATACCCCGTTCCTGCTGCCGACAAGCTATCCGTTAAACTTCCTATGGATGAGCCGGCATCCTTTCGTCTGCTCAACATCCAGGGTATGGAACTGCGATCCGGTACACTCCGTCCGGAATTTTCTTCCATCGATGTGCAAATGCTGGCTCCGGCCACTCCGGCCATGTATATCCTGTATGTACAGCAGGCCGGAACGGAATACAGCGTGCGTTTCGTGAAACAATAACGCGTCAGCCTATAAGCTATAAGCAAGGCTGCCCGGCCCTGTAGTAAGCGGTCTTTGACCCGGTGTCCCGGCTCTCCGGACGCAATACTCCGCACTTCTCCGACAAACACCCGAATTTATCATCAATTCTACCGATCTGAAAATGAATGCAACGCACATTCACTAAAAAAGTATATACATCAGATAGAAGATAAAACCCTATTTTGTACAAGATTCATGTTTACACGCTCGGTCCTGATACTGTTTACCCTTTTCCTGTCCGCATCGCTTCCTGCACAGAAAATGCTGTTCCGGAATATAAGTGCGGAACTGGAACTGCCCTCCATGGAAACCTACGGACTCTGGCAGGACAGGGAAGGAGCGATCTGGATATCGACCGAGGCCGGGATATTCCGTTACAATGGTGCAACCCTGCAGATGATGACCGGCAAGGGAAGCACGGAACGCGAAGCCGCTTACGGTTTTGCAGAAACCGAGGACGGTACGCTCTGGATGGGTACCTCTAAGAACCGGATACTCTGTTATTACAAAGGCCGCCTGTACGACACCCCCTATACAAGGTATTACCGGCAGATCACGGGCGCTGAATACAGCGCCGTCTACTGGCTTTCGTACCCGCAGAAATGTATGCTGTATATACATTCGGCCTTTCGGACCATTGAAATAGACCTGTGCCGGCACATCATGAAGATAGTGCCCTCCTGCCGGGACTGCCACTATATGTTCCTGAAAAAGAACGGTATCCTTTTACCTGTTGACCACCCGTACCGGCCCGGTCCCGAAAACGTGAGCATATACGTTGCAGACGGACAGGATACTCTGCAGGTCTCTGACCCGCGGGAAAAAGGTCTGAATTACCTCAATTACCGGGCACTGACCGGCCGCCTGGGCGATCTGCTCTTTTTTTCATATAACAATAAACTGATACAGCTGAACCCGGACGGTTCACACGTGGTATACAGGTACCCGGGACGGATCCTTTACCTATACACAGATCCCGATCAGGGCTTCTGGGTGGGCCTGCTCAATGGCGGAGTGTATTATTATCCTGACTGGAACCGCCGCGAAGAATACCTGCACGCACTGGAGGGCTACTCCGTATCGGCTGTATTGCAGGACCGGGAGAACAGCATCTGGTGTAACACACTGGAAAAAGGTACCTTCTTCTGTCATAACAAAAACATACTTGATTACAGTACCATCGAAGGCCTGGATAAAAAGGCGGATGTACTTACCTTTGAGAACGGCCGCCTGCTCATGCTTTCGGGAGGCCTGGTTGCAGACGTATCGCCCCATAAGGTACAGCTGCATCATTTGCCGGGAACGATGCCCTTACGATATTCAGATATAGCTTACCATGAGGGCGAATGGCTGCTGGGAGGAACACAGGAACTGGTAAAAGCCGACCGGGAATTCCGGACGTTCCGCTACAGCAGCCTGGCCGACAGCAGCGGGCAAAAGATCAATCCCGAGCATTTTGTACGGGGGCTGAATGGCGAATTATACTTTGGCACGCTCTGGGCCGTCAGTAAGTGTGTGAATCCGGTATCGAACTACTGGGATATGAAGCATCTGTTGCCGGGCCGGCTCAAACGGGAAGTTGTGGTGGGGCGGGATTCCTTTTATACGGCTACCTCCGACGGGATCTGTTTTTTTAGCCTTGATGACACGACTAAATTTCATAAAGTACGGGGTACACATTCGCTTACGCATGCCATCATCCGTGACCAGCGCAGACTGGTATGGGCGGCGGGCAGTGCCGGACTCTTCGTATTCCGGCCGGGCAGTGATACCACATTGCTGATCGACCGTGTGCCAGGCATGCATGCCCCGTATTTTTATACCGTTACCGAGGACCGTTACGGACAGGTATGGGCCGGGACCGACCAGGGGCTGCTGAAGATCAGCCGGCAGTCCGGACGCTACACATACCGTATCTATAAAGAACATAACGGTCTGCTTTCTTCGTATATATACCTGGTGGCTGCCGACAGCAATAACCTGTATGTATCTACCGCCGAAGGCCTCTGTAGCTTTCCGCTGCTGAGCGAACCGGGCAATACGGTCCCGCCCGTTGTGCAGCTGTCTGCCTGGCAGGACAGGGCTGTGCTTACACAGGCCGGTGCCACTTTTCCCTATTCCCGGAATGCGCCGGAATTTGAGTTCGATGTGTCGGCATTCAAGAACGGTGCCGTGCAGCTGCGTTATGCGCTGACCCACGGAGGAAGCACATGGTATAAAACAGTCCCGGGCAACCGGGTATCCCTGCAGAACCTGGAGCCGGGGACGTATCGCCTCGAAGTGGTCGCGCTGAACAGTGACGGCGTAGCGAGTATACTCCCCGTACGGCTGCAGTTCCATATAGAAGCACCCTTCTGGATGACCTGGTGGTTTTACCTGGTTTGCATCTTTCTCTTTGCACTCAGCATGTTCCTCGGTATCCGCCGGTATGGGGCAATGATCCGTGAAAGAGAACGCAAAAAGGCCGAAATAGACCGTATGCTGGCCGAATCTCAGTTATCGGCACTTCAGGCACAGATGAACCCGCATTTTATTTTCAATGCCATCAACAGCATTCAGAATTACATTCTGCGTAAAAAGGAAGACGATGCCTATAATTACCTGGCCAAGTTCGGAAGGCTGATTCGCATGGTATTACAGCAATCCCGTGAAAAAAAGATCACCCTGGACCAGGAACTGGAAACACTGGCGCTCTACGTGGAACTGGAACAGCTTCGTTTCCGCAACCGCTTTCAGTACAGGGTAGAGATCGGGCCGGACATCGATACGTTCGATATCGAAATTCCCGTAATGCTCATTCAGCCCTATATCGAAAACGCCATCTGGCACGGATTTATGCAGCTGGAAGAGGGGCATACCGGTATCCTGAAACTGGAAATATTCCGCAGGGAAGGTTTTTTACACATAACGATAGAAGACAACGGCGCGGGACGTGAAAAAGCCGCTGCCGCCAGGGCCACGGGAAAACATAAGCCGGCCGGCACGCTCATTACCGGGCAGTGGCTGCAGCTCATCTGCCGTATACGCGGTTTCGAAAGCACACAGACCCTGATCACCGATCTGTACACAGATGGAAAAGCGGCCGGGACCCGCGTGGAAATATATATACCCGAAAACTTGTTTTGATATGAGCACGGAGCGTATTACAGCCATACTGGTAGACGATGAGAAAGACGGGCAGGAAATATTACAGCAGCTGCTGAACAAGTATTTCCCGGAGGTAGAGATATTGAGTATCGCTTCGGGGGTGGACGAGGCCTGCGAAATGATCGGCCGCCATACGCCCGACCTGGTATTCCTGGACATACACATGCCCGGCCGCAACGGTTTCGAATTGCTGCGGCAGTACATGGAAGTACCCTTTGAAGTGATCTTCGTTACGGGTTTCGACCAGTACGCCATCAATGCCATCCGCTTCAGCGCCCTGGATTATCTTTCCAAACCGGTGGAGATAAACCTGCTGTCCGATGCCGTAAAAAGGGCTAAAAAACGTATATACGAAAAAAAAGAGAACCGCCTGCAGATCATAAACCTGCTGCACAACCTGGATGCGGAACCGGCTTTGCAGAAAATAGCCGTACATCATGCCGGGAAAGTACATCTGCTGAATGTATCCGAAATTGAAAGCATCGAAGCGGACGGCCGCTACTCAAAACTGATTACGGGAGATGTACGGGAATTTTATACGGCACGCTGTATAAAGGACTTTGAAGAATACCTGGAGGAAAATCCACATTTTATTCGCATAAGCAAAAGCTGCATCATAAATGTGATGTATATACGTTCTTATCAGAAGGGCGAGCCCTGTATCCTGGAAATGAACAGCGGCCGCAGTTTCGAAATATCCCGGCGCCGCAAGCAGGAAGTGCTGGCCCTGCTGGGTTCGATATAAATAGCCTTCCGGTAATTTCTTTCTTTAGGAATATTTCCACTTTGCGAACGTATTCGTCTTGGCAATAAGCGCTTACGTGCTTTGTGTCAAAAACGTAGTGTACGGTAGGTACCGCCTGTGGCGTCTGCGGTAGTTTTGCATGAGCATACGGAAATGCAGAGTCATGCTGCCCCCTTTTGATCCCCGTGATTATGTAAATCTAAAATACATCTATACAAATGAGAAAAAAAATGAACACGTTTGCGTTCTCCGGGGCCGGAAGATCGCCCGGCAGAAACACCCTGCTGAAAAAAATGTTGCGCGGCGCCGTATTTGCAGGTAGTATGGCATTTGCTGCCATGCCTGCGGATGCACAGACCTGGCAATGGGTAAAAGGCATGTCGGGAGGTATACAAGGTGTAACGGGCGCGAGCAGTCTTTCTTCCACGCGCACGTTTACGACAGGTAAATTCGCGGCCAGTGCCACCATTGGAAGCACTACCCTTACCGATGCCGGGAACGGCGGCGGCTTCCTGAACCGTCTGAATGCGAGCGGCGATCCTACCTGGACGGTGGGACTGACCGGCAGTCTTTTTCAGAATATATATTCGGTGGCGGCATCTACGGGAGATGCCTTTATCGTAGGTGGCTCCAGCGGCGGAAGTGCCGTACTCGAAGGAAAGAACGGTACTTCGCAGACATTGAGCGGTTCCACCTGTTTTATCGCGCGTTACAACCTGCTCGGAGAGCTCCAGTGGTATACTTCGATCAGCAGTTATGGTTATATACCCAAAGATATCGAAGTCAATTACAGCCAGCAAAAGGTATATGTAACCGGTGCAGAAGGCAGCCAGGTGCGCACCTACTGCTACCTGTTCGATGGTACCCTGGCCTGGAGCCATACGGCAACCTGCAGCGGTTCTAATATAAGATCGGGAGGCGTCGCCGTGGATGCGTCCGGGGATGCACATATCCTGCTGGCATACAAAGGTACCCTTACCGTAAACGGGATCAATTATACAAATGCCAACGACCGTCTGTTCGTGTATAAAATGAGCAGCGCGGGAAGTTATGTTACAGCAGCTCATATCGGTAATACAAGTACTACGGGTACAACGCTGCTGGCGAATGATATAGATGCAGACGGATCTGGAAATCTGTATATAGGTGTGAATCACTCTTCCGGCTCTCTTACGCTTACCGGAACGGGAACGAGTACGCCTCAGACGTTTCCCAACAGCACTGGCTTAAACAATGCGGTCATTGCCAAATACAATGCATCTTACCAGAGAATGTGGAGCAACGGTACAAATGGAGCCGGGAGTGAAAGTGTCATAGCCCTGTGTACGGATAACAGCGGGAACGTTTTTGCCGGTATCACAAACCTGATCAGCAATTCACTTACCTATGACTGTTACCCGCCCTTTACATCAACCCTTGGCGTAGCAGACCAGAAAGCGCTGGCCCTGAAATATACAACGTCCGGCGTGCTGGACTGGGTAGCGGCTCCCCTGACCACCAGCGATGGTACTCTGGTCGATGCAATATGTACTTACGGAGACGGATCGGCGATCATTGCCGGTCTGCAGACCGGTACATCGACCTTCGGTACGGTTACGCTTACCCATCCCGTAACAGGTTATACCGCCAAGGTAATAGGTCTTAAAGACGATATCAGTCCGCAGATATCCGGCCCTTCAGCCCTCTGTCCCGGACAGGCCTTTACCTTTAACGGTTCTATCGCTGCCGGGACCATTCCTTCTACACACTATCTCTGGCGTATCGATGAATGCGACGCTTCCGGCAACCCGGTTTCGGGCGGCTATAACTGGGAGCTATGGCATACGGGCGTTCCGTCTGGTAGTTTTACTTTCCCGGGTACTTCCGGACTCGCCTGCAACAAATATTACCGCATCCTGCTCACCGCCGTGAACGACGATAACAGCTGCGTGGACTGGGCCACTGCTACCAAAGTCGTGTATTATTCCTGCAATCCCACCGTAAACGCCGGCGCGGACATCACCATCTGTGAAGGCACCTATGGCTTTGTGGGCACACTGTTCCCGCCCTCCGGAATGACCTATGCCTGGCGGATCGGCAGCGGACCTGTACTCGGTACTGCCTCCGGACTGTTTGTAAATCCGACTTCGACCACCACCTATACCTTAACCGGCACCAACGCTTCGGGTTGTTCGGCCAGCGACCAGGTGATCGTAAACGTACGCCCGAATAATCCGGCCTTTAACATGACGTTCAATACTTCCAATACGGGCTATTTCACGATTTCGGCCAGCCCGGTGGTTACCAATGCCAATATTACACAGCCCGGCTTCGGCGATTATTATAGCATCGAAGGCATGAATTCGGGTGGTACTGCAGATTTTAATATCCAAAATCCGAGTATATGGTGGAATTATCCTTCGGCCAATGTATTCAAGGGATTCGATCATACCAGTACTACCTATACGGGCATCGTTACCTCGCTTCCTTCTCTACCGGCCCAGGGCCGCTTTAAGTACAACCAGCTGTACCGTATTACACGCGGCACCTGGAACGATAATTGCGACTGGAGACAGGTCGCTTATGATGTCAGCATTCAGCGAATAGGCCTGGCAGAACCCGTGATAAGTGTTGTAGAAGTTGCAGAGATCAGTACTTCCCGCTCCGCTGCCCTCACACGTGAAGAACAACCGGCTGCGGATGCCGTTACCATCTTCCCGAACCCGACCACGGGCCAGCTGAACATCAGCCTGGATACCGACCTGGACGCACAGGTGGACGTGTTCGACCTTTTTGGTAAAAAGATACAAAGCCGTACCATCGCTGCCGGTACCCGCACCCTGCAGATCGATCTTTCCGGCTACACCAAAGGCATGTACCTCATTCATGTGACCAAAGGCACTGAAACCAGCACGCACAAGGTGATCCTTCAGTAAGTTTTAATTACGGATAATACCTGTCGCCCTTAACCCGGCAGTACATCAAAATCCCGTTACAAAGACGTAACGGGATTTTTGTATTCAGGATGCTGTATATCGTCCGAGCGTCCGGCTCTATGCTCCGGGCCATTTTGTGTCCGTGTCTCAGCCGGCGTCAGCCACACTCCGGACTCCATACTATTTCCCCCCTGCATGCGAAAACGTAGATTTCCGGCTCTATGCTCCGGGCCATTTTGCGTCCGTGTCTCATTACTCGTTTCTCTTTACTTCAGCCGGCGTCAGCTACACTCCGGACGTTTTTTTCTTAATTTTTAGTTGTATCTCTTTTACAACGATGCGCTTACGCGTTCTGTGCTAAAAACGTAGTGTACGGTAGGGACCGGCCCTTGGCACTGCGGTAGTTTTGCCGTGGATATCCGTCAAAAACAGAGCAACTTATTTTAAAACACATTCATTTATCCTTTATGTTTAAACCATTAAAAACGTTATTTCTTTCACTCGGTATATTTTGTTGTATGCTATCGTACGGGCAGCCTGAGATTATTAATCTTTCGACCGGTGTGGACAACTCAACCGCTGCATTGATGCCCATAAACAGCTATGATGATACATGGCGCGTAGCTATCCCATTGGGAGTTACCGTAACTCCCAGGGTATGTATACAAACGGCGTGGCCTGAAACATCGACCTGCAGCCGCTGGATCTCGCCCAATGTTCAGGCAGGAGTGGCCACAAATAATGCGAGCGCGGGTAGTTATACCTATTCTGCGAGATTCAATATCTATAGCCGCACTATCAATTGTTCCCGCCTGGTAATTCCGTTTATAGGGGCCGATAATAATATTACCGGAATAAGCATTAACGGGCATTCTTATACAGCGGAACTGAATATGCCTTCGGGTTTTCATTACAGTACGTTGCAGAATCGGGTCCTCCTCATTAACCCGGCGCATCTTTTGGGGGATAATGCAGTGAATACACTAACGGTTACCGTGAGCAATGTGAACTATTACACCGGGTTAAATCTTTGTGCCAACCTGGAAATAAATGCTTCATCAACCATATTTTCAGGGTTCGACGGTCCCTCTACTTTCTGTGTGGGCGATCCGCTGAGTTTCAACGGTTATCTTTCTCCCGGCAGCGGGCCTACCACACACTATTTATGGGGTATCCAGGAGTGTAATTCTGCCGGTGTGGTAGTACCGGGCGGCTTTAGCTGGGAATTGTGGCATCTCGGTACACCCGGTGCTTTTACGTTTCCTTCCAGTCTGAACCTGCCCTGTAATAAATACTATCGTATACGTATGGCCGCAGTGTTCGATAACGGGCAATGCCTGGAATGGTCAGAGCCGTCAAAAGTAATATATTACATATGCCGCCCGAATGTTAATGCCGGAACGGATATCACGATCTGTGAAGGTGCTTATGGTTTCGTCGGTACCCTGTTCCCGCCCTCCGGGATGACGTATGCCTGGAGGATCGGTAACGGACCGGTGCTGGCTACCACATCGGGTATGTTTGTCAACCCGGTCGCTTCTACCGTATATACATTAACCGGTACAAACTCATACGGGTGTTCGGCCAGCGACCAGGTGATTGTGAACGTACGCCCCAATAAGCCTAATTTCAATATCAGCACCAATACCGCCGACAATAATTATTATACCATTACGGCCGCGCCGGTGGTGCAGAATGCGATCGGTACGCAGCCGGGCTTTGGGTATTATTGGAGCCTGGAGGGGCTTGATGCTTTGGATAGTGTAGTGTTTACTGTAAGTGACCCGGTACAGTGGCACACCTATCCGTCGGTAAATACATTCCGCGGGTTCGACCATACAAGTACTTTCTATATAAATTCGGTAACATTGACTTCCAACAGCCCCACGAACGGCAGGTTCCTGTATAACCGTAAATACCGGATCACGCGCAGCACCTGGAACGACAATTGCAGCCAGAAAACAGTCTCATATATTGTTATGGTTCAAAAAGTTGGCCTGGGTCTTCCTGAAGAGATCATTTATGAAACGGTTGCGCCGGAACAGAACCGGTCGGGGGCTATGTCTGCACAGGAACCTGAAACCGCTGATAATGACCTTCGTATTTTCCCGAACCCCACCACGGGTCAGCTGAACATCAGCCTGGACACCGACCTGGATGCACAGGTAGATGTGTTCGACCTTTTCGGTAAAAAGATACAAAGCCGTACCATCGCTGCCGGTACCCGCACCCTGCAGATCGATCTTTCCGGCTATGCCAAAGGCATGTACCTCATTCACGTGACCAAAGGCTCTGAGACCAGCACGCACAAGGTGATCCTTCAGTAAGTTTTAATTACGGATAATGCCTGTTGCCCTCGACCCCGGCCGACATTAGATCAGCATCCCGTTACATTTTTGTAACGGGATTTTTTGTGCATATGCAGCTCCCTGGTTTTACCTTTTGCAGAATCTTTATATATTGTGGGTACTATGAAAAGAAAGACCTTATTCCTGCTCATTGTCATCTGTGCCTGTACTTCCGGACTGAATGCACAGTTAACCAGTTTTGAAAGTAACGGGAAATATGGGTTCCGGGATAAAAACGGTAAAGAAACGGTGCCGGCCAGGTACGATGCCGTTGCCGGGTTCCAGGCCGGGTTTGCCCGGGTGGCCCTTGATAGCCGGATCGGTTATATCGATGAGAGCGGTAAAGAGATCGTACCCCCGAAATATGACGATGCCGGCGATTTTGTACCCGATGTAAGTATTACCGTAGTGATGCTCGGTGATAAAATAGGCTTTATCGATAAAACCGGGAAAGAAGTGATATCGCCCAGGTACGACGATATAAAGCTGTTCTTCCGGGAAGAGAATTATATGTGTGTGGTAGCGGATAATAAACACGGAGTGGTCGATTTCTCCGGGAAAGAAACCGTACCCCCGCAGTATGAGGTGCCGCTCATTTTTTATGAGGGACTGGCCGAAGCCAAACTGAACGGGAAATGGGGCTTTATCGATAAGGAGAATAAAACGGTGATCCCCATAAAGTACGATGATGCAAACCGCTTTTCTGAAGGGCTTGCCGCTGTGGAATCCAACGGGAAATGGGGCTTCATTGATAAAACGGACAAGGTGATCATACCTTTCCGCTACGAAGATGCCGAACGTTTTTCGGAAGGGTACGTAGCAGTGGAAGAAAAGGAAAAATGGGGCTATATAGATAAAACGGGTAAGGTGGCCGTATCGTTCAGATACGACGGGGGCGATCCTTTTAAAGGCGGACTGGCCGTGGTACATACAGGCGACTGGCCCGATCCCGTATATGGTGTTGTAGATACAAAGGGCCGCCTGATCGTACCGTTAAAATACAGCTATATTTCCAACGATTTTGCCGGCCCGGAAGGACTGGCGGCTGTTGAATCGGACGACAAATGGGGATTTATAAACCGGGAGAACAAAGTGGTGATACCTCTGAAATATGAAGATGCAAGGAGTTTTTCAGAAGGATTGCTGGCCGTGAAACGGGACGGAAAATGGGGTTTTATCGACCCGGCCGACAGGACCGTTATTGGTTTTAAGTACGACAACGCCGGTAGTTTCAGCAAGGGCAGGGCAGAAGTAAAACTCGGGGAACGGGTTTTTTATATTGACAAAAGCGGGAACGAGATCCGCGAGTGATACGCAACCGGATCGCAGACGACCGCCCCGGCCGCTCTTTACGTTAACCGCGTCAGCCGGCCTCCGGCCTTCGGACTTCCGGCCTCCGGACTTTTTCCCTACTCACATACGAAAACATACACTTCCGGAGTTTTACTTAAAAGGAAACCACTATGCTACAGCTCTACCTAAACACGTATCCCTATGAAAAAGCACAGCATCGGTTTCCTGCTCCTGTGTCTGCCGTTCCTTGCACATGCGCAGACCTCGCCGCGCAAGGGTTTCCTGCGTCAGGGCGGACAATTCAGCCTGGGTGTGCGCAGCACCCTGAGTACCTTTAGTCACGGTTCATGGAACGAGAACGGTTACGGCGCCGGCGGACAATTTCGCCTGCAACTGAACGACCGTATCAACACGGAATGGTTCCTGGACATGATCCGCACGGATATTGCCCGTGTAGCCTACCGCAACGACTACCACATCGGCTGGTCGGTAATGTGCTACCTGATCTCCACAAAGGATTTCAAACGCCCGGTAACGCCCTATGTCCAGGCCGGGCATTGTTTCGACTGGACGCGTATTGCGCCCAACGGCCGGCGCAACGAACTGCAGCAGCGGGGAAGTTCGGCCGTACAGGCAGGCATCGGCACCCACTTTAACATTACGCCGCGTTTCGATATTTCGCTCAGCTGCCAGTATATGCTGCACCTGGGCAAGGAACTGCATGCCCACGTGGAAGGGAACGAGGTACATATCGAAAAACATAACAACGCCGGCTGGGAAGGCCATCTGCTTATTAACGTGAGTGCAAACTACAAACTGCTGAAATTATGGAAACCACGAAACTGATGATCCTTAGCCTGCTGTTGTGCGTACAGGGCCTGCATGCACAGGGGATGCCGGGGAGCCGCAAAGGTCTGATACGCGCACAGGCCAACCTGGCCGGCGGATACCAGTTCCCCCAGAAAAACTTTGCCGCGTACGTGGCGGGCGACCTGGACATATTTCTTTCAGAACGGGTATCCGTAGGCGGCGAGGTATGGTATTCACTACCCCTGAACGACGGGCAGCTGCGGCAGAACCACGCCGTTTTTGCCGGATTCAGTTACCATCCGCTGAAACAGGGCCGCTGGGACCCGTTTATCGGGTTCAGTCCGGGCCTGGCGCTCTGTAAAATCGCGTACGAAGATGCTTCCGGCAGGCACAGCACGCCACTGAGTCCGGCACCGCTGCTGGGTATTACAGGCGGCTGTAGCTGGTACATCGGTTCTGTATTTCACCTGTTTGTGCGGCTGCGCTGGGCACAGGGTCAGGTAATGGGCGATGCGCCTTTCCGTACGCCCCTGCAGGAACTGAAGATCAGCGGGGGACTGGGCTGGAATATCCGTAGCAGAAAAGCGCATAGCTATTAGCTATCAGCTCCTTGCTGCGGACTCCGAACCTTAAAACGTATAACTGTACCCGAAACGGATCACCTGGGTCTCATAGTAATTGCTGCTTACAAGCCGGAATCCGTCGCTGCGTATCTCCTGGCGTATACGCATGGTGTTAAAGATATCGCTCATATTCAGCAAAAGCTCGCCTTTGCCTTTCTGTATGCTTTTACGTAACCCCAAGTCAACGGAATAACGCGAACGGATGCGGCCCTGCGGAATAATATCCGGGGCCAGGTAAATACCGCTCAGCCACAGCTCAAATTTTTTGGGCAGACGGAACATCAGGTTCATCTTTGCATTGCCGGAGAATGTCTGCTGTTTCGGACTGCTGAAAAACACCGGGAACGGGTACAGGTTCTCTACGGTAAAAGCACCGATGGTGTTCTGGTACACATTGCCGCTGATGTTCAGACTGAACCATTTGGTAAGCTCCTGGTTCAGGATCAGCTCCAGGCCGAAACTGTGTCCGTTGCCCGCATTCTGTGCAATGGAATAGATGATATTACCGGCCGTATCTGCCGTGGCGATGCGCGTAAGCATACGATTACTGTTGCGGTAGTAAAAAGCGGAGTAAAAATACCCGCTCTTCCAGCTGGTCTTGTAACCCAGTTCGGCACTTTGAGTAAACTGTGGCCGCAGGCCGGGATTCCCGGTTTTCAGGATCTCGGGGTCGTCGTATTTGGGAAAGATCCGCAGGTCCTGTTCATCGGGGCGGTCTACACGGCGGTTGTAGAACAGCGAAAGGCGGTTCCGGTCATTGATAATGTAGGCAAGACGTACATTCGGAAAAGGCTGTATATAGCTGTACCCATCGCTTTTGTAGGTGTTGTGGTTCGGGTCTACCTGGTAGCGGACGTTCACGTATTCAACGCGCACACCGGCCTCTGCCTCAAAATGTTTGCTTTCGTATACATAGTTGGTATACAGTGCCGGTATGATCTCGCTGTAATTGGCCCAGCCCGCCGCACCGGCATCCATAGGTGAATTCAGGCCGGGGATAAAACGCATATGGGTGGGAATATAGCGCCATCGGAACTTCATACCGCTTTCGATCCGGCCCCGGCGCAGGGGTTTTACATAGTCTATGTTCAGGTCGGCCACGTGCTGATCGGCAATGAGCATAAGACTGTCGAGCCCGGTATAAGTAGGCATTTCGTTGCGGATAAAGTAATTTTCATCTTCGCGCTGAAAAGAGTAGTTCAGGTTGAGAGTCAGCTGATGCCCCGGTTGCCGGAATTTATGCAGGAAAATGGCGGCCGCACTCAGCGTGGTATTTACTTCGTGCTCATAAAAGGTCCAGAGCCGTTCGCGCTGACTGAAATCGTTGTTAAAGTAGGGCAGATCGCCTCGGTCTACATGGGCTTCGCGGCCATACAGCATCGAAAGGGTAACGGTATTGTTATCGTTGATAAACCAGTCCACACCGGCTTTTACCGTTGTAGCCAGCTGGGTGCGGTTCTCCTGGTACTGTTGGTGAATGATGCTCCCGTTGTCGTAATAGCGGTCGGTAAATTCGTTCTTGTTCAGTATTTTCTGCCAGAGCAGGTCGCCCTGTAAGAAAAGGTTGAATTTGCGGCGGCGGTAATTGAGGGAAAGTGTCGGGTTTATTTTGGGCGTAAACCGGTACTGCGGGCGAATGTCGGGCAGGTTCTCCCGCTTGCGCCACAGGGCCCCGATACCCGCGGTAAGTCCGGCCTTGCCGTTGAATCCGTCCTGTTTGTTCTTTTTCAGGATGATGTTGATGATACCCGCATTGCCGTTGGCATCGTACTTAGCTGAGGGATTGTGAATGATCTCTATACGTTCTATGGCAGAGGCCGGAATGTTATCGAGCCCGGCCTGGTTGCCGAATCCGGAGAGGGCTGTCTGCCGGCCGTCGACCAGTATGGTTACCTTGTCGCTGCCCCGGATGAGTATACGATTTTCAGGGTCGATGGTCACCCCGGGCAGGTTCCGCATTACCTGCAGGGCCGATCCGCCGCTCTGGCTGATGTTCTCATCGCTATGGTACGTTTTTTTATCCATGCTTTCGTTCAGCTCATCCTGTTTTCCGCTGATGGTAACCCCGCTCAGCGAAGCACTCTGTGCCGTCATCTGTATATTGCCCAGGTCCAGGAACGGACTCAGTTGTCCTGTCCGCAGGGGAAGTACCTGTGTACGGTAGCCCAGGTAGGAGAACGTGAGATAATATTCGCCATAGGCGATGCCAGGGATACTGAAGAGTCCCTGTTCATCGCTTATGGTCCCTGAAACGAACGTACTGTCTGTTTCATTACGCAATACAACATTTACATACGGCATGGCCGTACCGGAAGTCTGGTCACGCAATGTGCCCGAAACGGTAACCCCCGTGGTTTGTGCCTGTAAGGTAATGCTGAACAGCCAGAGCAGAAAAAAGCCGGAAAGAACAGAAGATCGCATATTAATGAGCTACCGTTTTTACATATGTACCGTTTTCATCGAAAATAAGGTCTTTGTCGCCGGTTTCGGCTTCATAACTCACGTGTCCGGAGGCGTCACGGATGTGCGCGGCTTCAGTGATCTTTGTCCCGGAAAGGTTCTGTGAAATATAGGCGTGTACGGCAGCGGGCAGCGAGTCAGCCGGAATTTCATACTCGGTTTCCAGGAGTTGCCCGGAAGCGTCGAACAGGGCCGAGTATTCCTTACTGTCCATGGTAAATTCCGCTTCGAAATTTGCATCCTCTTTTTCCCATTCCGTATCGGCAGCCGCCGGAAATTGCTGACGGAATGCCGATCTTACAGCTTCGGGAACGGAATCCCCGGAGCAGGAACAGAACAGAGCCAGAAGGCTTACGGAAAGGAGCGTTTTTGTTTTCATAACCTTGTATTGTATTAAATTACAAGACAAAGTTCAGGGGCAATTTCGAAGAAATCCTGAATTCAGAACCTCACGCTGAAAATATGTTCTCGGGCGGCGAATGTATAGTTCAGCTGCCAGTCATAGCGCAGGGCGATCTGTTGTACAATGGCCAGTCCGAGCCCGGTACCGGGTGTTTCTGTGGAAGCACGCCCGAAGCGCCGGAACAGAGCGTCCGGGTCCAGGGCGCTGCTGCCGGAATTCCGCACCCGCAGCAGACCTTTGTGCAGGGTTATATGCAGGTTGCCGCCGTTCTTCGTGTGTCGTATGGCATTCAGAAGCAGGTTGCTGCTCAGTATCTCGGCCAGTACACGGTTCCCCCGGATATACACACCGTCTTCTATATCCGTAGATACCTGCAGCTGTTTTTCAGCAATGTGTTCCTGCAGCAGCTCAAGGCATTCCCGGGTAAGCAGGCTCAGGTCTATCGTTTCCCGCTCGCTGAACTGCCTGTTCTCGATACGGGCCAGCAGCAGCAGGTTTTTATTGATGCGGTAGGCCCTGGTGAGTGTGCGGTTTATGGCTTCCACGGTCTCGTACTGCTCTTTGCTCAGCGCACTGCTTTGCAGCAGTATGTCCAGTTTGGAGCGGATAATGGCCAGCGGGGTCTGTAATTCGTGGGCAGCGTTCTCCGTAAATTCTTTCTGCTGGCGGAACACCGAAATGTTTTTGCCGATCAGTTCTTCCAGCTGCCGGTTCAGTTCATTAAATTCCAGCACATCGCTCTGCGGCAGACTGATGTTCTGTTCGCCCTCCAGGTTGAAGCTGCGCAGGCGCTGCAGGGTATCGTAAAAAGGATGCCAGAAACGGAGCGAAAGCCGGCGGTTCAGCAGGATAAACCCGCCGGAAAGCAACAGGAAAAACAGCAGGGTAACGCCGGCAATGGCCAGTATGGTCTCATCGGTCTCTTCCATATTGGTTTCCAGCAACAGTCGGTAGGTACGGCCGTGAATGCGTATATAGGTACGCAGTCCGCGGAACTGTTCACGGTCCTGCTGAAAATCATCAAAACGGATCTGGGTATAGGTACTGTCCGGCCGTACCTGTGATGCATCGGTTTCCCGGAACGAAGAACCCGGGTTTACGGCATTCCATACCAGTAGCGTGTGTTGCAGGGCCGAGTCGGACAGGGGCAATGCATTCATTTCCTGTTCGATCTTTGCCTTAATGTTCAGGTGGTGTTTATCCAGTTCGTTCACCCAGATATAATCGACCAGGAAATAGTACACGGGTATGCTCAGCACCAGCACCAGCAGGGCGTACAGGGTAAGCGGACGTATGGTCTTGTTCAGCAGTCTGTTCATTCTTCCCATTTATAGCCGCTGCCGTATACGGTTTTGAGATAGGGGGCACAGCCGGCAGCGCTGAGTTTACGTTTCAGGTTTTTGATGTGTGCGTATATGAAATCGTGACTATCGAGCATATCGGCAAAATCGCCGGAAAGATGTTCGGCCAGTATACTTTTGGAAAGAACGCGGTTGCGGTTCCCGATGAAATACAGCAGCAGATCGAACTCCTTTTTGGTGAGCGGCACTTCGGTTCCGTTTACAAAAGCGTTCCTCGACAGCAGGTCGATAAACAGTTCTCCGTGTTGTATGTGATTGCTGTTGGCAAACTGTTTGCGGCGGATCAGGGAATAGATGCGGGCGGCCAGTTCGGGCAGGTGAAAGGGTTTGGCCAGGTAATCGTCGGCCCCGGTCTGCAGGCCCTGTATTTTATCGTCGAGGGAGTCCCGGGCCGAAATAATGATCACGCCATCCTGTTTTCCCAGGCGCCGCAGTTCGTGCAGGAGGCTCATCCCTTCGCCGCCGGGCAGCATCAGGTCCAGCAGGATACAGTCGTAATCATAGGCGCTCAGCTTGTCCATGGCGGCAGAGAAAGTGGCCGCCGTTTCACAGCGGTACTGCTGGCCGGAAAGATAATCGGCCATACTGCGTGCCAGCTCGGGCTCGTCCTCTATGATCAGGATCTTCATACAACGAATGTACCGGATGAATTCTGAATTTTTTCTGAATTTCTAAAAAATAACCCTACACTATAGGTCGCGTCGGCCCTCTTACCTCCGGACCCCGGACTTCCGGACTGGGGACTTCCGCGCCAGCCTCTTTTACCTCCGGACTTTCGGACTTCAGACTCCGGACTTTCTGACTAAACCACATTCACTTCCCGTTCCAGCTCCACGCCAAAACGTTGCTGTACATCGTGCAGGATGCGTTCGCTGAGTTGCCAGATCTGGTCTCCGGAAGCCTGGCCGTAGTTTACGAGTACCAGGGCCTGTAGCTTGTGTACACCGGCATCGCCTTCGCGGAAGCCTTTCCAGCCGCTTTTTTCAATAAGCCAGCCGGCCGGTATTTTTATCGTGCCCGGTTCGGTACCCGGGAAAGAAGGCATATCCGGATGTTCGTTTTTGATGCGTTCGTATTCCGATACAGCCACGGAAGGATTCTTGAAAAAACTCCCCGCATTCCCGATCTGTGCCGGGTCGGGCAGTTTAGAGCTGCGTATATTGATCACGGCCTTGCTGATGCTCTGTACACCGGGTTCGGCCTGCATTTTTTCGAGTTCCTGTGCAATGGCGCCGTAGGCGGTATGAAAAACGGAAGGCTCTTTCTGCAGGCGCAGCGTTACACTGCCGATCACGTATTCGCCTTTATGTACGTTTTTGAATACAGAGTTGCGGTAACCGAATTTACAATCGTCCGCTGAAAAAGTATGCCATTCGCCGGTCGGGATATGACAGGCTTCCAGTTCGTGGAAAATGTCTTTCAGTTCCACGCCGTAGGCCCCGATGTTCTGCATAGGGCCGGCACCGGCCGTTCCGGGGATCAGCGACAGGTTTTCCATGCCGCCCAGGTTGCGTTCCACGGCCCAGAGCACCCACTGATGCCAGATAACGCCGGCTCCGGCACGCACCCACACCTGTTGCGCATCTTCGCGTACGATCTCAATGCCGCTCATGGTATTATGTGCGGTAAGTCCTTCCCAGTCACGCGTGAACAGGATATTGCTGCCGCCGCCCAGTATGAGCAGGGGCAGTTTTTTTTCGCGCACATAGGCCAGGGTCTCCGCCAGTTCGTCTGCCGTGGAAAAACGGCAGAATTCCCGGCTCCGGGCTTCGATCCCGAAGGTATTTAGCCTGCGCAGTGAATGATTTTTTTCCGTGATCATTGTTGGCAAAATTCCTCAAAAAAATCGGCTTACATGACAAACAACTCTATTTTTGTACACAGAACTATGTCAACAGGAAGCAAAAGCATCATCGTGCCCGTGATCAACGATCTCTGTACCGATCAGCGGGTATTGCGGCTCTGTGCCTGGTGGCACGCCCGCGGGTATGCCGTTACGCTGTACGGCCGTCTGCTGCCCGGCAGCCTGCCCATGAACGATCTGCCCTACCGCATTGTTCGTAAAAAGCACTTTTTTAATACGGGTATGTTGTTTTACGCAGAATACTCCATTCGTTTAAGTATCTTTTTGTTACAGAACAAAAGCGCCTGGATATGGAGCAACGACCTGGACACCCTGCCGGCCTCGGCCCTGGCCAAACGCCTTTCGCCCGGACGAAAACTCGTGTACGACTCACACGAACTCTTTACCGAAGTGCCCGAACTGCAGCACAATGCCTTCGCACGGAACGTCTGGCTTTTTTTTGAACAGTGGTGTATACCTGCTGTGGATCATGCATTCACCGTAAATAAAAGCATTGCAGATATCTATACGAAAAAATACGGCAAACCCTTCCGTATCCTGCGTAATATGCCTTACCGCCTGAAGCAGAAACCGGCTGCGACCCGTGCGGACCTCGGCTTACCTGCGGAAAAAAAGATCATCCTGCTGCAGGGGAGCGGCATCAATGTGCAACGGGGGGCTGAAGAGGCCGTGGAAGCCATGAAATACCTGCAGACAGACGCTTTGTTGCTCATCATTGGCAGCGGCGATGTGATCCCGCAGCTGAAAAGCTATGTTACGAAAAACGAACTACAGGATAAAGTATGGTTCCTGCCCCGCAAACCCTTTTCCGAACTGCTGAAATACACCGTAAATGCCGATATCGGTCTCAGCCTCGACAAGGATACCAATCTCAACTACCGCTATTCCCTGCCCAATAAGATATTCGATTATATACAGGCGGGCATTCCCGTACTGGTATCCGATCTGCCGGAACTGCGGCGTATCGTAACGGAATACAACGTGGGAGAGGTCTTACAGGAACACAGTTCCCGGCAGCTGGCCGCGCAGCTCGACACCATGCTGGCTTCCCCCGGCAGGCTGAACGAATGGCGCACGAACGCGGAATCCGCTGCCCGCATACTCTGCCGCGAAGAAGAAGAAAAAGTACTGGAATCATTACCTTTGTAAATGAAAGAACGCATGACACAGACGATCGTATTATTTGATGACCCCGAAACCCGTGCACAGCTGCTGCCGCTCACGTTTACACGTCCGGTGGGCGATATACGCACGGGCATATATACCCAGGCCCAGCGCTGGAAACGCTTTTCCGGATGTGAGGTGTACTTTGAGACCCAGGAATATTTACGCAACAAGTTTAAACCTTTCGGGGGCAGCGATGTCTTATCTATAGACGGAGCCATTGTGGCCACGCAGGCGTTGTGGGAACGGATCAGCAAGCTGCAGCAGGGAGAGGCCCTGTATCACGGGGATAAACGCATCGCTTTGTGTGGTGTTACGGAAAACGTACGTGTGGAGTATACCGGAGAACTGCTGGATATCCGCCGCCCCTGGGATATTTTTTCCAAAGCGGCCGAAGTGCTCGATATCGACTATGACCTGGCCGTGAATGGCCGCCGTTCCGGTCCGCTGCCGGAAAGCAACACGCTGATCGGTCCGCCCGAGAACCTCTTTATCGAGGACGGGGCCGTTATCGAAGGGGCCATCATCAATGTGAGCAAAGGTCCCGTTTTTATTGACCGGGATGCCGAGATCATGGAAGGCAGTATGGTACGCGGCCCATTTTACCTCGGCGAACACAGTCAGCTGAAGATGGGCGCCAAAATTTACGGGGCCTGCGTATTCGGTCCGCACGTAAAAGTGGGCGGTGAAGTGAACAACTCCGTCATCTTCGGCTACAGCAGCAAAGCCCACGACGGTTTCCTCGGAAACAGCGTACTGGGCGAATGGTGTAACCTGGGCGCCGATACCAACAACAGCAACCTCAAGAACAACTACGCACAGGTAAAACTGTGGAGTTATGTAAAAGAGGGCTTTGTAAATACGGGTCTGCAGTTTTGCGGGCTCATCATGGCCGACCACAGCAAATGCGGTATCAATACCATGTTCAATACAGGTACCGTGGTTGGGGTGAGCGCAAATATTTTTGGGGCGGGATTCCCCAGAAACTTCTTACCTTCGTTCTCGTGGGGCGGTCCCCAGGGAATGCAGGAATACCAGGTAAAACAGGCCGTACAGACGGCAGAGCTGGTATTTGCGCGCAGGGGCATGGTTTTTGATGATACAGAAAAAGAGCTGTTCGCCGAAATTTTTGCGCAGACAGCCCGATACAGAACCGGATTATAAAAAACAGATGATTAATATGAAAAAGTGGATCATTATCTGGAGCCTGGCCCTGCTGGGAGTGCAACAGGCAAACGCACAACACACGGAATCGATTCCGTTCGAGTCCATCCTGCAGAAGATCTCTGCCGAAAAAGGGATCGTAGTACTGAACCTCTGGGCTACCTGGTGCAAGCCCTGTGTAACCGAACTTCCGCATTTTCAGAAATTACAGGACAGCCTTGCCGGGGCCAATTTCCAGGTGTGGCTGGGCAGCGCCGACCTTTCGGCACAGGTAAAGAACGTAGCGCCCTTCCTGGCGGCTAAGGAGCTTACCATGAGATCGTTCCATATTTCCGATGCGGGCGACTCCAACTGGATCAACAAGGCCGATCCTTCCTTCAGCGGAGCCATACCGGCCACACTGGTGTTCAGGGACGGCGTAAAAGTGGGCTTTCATGAAGGCGCCTTCAACGAAGAAGAACTGTTCACCTTTATTGCCCAGTACCGCAGCGAACGCCACGACCATAAAGATCACAAATAAACGTCACTAATTACAAAATAAAATAAATGAAAACTGTATTCACCGTACTGATGATGAGCCTGGGACTGAGCGCCCTGGCACAGGGTTACAAAATAGGCGACAAGGTTAAGGACTTTACCCTGAAGAACGTGGACGGCAACATGATCAGCCTGGAAACAGGCCGTGAGGCCAAGGGCGCTATCGTGGTATTTACCTGCAACCACTGTCCCTTTGCACAGGCGTACGAACAACGTATTATCGAACTGAACGCCAGATATGCGCCGCTCGGGTATCCCGTTATCGCTATCAATCCCAACGACCCGGTAAGCGTTCCGGAAGACAGCTATGGCGAAATGCAGAAACGCGCCGCCGAAAAAGGCTACGAGTTCCCTTACCTGATCGACGAAACGCAGGAAGTGGCCAAAGCCTTCGGCGCCACACGCACGCCGCATACCTTTGTACTGCAGCTCGATAAAGGAAAATACGTGGTAAAATACATCGGCGCCATCGATAACAATACCGAAAGTGCCGAAAAAGCCACGGAGAAATACGTAGAAAAAGCCGTAGATGCCCTGCTGAACGGTAAAAAAGTGGAAACGACCGAGGTAAAGGCCATCGGCTGTACCATCAAATGGAAAAAAAGTTAGTTAAACGATGCTAAAAGATCGATACTAACAGAAAAGCGTTGAAATATTCAGAGAAAGAGCTCCGTTACACAACGGAGCTTTTTTCATTTTTACACTGATGAAGTCTGTAAAAAAACATATTCTACCCGTATTTGTACTCCTGCTTTTGTTTGTGGGACTGAGTTTCCTGGCGCTGATCGGTGTGGCGCAGAAAAGTACCAGTTCGCTCAAAAAAGAAAAAACATCGCTGGAGAGCAAAAAGAAATACCTGGCCAAAGAGATCGAAAAGGCCGGCAAGGAACTGAATGCCACCGCACAGAAACAGAAAAAGACCTTAAAATACATCGACCAGCTTTCTACCAAGATCCAGTTCCGCGAAGAACTGGTGGAGACCTACCGCAGCGAGGTCTCTATACTGGAACAGGAGATCAGCGGCAACATGAAACGCAAAAAAACGCTGGAAGAACAGGAGGCCGAACTGATGAAACTGTACGGCCGTATGGTGTATTTTGCCTATAAGAACCGCAATTCCGACGATAAATTCCTCTACGTACTGGCCTCCGACGACATGAACGAAGCTTTTTCACGGGCTTCGTACTTTAAGCGTCTGGCTTCCTTCCGCAGGGCCCAGCTCGCACAGATCAAAGGCACGCAACTGGCGCTCAGCACGGTGATCCATACCCTGGATTCGAACAAACAACAGAAAGTGAACGTGCTGCAGGCCGAAGAACAGCAGAAGACCAAACTGGAGAATGAAAAGCAGGACCAGCAGAAACTGGCCCAACAGCTCAAAGGCAAGGAAAGTGAGATCCGTAAAAAGATCAGCCGTAAGGAAACGGAACGCCAGCAGCTCGAAAATAAGATACAGGATATTGTACGTAAACTGATCGAAGAAGAGCGCAAAAAAGCAGAGGCTGCCGCGAAGAAAAAAGCTGCCGCCGCCGCTGCAAAACCGGCTGGTACGGGTTCTTCCTCATCGGGTACGGGCAGCAAACCGGCCGCATCATCATCTTCTTCGAAGCCTGCCGCAGAGGTGAACATGACCGTAACGCCCGAAACGCGTATGAAAAGCGCCTCTTTCGAAGGCAATAAGGGCAATATGCCCTGGCCGGTAGAAAAAGGAGCCATCACCGGACGTTTCGGCGTGCAGCCGCATCCGTACCTGAAAAACGTGACGGTAAAGAACGACGGTGTGGACATTACGGCGCCCGCCGGCGCTTCGGCCCGTGCCATATTCGACGGCGAAGTGAGCGGTATTTTTGCGGTGGACGGTTACGGCAAGGTCGTGATCCTGCGCCACGGCGAGTACTACACCGTATACTCCAACCTGAGTGAAGTTAACGTTAAGAAAGATACCAAAGTGAGCGCCAAACAGAAAATAGGCGCCATTATGACCGCCGAAAACGGCAAAAGTGTAATAAATTTCCAGATACGGAAAGGCAGTGTTACACTCAATCCATCGCTCTGGCTGGCTTACTGATAAGGGCTTTGAGCAGTTTCTCCATGATCCTTTCCCGCAGGAAAGAAATGTACTTTTGATGGCAGAAGGATACAATGCGTGTACATTTTTCACGTTTGTACTTTCATTTTATACCTTTGCAATAACAGGACTCACAGAATACAATGATCATGTCAGAAAACGTAAACAACGAAGCGCTGGAACCCAGGGAGCCCGTTCTGCCTGCCACCGTGCAGAAAGAGAGCGAAGAGGATAGCATTGAAGTATCTTTCGGTCACGAAGACGAACATGCTCTGATCCAGTCGCCGGTAGCCGGTCACGAAGAGGAAGAAGAGCATGCCGATGAGGAATTTCATGCCGAAAAACTGGATCTCCGGGAACTTTTCGAGGCGTTCAAACGCATGATCTCCGATGGTTCTATCCTGAGATCCCGCAAGAATTTCAAGAATATCCGCAGCCGTTTCCAGGAACTCATCCACGACCGTGAACACGCCGCGCTGGAACAATTCCTGGCCGAAGGCGGTGAAAAAGACGATTTCGGCTTCCAGCTTTCCCGCGAGGAAAAAGAATTTAAAGAAAAACTCCGCGATACCGAAGAGCACTTCAGCGATGTAAAACGCCGCCGTGAGCAGGAACAGACGGAGAACTACCTCAAAAAGCAGGACGTGATCCAGGAACTGAAGAACCTGATCAGCAATGAGCAGAACATCGGCCTGGTGCAGGATAAATTCCGCGAACTGCAGGACCGCTGGAACCACATCGGTCCGGTACCGCAGAGCAAGGCCGACGATATCTGG
Source organism: Bacteroidia bacterium (assembly GCA_016742095.1). Classification (GTDB taxonomy): domain Bacteria; phylum Bacteroidota; class Bacteroidia; order CAIKAF01; family CAIKAF01; genus JACVCJ01. The sequence goes on from JACVCJ010000014.1 coordinate 28,310, forward strand.
AAGACCTACCGTTTTCATGTAGATAACTATTACCAGGCGCTGAGCATACACCGCGACCTGTTCAAGGTGGAACTGCAGAAGAACCTGGCCGAAAAAGAACGTATTGTAAAAGGCGTGGAAAGCCTGCTGAAACTGGAGTCGATCAAAAAATCGCTCGAGTTCCTGCAATCGTACCATAAACAATGGCGCGAGATCGGGCCTATTCCCAAAGCCAAGAGCGAAGACCTGTGGCAGCGTTTCAAACAGGCTACCGAGGCCGTGTACAAACGCCGCGACGAGTTTTTTGATAAGCTGAACGAACAGCGCAAACAGAACCTCGAGTCTAAAACACAGCTGGTACACGAACTGGAAGAATGGGCCGCAAAGGAATTCCCGTCCATGAAAGATTTTAACGAGGCACAGAAAGCCCTGGACAAGATCGAGCAGCAGTGGAAAGCCATCGGCCGTGTGCCCGAAAATGTGAGTGACGCCATCTGGGAACGTTTCCGGGAGGCCCGCCGCCGCCTGGTGGGTAAACGTCAGTCGCTCTGGAGCGAACTCAAGAACAACTGGAACGCCAACCTCGAAAAGAAAATGAAACTGGTGGAAAAGGCCGAGGAACTGGCTCAGAGCACCGACTGGAAAAATACCCCGGCCCGCTTTAAATCCTTACAGGAAGACTGGAAAAAGATCGGCGCCGTACAGCGTGAGAAAAGCGACGAGGTATGGAACCGTTTCCGTGCCGCTGCCGACGCTTTCTTCCATGCCAGGGAAGAACACCAGAAAAATGTGCCGAACCAGGAACTGGAGAACCTGGAGAAGAAAAAGGCCGTTCTGGAACAGATAAAGGCTTACGAGCATACCGAAGACCTGCAGGAAAGTTTCCGTGCCATGGAAGAGTTCCGCAGTGCCTATAAAGCTATCGGTTTTGTGCCTTTCAAGGAGAAACAGCATATCGAAAAAGCGTTCGAGGACGCTTCTAACGAGTTCTTTGCGAAGATCAACGTAGACCCGGCCGAAAAGGAAAAGATCATCTACAAGGGAATGATCGATACCATGCTGGCCTCGGCAAACCCGTACGATGCCCTGAAGAACGAACGTACCCAGCTGCGTACCCGCATTGAAAAACTGCGGCAGGAAGTATCCCAGCTCGAAAGCAATCTTACCTTCTTTGGCAATAGCAAAAATGCCGATGCCCTTAAAAAACCGTACGAAGAAAAGATCGAAAGGAACAAGCAGATGCTCAGCGACCTGGACATGAGACTGATCCAGGTACGTGTCGCGATCCGGCCGTTCGAAGAGAAAAAATAAAAGGAAGCCTCGCAGAAGCGGGGCTTTTTTTATGACTTTCAGGAGCGGGCAAAGCGGAGCAGGGGTACGATATCGCCGGCATCAGCAGCCCTCAGGGCATGCAGGTACGCACTGCGGGCAAGACCCTGCCGGGCCAGGTTTCCGCGACCCCAGCTGAACACCGGCTGTCCCCGGAGTTTGCTGGTGATAATATCGGCCAGCAGGCGGCTATGCCTGCCGTTCCCGTTGCAGAAACAATGTATGCTCACCAGGCGGTGCTTAAAACGCAGTGCAGCCTCGTCCGGACTGTATACCTGCATCTGCTGCCAGTACAGCGCATCGTCGAGCAGGCATTTCAGTGCGCCGGGTATCTGCCAGCGGTTTATGCCCAGGTTCTTTTCGCTCTGCCTGAATTCCCCGGCCCAGTTCCACACGTTGCCGAACATCTGCTGATGCACACGGCGTATAAAGGCTTCACTGAATACCTCTGCCGGCCGGAAAGAACGTCTCAGGGACCAGAGCATGGCCTCTTCGATATTCTGTTGTTCAAACTCGTCCAGTTCGGCATGCGTTTGTATGCCCGGGATCCGTAAACCCTCTGCCTCGCTTTCGTCCAGCGGCGTTTGTCCCGGAAGATATACAAAGCTTAATCCCACAGTATTTTAGGCATTTCGTTCTTGAGCAGGACCGTACGTTCTTCAATGGCTTTGCGGATGCGTTGTTCGGAGTTTTCCTGGCCTTCGAGCAGCATGGTATGGGAGCTGCGGAGTACAATTTCAGTGGCCAGCTCACGGGCCTTTTGTTCAATGAGGGCATCGAGGGAGCCGCCGTTAGGTACAAAACCATACACCAGCTGCATATCCAGGGCCCGGGCCGTTTCGCGCAGGGAACGCAGGGTAATGCTGCCTTCCTGTTCGCGTTTTTCAATGTCCTGCACGCTCTGTTTACTGATGGAGAGTTTGCGCCCCAGTTGTTGCATAGACATGCCCAGGGCCGAACGTATGGTACGTACCCAGCCCGAAGCCGGTACCGCCTGCTGCTGTACGGAGGCGAAGGACACCATTTTGTTGTTTAACTGCTGTATCTGTAAGTTTTTGCGCGACATAATTCCTGTATTCACTCCTCAAAAGTACAACTATTCTATGACATTTGAAAATAATTTGTCATATAATAACTTTACTTTTAATATAAAAAGTCATACTATACTATGACTTTTTGTTTCCGGGGAATAATTTTCCGGGCAGGTTCAGCCGTTCAGACATACGTTGGAAACTTAGCGCATCAGGTACATTTTTCCGAATCCTTTCTTGAAGAAGGAGTCGGCCTCGGTAGCACGACGGTCGATATTTTCGCCGTTGATCTCTGTATAAGCGCGGTACAGGTAAACGCCGGAGGCCAGTTTGTTGCCGAACTCGTCGGTGCCGTCCCAGGCGTAATCGGTAATGTTGTTGCCGATGTGAATGTTGCCGAGCTCTTCCATCATGATCTCGCGTACGATCACCCCGTTGATATTAAAGATCTGTATCTTGAAGAAAGTGGGCAGTTCGCTGCCGGTGAGTGTAAATACAAAGCGGGTAGAGGTGCTGAAGGGGTTGGGGTAATTGAGGATCTGGGTAATACTCGATTTGTTCACAATGTTGAAGCGGATCCTGTAATCGAAGGTGCCGTCGCCGTTGCCGCTGGCATTATTGGTCTTATCGCGGGCGCGCAGCATCAGTTCGTACTGGCCGTCGGCCATGGAGAAATCCGGGCGGAATTCGAGCCGGGCATTGTTCTTGGAATTGGTGGCCGGGTAAAAACTCACGTCGGAACCGCTCAGCGGAACGGGCACGATATTCGAACTGCCCGGGTAACGCAGGAAAACCTCGAAGCTCGACGTATCGTTCAGCAGCAGTATGGGGTTTTCGTCCTTCAGCTGGATCAGGATCACCGGTTTGGCCGATACAATGTCGCCGTCCATGATCCGTACTCCGTCAAAGGTAACGTCCAGCAGGGGATTGATCTTGTCTTTATCAGTATAGAAAGGCCGGTCGGCCAGGTTATTGAAATGGTACTGCTCCGTAAAACGGTCGGGCCGGTCCAGCGGGTTGGCCTCGGTCCAGAGGACGTTCAGGCCCGGGTAATTCATGTTTTCGATCGTAAAAGTGTCCAGCAGGAACTGTCCCACAGTAAGGCCGTTGTACTTTTTGTAGAAATTGGTAACGGCATTGTTGCTGTTCACGATAAAGTGTTTCACAATAACGGAATCGGTATTGTAATCGCCGATGTTCTCCACGGGCATCACCAGTCGCAGCGTCTGGCCCTGTGGCAGGGTATCGGCCGCAAAGGAAAAGCCGGAACGTGCCGGGTTCAGCGATATTTCGGGCACGCCTTCGTACAGCACGTGCCAGCGCCGCAGTTGTGCCGGTGTGCGGATGCTGTCGTCCCGGGTAAAGAAACGCAGTTTCAGGTAAGGGTACTGGCTGGCATTGATGGTGTTGCCCAGGTTGAACACTTCGCCCGGAACAGGTTGCAGCGCACTGATGAGCGTGGTTTCCACGCCGCCGTTCACCCCGATGATGTCTACGGAAACGCTGTCGAAACTGGGAATTTCGGTACTCTGCTGAAAATAGCTCATGTAATCCCAGTTTTTGGCCGGACCGATCAGCGGACTTTCGATATTCCCGAAGATCCAGTCATTTTCCAGGTCCTGGGTAAGCGTAATGGTAGCGGAAGGACTGTTCCCCACCACTTCGGCGGTAGTGGCCGGGTATCCCTTGCGGGTAAAGAAAATATAGGGCAGGTTTTGTCCGCCGGCGGCCAGCAGTTGTATGGAATCGGCGCCGAGATTGATAAAAGCATTGAGCTGATCGGGCGTAAACTGGCTGAAGTTGGTGCTCCACATGGTATAGGCCAGTATGTAATGCCCGTTGGGAACGGTGTTGTTCAGCAGGTTCTTGAGTTGTTCACGGGAGTTATTATCGCCCTGCAGGTAGATGAAATAAGCTTCCTGGCGGTCGCGGCAGGGTAGCTGGCACTGGTTGTACTGTCCCAGGTTATAACCGCCGGTACCGGTACAGTTCGTTTTCCAGGGTTCCAGTGTAAGAGGATCGATAATGGCCACATAGATACCCGGAATGGTATTACAGGCACCATATTCCATCAGTATGCCGTCCATATCGTATTTACACTGTTCGCTCTGTGCCACGCTTACATTACCTATGGTAACGCAGCGCAGCTGTTTGCGGTTCTCATTGAATTCGAACAGGCGCTGCGGTTCATTGTAATCGATATACGTATATTTATCGTTCCTGAACTGCGGAAAATCGGCCTGGCCCCAGCCTCGCTTGTTCACAATGTACTGGAACGAAGAATAGCGCCATTTTCCAAACGTAAGGTTCCCGGTGGTATCCACGCCTACGCGCCAGTAAAACACGGTACTGTCGGGCATGTTCAGCTGCGGGTTCCATTGCATTACCCCGCCGGTCTGACTGATGAGCGTGTCTTTTTTCCAGCTGCTGGTAAAATAGGCATTGGTGTCTATTTCCATGCGGTAATTACGCAGGGGTGCAAAAAGATTCCCCGTTACGGCCTTTATTTTTGTGTTGGGCAGGGGCACCACGGCAAATTCCTGCGGGTAAACGGGTATCACTTCGGCAGAGGCGATATTTACCGTTTTTACCACTTTGTTGTTGAACTCGTTCAGTTCTTCCACGAAGTTGTTCGGGTCCAGCGTAATGGTAAAGATATTGCTGCCCTGGCCGTTCACCGGATCGGTGGCGAACGTAAGCCGGAGCGTATCCGAAAACATCAGGGGCGGCAGTTTGTAGGCATAAATATCGTTGGGTTTGCCCTGTTTGGGATAATCGCGTATTACCTCGATACGCAGGGAGTCGTTCATGGCGCGGCCGTAGTTGGTTATGGCTATGGTGATATGAAAAGAATCCTGGTCGGTCGTGATCACCGCCGGACTTACCACCACGCTCTGGTCCGTGATCATGGGGTCGGGCCTGGTATAGGACATGATCTTCAGCGCCGGGTCGCCGTGGATGGAGAACTCCAGGTAGTTCAGTATGTCGAAAAAGCCGCCGTTCTGTATATACAGCTCATTTACGGACGCAGTAAGACATTCCCCGATACTTTTGGTATACATATCGCGGGAAACGTTTCGGTACCAGGTACGCGTAATGTTGAATACGGGGTTCTGCAGGCTGTATCCCACGGCAGAAAGGAAGGCCACGGAACCTTTTTCGGGTTCCAGCACGAAGCGTTCGCTGATGGTGGGCGTAGCCTGGAACAGGTCGCCCGAGAGGCAGGAGTTGGCCACGATCACCGGGTAACGCCCGCTGTTGTTGTAATCGGCTGGTTCTTCAATATTGATATCGAAGCCGCTGCCCGAGGCATGTCCGAAGAAGGTCATCAGCGCTACGCCGTTATTGATGATCCCCTTGAGGCTGTCGGCCACGGTCTGTGATACCGGAGCATTGGACGATTTTCCGAAGAACAGCGCACGGCCGGCCATCGCCGAATCCTGCCAGTGCGATTTATAGGTGTCCAGGTACGATTTGAACAGGTTCTGTTCTGCCTGGCTCGATCCGCCCGCAAAATGCAGGGCCTTTTTCATCCATTCGGCAGGGTGGTTCTGTTCGTTCTGCTGTACCTTCAGCAGGTAATTGCTTACATCGGCCGGGGTACGTGCCGCCAGGCGCCCGATGGGGGTGTGATGCCTGGGCGGACTGGTATTTTCGTATACATAGTTATTGTCCGTAGGCGGATAGCCCATGGCCGGTATATAGTTCTGCGCGGCTACGGCGGGATTCAGCCGCACCTGATCGGGGAAATACGATTTGCCGATAATGAATATGGCTTTCGGTTTTATGTTCCACTGCTGCCGGGCATAGTTCAGGAAGCGGTAAATACCCAGTGGGTGTCCGTTCATGCCGAACCCGAACTGGTCGTACAGCTCGCGCACGTCCAGAACCAGCGGATTGTAACCGCTCAGGTTGCGGTATGCGGCGTATTGCAGGGCCTCGTTCCAGAAAAAGGATGAGGTGATCACCAGGTAATCGCGGTTGGAATACATGGCGCTGAGATCCCGGAATTTGCCCGGCAGCGCCCCGGCCGAATTCACCGGCTGTATATTGCTCACCTTGATGGTGGCGCTGTCCGACGTAAGAATACATTGCTTGTTGCCGCTGCCGCCGTTGGGTACCACCACCTGCCAGTTGCCGGAAACGTTCTGCACCTGTATACGTTTTCCGTTGCTTACATCGTACAGGTACACCTGGGAACCGAGGGCGTTAAAATTGCTGATGGACAGCGTGTATTTGGCCTGCGCCGCATTATTGGGAACATACAGTATGTGCGAACTGCGGTTGCTCAGGTTATAGGTCTGCGGAAGCAGCGCGCGCACATAGCTGAGGGCATTGCGTGTGGACGGACTGGAAGGTGCCGGGGCAAAACCTACCGAATATACATTGGCGGCGGCCGCTACCGAAGAAGCAGAGGCGTTGAGGTTGTAGCGGTTAAAGCTGAAATTGTACAGGTTGGAATCGATCTGGGCCGAACCGAACGTAACCTTGTGGTTATGGTCAAAGTTCATCAGGTTGGACGAAGGGTTCGACGCGCCTGCGGCCCACACGCTCAGGCTGGCCTGGGGCCCCGCAGTGTACATGGTGTTCTTCAGGTTGGCAAAATCGCCTGTCCAGCCCTGGTTAATGGTTTGTGCATTGGTGTAGATGGTGGCATAGCCTTCGCCGCTCTGGTAGCGGGCGTCTTTCTGAAAACTGCTGTAAAAAGCGCCCTCGTTGTATGTGGAACGGTAGCCCTGTTCCACCAGCGCCCAGTAAAAAGGAGAGGTGTTCCAGGCGCTGAAATTATTATCGAGCTCCGTTACGAAACGCAGCCCGAAACTGGTGCCGGTCGTAAGAAAATAAGAGGCCGTATCGGTGTACAGGTTCACTTTTTTGTTGCCCTGCCATCCCGGCTGAAAATACAGTACGGAGTCGGGCGTACCGTCGTTGCTGATGCCGAAAAAGTCGATATGATCGCCGGGATCGAACTGTCCGTCGCCCTGTCCGGCTATGTAAACGGTCTGTTGCTGTCCGCGGAAATACAGCTGAAAATACCTCGGGTCCGAACTGTTCACCGGGAAACCCGAAGCCGCGAGGGCCGCGTAGGTAATGCGGTGCATGCCTGTTTCGGTCACCTGGATCTTGTAGTAGCTCTGGTCGTACCGGATCCATTCGTTACCATATACCTGGCTGCGTGCCGCAAGAGGAAGCAGAAAAAAAAGTATATAGATCAGGTGCTTTTTCATTCGCTTTTCTTTTTGCCGGATTTAAGATTGAGTCCCACGCGCAACGAGAATACGTGCGAAAACAAAAAGGTACTCTGGTTGCCGAGGGAGGCCAGGGCGTAATCCACGTAAATGGTCTTTACCCGGAAACCGGCCCCGATATTGGGCTTCACCAGCCATATATCCTTGCTGCCGTCGCCTTTGCTGCGCTGGAACTGGCCTACGCCGCCCCGGATGAACACAATGTCTTTGTACCCGAATTCCACGGCGATACGCGGGTCCATACTGAGCGGTTTCCCCGCTACCAGTACGTTACGCTTGCCGTCGGTGGTAATGATCCAGTCGAGCGAGGGTCGTACAAAATACCGCTGTTTTTTATCGATCCACTGCTGGTACGAAGCTCCCAGCACGATCTGCGGCAGCGCCAGTTCCGAGGATTTACGCAGTATCTCGTTGCCGGTAAGGGCAAAGGTCTTTTCAAACGTTTCGGTGTTGTAGCTGAAGTTGGTTATCGTAGTGGTAATATCGCGCAGCAGCAGTCCTGCCCGCAGGTTCCGGTACTGGTACTGTACGCCCAGGTCCACGCCAAAGCCCCAGCCTTTACCAAATTCCCCGATGTTGCGGTGCAGCACCTTCATACTGCCGCCCACGCTGAGGCCTTTTACAGGCATCTGCCGGGCAAAGGATACAAAGAATGCATAATCGGCCACGGAAAACGCGGTGATACGGTCGTAACGGATACGTCCGTCGCTGTCGATCAGTTCCAGGGTGTTCGGGATATTGTCCACCCCGCTGCGGATCACCCCGAAACCCAGTCCGTTCTTTTCTCCGGCCTTGATGCCGATGGCCCCGAAGTCATATTTTACGATGCCGCCGAAGTGTTCATTGTGCATCAGGGAAACGTCCAGCGTACTTTTGAGCCGGGTAAGGCCCGCCGGGTTCCAGTAAATGGAAGAAGCGTCCTCGGATATGGACGTATAGGCATTGCTCATGCCCAGTGCGCGTGCATTCACCCCAATATCGAGATAGGCATTGGTGTAGGTGTAGGTCTGGGCGCGACAAGCCGCCGCCATAAAAAAAGCGGCAAGCACAGGGTATATGTTAATGCAGATGAATTTCACAAAAATTAACCTATTGCAAATGTAGATAATGTTTTGATATGCAGCAGGCTTTTTGCGTAGGGAGGGTACAAATTAACTTTTGTATGCCGGGGAACGGGGGATCTTCCGGACGGAATGCCGGTACAGGTAACTGAAGAACAGGATGAGCCCGGCCTGCAGCACCAGGCGCAGGAAGGCGGCCCAGAGGGGCATAACATCGCTCCACAGGTGCCATATGTGCAGAGGCAGGAAGGCCAGCATCAGGCACAGGGTAAAGAACGCAGCCCGGTGGCGGGTGGCCGGCAGCAGGAAAAGGATACCCGTAAGTATCTCTGCCACACCGGAAATATAGATCCAGCAGAGCATTCCGGATAGAAAACCCTCGGAGATCTGCAGGTAAAAACCCGGTTTCAGAAAGTGCATAGCTCCGCCCGCGATAAAAAACAGGCCGCAGACAAGACAGAGTACACGGTAAACGGAAGCGCGCATCACTGGATACAGGTATTTATCCTGTAGTATACGTAAAAAACGACCCGCAGGTTCCGGGAATACGGGAACATGTGTATCTTCGTCCCTATGCCGCGCCTTCATCTTGTATCGTTCAATATTCCGTATCCGCCGGACCAGGGCGGACTGGTGGACGTATATGCCAAAATATGTGCGCTGAAGGAGGCCGGGGCCGAAGTGGTGCTGCACTGCTACGAGTACAACCGGGCACACGCACCGGAACTGGAAAAATACTGTGCGGAAGTGCATTATTACCCGCGGCATAAGAACCTGTTCTCCCTGTTTTCCCTGCTGCCTTTCATCGTTTTCAGCCGCCGTTCGGCCACGCTGGAAAAATACCTGTCAGAAGCTAAAAATGATGAGCCGGTATTGCTCGAAGGGTTGCATACGGCCTATTACCTGGGCAAGAAAGCTCTGCAGGGTAAAAAAGTGTGGCTGCGTACGCACAATGTAGAGCACCGCTATTATGCCGGACTGGCCGATGCAGAACCCGGACTGCTGAAAAAGTGGTTCTTCCGTCTCGAAGCCTTTAAGCTGAAACGTTTCGAACCGATACTTTCGGCCGCGGACGGACTTTTCTGTATCTCGGCCGCCGATGAACAGCATTTTCGTATACATAACAAAAACACCAGCCTGGTTTCTGCATTCCACCTGGAGAACGAGGTGCGCTCTCAGCCCGGGCTGGGCAATTTTGCCATGTACCACGGCAGCCTCGACGTTCCCGAAAATTACCGGGCGGCGCTCTGGCTGGTGAACGAGGTCTTTGCTGAAAGTACCGTACCCCTGCACATTGTGGGCAATCGTGCTCCCGCGGCTCTGCGGGCGGCCATCGATAAACATCCGCATATACGGCTTATGGAGAACGCCGGTCCGCAGCAGATACAGGAAATGATGACGGAAGCCCAGGTGCATGTGCTGCCCACTTTCCAGGCTACGGGTATTAAACTGAAGTTGTTGCACGCACTGTTCGCGGGGCGCTTCTGCATTGTAAATCCGCCTATGGTGCTGGGCACCGGGCTGGAAGAATATTGCACCCTTGCCGGCGATGCGGCGGAAATGCGTTACCAGGTTGAAAAATACATGCAACTGCCGTTTACGGAAAGCGATCTGCAGGCACGTAAAAAACTCAATGAAAGTATATTTGCCAACCGCGTCGGCGCGCGTACGGTCTTAGCGGGTCTGGGCCTCGCTCAGGATGCCGTTTGAGCAGATGAGCGTGCGCGAAGGGTAGGCCCGCAGCAGGTCATAATCGTGCGTGGCCAGCAGTACCGATGTGCCTTTGGCCGCGATGTTCACCAATAGCCGGAGTATTTCGTTCGATGTTTCGGGGTCCAGGTTACCGGTAGGTTCATCGGCCAGGATCACTTCGGGGTTGTTGAGCAGGGCACGGGCCACCACCACGCGCTGTTGTTCACCGCCCGAAAGTTCGTGCGGGTATTTGTGCAGCTTGGTCTTCAGGTTCACGCTTTCCAGCACTTCGGCTATGCGCTTATTGATCTCCTCTTTCTGTGTAGTACCGGTGGCGCGGAGCACAAAGGCCAGGTTATCGCCCACGGTACGGTCGGTAAGCAGCTGAAAATCCTGGAAAATAATGCCGATCTTGCGGCGCAGCATGGGCACCTGTTTTGTTTTCAGTCCGTTCAGTTCAAAGCCGGCCACGTGTGCGGTACCTTCTTCCAGGGGCAGTTCACCGTACAGGGTCTTCAGCAGTGAACTTTTACCACTGCCGGTTTTACCTACCATATATACGAATTCTCCGTCGCTGATCTCAAATCCCACGTTTTTCAGCACCAGGTTCTTGTCCTGGTAGATCTGAACATTTTCCATTTTTATTTTGGCTGTTTCCGGCATGCTTAATGTTTTTTAACGAGGGCTTTTATATCATTCAGCCCGGTATTGAACGTTACAAAGATGAGCTTTTGCCCGGGCGGAATACAGCAGGTCCTTAAATAATTATTAAATGCAGGCCGTTGAAAAATATGCCCTTGTACAAAAGAACGCCTGAGACAGCCTGTGTACTTTTACCCCGTGAACGTGTAATCAATCAAGAAATAAACTCGATCCAGAATGCGTATGAATGTTCGTAAGGTGTGGTTCTCCCTGTTGCTCATCACTCTCTCTGCCGCCGTACAGCCTTTGCTGGCACAGCGGAGCCGTATACATACCGAGCCCGATAAATTGTATAAGGATGCCGTGGAATTGTACCAGAAAGAGAAATATGCGGCCGCCTATACCATGTTCGGCGATTTTATGGAGAACGGACGTTACGGGCAGCGCCAGAGCCTGGTAGATGCCGAGTATTTCCGTGCGGTCTGTGCTACCGAACTTTTTTACAACAATGCCGAGGGACTGCTTACGGATTTTATCCGCAGTCACCCGGAGAGCCCGCTTTCTTCCAATGCGTATTTTCACCTGGGTAAAGTGGCTTTCCGTGCCCGGGATTATAAAAAGGCCTCGCAGTATTTCGACCAGGCCGATCCCAATACGCTGAGCCGCGCCGAATGGTACGAATACTACTACAAATCGGGCTACAGCGCCTTCGAAAATAAAGATTACAAAAAGGCCCTGAACTATTTTGTAAAGATCAAGGATGCCGAAAGCGTGTACCGCGTGCCTGCCACGTATTACTATGCGCATATCCGTTACGTGGAGCAGAACTGGAACGAAGCGCTGAAAGCCTTTAAGTCCATCGAGAACGAGAAGGCCTTCCGCGGACTGGTGCCCTATTACATTGCCCAGATCTACTATATGCAGAAAAAGTACGAGGACGTGATCAGCTATGCACGTCCCCTGGCCGATACCGTAAAGGGCAAGAACAGCGCCAATGTGTACCGCATCCTGGCCGAAAGCTATTACAATACCGGACGTTTTAAGGAAAGCCTGGAGTTTTATGATAAATACGCCGCGCTCGATGAGCTGGACCGCCTGGGCAATTACCGCTACGGTACCGCCCTGTATAAAAGCGGTTCCTACGAGGCCGCCTATGAACGCCTGAAACTGACCGTGGCCGAGGAAGACAGTATTTCACAGACGGCCTATTACCTGCTGGCCGACTGCGCCTACCGTACCGGGGACAAACGGAAGGCCGCCGATGCCTTTAAAATGGCGTACAAGCTCAATTTCGACAAAAATATGGCCGAAGATGCCCTCTTCAACTTTGCCAAACTGAGCTACGAGACCGACTACGATCCGTACAACGAGGCCATCCGCGCGTTGAAGGACTACCTGGACAAATACCCGGAGAGCAAACGGGCCGATGAGGCCTATTCCTTCCTGGCCGAAGTATTCATGACCGTGAAAAGTTATAAGGACGCCCTGGAGACCCTGGACAAGATCAAACGCAAGGACCCGCGCCTGAAGCAGGCCCGCCAGCGTGTGGCCTTCCTGTATGGCACGCAGTTCTTCGAAGAAGGGAATTACCCCGAGGCCATCAATTATTTTAACCAGGCTTCCGCTTCGGGACTTAATGACGTGGTAACGGCCCAGAGTATCTTCTGGACGGCAGAATCGTACTACCGTACCGGCCGCATGCGCGATGCCGAGGAAGGTTTTTCCGAGTTCCTGAATACCCCGGGCGCCATGAGCAGCGGTCTGCGCGACGACGCCTACTACAACCTGGGCTACATCTATTTCAAGGATAAAAAGTACCCGGCTGCCGGTGTGGAATTCCGCAAGTATGCCGATAACCGCAAGGCAAGCAACCCACAGCTGGCCGCCGACGCCTATAACCGGGCGGGCGACTGCTACTATGCCCAGCGTGAATGGAGCAAGGCCCTGGAATACTACGATAAGGCCTATGCCATTAAAAAGGCCGATCCGGATTATTCCCTGCTGCAGAAAGCCACCATACTGGGCCTGCAGAAGAAACACGGCGAAAAGATGACCCTGCTTACCAAACTGCGTACCGATTATCCCAATTCGGTGTATACCGCCGAAGCCATGTACGAAAGCGGGGTAGCGCTGCAATCCCAGGGTAAAAAGAACGAGGCTGTTACGTATTTCGAACAGGTGATACAAAAATACCCGAACGGCCCCTTTGCCAAAAAGGCCTACCTGAAACTGGGCCTGCACTACTACAACCAGGACCAGGACGAAAAAGCCCTGAGCTACTACAAACCCGTGCTGGAGCGCTTCCCGGGTACGCCCGAAGCCGACGAGGCCATTAAATACGTAAAGTTCATTTACATAGACGAAGGCCGCATCGACGAATTCACCGACTTTATGCGCAGCGTAAGCGGGGTGAATTATACCGAATCTTCACTCGATTCCGTGGCCTTCCGGGCCGGGGAGAACAAATACCTGGCAGGCGACTGCGCCGGTTCCATCGTGAACTTTAACCAGTACATCACCAAATTCCCGGCCGGTACTTTCATTAAAAATGCCCATTACTACCGTGCCGAATGCCTGCGCGAACAGAAAAAGGAAAAAGAGGCCCTGGCCGATTATGAGTACCTGATCGAAAACACACCGAACGATTACCTGCTGCTGTCGCTGGAACGCGCTTCAGACATCGCCTTTAAAGAAAAGGACTGGGAACGGGTACGTAAATATGCCTACGAGAACGAACGCCTGTCCGAAAAGGCGAATGTACGCCAGACCAGCATAGAACGTATACTGCTGGCCGAATACGAACTGGCCAACTATCCTGCGGCCGCCATCTATGCAGGCAAAGTGTACGAGAGCGATAAATCGGCCAAAGAAGTAAAAGAATACGCAGCCCTGCTGGCCGCCCGCAGTGAAACAAAGGCAGGTAATGCCACCGCCGCCGAGATCTGGTGGAAAAAACTACAGGGACAGTCGAGCGCCATCGGTGCCGAAGCCAAATACAATATCTACACGGCCATGTTTTCCCGGGGCGAATACAAACAAACGGAGAAAAAGATCCTGGCCGATGTGAACAGCCTTTCCAACTACGGCCTGTGGATGGGTAAATCCTTTATTATCCTGGGTGATGTATATGCTAAACTCGAGAATTTTGACCAGAGCATAGCCACCCTGCAATCGGTGATCGACAATGCCGAAGACGCCGCCGTAGTGGACGAAGCCCGCCTGAAACTGGAAGAAGTGAAAACGGCACAGCGGATCAGGAACCAGCCGGCCAACAATAATTTTGAATTTGACTTAAACGGAAATTAAGCCATGAAGATGTCAGCACGCATATATACAGCCGCTTTTACCTTACTGTTCCTTGCCGCAAACGCCTTTTCGCAGACTCCGTCAGACAGTGTGACCATTACCGGGGGCTATGTGCCCGAACTGCGCGCCGTGGAAAAAATCGCCACACGTCCCGAAGTGGTGGACACTTTCAGCAAAAAACTGAAACCGACCTACGATATACGGCCCCGCATCGTGGATTTTTATTACATTCCCGATACGCTGAGCGCCGCCCGTATGAAGACCGAACCGCTGAAAAAACTGCGTCGTTTCTATGTGAAGCTCGGCTTCGGCAACTACCTTTCGCCCCTGGCCGAAGTGCGTATGAACAGTCTGCGTAGCAAGCAGTTCCAGTACGACGTATACTATAAGTACTTTGCCAGCTACGGTAAAAAACTGTTCTTCGGCAAGAACAAACCGCAGTACGGTTACCCGGGTATCCAGGACCACGGCGGAGGCGCCAATTTTTCGTATATGCTTAAAACGCATACCCTGGGCGTGCATGCCGGTTACCAGAGCAACCAGACCCATTTTTACGGCTACGACGCTTCACAGCCCGGCCTGGACACCATCGATAAAAAGGATATCCGCCAGAACTACCAGAAGATCGACATAGCCCTCAGCTTTAAGAACAACCGCCTCTGGGACAGCACCAGACTGATCACCGAGAACTATATACGCTATTATTATCTTTTCGACCGCTACAAGGCCTCGGAGCACGGACTGGATATCCGCAGCGACTGGCGTAAAATGGTGGCCGGTTTCTTTGTGGGCGGAGCCCTGGGCGTGGAATACTATTCCTACAGGGCCGATACCGCCACGGGACGCTCTTTCCGGGGCGGACTGGTACACATAGACCCGTACATACGCGCCGGCAAGCGCATCTGGGACGTACAGGCCGGTCTGAATATCGCCTTTGGCTATGATACGCTCACCAAATTTTACATTGCACCCAATATACGGGCCCGGGTAAATGCCTGGAAAGAACACGTGGTGGTATATGCCGACCTTACCGGGGGCGCCTACCGCAATACCTTTGACGCCCTGCGCCGTGGCAACCCGTTCATCGTGAGCCATGTGCCCGTACGCAATGCCTATAAGCCCATTGATCTGCTGGCCGGTATCCGCGGTAAATTCGCCAAAAACTTTTACTACAACCTGGGCGGCGGTTACGAAAAGGTCTTCAACAAGGCCTTTTATATGACCGATACCACCCGTGCCCTGGGCAATTACTTTACCGTGGCCTATGACGACCTGGGTACCGGCAAGTTGTTTGCCGAACTGGGCTACGAACGCGGCGAAGTGCTGCGCGTGGGCATGCGTGTGAACGCCTACTTCCTGGACCCGGGCAATTTTGCAAAAGCCTGGTATATGCCCCAGTACGATGCTACCCTGAGTGCCATGTACAACCTGCGCGACAAGTTTATCTTTAAGGTGGACCTGTTTTACCTCGGCGATCAGTTTGCTCCGAAGTATACGCTCGATCCCAATACCATGGTGCGCAACCTGGAAGTGGTGCGCCTGCGTAACGCCATCGACCTGAACATTGGTGCGGAATACCGTTACAATAAACTGCTCAGTTTCTTTATACAGGGGAACAACCTGGCCGGTTTCCGCTACAACCGCTGGCTGCAGTACCCCACACAGGGCGTAAGTGTACAGGGCGGCATAACGCTCAGCTTTTAACAAAAAAGTAGGAAAGCTGTGTGTAACCCGTGAAAAAAATAATTCGTTAACTTAGAGTGAATCTGTACTTTTGCAGCCTGATTTAAACACATACCATGCACCAGAAAATTCTGATTCTCGATTTCGGTTCCCAGTATACACAGTTGATAGCCCGCAGAGTACGTGAATTGAACGTATACTGCGAAATTCATCCTTTCAACCATTTCCCGGAACCCGATAAATCGGTAAAAGGGATCATTCTGAGCGGAAGTCCGCATTCGGTGCGTGAAAAAGATTCGCCCCGTGTACCGCTGGAATCCTTTTATGCCCATGCGCCTGTGCTGGGTGTATGCTACGGGGCCCAGCTCATTGCACACGAATACGGCGGCAAGGTAGAAAAAAGCAAGGTGCGCGAGTACGGCCGTGCCAACCTGGCCAAAGTAGAAGGCAAAAGCGAACTGATGAAAGGCGTTAAAAAAGGTTCGCAGGTATGGATGAGTCACGCCGATACCATTATGGAACTGCCCGAAGGTTTCCGGATCATTGCCGGCACTGCCGATGTTCCGGTGGCCGCCTATAAAATAAAACAACAGGAAATATACGGACTGCAGTTTCACCCGGAAGTGTATCACTCGACCGACGGACTGAAGATCCTGGGTAATTTCGTATACGATATCTGCGGCTGCAAAGGCGACTGGACGCCGGGCTCCTTTGTGGACGAAACCGTAGAAGGTCTTAAAAAACAGCTGGGCAAAGACAAGGTGATCATGGCCCTGAGCGGCGGGGTAGACAGTACCGTGGCCGCCCGCCTCATTCACAACGCCATCGGCAAGAACCTGTATTGCATCTTCGTGGACAACGGCCTGCTGCGCAAGAACGAATACGAGAACGTACTGCATTCCTACAAGGATTTCGGGCTGAACGTGATCGGCGTGGATGCCCGCGAGCGTTTTTACAGCAAGCTGAAAGGCGTGAGCGACCCGGAGAAGAAACGCAAGATCATCGGCGGACTGTTCATCGAGATATTCGAGGAAGAATCCAAAAAGATAAAAGGCGCCAAATGGCTGGGGCAGGGCACTATTTACCCGGACGTGATCGAATCCGTTTCGGTAAAAGGTCCTTCGGCCACCATTAAATCGCACCACAACGTAGGCGGACTGCCCGAAAAAATGGACCTGAAGATCGTGGAACCCCTGCGTACCCTGTTCAAGGACGAAGTACGCCGCGTGGGCCGCGCCCTTAAAATATCGTCTGAATTCATCGACCGCCATCCTTTCCCCGGACCGGGACTGGCCATACGTATCCTCGGCGATATCACGCCGGAGAAAGTACAGATCGTACAGGATGCCGACGATATTTTCATCAGCCGTCTCAAAAAAGACAAACTGTACAAGAAAGTATGGCAGGCCGGTGCTATTTTCCTGCCGGTACAGTCGGTGGGCGTAATGGGCGATGAACGTACCTACGAAAACGTGATCTGCCTGCGTGCCGTGACCTCTACCGACGGTATGACGGCCGACTGGAGCCACCTGCCGTACGAGTTCCTGGCTGCCGTTTCCAACGAAATTATCAATAAAGTAAAAGGTGTGAACCGCGTGGTATTCGACATCAGCTCGAAGCCGCCCGCAACCATCGAATGGGAATAAAACCTTTATAACCGGATGAGAGTATTCTTTTTTATATTTTTCTCTATCGCCTTCGGTCTGCAGGCCCTGGCCCAGCAGGTATCGAACGTGACCGAAGTACGGAACGGCAAAAAATACTATGTGCACACTGTACAGAAAGGAGAGACCGTGTACGGCCTTACCCGCCTGTACAAAACTACGGAAGAGGCTGTTTATAAAGAGAATCCCGGTTCCCGCCAGGGCATAAAGGCCGGCGAGAAGCTGTACATCCTGTTCCCGGGTCAGCCGGAAAACAACAACAATACCCGGCTGCCGGTAGATCCGCCGCAGAAAAGTGTAAAACATACCGTACAGAAAGGGGAGACGCTCTACGGCATCGGCAAACGCTACGGGGTTAGCGTAGACGCGCTGGTTGCGGCCAATCCGCAGGTAGAAAGCGGCCTGAAAGTGGGCGAGGTGCTTACCATCCCGGGCAGTTCACAGATCGTACTGAAAGAAGATACGCCGCCCGAAAAGGACGAAGAGCCGGAGACGCCCGTGGTGATACAGACCCCGGTGAAAGATGCCGGCAGCACCCGTATGCTGACCCGTGCGGAATGCGCCGCTTCGCCCGCCCGTAAAGACGAATACAACATTGCCGTGCTGCTGCCCCTGGGCATGGAAGCCGGTCCGCAGAACAAACAGGCGCGCATCGCTTTCCAGTTCTATGCAGGGATACGCCTGGCCATACAGAAATACGAGCCGCAGAAAGCCCGCATCAACTGGCGCTTTTTCTCCACCGGTTCCAAAATGGACGAGGCCTCGGTAAATGCCATCATTCAGAAACCCGATTTCCGCAAGTCAGACCTGATCATCGGCCCCCTCTACACCTCGGAAATGGGCCCGGTGCTCGAATATGCCGCACAGAACAAAACCCCGCTTATCAGTCCTTTTTCCCGCGGGAACGATATCCTGGAGAACAATCCCTATGTACTGAAGGCTTCACTTTCCGAAGAGACCTATACCTCGGCCGTGGCGCGTTTCCTGAACACCCGCTACAAAGCCGGCAAGGTGATCCTGCTGAATACCGGCCTCAAAAAAGACTCGGTGTTCTACCAGATGCTGCGCGATACCCTGGTGCTGAAATACCGCTTCGACAGCGTAAGCGCCAACCGCAACCTGGTGTACCTGCCCAAGGGCGGTAACGTGGCGGCTTTCGTGAAAAAAGGCGTGCCCAATATCTGTGTATATCCTACCAATAAAGAAATTACGGTCAATTCCTTCTTCTCCGGCATCAATAAAATAGGCAAAACGAACGACTTTGCCGTGCTGGGCGAGGAGTCCTGGTTCGGTTTCCGCAATTTCGACGTGGAGCATTTCAATAACTGCCGTATTCACATTCCGGTGATATATAAGACCTTCGACTGGGATTCCACGCAT
The DNA here is from genome assembly GCA_016742095.1 of Bacteroidia bacterium. GTDB lineage: Bacteria > Bacteroidota > Bacteroidia > CAIKAF01 > CAIKAF01 > JACVCJ01. The sequence continues at coordinate 47,326 of JACVCJ010000014.1, forward strand.
GCGTCCTTTATCCGGAACTTTAAAGAAGAATACAGCAGCGAACCGGAGTTTTACGCTTTTAGGGCCTACGAAACGGCCTGCCTGGCCATCGACCTGCTGGAACAGTACGGAAATGCCGCTGTGCCCTGTGTACAGTACGACGAGCGCAAGTACCTGGTTACGCCTTTCCGCTGGCGTAAGCTGCCCAACGGCGGATTCGAAAATACGGGTATGGGCATGATGATCCTCGAAGACTATGAAATACGCTACGAGGCGTATTAAGATTTCAACGTCCGGAATTCCCGCTTTTACTACACATTTTATCGGTTATTAACATATTCCTGATATAGGTTTCATGTTAAGAATTACGTACATTTGGTATGCACGCAGATTAAGTCTTAATTTTCGTTAAATTATTCTTATATTTGTGTAAAGTAAAAAAGCTGAAGGCGTGAAAAAAAGCATAACCATTACCGTGGCGTGCCTTGTTGTTTTATTTACAAAGCTGGATACTCAGGCACAATGTCTGAGCGGGAACTGCTTTGTGAATATTACACCGAGTGCCACTACGATTTGTGAAGGACAGTCCGTTTCCCTGTCCGTAGATACCGGATCTGCCCTTTTGTTCAACAATTTTAATTCGCAGACACTGGGTGCGGGCTGGACCGTGAACCCGGGTACGGTTGTTAATTACAACAATCCCTGCGGCCCCGGCATGGACGGTTCCCCACACGTATGGTTCGGTGCGCAGGCCCCGCAGGGAACGCGTTTCCTGGCAACGGTGGATTTTAACACGACCGCCGGCGGATTCATCCAGTTCGATTTTAAAATGGCCACCCAGGGCAATGGTTCGCCCTGCGAAGGCCCCGACGAAGTAGACGAAGGCGTATCGCTGCAGTATTCAAACGACTACGGCGCCACCTGGATCGATATTACCTATTTTTCTCCGGACGGTACCTTTTACCCGTCAAATCCCTGTCCGAACTGCAGCGGGGGCGCATTTGTAGCGGGTAATCCGTTTCTGAGCTGGGCAACGTACACGTTCAATTTCCCGGCAGCCGCACAGACGCCCTGTACACGTTTTCGCTGGACACAGCCCTACAATACCTCGGCCACCAATGACCACTGGGGTATCGACAACGTACTTATTTATGCCAATATTCCGCCGGTACCCGGTTTTGTAAACACTGCCACCTGGCTCGATACAGGCGATACCATTACCGGCCCGCGTGTGGTTTCCCCGACCGTTACCACTTCGTATATTGCTAAATTTGAGACCGGTGCCGGTACCTGCTACGATACGGTGACCATCAACGTAAATCCCAAGCCGGTGGCCAGCCTTACCGGTCCCAGCAATCTCTGCGTAAATACCCCTTATGTCTTTTCCGGGGCGGGTTCTACGGTATCTTCCGGTACCATTAATAATTACCGTTTTATTATGAATCCCAACGGTGCGACCAACCAGGTGGGGCCCAACAGTAATCTCAGTTTCACCTATCCCGTGAACGTACCTACTTTCCAGGCTTCCCTGGTGGTGACCACGGCGGCCGGCTGTTCAGATACGGCCTACCTGCCCATTACCGTTTCGCCTAAACCAGTGCCGCTGTTTACCATGCAGCCCGCCGTGTGCGAGGGTACCCTGGTGAACCTCGACGCTTCGGCGACCAATATTGCCGCTCCCGGTGTGCTCGGCTATTTTGTATGGGATACCGATGGCGATAATATCAGCGATGACTCGCTGGCCGCTAACCAGAATAGTTTCCTGGCTACAGGCCCTGGCACACACAATGTGAAACTTACGGTATACAACAGCGTGGGTTGTGCCACTTCGGTAACGCATCCCATTACCATACATCCGCAGCCGGTGGCCGATTTTACCGCTGTACCGGGCTGTATAGGCGCTGCTGCCCAGATCACCAATAACAACTTGCAGACCGGAGTGAACTATAACTGGGATTTCGGCGACGGTACCACACTGCTATATAACGGTGCTGCCACCGGCCATATCTACACGGCCGCAGGCTCGTACACCATCGAACTTGTGGCCGATCAGCAGGGCCTCTGTTCCGATACCATGACGCAGACCATCAGCGTGCAGAACACCGTGGATGCGGCTTTCAGCTTTAACGACCCCTGTGACCTGAACGGTATTTTTACCGATCTTTCTACCGTGCCGCCTACTTCGGCAGGTACTATAAACAGCTGGTACTGGGACTTTGCCGACGGAAATTCGTCTGCTGTTCAGAACCCGGTGAACCTGTATACCGATAACGGCGATTACAATGTAGTACTGATCGTGGGGACCACGGAAGGCTGCTTTGACACACTGATACAGACCGTACCACGCTATGCGAAACCGGTAGCTGACTTTGCCTTTTCGGAAGTATGCCTGGGACAGGTGTCCAAACTGGCCAATACTTCTACGGTGGCCAGCGGAACCCTGGCGCAGTACAGCTGGGACCTGGGTAACGGAGTTACGCTCAGCACACCCGACGGCGATCATTCCTACGATAATGCCGGCGCGTACCAGGTAACCCTGATCGTGGTAAGCGACAGAGGCTGCAGCGATACCGTAAGCCACAGTGTGAACGTATGGCCGGTGCCGACGGCCGATTTTACCACGTTGCCCCTGGGACAGACCACCATGCTGGAACCTACGGTTGAACTCATCGACCAGTCTTCCGGAGCCACCGCCTGGGAGTGGTACATAAACAACGTGGGTACCTTCAACGGCCCGAACCCGGTATTCGAGTTCCCGGCCAGCGGTTCCTATTCTATTGTACTCACCGTATCCAACCAGTACGGCTGCGAAGACCAGAAACAATCCGATTATATTGTGCTGCCTTCCTATACGTTCTACGTGCCCAACAGCTTTACGCCGAATGAAGGCGACCTGTTCAATCCCGTATTCCAGGTATACAGCAGAGGCTTGTCTACCATCGATTTCAGAGTGTTCAGCCGCTGGGGCGACCAGGTTTTCCAGAGCAGTGATCCCGAATTTATCTGGGACGGCACTTTCAAAGGGAAGGACCTGCCCCCGGATGCCTATGCCTACCGTTGCGTAACACGGGATGTAGAAGGAAATGAGTACATTTATTACGGACATATTAATCTTATTCGCTGATCAGCTAAATTTCCTTAGATTTGCTGCGTAAAATCAGCATAGGATGAACATTGACCTGCCAGAATTGGCTTTCGACAGAAAAGGCATCAGTCTCAAAGAATTAAAAAAACTGTATAAGCATCTTCTTGCACCCCGTCTTATCGAGGAGAAGATGCTTATTCTGTTACGTCAGGGCCGTATTTCCAAATGGTTCAGCGGGATCGGCCAGGAAGCCATTTCTGTAGGTACCACACTGGCGCTCGATCCCGATGAATACATTCTGCCTATGCACCGCAACCTGGGCATGTTCACTTCGCGCGGGATCCCGTACGAAGATCTTTTTAAACAGTTCCAGGGCAAGGAAGGCGGTTTTACCAAGGGCCGTGACCGTAGTTTTCACTTCGGTACCAATGATTACCACCTGGTGGGGATGATCTCGCACCTGGGCCCGCAGCTGGGCGTAGCCGACGGTATTGCCCTGGCCACCAGACTGAAAAAAGAAAACAAAGTTACCCTTGTGGTTACCGGTGACGGGGGTACCAGTGAAGGCGATTTTCACGAAAGCCTGAACGTGGCTGCCGTGTGGGACCTGCCCGTGATCTTCGTGATCGAGAACAACGGCTATGGACTCAGCACCCCGAGCAACGAACAGTTCCGTTGCGACCTGCTGGCCGACCGGGCCATCGGTTACGGAATGGAAGCGGTGACCATCGACGGTAACAATATCCTGGAAGTATACAACACGACGCGCCGCCTGGCCGAAGATCTGCGCCAGAATCCGCGTCCGGTGATCCTGGAATGCATCACGTTCCGTATGCGCGGCCACGAAGAAGCCAGCGGTACCAGGTACGTACCCCAGTATCTTTTTGATGCCTGGGCCGCTAAAGACCCGATCACGAATTACGAACAATACCTGCTTGCAGAAGGCATACTCACGGCCGATGAGGTTATGGAGATCCGGGCCGAGATCAAAAAAGAGATCAGCGACTCGGTAGAAAAAGCCTTTGCCGTGCCTGCCGTTACCGCCAGCGACGAGACCGAACTGAACGATGTGTACGCTGCGTATACACAACAGATAACCCCGCCCATTGCACGTACACGTGAAATGCGCTTTGTGGACGCCGTTTCCGACGGACTCCGTCAGGCCATGTACAAACACGACAACCTGGTGCTGATGGGGCAGGATATTGCCGAATACGGCGGTGTATTTAAAGTAACGGAAGGTTTCGTGGAAGAATTCGGGAAGGACCGTGTACGCAATACACCGCTCTGCGAAAGCGCCATTGTGGGTACCGCACTGGGCCTTTCCATCAGGAAAATGAAAGCCATGGTAGAGATGCAGTTCGCCGATTTTGTGACCTGCGGTTTCAACCAGATCGTGAATAACCTGGCAAAATCGCACTACCGCTGGGGACAGAACGCCGATGTGGTGGTACGCATGCCGGCCGGTGCCGGTGTGGCTGCGGGCCCCTTCCACAGCCAGAGCAACGAAGCCTGGTTTTTCCACACACCGGGCCTCAAAGTGTTCTATCCTTCTACGGCTGAAGATGCCAAAGGTATGCTGATCGCGGCTTTTGAAGATCCGAACCCCGTTGTGTTCTTCGAACATAAGGCCCTGTACCGCAGCGTGAGCGGCCAGGTGCCCGAGGGCTATTACACCGTGGAGATCGGTAAGGCCCGCCGGGTAACGGAAGGCAGCCGCGCCACCATTGTAACCTATGGTTTCGGAGTACACTGGGCCCAGGAAGAACTGGAAAAGAACGGCATCGGGGACGTAGAGATCATCGACCTGCGCACCCTGCTGCCCTGGGACAAGGAAACCGTTGCCGAAAGCGTACGCAGGACCGGCCGTGTGCTGGTACTGCACGAAGATACCGTTACAGGCGGTATCGGCGGCGAAATTGCGGCATGGATAGCCGAAAATTGTTTTGAATACCTGGATGCCCCGGTAAAACGACTGGCATCACTGGATACGCCTGTGCCCTTTGCACCGAACCTGGAATGGAATTTCCTGCCCCGGAACCGAATTGTGCATGTATTGAACGAACTATTAAATTACTAAACAAAAACGTATGGTAAGAACGGACTGGACACGTGAAGAAGTAGCTCAGATTTACAACAAACCCTTAATAGATCTGGTTTTTGAAGCGGGAAGAATTCACCGCGAAAATTTTAACGGCAACGAGGTACAGATGAGTACGCTCCTGTCGATCAAAACGGGCGGATGTCCCGAAGATTGCGCTTACTGCCCGCAGGCGGCCCGCTATAACACCGGTGTAAAAGGAACACCCCTGCTCAACGAAGAAGAGATACTGATGTCGGCCCTGGCGGCTAAGGCGAACGGCAGCAGCCGCTTCTGCATGGGTGCGGCCTGGCGCGAGGTAAAGGACAACCGCCATTTCGACCAGGTGGTAAGCCTCGTAAAGACCATTACCGATATGGACATGGAAGTGTGCTGCACCCTGGGCATGCTCAACGAACACCAGGCACAGCGCCTCAAGGAAGCCGGCCTGTACGCCTACAACCACAACCTGGACACATCGCCTGAATATTACGAACACATCATTACCACACGTACCTACGACGATCGTCTGAAAACGCTCGAGAACGTACGCAACGCCGGTATTTCGGTATGCTGCGGCGGTATCGTGGGCATGGGCGAGCAGGAGACCGACCGTATCGGCCTGCTGCAGACCCTGGCAACCCTGCCGCGTCACCCCGAAAGTGTGCCCATTAATGCGCTGGTGTCCGTAAAAGGTACCCCGCTGGGCGAGCAGGAAAAACTGCCCTTCTGGGATATGCTCCGCTGCATTGCCACGGCCCGTATCATTATGCCGCGCAGTATGGTACGCCTCAGTGCCGGCCGTGCCGAAATGAGCCTCAGCGAGCAGTTCCTGTGCTTCCTGGCAGGCGCCAACAGCATTTTTGCCGGCGAAAAACTGCTTACCACGCCCAACCCCGAGTTCAACAGCGATAAAGCGATGTTCGAGCTCTTTGGACTGAAAAACATGCCTGCGTTCGCGTCCTGCGAAAAAGAACAGGTAGAAGCATAAACGTATGATCCCCCGGAACCTGGAGGAAAAATTAGCGGAACGGGAGCGTGCGGGAAACGTACGCTCTCTGCCCGTTTTATACCCCGGCCTCAGCGATTTTTCGGGCAACGATTACCTGGGTTTTTCCGGTGCCCTTACAATGGACGGACATTTACCCGCCGGTTCTACCGGCAGCCGCCTCATTTCGGGCAATCACCCCGTATTTTATAAACTGGAAAACGAGATACTGCCTGACTTTCACGGTTTTGAAGCCGCCCTGTTCTTCGGTTCGGGCTACACGGCCAATACCGGGCTTTTTTCCTGCATCGCCGGACGTACGGACACCATACTGTACGACGAAAAAGTGCATGCCAGTATCCGCGACGGCATCCGCACGGGGCTGTCGAAGGCACACGCTTTCCGCCATAATTCCCCGAAAGACCTCGAAACGCGCCTGCAACGGGCAGAAGGACAGGTGTTCGTTGCCGTGGAAAGCGTATACAGTATGGACGGTGACCTGGCTCCCCTGCGCGAAATAGCGGCCCTGTGCGGCAGGTACAAGGCTTTCCTGATCGTAGATGAGGCCCATGCCCTGGGGGTATTCGGAAAGGGCCTGATCGATGCATACCAGCTGCAGAAAGCGGTATTTGCGGCCGTTTTTACCTACGGGAAAGCCTTTGGTGTACATGGCGCTGCGGTTTGCGGTCCGGAGATACTGAAACGTTTCCTGCTGAATTTCTCAAGACCTTTTATATACACTACGGCGCCCGCCCCGGAATCAGTACAGCGGGTGATAGATGCCTATACGCTTTTTTCTTCAGAAGAAGGACAACGCCGCTGTGCCAGGCTGAACGAACGGATCGCTTACTGGAACACAGGACCCGTTTTTAGCTATTTTTCACGAAACCCCTCGGCCATTCAATGCGTATATATAAAAGGAAACGAAGCTGCCCGTTCCCTGGAAAAAGAACTTCAGCGGGCCGGGTTCTCTGTGAAGGCCATCCTGCATCCCACCGTTGCCGAAGGGGAGGAGCGTATACGTATTTCGCTGGGCGCTGCCCGTTCGGAAGCAGAAATTGACCGGCTGAAACAGGTAATTCATAACTTTTTTGCCTTATGAACAAACGCGGGTATTTTATAACGGGAATCGGTACCGAGGTGGGTAAGACCATCGTAAGCGCCGTATTGTGCAAAGCCCTGGAGGCCGATTATTTCAAGCCGGTGCAATGCGGCGACCTCGACATGCCCGAAGGTGGCAAAATAAGCAGCCTGGTGCCGGGTACGTATATTCATCCCACGGTATACAGCCTGCGTGAACCGGTATCGCCACACCGCGCAGCCCGCATGGAAGGGATCGAGATCAGCCTGGACGCCATACAACTGCCGCAAAGCGATCGTATACTCATCGTGGAAGGCGCCGGCGGACTGATGGTGCCCCTGAACGACAGCCAGACCATGACCGACCTGGTCCGCAGCCTGGAACTGCCGCTCATCCTCGTGGTGAACCATTACCTGGGCAGCATCAATCACACCCTGCTTTCCCTGGGGCTTATCCGTATGCACGACCTGCCTTTTGCCGGCATTGTTTTCAACGGGAATCCCGACCCCGAAAGCGAACGCATTATTCACACCCTGAGCGGAGCAGAGATACTCGGGCATGTTTCGTATATGGATGAACTGAGCCCGGAACAGGTGACACGCGCTGCCGCGAATATTAAAATAGTATAGTAATGATCAAAGAGAACGATCACCGTTATATCTGGCATCCCTTCAGCAGCTGGTCGGCAGAACCCGATCAGGTGCCCGTAGTAAAGGGAAAGGCCGAGTTCCTGTACGATGCAGAAGGAAAAACGTATATAGATGCTATATCGTCCTGGTGGGTAAATATCCATGGACACAGTCATCCGTACATCAACCAGAAAATAGCCGAACAGCTGGCCGAACTCGAGCATGTTATTTTTTCAGGTTTTACGCATGCACCGGCCGTGACCCTGGCCGAACGCCTGGTACAGAAAGCCGGCGGGGGCAGCGGTAAGATATTCTTTTCCGACAATGGAAGTACTTCGGTAGAAGTAGCGCTGAAACTGGCCATCCAGTTCTGGAAGAACCGGGGCGAGCAGCGTACGGTGTTCCTTGCCTTCGAAGGCGCTTACCACGGCGATACCTTTGGCAGTATGAGCGTAAGTGAGCGCGACGTGTTCACACAGGCCTTCGAAAAACTGCTTTTTAACGTAGAATACATTCCCCTGCCCACGGAAGAAAATATACAGGATATCCGCCGGAAACTGGCCGGTATACTGGAAGAACAGCGGGTGGCCGCTTTTATTTACGAACCCCTGGTGCAGGGCGCGGGCGGTATGCGTATGTATGCGGCGGAACACCTGCAGCAGCTGGTAACACTGGTCCGTCAGCAGGGCGTGCTGTGTATTGCTGACGAAGTGATGACCGGTTTCGGACGTACGGGTACGTTTTTTGCTTCCGACCGTCTTCCGGAACGTCCGGATATGCTGTGCATGAGCAAAGCCCTTACCGGTGGGTACCTGCCCATGGGCGCCACCTGGGTGAACGAACAGGTACTGTCGGAATTCAGGCAGGCCACGCCCGAACGTACCTTTTACCACGGACATTCCTTTACCGGTAATCCCATTGCCTGTGCGGCCGCCAACGCCTCGCTCGATCTGCTGGGCAATGCCGCCGTACAACAGGGGATAGAAGAACTGGAATTCCGCATGGTGGCCCTGGCCGATGAGTTCTCTGCACACCCGCGCCTGCAGGACGTACGCGTGTGCGGCACCATACTGGCCATGGACGTGCGCGTACCCGATGAAGGCTATTTTTATACACACCCGGTAAAGAAAATACTGTACGATACCGCCCTGGAGAACGGCGTGCTGCTGCGGCCCATGGGCAATGTACTGTACGTACTGCCCCCGTACTGCATCCGGGAAGAAAGCCTGGAACAGGTACGACAAACCCTTTATAAATGCCTCGAAAAAACTGCATAGCATGAGAAAACACCTCCGCCGCAGCCTGCGTATATCGCGCTATGTGGTATACCGCGAAACTCTTGTGGACTTTAAGGAACATCTCTGGGCTTTCCTGGGCTCCTTTGCGGGTATTGCGCTCATCGCCTTCCTGCAGAGCCGCTTCCTCAGCCTGGAAGATAACCTCTTCCTCATCGGTTCTTTCGGCGCCTCGGCCGTGCTGGTCTACGGCGTTATCAACAGTCCGCTGGCCCAGCCCCGCAACCTCATCGGCGGACACCTGGTATCGGCCCTGATCGGGGTCTGTGTACAGAAAACCGGGCTGGACATTCTCTGGATATCAGCCCCACTGGCGGTTTCGCTCTCTATTGTGGCCATGCAGCTTACCAAAACCCTGCATCCGCCCGGTGGCGCTACGGCGCTTATTGCCGTGATCGGTTCTGAAAAAGTAAAGGCCCTGGGCTTTTTGTATGTACTGTCCCCGGTGCTCAGCGGTTGCCTCATCCTGCTGCTGATCGCCCTGGTGGTGAACAATATTCCCCATGGCCGCCGTTACCCGACCCGCAGCCGCGTCCTCATCCGCAGAAGGCGTAAACAGCGCGTTTCCTGAATTCCGGTTAATTAAAAAAAGCCGCGTTCCTTCCTCATAGTTTTGCCGGAGTGAAACCGTCTGTCCGCTTTATAATCGCCTGATTTTTCGTATATATATCCGTATCCGGCCCGGCATTGTATTCGATACCAAAGCCCGGGAGCAGGGACTGCTTCCGCAGGAGAATAGGGTATCCACGGAGTTGCTGACGGATCAACGCCTGAACGAAAACGGACAGGACTGCCGGCTGTATGAAGTGAAAAGCTTTTACCCGGCCGGAGGGCTGAGATCGTCCCGTAAGGAATGGCGGGGTAACTGAGTCCTGCGGCGTACCGGAACAGTGGCCCATTATGATGAGAACGGCCGCCTGGCGCATGAATAAGTGCATGTTAATATTGGGCGAAGCGTTTGAACCTACCTGTTTTTTTGCTATATTGAACGCACATCTCCAATTTCCTGGACCTGTATTGATTAATATACTAAAAATACGGTTATGAAAAAAGACACCAATCGCAGACTCACTACCGCATCCGGTATTCCCTATGTTGAAAATGAGAACAGTATGACCGCCGGGCCGCGTGGTCCCGTGCTGTTACAGGATTTTATCCTGCACGAAAAAATGGCCCACTTTAACCGGGAACGTATCCCCGAACGCGTGGTGCATGCCAAGGGTTCCGGGGCTTTCGGAACCTTTACCGTAACAAACGATATTACAAAGTATACAAAAGCGAAAGTATTCAGTAAAATAGGGAAGGAGACGAAGGTCTTCGTACGTTTTTCCACCGTGGGCGGCGAAAAGGGCAGCGCCGATACGGAACGCGACCCGCGCGGCTTTGCCGTAAAATTCTACACGGAAGACGGCAACTGGGACCTGGTAGGCAATAACACGCCTGTGTTTTTTATCAAGGACGCCAAGAAATTCAGCGATTTTATACATACCCAGAAGCGTGACCCGCGCACAAACTGTAAAAGTCCTACCATGATGTGGGATTTCTGGAGCCTCAACCCCGAAAGCCTGCACCAGGTCATGATCCTGATGAGCGACCGTGGTACGCCCTATGGTTACCGGCACATGCACGGTTTCGGCAGTCATACCTTCAGCATGATCAATAAAGAGAATGAACGGGTATGGGTAAAGTTTCACTTTAAGACCGAACAGGGTATCAAGAATTTTACCGATAGCGAAGCCGCCGATATGAAGAGCCGGGACATGGACTTTGCACAGCGCGATCTGGTAGAGGCTATCGACAGTAAAGATTTTCCGAGATGGATGCTCAAAATACAGGTGATGACGGAAGAACAGGCAAAGGCGTTCCGCTTTAATCCCTTTGATCTGACCAAGATATGGCCGCATGCCGATTTCCCGCTCATCGACGTAGGAGTGATGGAACTGAACCAGATCCCGAAGAATTACTTTGCAGACGTGGAGCAGTCGGCTTTTGCGCCTGCACATGTAGTGGACGGAATCAGTTATTCGCCGGATAAAATGCTGCAGGGACGCATTCTTTCCTATCCGGATGCGCACCGGTACCGCCTGGGCGGCAATTACGAGCAGATACCCGTGAACCGTTGTCCGTACATGACGGCCAATTATGAGCGGGACGGCTTTATGGCCGTGAACGGCAACGGGGAAGACGATCCCAATTACTATCCGAACAGTTTCGACGATATCTATGCCGATGAAAATTACAAACAGGCCCCCATGGAACTGGACGGAGTCATTGCCGACTGGTACGACCGGAACGCTCCCGGTGAGGATGATCACTATACGCAACCGGGCTGGCTGTTCAACAAGGCCATGAACGATTACGACCGGCATAACCTGGTATCGAATATCGTGGGCGCCATGAGCGGTATTGACGGACCTAAAAAAGACCTGATCGTCCACCGTCAGCTCTGTCATTTCTTCCGCGCCGATGTAGCCCTGGGAACGGCCATCGCAAAAGGACTGGGCGTAGATGTGGAAAAAGTAATGGAAGAATTGAGACACAAACCGCAATAATTCCCTTTTTCGTATACATGTTTTTATCACACTATCACTTCAGCCGCTCTGCTTATGCATATACTAAAATTTGCCTGCTGTTGCTGCTTCTGCCTTTGGGAAGTTCGCATGCACAGACATTAATAAGGGACGCGCTGTATTATTCGCCCACTGCCGGCCAGCTCGTTAAAATGGAACGGGAATATGCCGGAGTTACCGGCGTTCCTGAGCTGCTGTTGCTGATAGAACCCGGAAAGGATATCCGGTATCGCACGGAAAGAACGTCTACTCATGGAGATACTGCGGTTACAGAATGGGCATACGGTCGTATACGCAGAACGCCTACCCGTGCGGAACAATTCTTGGCAGCGGATAAACAGGAGTATGGACCCGATATACGTGCGGGTTTTACAAAATTCAGTTATTACAGCGGGGACGTATTCATAGGCGATACCAGCGTACGTATCGACCCGCGTGGCGCCGGCAATTACAAAACCGTACTGGCAGGTTCCTTTATCCGGAAACTGCAGAAAAGACGCCTGGCCATCGATATTTCGCCGCAATACCGTGAATTGCAGACCACGGAACGTTTTTACCGGCTGAACGGCCGCCTGCTGAGGGCCGAATGGCTCGATCCGGCAGGTGAACCGTATTACAGGGTACGGATGGTCTGGAAGGAACAATCGTTGTTACGTATATACGAAACAAAGCAAAATGGGCGATTCGAAGAAGAAAGAAGCGAACTGTTGAGCTGGAATGAAGACCGCTCGGAGATCCGTGTGCAGATATTTACGGGTTCCGATGTTCCAGCGGAGGATTTCCGGCTGAAGCTCCGCAAGAACCGCGTGCGCCGCTACGATGCCGGAAACAAAAAATGGTCAGAGGAAACGCTGTATTATAAAGGCCCCGATCTGTTTACCTGGATAACGGGTACGCTGAGCGGAAAAGCGCACTATGTGCGGTACGATCTGCAGAACCCGGCCATACCACTGATGAAACGCCGTTTTCTTGTAAAAGGCACGGTTTACATAGATAGTTATAAGTTCTACCCTTTTTCTCATACTTTGCATTCCGCTGTAAGCAGAAAGAACGGATTTTTTCAGAGTGAGGTACGGTATTATTATTATTACCAGTAGGGGCCAGGCACATTTTACGGGATAATATATTAAGGAACCCGGATTATTCAACAAGAGCGAAATGTTTTTACCACCATGGACAAAATACCAGCCATTCAAAGTAAAATACGGGAGATCCGTAACCAGAAAGTAATACTCGATGCCGATCTGGCAGCACTCTACGGAGTGGAAACCAAGCGCCTCAAGGAAGCCGTGCGCAGGAATATCGCGCGTTTCCCGGAGGACTTTATGTTCGAGCTCAGTGAAGAAGAGTCGGAAAGTTTGAGGACGCAATTTGCGTCCTCAAAAAAAAGAGGAGGCAGCCGCTACCATTCTTTTGCTTTTACGGAGCAGGGTGTGGCCATGCTTTCGGGTGTACTGAACACGCCCCGGGCCATAGAAGTTAACATCGGCATTATGCGGGCTTTTGTATTGATGAGGCAGTATGCACTTTCGCACAAAGATCTTACCCATAAGCTGAAAGAGCTGGAGAAGCAGTACGATCAGCAATTCAGCGATGTGTACGAGGCTATTAATTACCTGCTGGCCAAAGACCGCGAAGAAATCGAATTCAGGGAGCGAAAAAAGATCGGATATATCAAGAACGGGTAGGCTGCATTCCGGCCACAAAAAAAAGGATGCCCGTTCAGAACATCCTTTTGTATTGAGGTTATTGAAAATTCAACGGATCATTCGAACAGAGAAGGATATACGTCCGGTTTGCATTCGTGCATCAGCTGGTAAATACCTTCACAGATATCTTCGCAGCTGGGTTTGCTGAAGTAATCGCCGTCGCTGGCATAGGCCGGGCGGTGGTCCTGGGCGCTGATGCTGCGGGCCGGGGCATCCAGGTATACAAATGCATTCTGGTCTTCCACGATCTGCTGCAGCAGGTAAGCGCTGGCGCCACCGCGTACGTCTTCGTCCACCACGACCAGGCGGTTCGTTTTCTTCACGCTCTGTGCGCAGATGCCTTCCAGGTCGAAGGGCAGCAGGGTCTGAGCGTCGATCAGTTCCACGCTGATGCCCATTTTTTCCAGTTCCGTAGCGGCCTCTTCGCATACGCGCAACGTACTTCCGTAAGAAACAACGGTAACGTCCGTGCCTTCCTTCAGAATTTCGGCCTTGCCCAGGGGCACGGTGAACTTACCGATGTTCGAAGGCATATTTTCTTTCAGGCGGTAGCCGTTCAGAGGTTCAATTACAATGGCCGGATCGTCGGATTGCAGCAGGGTATTGTACATACCGGCCGCCTGCGTCATGTTGCGGGGTACGCAAACGTATACACCGCGTACGCTGTGCAGGATCATGCCTATGGGAGAGCCGCTGTGCCAGATACCTTCCAGGCGGTGCCCGCGGGTACTGATGATCAGTGGTGCGCTTTGCCCGTTCTTGGTTCGGTAGCGCAGGGTTGCCAGGTCGTCACTGATGGTCTGCAGACCGTACAGCAGGTAGTCGAGGTACTGGATCTCCGCCACGGGACGCAGTCCGCGCATGGCCATACCGATTCCCTGACCCACGATGGTCATTTCACGGATACCGGTATCGAACACGCGCATATCGCCGTGTTTTTTCTGCATGCCTTCCAGGGTCTGGTTCACGCCGCCGATACCGCCCACATCTTCGCCGAAGATGCATACTTCCGGGTGATTTTCGAGGATGTGGTCCCAGTTCTCGCGCAGTACGATGCGACCGTCGGTCTGGTTGTCGCCGTCGTATTGCGGTTTTATTTCCTTTACGCGCAGTGCCGAAAGTTTGTTCTCGGCATAGAGGTACGCGTTGTATCTTTCTTTGTTGATCTCTTTCTGTTCGCTGAGCCAGAGGCTGAGTGCCTGGCGCTGTACGTTTTTCTCGAAACGGGTAATTTGCAGGGCTTTGCGCACGGTGCTGATCACATGGCTGCGGCCCGGATCTACCGTTTTTTCGAGCGTGGTGGCCATATCGTTCAGGCGCTCGGTCTGTGCAGAAACCACGGCCAGGGAACGGATGGCCTGTACGGCTTCGTCCAGTTCGGCTTTGATGGCACTCTGGAACTCGGCCCAGGCTTCCTGTTTGGACGTACGTACGTGTTTTTTAGCCTCCTCTTCAATGGCGGCAACCTCTTCTTCGGTAGCCAGTCCGTGTTCGGTAAGCCAGAGCCGCATCTGGCGCAGGCAGTCGTATTCCGATTCCCAGTCGAGGCGGTCCTTGCTTTTATAACGTTCGTGTGAGCCAGACGTGGAGTGTCCCTGTGGCTGTGTACATTCTTCTACGTGGATCAGCACGGGAATGTGCTCCAGGCGGCAGGTGGCCACGGCTTTCTGGTAGGTTTCCACCAGTTCGCTGTAATTCCAGGCGCGGGCGTTGAAAATAAGCATGCCCGGGCCGTTCTCATCTTTCTGAAAACCACGCAGGGCTTCCGAAATACTGCCTTTGGCCGTCTGGTATTTTTTAGGTACCGAAATTCCGTACCCGTCGTCCCATACACTCATGCACAGCGGCACCTGCAATACGGTGGCGGCATTCAGGGTTTCCCAGAAATGTCCTTCGGAGGTACTGGCATCGCCGATGGTACCGAAAGCCACTTCGTTACCGTTCACGGAAAATTCCTTCAGGTCCTTCAGCTCTTTATTCTGGCGGAAATGCTTGGAGGCCAGGGCCAGACCCAGCAGACGGGGCATTTGTCCCGCAGTGGGCGAAATATCGGCCGAGGAGTTTTTATGCTGGGCGGTAGCGATACGGTTCCCGTTCTTATCCAGGAAACGTGTGGCATAGTGTCCGTTCATCTGGCGGCCGCCGGTCATGGGTTCTTTTTCGATGCTGGGATCGGCATACAACTGCGCAAAGAATTGTTTTACGGTCATCAGTCCCGCAGCCATCATAAAGGTCTGGTCGCGGTAATAGCCGCTGCGCCAGTCTCCCTTGCGGAAAACCTTGGCCAGGGCGATCTGGGCCACTTCCTTGCCGTCGCCGAAGATCCCGAATTTGGCCTTGCCGGTAAGTACTTCGCGGCGCCCCAGCAGGGAGGCCTCACGACTTTCGCAGGCAATGCGGTAGTCGTTCAGTACTTCAGACTTAAAATCCTCAAACGTGATCTTCTCGTTATCAAGTACGTTCGTTTCTCTATATGTGTTTGATTGACTCATAAGCGATATGTAACTGGAAACAAAAATAACTTTTTTGGCGGGTTTTGCCAACCGGAAGGCGAAAAGCTGCCTTTCGGCGGCAGATCAGTATTTGTAGTAGCGGTAGCTGCTCACTTTTGCTTCCCGGTTCAGAACTCTGGTCTCACTGCTTACCCAACCGTCTGAATTATAGGTGTAAAGCAGGGGCGGCGAACACTGGTAATAGCTGAATGCTTCCACGGCGACCAGTTTTCGGTATTGCCGATCGTATATATAGCGGCGTTCGCAGTAGGGTGATACGGCCGGGGATCCTGCCATATATGTGTTTTCCCGTATGAGGAGCCCGTCTTCATAGATCTCTTCTTTGCCTTTGCACATAACGCTGTCCCGGCCATGGTTGTTGTGCCAGTAGGTATAGGTGCGGGTATTTCCCGATGCCTGTACCGACAGGGAATCCAGCGCCGGCTCTTCCCGTATCTTTACATTCCGGTTCCGGTTGTCGAAGCTGTATTCCGTGTCTGTATCGTAGCGGTTCGAATCGAGCAGTACGGTGCCTGAATCCGAGGAAGAAAGCAGGCGGAGCCGGTGAATAAGCACCATTTCGTTCCTGGGATACAGCAGGCCTTTCAGATCGTACAATTCAGAATGGTAGTAGATGAGACGGCCCTGTACATCGTAGGTCATGCTGTCCTGTACAAACAGGTTATCGTTCCAGCGGCGCACGGCAACCAGCACCCCGGAACTGTTATAACTGAACAGAGTAGAGTCTTTTAGTGTGCGGTTTTTATGTTTCGGGTCCGGGTATACCCGGTACGTTTTCAGGATATAGCCGGCCTTGTTCAGCAGGTGTTCGGTATACTCCGTCCGGCTGTATTCAATGCGCATGCGTTGTATGCCGCTCCCGGGCAGTGCCTGCAGTATATGATGGGGAAGATCGTATACTTCGTTCAGGTCGATCCCCTCAAAACGATAGGTGGCCGGGGCAAAACGTTGCGCAAAACTCTCTGCAAATGGCAATAATGCAAGGATGAAGGCTAAAAAGTTACGGAACATTGTATCGGGTGTTGTGTTCTTTCAAAGATAAGAAAACGCTGTATAGTCGCAAAACGCCCCTTGTATTGACGCAAATGCCCCCGTTTAAAAGTTCTGAGCGTACTAACTTTGTTTACGAACGTAAAAACAAAAAACGATGACTAATTATCCAGACAGTATCGCCGGACTGGAACTGGCCCAGATCGGCTGGGTGGTATCCGATATCCACAAGACAGTAAGATTTCTTTCAAACACGCTGGGTATTCGCTTCCCGGTGCCGGAGCATGTGCGGGCACAGGACCTGGGCATGACCTATTATGGCAGGGTAGTGGACGCGGAATGGCTTACTACGCAGGCATACAACGGCGGAACGTTCATTGAACTGGTGCAGCCTGTGTCCGGCCGGAGCATGTTTCAGGATTACCTGGAACGCTATCCTGCAGGTGGCACTCAACACCTGGCCTTCCGTTTGGCGGAAGAAGGTTTTGAACGCATCACAGCGGAACTGCGGGCGCAGGGTTTTGCCGTGATCAGCGAAGTAAACCACCCGATCGCGCGTATGGCTTTTTTCGATACGTATGAAACGATGGGCGTAGCTACAGAGATCATGGGCATTACACCGGCCGGCTGGAAGGCGGTGGAGCAGATGGAAAAGAAGGGGTAGGACAAAAAGCAAAAAAAAAGACAAGCCTTTTATCTGACCTGTCTTTCTGTTGTGACCGAGGCGGGACTTGAACCCGCACAGCTTGCGCCATACGCCCCTCAAACGTACGTGTATACCAATTTCACCACTCGGCCTTTTGCATTACTCGCCTGCAACGGCGGTGCAAATATCGGAAAAAATTTGTTCAATTGTACCAATTCCGTTCACAACTTTTACAATTCCGCGTCGTGTGTAGTAATCTTTCAACGGAAATGTCTCATCCTTATATACCTGGATGCGGTTCTTAATGATGTTCTCGTCGGCATCGTCCGTGCGGCCGGAGGTGAGCGCGCGGTTCTTCAGGCGTGCGATCAGCTCTTCTTCGGTCACTTCGAGGCTTACCACCACGTCTACCGCGCTGTTGTAATCCTTCAGCAGCAGGTCCAGCGCTTCGGCCTGGGGAATGGTACGGGGAAATCCGTCGAAAATAAAACCTTTGGCCGTTTTATTCTTTTCCACTTCGCCGCGCAGCATGTTAATGGTTACTTCGTCGGGGACCAGCTGCCCCTTGTCGATGTAACTCTTGGCCAGTACGCCCAGTTCGGTCTCGCCTTTGATATTGGCGCGGAATATATCGCCTGTGGACAGGTGAACGAGTTCGAATTTCTCAGCCACTTTTACGGCCTGAGTGCCTTTGCCTGCGCCCGGAGGGCCGAATAGGATCACATTTAGCATGGTGTTCAGGAGTCTTTTAATTTATAGATGTCTTTAAGGTTTCTGCCCAATTCCTTGTAGTCGAGCCCATAGCCCACCACAAAGTCGTTTGGAATGCTGAAGCCGGGGTAATCTACGGGCAAAGAGCCCTTATAGGCGTTGGGTTTGAACAGAAGTGCAGCTATTTTAACGCTTGCTGCCTGCTTTTTCATGAGGTATTCGTGCAGAAAACCTGCCGTGAGGCCGGTGTCGATAATATCTTCCGAGATCAGTACGTGCTTGCCTGCCAGATCGGCCTTCAGTTCGGCATCCAGGGTAATGGAGCCGGTAGATTGTGTGCTGCCGTGATACGAGCTTACCTTGATAAAGTGCAGGTAGCAGGGCATGTGCAGGTGACGTACCAGGTCGGAAGTGAACATAAAGGAACCTGTAAGCGCAGATACGATATGCAGTTCGGTATTTCCGTAATCGGCATTGATACGGGCAGCCAGTCCGCTTACTTTCTCCCGGATGTCTGTATCATGTATATACGGTTCAAATGTCAGATCGTGTAACTGTACCAAAAGCGCTTAGTTTTGGCGCAAATATAACCATTTCGTAAAATTTCGGAAACGGAACAAAAAAATGTGTGTCGTTTTTGTAAAAAGAAAAATCAGAGTAGTTTTACCCCCTGAACTAAATTTTGTTTGTACTTATGGAAGAAGTAAAAAGTAAAGGACACCCCAAAGGACTCTGGTTTCTGTTCGGGACCGAGATGTGGGAACGTTTCGGATACTACCTTATGCTGGGTATCTTTTCTCTTTATATGCTCGACGGCTGGAACAACGGCGGTATGGGCTTCGACGCTACTAAAAAATCGGATATTTACGGTACTTACCTCGGGCTGGTATACCTTACGCCGTTCATCGGCGGACTGCTGGCCGACCGCGTACTGGGTTACCGCCGTTCCATTGTGATCGGCGGACTTATGATGTCGGCCGGGTATTTCCTCTTATCCATCCACAGCACCACTACTTTTTACCTGGCGCTGCTGTTCATTATCCTGGGTAACGGTTTCTTTAAACCGAACATCTCTACCCTGGTGGGTAACCTGTACAGCAACGACGAGCTGAAAGACAAGAAAGACGCCGGGTACAACATCTTTTATATGGGTATCAATATCGGTGCCTTCATCTGTAACTTCGTGGCCGCTTACATGCGCATCAACTACGGCTGGGGCTATGCCTTTGCCGCTGCCGGCGTGGGTATGCTCATCGGCGTGGTGATCTTCCTTGTGGGTACTAAACACATTAAACACGTAGACCAGATCAAGCCCCTGCAGCCGGGCGATATGTCCACCGTAAAAATTCTCGGTTTTACCGTTTTCCCCATGCTTATTTTCGGTACCCTCGGGTACTTTATCAATGGTATCACCAGCGAAACAAACCCGAACGGGAACATCCTGGGTACGGACACCAACGACGCCTTTATCTTCGGCTGTCTGCCCGTTGCCGGTTTCTTTGTATACCTGTGGCTTAAATCGAAAGACCTGGAAAAAAGATCGATCGGGGCCCTGCTGGCCGTATTTACCTGCGTGATCCTGTTCTTTGCCATCTTCCACCAGAACGGTGATGCCCTTACCGTATGGGCCGAAGATTATACCGACCGCGAAATGCCGGCTGCGGTAGATAAGGCTTTCTCGGCGGTAGACATGGTGCAGATCGTGGAAAACAACCCGATCGTACAGCAGAACGACGAGGAGTTCGCCAAGACCATCGGTGCCCTGCGTGCCGAAGAAGAGGCCATCGTGGCGGATACGCCCGACCACATCGAAGCTAAAAAAGCACTGTCGAAGAGAATCGCCCTGCTTACTTCTTCCCGTAAATATTTTAGCAACCTGGACAAATCGAAGATCCCTGCCGAAGGCCAGAACCTGAAACTGTTCTCCACGGAACTGTACCAGTCCATCAATCCCTTCTGGGTGGTGTTCCTGACGCCGGTACTGGTGGGTGTATGGAGCTTTTTCAGAAGAAGAAAAATGGAACCGAGCACGCCCACGAAGATCGCACTGGGTCTGCTGATCACGGCCCTTTCGGCCCTGGTGATGGTAGGTGCGGTATACGCTACCAATGACCTTAGCAACAAAGCCGGCAGCTGGTGGCTGATCGCTTCCTATGGGGTAATTACCCTGGGTGAGCTCTGCCTGTCGCCGATGGGACTGTCGCTGGTCTCCAAACTGAGTCCGCCGCGTATCACGGCCCTGCTCATGGGCGGTTTCTTCCTGGCCATTTCCGTAGGTAACAAACTGGCCGGTATGCTGGGCGGTCTGTGGGAAGACATCGAACAGAAACAGAACTATTTCTACCTGAACTTCGGTCTGGTACTGGGTGCGGCCATCATGCTGTTCATCATGCTGCCATGGCTCAACCGCGTAATGAAAGAGAAAAACGTACGTTAACATCGATTGCAGATGCAGAACGAGATCACCTTAGAACAGATACAGGACTTTAAGGGAAAGTACCCCAAACAGCTGTGGTACCTTTTCCTGGTAGAAATGTGGGAGCGTTTTACCTTTTACGGTATGCGCGCCCTGCTGGCCCTGTATATCTCGCACCTGATCCTTACGGCGGATTACAAACCCGTAGCTCCGGCCGAACTGGAAAAAGTAAAGACGGAGTTCCTGAAGGAGCAGAAAGAAGAACTGAATGAAGACCATCCGCTGTATTACATCGAAACGTCTGAAATTAAGGCGCAGAGCGATGCAGAGGGGACTTCCAACAAACAGTACGGACTGATACAGGCCTTTATTTATGCCATGGCCTTTGTGGGCGGTATGTTTGCCGACCGAATCTTCGGTTTCCGCCGTTCGGTGTTCTGGGGCGGTGTACTGATGGCCATCGGTACCTTTATCATGGCCGTACCGGGCGCATTTGCCTTTTACCTGGGTATTAGTATACTTATTGTGGGGAACGGTTTCTTTAAGCCCAATATTTCCACTATGGTGGGTGGCCTATATAAAAAGGACGATCCGCGGCGAAATGCCGGTTTTTCGCTGTTCTATTCCGGTATCAATATCGGGGCGGTACTCAGCGGACTCACCATTGCGTATATAGGTACTTCGGTAAGCTGGTCGCTGGGTTTCGCGCTTTCAGGCGTGTGTATGCTCTTTGGCCTGGGACTGTTCATCTTTACGCAGAAAAAGCTGGGCCCGATCGGTCTGCCGCCGCTGAAACTACAGCGTGACGGAAGCATGAAGCCGAGCAACCGCCAGTGGCTGGTATACGTAGTGTCCCTGCTGCTGATCCCCTTCTTTTTTGTAATGGTGTATTTCCCCTTCGATATCGACTTTACCTGGCTTTTCGGGCATATCGTAAAGGAGGACGGCACACAGGAACCTTACCTGGTGCAGTTCAGCGATGTATTTATGCTGTCCATTGCCCTGCTGATCCTGGTGTACCTGGTAATTACCCTGTTCTCGGTAACGAAGGAAGAATTCGGAAAAATGGCCGTGGCCATCGTACTGATCCTGTTCTCCGTACTGTTCTGGTCCTTCTTTGAACAGGGCGGCGGTTCGCTCAACTACTTTGCCAAAGGGAACGTGGTAAGTCACGGCCTCAATATGACCCAGGTGAACAACTCCATCAACGGGCTGTGGGTAGTACTGCTGGCACCTTTTATAGGTATGCTCTGGGTGGCGCTCAACAAACGGAGGTCAGAACCCAATACCGTGGTCAAGTTCGGCTTTGGTTTCGTATTCCTCGGCCTGGGCTTCCTGGTGTTTTACCTGAGCCGCTTTATGGCTACCGATACCGGACTTACACCGCTGTGGACCTTCCTGGGCGCATACCTGGTGATCACCATCGGGGAGCTGTGTCTTTCACCCATCGGGCTTTCTATGGTTACCACGCTTACGCCTTCGCGCCTGCACGGGGTAATGATGGGCACCTGGTTCCTGGCCAGCGCGTACGGACAATACGGCGCCGGTCTCATCGGTTCGGCACTTTCCAAAGTGGACGATTCCATCAAAGATCCTACCAATATGGACAAACTGATGCAGTACACCGACGGTTACCGCAGTATTGCCTATATATCCATCGCGGCGGGTATCCTGCTGGTGATCATTTCGCCGCTGCTGATCCGCCTGATGCGCGATGTGAAAAATAAAATTTAGTATATAACTTACGTATAGAGAAAAAGGCCATTCCGCTACAAACGGGAGGCCTTTTCTTTTTGTCGCTATTTACCGCTACTTTTACGCTATGTTTTCTTACTGGCAAAAGAATTATTTCGCGGCTCCCTTCGATGTTACGGTGATCGGCGCGGGCATCAACGGACTGCTGGCCGCATCTTTCCTCAAAAAAAAGCATCCCGCGCTGCGTGTGGCCGTTTTCGAAAAGGGCATACTTCCCGATGGCGCTACACTGCGGAATGCCGGTTTTGCCTGTTTCGGCTCCATGACCGAACTGATGGAGGACGCCGAATTGAACGGCCGGGAGGCGGTGCTGAAGCTGCTGAAAAGTCGTTACGACGGCCTGCGTATGCTGCGCGACTGGTGCGGGGATGCAGCCATCGGGTATGAAGCCTGCGGCGGGTTTGAATTCTTTGCCCGGGACGAAAAAGAGACCCTCGAAAAGGTAAAAGAGGCCCTGCCCGGATGGAACCGCGATATCGAAGACTTCTGCGGATTGCGTAATACTTTTGCCGACAGCAGCGCCAGGGCAGCAGAAATGGAGCTGAATGCCTGCCTGGGGCTGATCGGCAATCCATACGAAGGAGCGGTGAATTCAGCCATGCTTATACGCACGTTGTGGCAGAAGGCCGTATCTGTTGGTGTTGAGGTATATACGAATTTTGAACTCGATCAGTACGAAACCACCGGTACCGGTTTTACACTGCGTTTCGGTAATGCTCATAAAGTGCAGACCCGCCGCCTGCTGTTCTGTACCAACGGGTACCTGCGCCACCTGCCCGGACTGAGTGACCTGGCTCCCGCACGCGGACAGGTACTGGTTACCGAACCCATACCCGGACTAAAACTGAAAGGCACTTTTCATCATCATTTCGGGTATAATTATTTCCGGGAGATCGACGGGCGTATCCTGCTGGGTGGTGGCCGTTTCCTGGACAGGGAAGGAGAGACGGACGCAGGGCATGTACTGAACGAAAAGATACAGGATTACCTGGAAGGCCTGCTGGGCAGCATGATACTGCCGGGCCGCGACGTGCGCATCGAAACGCGCTGGGCGGGCATCATGGCTGTGGGAGAGACCAAGAGACCGATCGTAAAAAAACTGGAAGAAAATCTCTATTTCGCCGGACGCATGGGCGGTATGGGCGTAGCGTTGGGCGCACACAGCGCCAGGGAAGTCGCAGAGCTTATCGCTGAAAGCTTATAGCTGGCAGCTCATTTCTCTTTACTCATTCCTCCGGACTCTTCACTAATTTAAATGAGGCATATCCGTAAAATTGCTCCAGATGGCGTATTCCTTGTCTTTGCGCAGCATTTTTTTCCAGTGCTGTTCGTAGCCTTCGGTATGCAGTACCTCGTTGGCGCTGGTGGTACCGGCCACCCAGGATTTATTGGCAAATTCGGCAGACAGCTGATCGGGGTCCCAGCCCGAATAGCCGGCAAAGAACTTCACCTTATCGGGTTGGGCTTCCTTATTGTTGAGCAGTTCCTTCAGTACATCAAATTCGCCGCCCCAGTAAAGTCCGGGCAGTATTTCCACGCTGTTGGGCAGCAGATCGCCCAGGCTGTGTACATAGAACAGGTTTTCATTGCCTACCGGTCCGCCGTAATAGATACTGGCTTCAAACAGCACGTCCTTGATCAGCTCGTGCAGTTTCAGGTCGGTTTCGCGGTTGATGATAAACCCGAAGGAACCTTTATCGTTGTGTTCGGTAAGCAGTACCACGGCCTGCCTGAAGTAGGGATCATCCAAAAAAGGTGTGGCCGATATGATGTTTCCTTTCGCAATTTCCATAAATTCGCAATTTTTAACAGGGTCGCTATACAATTTTAACGATTTTGCCCGTACAAGCTTATGTGTATGCACAGAAAATTTGAACTTTTTTTCCGCAATAGTATGAAACGCCTTATCCTGTTCCTTTTTACCATCATCAGCCTCTCTGTATCTGCCCAGAACGTGCAGCAGTTTTACGACTCGGGCCGCCTCCGTGCCGAAGGACCGCTTACGGCCAACGAACGCACGGGTTTCTGGCGCGAGTTCTACGAAGAAGGCCCCCTGCGCGAGGCCGGCAATTATGAGGCCGGCAAAAAAACGGGCCTCTGGAAAGAATATTACAAAAACGGCATCCTGAAAAGCGAGATCGACCACAGCAAGGGCCTGGTGAAGATCTACAGTGAAAAAAACACGATAGAGACCATCGGTAAGCTCAAAAACGGTAAACCCGAAGGCCGCTGGACCGAGTATTACGATAACGGAAACATCCGTGAGAAAAAAAGCTACAAGGCCGGCGTACTGAACGGTACCGTGATCTCTTACCACAAGAACGGCGCCAAACAGAGCCAGTACAGCCTTAAGAACGGTCTTAAACAGGGCAGCTGGAAAATGTGGTACGAAACCGGCATGCCCATGAACACCGGAACCTTCAAAGACAATAAAAAAACGGGGGAATGGGTGTCTTACTACCAGGACGGCAGCATTCTTACCTACGAGAATTACAGCACCGGCTATTATACCTATTACCATGCCAACGGCGCCCTGCGCAGCGAAGGCGAAATGGATGCCGAAGGTAATAAGAACGGCAAGTTCAGCGAATTTTACCCCAACAGCCGCAAAAAAGCGACCGGCAATTATACCGATGGTGTGGAGACCGGCAAGTGGCAGACCTTCCACGAAAACGGCAAAAAGCATAAGGTGTATGAGAATGATGAAAGCGGCAAACCCATCGACGATTACTACGAGTACGGCGAAGACGGTAAACTGCTGGAAGAACGGCATTATACCCGTACCGGAACACCCACCGGCACCTGGAAAAGCTGGTGGCCCGAAGGTGGCAAACCCCGCAGCATACACAATACCGGCAGCGGCGAAAAACAGACCTTCTGGCCCGATGGCACTCCGCAGAGCACCGGTAACGAGCTCAACGGACAGAAACAGGGGCTCTGGATCACCTACACCCCGGAACAGAACGTGGCCGAGCGCGGAAGTTTTGTAAATAATGAAAAAGACGGCAAATGGGAAACTTTTTACAAAGACGGCACGCCCGAAATGCAGATCGAATTCAACAAAGGCCTGCGCACCGGCACCTGGAAGAAATACTACGAGACCGGAGCGCTGCACAGCATCGAGAAATACGACAATGGCAAACCTGCCGGCAGCTGGGAATACTGGTACGAATCCGGTAAAAAACGCAGTATCGTAAATAACAACAACGACAGTACCTGGGTCTGGTATGAAGACGGGGCCCTGAAGCTGAAAGGCAAACGCCGCGAAGGTAAAAAAGAAGGCAACTGGACCAGTTACCACCCCAACGGAAAGGTGCTGGAGATCGCCGCCTACAGGAACGATAAGCCGGACGGCACCTGGAAGACCTTTTACCAGGACGGTACGCCCGAAGGTATCTACGAATACCGCGATTCGCTGAGGAACGGCTTCTGGCAGTGGTTCTTCCCCTCCGGGGAGCCGGACATGAGCGGCCATTTTGAGAACGATAAACGTAACGGTCTCTGGACGCAGTACTATCCCGGCAAAATAAAACAGTTCGAAGGCAATTACAAAGACGATCTGAAGGACGGGGAGTGGACCTACTGGGACAGCACCGGCACGCTCTGGAAAAAGGGAAATTTCCTTGCGGACCTGAAACACGGTCCCTGGGAATACTGGTACGAGAACGGACAGACGGAACACAAGGGGAATTTTGTATCCGGCCGTGAAGACGGATACTTTGTATCGTATTACCCTACGGGGCAGATCGAAGACGAAGGTCATTTTTCCAACGGACTGATGCAGGGCGAATGGCGCGGATTCTTTGAGACCGGCAAACTGCGTTATGTGGCGTCCTATGCCAACGGACTGCAGAACGGCGTGTGGAAACACTGGTACGATAACGGCAAGCCCCGCGACATCATCACCTACAAGAACGGCGTTATGGACGGTTCCTATACCACTTTTTACGAAAGCGGCTCCATACAGGAACTGGGCGAATACCGCAACGGCGCCAAATACGGCCGCTGGGAGAGCTTTTTCGGGCACGGGCCCACCGCAGGGGTCTTCAATATGAAGAACAATGTATACGACGGGGAGTTCATACGCTATTATCCCAATAAGGTGCCCCAGGTGAAAGGCAGCTACAAAATGGGCCTCAAGCACGGTAGCTGGACCTTCTATTCCAAAGACGGCAAGGAACTGAAGACCATTACCTACAACAACGGCGAAGAGCTGCGTGTAAAAGGCAGGGGACCTTATTAGTTTTAGTTATATCTAAAAATATTTTTGGTTTGCCTAAAAACTATACCTTTGTGGTATGAAGTGCGGGCGCGTTTTAACTTTTTTACTGCTTCTGACATGCCTGGCATGCAGGCCTGAGAAACGTGTACACGAGCGTTTACAGGTGGTTTGTACCACTTCGGTGATCGCCGAACCCCTTTCTGAAATTTTCGGTACCCATGCCGATGTGCGTGCCCTGATGCGTAACGGGGTGGACCCGCATTCCTACAAAGCCGGTATCCGCGACCTGGACGTACTCTCGGATGCGGATGTGGTGGTGTACAACGGTCTGCACCTCGAAGGTAAAATGGCCGAAGTGCTGGAAAGCTACGGCCGCGAAAAACCCGTGCTGGCCATGAGTGACGGAACGGACAGGAAACACTTTCTGCAGGCAGAAGAGAACCCGGGAACCTATGATCCGCATTTCTGGTTCGATATGCAATTGTGGAAGAACGGACTGCGTTACGTAACGCAGAACATCTGCCGCAAACAGGCCCTGGCCGATTCACAGGCCGTGTACCGGGGCATGGCGCGTTATTTTCAGCGGCTCGACAGTACCGACCGCGTGCTGCGTTCCCTGCTGGATGCCGTGCCGCAGGACCGCCGTGTGATCGTGACCAACCACGATGCCTTCCGCTATTTCGGACGTGCCTACGGCTGGGAGGTACGTGGTCTGCAGGGTATTTCCACCGTGGCTGAACCCGGCCTGAAAGATATGAACGAACTGGTCGACTTTGTCTGTGCCCGCCATATCCCGGCGGTGTTCGTGGAAAGCAACCTGAGCGATAAATCCCTGAGAGCGTTGCGTGCCGGTGCCGCCGCCCGGGGTCACCGGATCGGGCAGGGGGGCAGTCTGTATGCCGATTCCCCCGGCCCGGAAGGCAGTTACGAAGGCACCTATATCGGCATGTTATACAGTAATGTTAAAACCCTGAACCAGAGTCTGAAATGAACGCGATCGAAGTACAACAGCTCCATGTGAGCTACCAGGATAAACCGGTACTGTGGAATATTCACTTCCAGGTGCCGGCCGGCGTAAACTATGCCATTATCGGGCCCAACGGGGCGGGTAAGACCACCCTGCTGAAGGCCCTGCTGGGCGAAGTGAAACCCGCGCTGGGCGCCGTACGTTTCTTCGGGCATCCGCTGGACGAGGTGCGCAGCCGCGTGTCGTACGTACCGCAGCGGCAGCTGGTGGACTGGGATTTTCCGGTGAATGTGCTCGATGTGGTGCTGATGGGACGCTATGCCTCCCGCGGACTGCTGGCCCGCATACACCGCAGCGACCGCGAACGTGCCATGGAAGCCCTGGCCTCCCTGGGTATGGTAGACCTGGCCTCGCGGCAGATATCCAAACTGAGCGGCGGACAGCAGCAGCGCGTGTTCATTGCCCGTGCCCTGGCTGCCGATGCCGACCTGTACATTATGGACGAACCTTTTGCCGGGGTTGATCTGCAAACCGAAAAGATCATCGTGGAGATACTGCACCGGCTGAAAAAAGAGGGCAAGACCACCCTTACGGTGCACCACGACCTTACCACCGTAAACGAATATTTCGACGGGGTAATTATGATCAACGGGCGCCTGGTGGCCTGCGGGCCCGTGGCCGAAACCTTCCGGCACGACAATCTTTCCGAGACCTTCGGCGGTAAACTGCCCATCCTGGAAAGCGTTATTCAGCAATCGCACAAGAACCCGGTACAAAAATGATATTTGCCGAAGACTATAATACACTCATCGTAGCGCTCGGCGCGGTACTGCTCAGTTCGGTATCGGCCGTTACGGGCGTGTTCGCCTACCTGCGCAAAAAGGCGCTCAGCGGCGATGTGGTGGCCCACAGCGTATTGCCCGGCATTATACTGGCCTATATGGCCACGGGTATACGAAATCCGTTCGTGTTGTTACTGGGAGCGCTGTTTACGGGCGGACTCAGCATGCGTGTGTCTGAATGGCTCACGACAAAAGCCCGCCTGAAGGAAGATGCGGCCCTGGCCTTTACCATGTCGGTATTTTTTGCCGCCGGTATCTTCCTGATGCACTTTTTGCAGACCAGCGGCGCCCTGGCCCAGGCCGGTATACAGGATTTCCTGTTCGGTAAGGCGGCGGCGCTCTCCCTCGAAGATCTGCTCTGGCTGGGCTCGGCAGCCCTGGTGGTATTGTTGAGCGTAGTCCTGTTCTACAAACCGGTCCTCGTATTTGCCTTTTCCCCTTCTTTTGCGGCTTCGGCCGGTTTACCGGTGCGTTTTCTTTCCGTACTGCTTTCAGGTGTGCTGGTGTGGAATATTTCCATCAGTCTGCAAACCACGGGCGTGGTCATGTCGGCCGCACTGATGATCACACCGGCTGCTGCGGCCCGCTTCTGGACGGATTCTCTGAAAAAGATGTTCCTGCTTTCCGCCGTTTTTGGCGCCACGGCCGGACTTGCCGGGGCCGCCGTTTCCTACCTGGCCGCCGATATGCCTACCGGTCCCTGGATCGTGGTGGTACTTACGCTGATCGCTTTTACGTCGTTCCTTTTTTCGCCCAAAGGGCGCGTGCGCAAATGGTGGCAGGCCTGGTCGCACCGCCGCACCCTGGCTTTAGAGAACGTACTCAAGAACATTTACAAATACCTCGAAAGTGAGGCCGATCCCACTTATTTTATGCCCCGGGCTGTTTCCGGTAAATACGGCATTTCCGGCGAAGAGTGGAAAAAAGGCTGGCGGCAGGCCCTGGCCCGTAACCTGGTTGTAAAAGGCAGCAACGGGTATTTTTTTACAGAAAAAGGCCGTTCCCTGGCCGCCCGCGTGGTACGCCTGCACCGCCTCTGGGAACTCTATATCCTTAAGTACGCACGCATCCCCGAAGAATGGGTACATGCCGATGCCGAACATTTTGAACACTTTATCTCCGAAAAGATCGAAAAAGACCTGTTGCAGCTGCTCGATAACCCGGAGACCGATCCGCACCAAAAACCTATTCCCGGCTTATGAACGCATTCTGGATGATATGTACCGGTATACTGGTGGCTGTGTCCTGCAGCTCGCTGGGCAGTTTCCTGATCTTACAGCGTAAAACCATGCTGGCCGATGCCATTTCGCATGCGGTGCTGCCGGGTATTGCCCTGGCCTACCTGCTTTCGGGCAGCCGTTCGCCCTTTTTTATGATGTTCGGAGCCTCAGTTTCAGGCGTGTTCACCGCCTTCCTGGTAGAATGGCTCGAAAAAAAGGCCGGCGTACAGACCGATTCTTCCATCGGGGTTACCTATACCTGGCTGTTTGCCGTGGGCATTATTCTTATTTCGGCTTTTGCAGGCCAGACCGACCTGGACCAGGACTGCGTGCTCTTTGGCGAACTGGTGTATGTCCCGCTGAACAAAGTAGAATTCGCCGGCTTCCGTATCCCGCTGCAAACCTTGCAGTTAGTGCCGGTTACGGGCCTGGTGTTTGCATTTATATGGCTGTTCTATCCCGCGCTCAAGGTATATTCCTTCGACCCTTCCTTTGCGCGTATGCGCGGCCTGCGCGGGTTGCTGCTGCATTACCTGTTCATGACGCTGGTATCGCTTACCACGGTATTTTCTTTCGAGAGTGTAGGGGCCATACTGGTGGTGGCCTTGCTGGTGGTGCCGGCCGTTACGGCGCGCATGCTTACGGGCCGTCTTTCGCTCCTGCTGCTGTACGCGGCACTTTTTGCCGTGGCCTCGGTGCTGGGCGGATACGCGGCGGCCTATGCGCTCGATAATACGCTTTCGGCCTGCATTGCCTTATGCAGCGGCCTTTATTTTGCGCTTGTATTTGGCTTAAAGCAGCTTTTTCTTCAGCGCGTTCAGAAAAAACTCTTTACCACCGGCCCCGAAGGCTCCGAAGTGCGGGTTTAAGGTATTTTCGGCAGAATAGGTAAGGGGCTTGCGGGTCTCGAGGGAGTACAAATCTCCGCCTGAACAGAGCAGCAGTGCATGGCCCGCGGCCGTATCCCAGATATGGGTATTCCCGAAACGGATGTACAGATCGGCCTTGCCTTCGGAAATAGCGCCGAATTTAAGCGCACTGCCCATTTTTTCTACCTGCAGCGGGGCGATCTTCTCTGCATTTTTAAGCCAGCGGTTCTGCATGGCATTGCCTTTGGAATCGAGCGTACCACTCAGCATTACCAGTTCGTGGCGGGTACTTTCGGGAGAACAGGGCGTTATCTTTTCCGTTTCGAAATGATATTTCCATACCTGTCCGTTCTCGGTATACCAGCAGCAGTTCTTTACGGGGGAGGCAACCAGTCCGAATACGGGCACCCCTTTGCGGACCAGGGCTATATTCACGGCAAACTGGCCGTTGCGCTTCACAAATTCGCGTGTGCCGTCCAGGGGGTCCACACACCAGAACAATACGGGCGGCGTGGCCGGCATGTACATCTGTTCTTCGCTGATCACGGGTATGGACGTGGTTTCGAGTACCATGCGTATAACCGCGTCGGAAGCGGTATCGGCATCGGTAATAGGGCTGGCATCATCTTTTTTGCGTACGGAAAACTCCAGGTGGTAAACCTGCATTATTTCCTGGCAGGCAAGCTGGGCGGCAAACCGGGCAACAAAGGCGATAAAACGGAAATTTTCTTCTGCTTTCATTTATTCAGGGTTTCTTCGATCAGGTATGTGAGCACCTCCTTTTCTGAAAGGCCCGCTGCCCTGATCTGCTGCGGAAGAAGACTTTCCCTTGTGAACCCGGGAATAGTATTTGCTTCCAGGAAATAAGGCACCGAATCTTTCACGATAAAATCGATACGGACCATCCCGTTGCAATGCAGCGCCGAATACAAAACCCGCGTATACTCATTCAGTTTCAGTGTCACTTCCTGCGGCAGGCGGGCCGGTGTAATCTCACTGCTTTGCCCCTTATATTTGGCCTCGTAATCGAAAAAATCGTTGAAAGGTACAATTTCCGTCACAGGCAGGCAAATCAAATCTGCACCCCGGCGAAAAATTCCGCATGCCACCTCGGTCCCCTGTATAAATTCTTCGAAAATAGCCGTGTTGTCGTGCTCAAAAACATGCTTCAGCGCCGCCGGGAATTCGCTTTTCTCCCGTATCTTGTAGGTAGCCACCGAACTGCCGCCGCTGTTGGGCTTCAGGAAGCAGGGATAGCCTGTCCACTCGGTAATTTTTTCATAATCAACGGCTTCGTTCCTTTCTATTGTCACTGCACGGGCCACCGGTACGCCCTGGGCCGCCGCCAGGTGTTTGGACACCATTTTGTTCATCGTAAGTGCGCAGTTGAGCAGTCCCGGACCTACCAGGGGCAGGTTCAGCAGGGCAAAGTAGCCCTGTAAAATGCCGTCTTCGCCGGGGGTACCGTGAATAATATTGTACACCACATCGAACGACACCGTTTCTCCGTTCCGTTCAAACGTAAAGAAAGACCGGTTCACCGGGCGCCGTGTACCTTCGTCCTCCACGTACCAGTCCAGCCCGCGCACAACCACCAGGTAAGGCTCGTACTTATCCTTGTCGAGGCTTTGGAGCACCATGGCCGCACTGTCCATGCTTACTTCGTATTCGCCTGAATTTCCGCCGGCTATGACCGCAATTTTCTTTTTCATGTTCACTTCGGTATTTCTTACTCAAATGTACAGGGCAGAAAGGCAGTCCTGCAAGGGGCCGGAGGCATTTTATCGGCATTTCATTGTTAACATGTTGTAAAAGGAGTTTTTTGTCTTGTAATCAATAGGTTAAGTCCCTGGTCGGGGAGCCCCGGATAAAGAACTTCGTTTTTTTTATTAGGTTTGTGCGAATAACTGAAAGACAACTGTGTTTAAGAAAGAGAACCTGAAGACATTCCTTATTGCATTTGTGGCGATGGCAGCCGTTTCTGTACTGCTTTTTATGGGACTGAAACTGTATACCCGCCACAGTAACAAAATACTTGTACCCGACGTTACCGATATGCAGATCGAAGAGGCCAGCGGCAAACTGGATGCCGAAGGCCTGGAAGCCGTGGTAACGGATACGATGTACATGGCTGATAAAAAGGAGTTTACCGTGCTGGATCAGAACCCTAAGTTCAACAGTGAGGTAAAATCGGGCCGTAAGGTATACCTGGTTATTTCGAGCAATGATCCGCCCGAGGTGGAAGTGCCTGACATGAAGGACCTGAGCGAGCGGGAGGCCCGTGCCCAGCTCGAAGCCCGCGGTTTTAAAGTAGGTAAAGTGATCCAGGTGCCGCAATTCGGCGGTGTACTGGGGCTTGCACATAAAGGACAGCTGATACCACCCCGCACAAAAGTACCGAAGGGTACTACAATAGATATCCGGGTTGGACGTTATACAAGCGATGATGACACAACTACCGTTCATGAAAGCAGTGAGTACTAAAACAGGCATCGGTTTTCTGGCCGCACTTTTCTGCGGTCTGCTTCTTTCCGGCAGCCTGCAGGCCCAGATATTTGAGGAGCCCCTCAGCTCGAACCCCCTGCTGAGTCCGGCCAAAGCTACGCCCGGGCCCAAAGTGCTTTTCCAGCCGGGTTCACAGAACTATTTTGAGCTGGATACCCTGTCACTGCCCTTCTTCGACGATTTCAGCACCAATAAGTTCAAGGATTTTCGTCCCTATATGTACACGGGCATCACGTCCCGCTTCCAGAATTTTTACGAGGTAGACGATGTTACGCCTTACCCGGACAGCATTTACTGGGTCAATTCACAGCCTTACAGCTATTCGGTGAATGGCGGCGGCGGTATCGACTCTGTGCTCTCTACCCAAAAGGTAAAGATCTGGGTATACGATACCATCCTGAACCCCTTTATGCGTATCGACAGCATCGAGGCCTGGGCCTACCAGCCCAAACTGGTGCTGGTGAACGGTGTGGTTACGGTGGCCACAGGCGATTACGACGGCCGTTTCTACAAAAAGGACAAGGAGTACTTCATACACCCGGTACCGGCCTGGGACCGCAGTCTGTGGGCCGATTTCTATGTGTACCGCAATATACACATGCCCGTCAACCCGCCTACCATCGGGGTGGCTACTTTCGATGGCATCGACGAGTACGGGGCGCCGTATAATTTCCAGGAACCCAACAGTTACGGGGTTGCCGATTACCTGACCAGTAAACCCATCGACCTGTCGGCTTTTTCTGCCGGAGACTCCCTGTACCTGAGCTTTGCCTACCAGCCGCAGGGCCTGGGCTTTTTCCCCGGTCCGCAGGACAGCCTGGTGCTGGAATTCCGGGCGCCGGGACAGCCGCTGTGGGACTACGTGTGGAGTGTACCCGGAGACGAACTGCATCCTTTCAAAAAGGTAATGATCAAACTGACCCAGGCCAAATACTTTAAAAAGGGTTTCCAGTTCCGCTTTAAAAACTACGCCGGCCTCTCGGCCAATAAGGACCACTGGATGGTAGACTACGTGTACATGAATGCCAACCGTACGCATGCCGATACCATGTTCCGCGATATTGCGCTGGTCTCGCCCCCGCCTACGATCCTGGACGTATATACGCGTATGCCTTTCCAGCAGTTCACCAAACCCGACGTGAACGAAAAATGGGAAAATAACCAGATCAGTAACCTCTGGACCAACGATATAGGCGTATATTACGAACACAGTTTCATTGGCCCGGGGAACAATGTACTTTCGGTATATCCTTTCGATAACCTGCCGGGGCAGTACGACACCACCTGCGTACAACCCTATGCGACCAACGGGTACGATGCCAATGTGCGCCATACCACACCGTTCTTCAGTTACGACTTTGATGTACAATGGCCGGGCGGCGTACCTTTTACCTCGAAGCAGGTCTTTAAGGTGCAGCACCGTATTCAGGCTTTCAACTGTCCTAAGGGCGCAGGCTGGACGCCATTTACGGATATTCATGCCGAGAACGATACTTCGATCTATACACAGGTGTTCAGCAATTATTACGCCTACGACGACAGTACGGCCGAATCGTCCATATACCTGGGATCACAGGGCGAAGTAACCACCATGTTCGAAACCAATTTTGCCGATACCCTGCGTGCGGTACAGTTTCATTTTAATCCGCAGACCAACCCGGTTACCAGCAACAACTTTACCATTGTGGTATATGAGGACGACAACGGCAAACCCGGAGATTCGCTGTACACGCAGACCTATGTGCTGCCGCAGTATGCCATGTGGGGGCCCAACGGGTACACCACCTATATCCTGAACCGCCCTGTGCCGGTGCCGGCCGGTAAATTTTACGTAGGCTGGAAACAGAATACCATCTTTAAGATCAATATCGGTTTTGACAAGAACCGCGATAATACCGACCGTCATTTCTATAAAACCACGGGTTCCTGGAACTCTTATTCAGACCCGGACCTGGGTTACGACGGTACCCTGATGATCCGTGCCGTAGTGGGCGGACCGGTTAGCCCGGGCGAATTCCTGGGTACCCCGGTATACGAAACCCCGGCCGAAATCACCCATTCGCTGCTGCTGTACCCGAACCCGGTTTCAGACCGCCTGTACTTCCGCTCTTCCATGGCGCCCGAAAAAATGATGCAGGTAGAGATCTACGATCTGCAGGGACGGCAGGTGCGCAGCGATAACCTGGCAGGATACGAAAGTATTTCGGTACAGGGACTGCAGCCCGGCGTGTACCTGCTGCGTGCCGTGAACGAGGAAGAAGGATTTATACAAACGAAAAAGTTTATTGTAACGCAGTGACCCATAAAAACATAACAGCGGCCGAACCCCTGGGCGAAGACGAAAACGAAGAGTTTTTATACGAGCATCATCATATTAAATGTGATAAGGGGCAGGCTCCGCTGCGCATCGATAAATTTCTGCAGATACGTCTGGAAGGTGTGTCGCGCAGTAAGATACAGGCCGCGGCCGAAGCAGGCTGCATCCTGGTGAACGATAAGGTAGTAAAACAGAATTACAAGGTAAAAGGGCTCGACGACGTACGCATCGTATTCAGCAAACCCCGCGTGTACTCCGAGGTTAAGCCCGAGAATATTCCCCTGGAAATTGTATACGAAGACGATGACCTGATGGTGGTGAACAAACCCGCCGGACTGGTGGTGCATCCGGGGATCGGGAATTATACCGGCACCCTCGTGAATGCCCTGCTGTACCATGTACAGAACCTGCCTTCGGTAAAAAATATGTCGCCGGACGCCCCGGATTACCCGCGCCCGGGACTGGTGCACCGCATCGATAAGAATACGAGCGGTCTGCTGGTGATCGGCAAGAACGAACGCACGCTCGACAACCTGGTAAAACAGTTTTACGACCGTACGGTGGATAAGGTATACCAGGCGCTGGTATGGGGCAATGTGGCCGAAGATCACGGTACCGTAGTGGGCAATATCGACCGGCATGAGCGTTACCGCAAACTGTTTGCTGTATATCCCGCCGGCGGCGAAAAAGGGAAGCCCGCTGTTACGCATTACAGCGTTATCAAGCGTTTCGGTTATGTAACCCTGGTGGAATGTAAACTGGAAACGGGCCGCACGCACCAGATACGGGTGCATATGAAGCACATCGGGCATACGCTGTTCAACGACGATTATTACGATGGCAACCGCATCATAAAAGGGCCGAACCACGCCAAATACAAGCAGTTCGTACAAAACTGTTTCGATCTTATTCCCGCCCAGGCCCTGCACGCCTGGAAACTGGGCTTTACCCACCCGTCCACGGGAGAACGCATGCAGTTTGAGGCGCCTTTACCGGACGGTTTCCTGAAAATACTGGCCAAATGGGAAGTCTATTCCAACGCGGTGAAACCCACGCTGGATGAGGACGTACCGCCGCTTCTCGATTAATTCGGCTCCCAGAGTCCTTTTTTTCGCAGGGCGCGCATAATGGCCTTGCTGGGATAATAGTACCAGTATTCCAGCGTATTCTGGAAAGAGTGTACGTATTTCTCGGGCCGGGTAGGCAGCAGCAGTACCTCGGTGGATATCTGTGTGGCATAGGGAAAAGGCCAGGCAAAATACTGCAGGTTGCTGTCCTGCAGGGCGATCATATCTACGGTCACCACGCTGTGCGGCGTGCCGTGTTTCCCCATTTCGTAATCGTTGCGGATATTGGCGTACATGATGTTCTTTTCTGCCACCCGTATGGAAGGATCGTATTGCAGGCTGTCGTCCAGGAAGAGGCCGGGCTGTTTATGCAGCCGGTATTTGTCTACGTCCTTGCTCCAGATAAAGTACACGCTGCAAAAGGTGAACGTATCGCGGAATGCGGCCACCAGGCGTTTATTGGTGGTTATGGCCTTCTGTTCCAGCGCATCGGCGTCTTTGGCATAATTGCGGCTGCGGAGGGCGGCAATGCGTGCGCTGTCATCGTTCAGGTAAAAAATAACGGCGCCGTCCTTACGGAGGTCCGGGTACCCGCGGAAGGTCTTCTGGGCACAGATATCTGTCGTCAGCATCAGTATAAAACTACAGAGAAGGTATTTCATGGCGCATTCGTTTTACTGTAAACATAAAAAAAAGCGGCCATAAGGCCGCCTGACAATATTGGGTATTTATCGGAACTGCATTATTTAACGCCCAGGTGCGACATGGTAAAGGCCCAGATGTCCACCCATTCGTCAATGAGTTTGGTGGTCGGTTTACCGGCTCCGTGTCCCGCGTTTACGTCAATGCGTATCAGTACCGGGTTGTTGCCCTGTTGTTTGGCCTGTAGTTCGGCAATAAATTTATAGCTGTGTGCCGGAACTACGCGGTCGTCATGATCGGCGGTAACCACCATGGTGGCCGGGTATTCGGCTTTTTTTACGTTGTGCAGCGGCGAATATTTTATGAGGGCCTTGAATTCTTCTTTATTATCGCTGCGTCCGTAATCCGTAGCCCAGGCATAACCGATGGTGAACTGGTGGTAATGCAGCATATCCAGTACGCCTACGCCCGGCAGGGCCACCTTGAACAGATCGGGGCGCTGCGTCATACAGGCGCCCACCAGCAGACCGCCGTTACTGCGGCCCGAGATGGCTATACGTTTATTATTGGTATACTTTTCGCTGATCAGGTATTCGGCAGCGGCGATAAAATCGTCGAACACGTTCTGTTTTTTCAGTTTGGTTCCGGCCTGGTGCCATTCCTTGCCATATTCACCGCCCCCTCGGATATTGGCCACGGCATAGACACCGCCTTTGTCGAGGAACGGAATGATATGCGGAGTAAAGCCGGGCGTTACACTGATGTTGAAACCGCCGTACCCGTACAGGTATACCGGGTTGTTGCCATCGAGCTTGATGCCCTTTTTGCAGGTGATGAACATGGGGATACGGGTACCGTCCTTGCTGGTGTAGAAAACCTGGCGGGTCTCGTAGGCATCAGTACTGATGGGCAGCTGTGGCTTCCAGTATTCCTGCATGGCTCCGCTCGAAAGATCAATCTGGAATACCATGGACGGCTGTATAAAGGATGTAAAGCTGAAATAGGCGGTGTTGTAACCGTTCTCTCCATTAAACCCGGATGCCATACCGGCTCCCGGCAGTTTTACGTCGTACAGTTTTTTGCCGTTCAGGTTATGTACACTGATGGCAGATTTTACGTCGGCCAGGTACTGGGCCACCAGGTACCCGTTGATCACCTGTACGCTGGTGAGCACGTGTTCTCCGGCCGGCAGTATCTCTTGTGGTTTTTCCGGTTTATCGGGATCGATGGCGATCACTTTACCTTTGGGCGCGGCGGCATTGGTATAGATATACAGCTTGCCGCTGGCATGGTCGAGTACGTGCGCATCCTGGTCGTAGGTATCGTAAAATTTGATCCATTTGGCCTTCGGATCGTCCGCTTTTTTATAGTACAGTTTGTTGCCGCTGGTACTTTCGCTGGTGCTCAGTACCAGGTATTTTTCATCTTCGGTGGCGCCAATGCCGAACATGCCCGAAGCGTTCTTCGGATCTTCGTATACCAGTGAATCCTCCGCCTGGCTTGTGCCCAGCTTATGGTAATATACTTTCTGGTTGTTGTTCTTTGCCGTAAGTTCCTTGCCGGATTCCATTACGTCGTAACGGCTGTAGAAAAAACCGTTCTTATACCAGGAAGCTCCGGAAAATTTAATGTGGTACAGGGTTTCGTTCAGCATTTTACGGGTGTCGAGGTCCATCACCTGGAAGCGTGTCCAGTCGCTGCCGGCGTCCGACCAGCCGATCACGGCGTATTTACCGGCCTTGTCCACTTCGAACATCGTAAGGGCCGTGGTGCCGTCCTTCGATTGTGTATTGGGGTCGAGGAGCACTTCGGGCATACTGGCCAGGCCGTTCTGAATGTACAGTACGCTCTGGTTCTGCAGTCCGTCGTTCTTGTAAAAGAATATTTTACCGTGCCGTGTAAAGGGCGCCGACATTTTTTCGTAATTCCAGATCTGGCGCAGGCGCTTGTTCAGGTCGGTGCGCAGGGAGATCTGTTCCAGCTGCTGAAACGTAACGCGGTTCTGCATTTCAACCCACTGTTTGGTCATTTCGGAATTTTCGTCCTCCAGCCAGCGGTAATTTTCGGTGATGGTGGTATCAAAGAATTTTTCGTCCTGTGGTTTCTTTTCGGTAGCAGGGTATTTTATCTGTGCATGCATGCTGATTCCTCCCAAGATGGATAAAGCGATAACAGTGGTATATTTTTTCATTCGCAAACGTATTTAAAACGAAAATACAAAGTTTCGGAGAATTTAACTCCGGGGGTGAAAGGTCATAATGGTTTCGCGCAGGAATTCGCGGTCCAGGTGTGTATAAATTTCCGTGGTGGTAATGGACGCATGCCCCAGCATTTCCTGTACGGCACGCAGGTCGGCCCCGCCTTCCACCAGGTGTGTGGCAAAGCTGTGGCGCAGGGTATGCGGACTGATCTTTTTAACGATACGCGCTTCGCTGGCCAGGCGTTTCAGTTCCATAAAAATGTACTGGCGGCTCAGGTTCCTGCCGAACTTGTTCAGGAAGAGCACATCTTCAAAACCTTTGCTAACAGGCTGGTGTACACGGGTATGATGCAGGTAGCTTTCCACCTGTTTGATGGCCTTGCTGCCCACGGGTACCAGGCGTTCCTTTTCGCCTTTACCGGTAATTTTTATGTAGCCTTCGGCAAAATGCAGGTCGCTGATGCGCTGGTTCACCACTTCGGATACGCGCATACCGCAGCCGTAGCAGAGTTCGAACAGGGCAATATTGCGCTGGCCTTCGGTCTTGCTCTGGTCGATCTGTGCCAGGATGGCCGCAATATCTTCGGGGCTCAGCACTTCGGGCAGTTTGCGGCCCAGTTTGGGCATTTCCAGCAGTTCGGAAGGATCACTGCTCAGCAGGTCTTCCATCATCAGGTAGGTAAAAAAGGAACGGACCCCGCTCAGGATGCGCGCCTGTGAACTGGCCGCCAGTCCCATCTCGTTCAGCAGACCCGTAAAACCCTGCAGGTGCTTCAGTTCTACCTGTTCTATACTGCCGGCAAAACCCGAGTTCTGCAGGTAATTGAAAAATTTCTGCAGATCGGCCAGATACGCGTCGATACTGTTGGGCAGCAACGATTTTTCCAGCATCAGCCAGGCTTTAAATCCGTTTAAATAACTTGTGTGGTTCATGAATATCTTCACAAAGAAAGTAGTACTTTCGCATAAAAGCCAGTTTCGGCCCGGCTTTTTATGAACCATAGCTATTGAAAAGGTATGAAACGCATTATACAGATCATCAACGGCCCCAACCTGAACCTGCTGGGCACGCGCGAGCCGGAGGTATACGGTTCGCAGACCTTTGAAAGCTGGCTGGAGGATATCCGGCTGCGTTACCCGGACCTGGAACTGCGTTATGCACAAAGCAACCACGAGGGCGACCTGGTAGACCTGCTTCAACACTGCGGTATGCAGCAGCTGCCCGTGATCCTGAACGCCGGGGCCTATACACATACCTCCGTAGCCCTGGCCGACGCCATTGCCGCCGCCCGTACCCAGGTGGTGGAGGTACACATTTCGAATATTTATGCCCGTGAGAATTTCCGGCATACTTCCTATATCTCGCAGCAGGCCCTGGCCGTGATCAGCGGGCTGGGACTTTACGGCTACGAGGCCGCCATTCATTTTTTACAGAACCGTTGAACACAAACGTATGAACACACAACAAAGCCGCGATCACTGGCAGAACGTATACAAGACCAAAGGTCCGGAACAGGTAAGCTGGACGCAGGAAATACCACAGACCTCGCTCCGTTTTATGGAAGAACTGCATATCGGCCCGGATGCGTCCGTGATCGACGTGGGCGGGGGCGACAGTAAACTGGCCGATCACCTGCTGAAGCTGGGTTTTGAGAACATTACCGTGCTCGATATCTCGGAGGCGGCCATTCAGCGCGCGCAGCAGCGCCTGGGAAAAGATGCGGACAAAGTACGCTGGATCGTAAGCGATGTGTGCGACTTTGAACCCGAAGGATCTTACGATGTATGGCATGACCGGGCCGCTTTTCATTTTCTGACGGAAGCCGCACAACTTGAAAAATACCGTCACATAGCCCGTGAAGCCGTACGCGGTTATATGATCATGGGCACTTTTTCGGAAGACGGACCTACGAAATGCAGCGGGCTCGATATACGGCAATACAATGCAGATACCCTGCGGGCTGCACTGACAGCCGATTTTGAAAAGATACGCTGTATTACCGAAGATCATGAAACACCTTTCGGTACCACACAGAACTTCCTGTTCTGCAGTTTTAGAAAAATACCTGCAGCCTGATGTTCTGCGGAGAACAGGTCGGGTTCAGCCTTGCTCTTTGCGTATATTTGAAAAACACTCTTGATTTACAAACCCATGCAGGAAAATACAACCGGTATACAGGGCCTTACCGAAGTCCAGGTGCGGGAGTCCCGGAAGAAGAACGGGGCCAATACACTGGTGTATAAAAAAGAACGGGGGCTGGTCCGCGTTCTACCGGGACTGGTAAAAGAACCGATGTTCATTTTACTGCTGGCCGCCTCGGTGATCTATTTTATCGGGGGCGAAACCGCAGACGGTATCTTTCTGCTCTGTGCCATTGTTTTCCAGGCATCGATCTCGCTCTACCAGGATACCCGCAGCCGTAATGCGCTGGAAAAACTGAAGGACTTTTCGCAGCCCCGCTGCCGCGTGATACGGGATGGACGTACACAGGAGATACGCAGTGAGGACCTGGTAAAAGGCGACCGTTTTATTGTAGAAGAAGGCGGACTGGTACCTGCGGACGGACGTATCGTACAGTCCAACGATCTTTCGCTGAACGAATCGCTGCTGACGGGCGAATCACTGCCGGTACATAAAGACAGTAGCAGCGAAGAACCTTTTGTATACAGCGGCAGCTCGGTACTGAGCGGTCTGGCCGTTATCGAAGCCGAAGCCGTTGGTAACGCTACCCGGCTCGGAAAGATCGGCGGAAGCCTGGCCGCCATCCGGGAAGAGAGAACACCGCTGGAAATAAAGATCGGCAATTTCGTAAAGAAAATGGCCATAGCCGGCGCCGTGGTATTCGTACTTGTGTGGGGCATCAACTACCTGCGCTCCGGCGATCTGTCCGCAAGCCTGCTGCAGGCCCTTACCCTGGCCATGAGCATACTGCCCGAAGAAATTCCCGTGGCCTTTACCACTTTTATGGCGCTGGGCGCCTGGCGGCTGATGAAGACCGGTATCGTGGTAAAACAGATGAAAACGGTGGAAACGCTGGGCAGCGCTACCGTGATCTGCACCGATAAAACGGGCACCATCACCGAAAATAAAATGAGCCTTGCCCGGCTTTACGTCCATGCCGAAGACCGGCTTGCCCAACCTGGTCCCGATGCGGGTACTGCTGCACAGGACCTGTTGCGCGCCGCCATGTGGGCCAGCGAACCCATACCTTTCGACCCGATGGAGATCAGCCTGCACGAAGCCTATACCCAATGGGGCGGAGCAGACGAGCGACCGCTTTTCAGCATGGAACACGAATACCCGCTTTCAGGCAAACCGCCCATGATGACCCATATTTTCAGGGACGGGCAGGGCCGGCGCATCATTGCGGCCAAAGGAGCGCCCGAGGCCCTGCTGCAGGTAGCCGGACTTACTGCGGATGCCCGGCTTCGGGTGGAAACGGCCGTGAAGGAACTGGCCGGTGCGGGGTACCGGGTACTGGGCGTGGGTACGGCAGCCTGGGAGGGCGACCGCTTTCCCGCTACACAGCAGGAATTTAGTTTTCACTTCCTGGGCCTGCTTGCTTTTTACGATCCCCCGCGCAGCAATATGCCCGAAGTACTGCAACAATTTTACCAGGCAGGCATACGGGTTAAGATCATTACCGGAGATAATATGGAAACCACGCTTTCCATTGCCCGGCAGATCGGCTTCCGAGGAGCCGAAAAGGCCATAAGCGGGGCAGAACTTATGACGCAGGACGAAGAGACCCTGCGCCGTACCGTGCAGGATACCGAAGTATTTGTGCGCATGTTCCCCGAAGCCAAACTACGGATCATCAATGCCCTGAAGGCAAACGGCGAGATCGTGGCCATGACGGGCGACGGCGTAAACGACGGGCCGGCCCTGAAAGCCGCTCATATCGGCATTGCCATGGGCAAAAAGGGAACGGAAATTGCCCGGGAAGCGGCTTCCCTTATCCTGCTCAACGACGATCTTTCCGCAATGACCACGGCCGTGGCTATGGGCCGCAAGATCTATACCAACCTGAAAAAAGCCATACGCTATATCATATCCATCCATATACCCATTATTCTTACCGTATTTATTCCCCTGGCCCTGGGCTGGATATACCCGAATATATTTTCACCGCTGCACGTTATTTTCCTGGAACTGATCATGGGCCCCACCTGTTCCATCATCTATGAAAACGAACCGGTGGAAAAAAATACCATGCTGCTGCCCCCGAGGCCCTTTACCCGTACGTTCTTTAACCTGAAGGAGCTGCTTACGAGTATTATACAGGGATTGCTGATAACGGTTGCCATACTGGCTGTATACCGCTACGCGACCGCTCTTGGTTACAGTGAGGCACTTACACGTACCATGGTGTTCACGGTGCTGGTAACGGCCAATATTTTTCTTACGCTGATAAACCGATCCTTCTACTATTCGATACTGTATACCCTGCGTTACCGCAATCGCCTGCTGCCCATGATCATTGGTATTACGGTATTGCTCACAGGCCTGCTGATCTTTATAAAACCCCTGGCGGCATTTTTTCTTTTTGAAGCGATGGATCTGCAGCAGACCCTGTTGTGTATCGCGGCCGGATTTGTAAGCGTAACCTGGTTCGAGCTGTTCAAATGGGGCACACGACTGCGCAACGCACGCAAATGATACCGTTCTCCGGAATTGTCTGTCTTGCATGCAGCATTTTAAAATTCCATGCACCGTTTCGGAATATTGAGAAAGGAAAAATAGAGTGTTTTCTTTTTGATTTCGGCGGAAAATCCGAAGACCGGCCATCTACAGGAAAACAGACAGTATTTACATGCCTGCTTTGTTTGTTCATACAGGATTAGCGGCTGCCGCTCAGCGCCCCGTTGCAGCCCCGTGGTGTACTCCCTGAGGACGAAGCCTATTAAATAGCGTTAAAAAAGAAAATATACTTTTTAGAGAGATAACGAAAAAGTATATTTATGCTAACCTGTTATCTTACAAAATGATGAAGCGTTTATTTTTAGTGTGCACCGCCCTTTGCCTGTCCTGTATCTTACATGCCCAGTACGATACCTTGTTTCTCCGCTACGACATAGCGTCCGGTGCGGGGGAGTACAAGACCGATACGGTACTTTTCAGTTCGGAAATGATGCGGAATTACCTGGTAGGCACTACCATTCTGCCCAATACGCACCGGCAGATGGCCGCCAAAGGCTATGGTCTGGACCTGCGTAAAGTGGTGTACACCGAGTGTGAGAACGGCCCTGTGGAACCTTCGAGCGTCCGGGACCGTATTACGTCCGTTAGCTATACGGACAGTCTCCTGGTCGTGGATATTGTCTTTATGGAAAACTGCTGTTACGATTTTCTCTGTGAGATCGATGTGGACGATGCCGGTGTGCTGGACCTGGTCTTTACCGGTTACGGCCAGGGCTATTGCGGCTGTACCTGCTGTTTCGGGCTTACCTATTACATCGAACGCTGGGACCTGGACGATCTGCCGGAATTAAGATCCGTACGGATCAACGGCGACCCGAAAACGCTGCAGGCGCTCGCTAAAAAGTAACTTCAGGAAACATACGCGCTTTCCAGTCCTCCGAAAATGATCTCGGCCCGGTCCTTC
The DNA here is from genome assembly GCA_016742095.1 of Bacteroidia bacterium. Taxonomy (GTDB): domain Bacteria; phylum Bacteroidota; class Bacteroidia; order CAIKAF01; family CAIKAF01; genus JACVCJ01. Next base: position 92,230 of record JACVCJ010000014.1, read on the forward strand.
GCTTCCGTACGAAACAGTGAAACGTCCGTCCCGAGCCGCACCTGTTCCTCCCGCAGCTGCAGGTAGCGGTCATACAGCCTGTCCGGCACATTACCGGCTTCATAGCCCAGCAGACTGAAAATAAGTTCACTTAAATTCAGGCTGTAATCATCGGCGTGCAAACCCAGGTTATTCAGTCCGCTCAGCAGGCGCTGGTGTACCAGGTCTTCCCGGATCAGGGCTATGATCAGCTCTTTAGGAGGGTTTTCGTTCATGGTTCTGTCTTCTGTGTATCTATTGTAAATATAGATGTTTTTATTTTGAAAACAGGTATTCGTAGTGAAACTTTATGAATTTCTGTTCTGACCGCCGTTTTGTTCGTTTTGAGTGTATCTTTTTACGATACAAATAAAAAACGGACATTTGTGTAAAAATATAGGTGATCTTACAATACGATATACAGCTTCTTTCCTAAAAAAGCGTATTGCGGTTCTGTCCGAAATTGATAACTTAGATATACGTTCAGACAAACCTTATGATACCACCTGCTTCCTTATTTCTGCTGTATTTTATGTCCACTTCCCGGGAAGCCGGCAGGGGCTGAGGCTATATGCTGTACGTGTAAAAACGGAATGGACCGCCCGGGTTAAGGCTGGCACCCTGCTATGATTTTTATTTATATACTAAAATTGAGAACAATGAAAAGAAAAACGCTTATTTTTTTTCTGCAGGTATTGCCTGTGCTTCTTTTGCGGGCACAGACACCTGCGGTGGACCCACACTGGCAGCTGGTATGGGAAGATAACTTTAACACGCTGAATACCTCCATATGGCTGGTGCAGAATCATTTCGATCATTACGGCGGTGAACCGCAGGTGTATACAAGCCGCCCCGATAATGTGTTCGTAAGCGGCGGGAACCTGGTACTGCGTGCGCGCAGGGAGACCTACAGCTGTCCGCCCGGCAGTGTGAACGAATGGGGCTGTGCCCGGCAGTACAATACCGGGCAGCCGTATTCCTTTACTTCGGGGTACGTGGAGACCAAACAGGCCTATAACACGCAGTACGGCTATATGGAGGCCCATATCCAGATGCCGCACGCCGTGGGCTACTGGCCTGCCTTCTGGACTTTTGTGGGTCCCGGATTGCCCTCCAATGTGAACGCCGCGGAGATCGATATTTTCGAAATGCTCGGGCATCTGCCGGCCAGCGTCAGCACCACCAATATTCACCGCGGGTACGGGCCTGGCGAGCCTGATTATTACCAGGAGCTTGTTCCCACCGGGTTCAACTATACCTCCTGGCATACCTACTCGGTGGAATGGTCGCCCAGCAAGATCATCTGGTACATCGACGGGGTACCTTCACGGCTCTTGCCCGATCACGGCATTGTAGACCCGGTACGGCTTATCCTCAATTTTGCCCTGGAACCCTGGACGCCGCCTACAGCTTCCACACCTTTCCCGGCAGATATGCTCATCGATTACGTGCGTGTGTACAAACTGCGGAACGACTGTAACACCAGCATCATCAATGCCTGTGGCTATAATTTCGCCACGCACGACAACCGCGTTAAAAAAGAGATCATCCTCGGTAACGGCAGCTGTGTGAACAGCCTCAATGCCACGGATAAAGTGCATATGCGCGCCACCGACGGCATTCTTATCAACGGTGATTTTACGGTACCCGTAGGCGCCGAACTGTACCTGGACGTAAACCCCTGTAACTAAACTCTGAATCTATTAAAACAACGAATTATGAAAAACAGAATATTTTTCTTCGCTCTTATCGGCGCATTTCCCGTGCTAAGCGCCACGGCCCAGCTTAAAGTGGACCAGTACGGCCGCATTGGCATGGGTACCAATTATCCCAACCCGGAATTTAAATGCCATGTGGCGGGTAACCTGCTGCTGACCACCTACCCGGCCAGTCCCTCTTACGAAATGCGTATGAAAGTGGGCATCAATACCGGTGTGAACATCGGGTCCAGCAGCGATCTGCTGTCTGTGTGGACAGACTGGGTAAGCTATAACAATGTACTGGCTTCGGGCTATCTTACGGCTTCGGACGAATCGCTCAAATCGGAAATAAAACCCGTGCAAAACGGGCTGCAGAAGGTACTGGGCCTGCGCCCGGTGCATTACCGCATCGAAGATAATAAGCTCGATGAAAGCGGGAAACTGGTAGAAAGAACAAAACCGGCCTATGGTTTTATCTCCCAGGAAGTAGAAAAACAACTGCCCGAGGTAAAGATCACCGAAGATCAGCACGATATAAAACTGATGGACTATAACCAGATCATACCGCTTACGGTATCGGCCATTCAGCAGCAGCAGGACCTCATCGATTCCCTCAAAAAAGAACTGCAGGAACTGCGTGAGCAATGCGCTCAGTCGGGAAATGCTGCCATACCCTCGCAACTGCAGTCCCGCTCCGTATTGCAGCAGAACGTGCCCAATCCGTTTACCGAACGCACCGTGATCGGCTATACCATTGCCGAAGAAGGATTCCGGAGCGCCTCACTCATGATCTTTGATATGAACGGCAGCCTGCTGAAACAACAAGCGATCCCGAAAGCCGGCAAAGGCGAGTGGATACTCAACGGCCAGGAGCTGAAAGCCGGTATGTACATCTATTCGCTGATCGTAAATGACCAGGAAGCCGATACCAAACGCATGATCCTGGTAAGACCCTGAAGTATCTTATCCCGGTAAGATGCCCTGAATAAGCGCTACAGCCTTACAGGTACATCCCGATAGAACCGTCCCTTGCAGGGGCGGTTTTTTATATGTAGACAGGTACTGAAAAAAAAGTGCCTTCGATGGTAAGAAAAAAAGCAACACTCGTTTTAGACAGTGTTGTATTTTTTATTTTTAATATGTTGATATTGATTTGTTTATATTTTGATGAGTAAGGGCCAAAATTGCAAAGGTCCGGGAAGGGCGTTTGTGAGACCGAAAAAGAAAACATAGCTTTGAGGAAAGATTTTACTAACCAATTTACTGACCATTATGCAATTAATGCACCAGAAAGATTATGATCTGCTGAAAGAGCTATGTCCGCCTGCAGATTACAAAGCTACCCGGATCGATTTTGCCTTCCGCTGGGTTTTCGACCGGATGAGTAACAGAGACAATTTCCGTTCCCAGTATCACAAGAAACCCGGGCGTTTTCTTATCCGCGAAGATCGTGAAAAATGCGAAGCCCTTGCGCTGTCCTTCTTTACAAGTATGCAGGCCGCAGAAAAGCAGTTCCGGATACTGAAGACCCATCTGGGCGCCAATGTATACCGTACCCTGGGCACCCGGCTTGCGGCGGGGTATTTACGTGAGAGCGACGGACTGAACAGCCGGCCGGACCAGCGGGGGCATTTTAATCACCATCCTTTCGAAACGGCACGGCACGCCGAAAGGTTTAAAATTATCGACATACTATGAAAAAGCTTAAAAACACACAACACATCGAAACCGGCTTCCATGCCGTAAAAATGGGCGATCTGCTTTATTTCGAAGGGCCCCTGATATCCCTTTTCGCCGATAAGCATAACCCCGACACCTATTACCTGTACAAATGGGCAGACCGCGATAGCAGGGCCAACCGCTGGCTGGTACTCCGCCTGAGCTCACAGGAACTGCTGCTTTTCTTCAATGCCGGCATTTCCCTGCTGGAACTTATCCGCAATGCCGGGACCGTATGGCTGATGGATATGAACAGTGCCCTGGAAGTTTCCGGTATGGTAAGCAGTCCCGTACCCGATCTGCCTGCCGAATACCTGCCCGCTGCCGGAGCGTATTACAGTGAAGGAGCCTATACCATGTTCGCTTCTGCATTCCACAGCACTCTGCAAAAAGCATTCGTAAGCTAAAGAGTGACTATTGCAGATTGCAAAGCCTGCACGAACAGAAAGGAGGAAATGCAGCCGGAAATTCTATATTTGTTTCCCGTGATACCGAACGTATGAAGTGTTTAAGGCTTAGCATTCCCTTGTTTTTCTGTCTGTTGCCTGCCATGGCCCAGAAGGCCCGTTTCCCCGGTGTACCGGTAGATCCCGCAGGTCTTGCTGCCAAAAGGAACTGGCTGCATGCAGTGCAGGATAAGGTCAGCGGACAGTCGCCGAATGTAATTCTCATTGTAGCGGACGATCTCGGGAAATACGACCTTTCGGTATACGGGAACCTGCTCATCGAAACGCCGAACATCGACCGCCTGGCCAGGGAAGGCGCTCTTTTTACCGACGGCTATGCCACGGCATCGGTATGCAGCCCTTCACGCGCGGGCCTGCTTACGGGACGCTACCAGCAGCGGTTTGGTTACCAGCTGCAGCCGCATCAGCGTTACCCGAAGAACCGCACGGAATGGTGGTTGTTCCGGCACCTGGTGAACACCAGCGATATGGAACCTGCCGACTATACCGTGTATCCCTCGTCCCGGCAGGTAAAAAGCCTGGGATTGCCTCCGTCGGAAATAGTACTGCCCGAACTGTTCCGGAAACAGGGATACGCCACCGCCTGGATCGGTAAATGGCACCTGGGATATGAAGAACCCATGCTTCCCAAAAACTTCGGCTTTGATTACCGATACGGTTTTTATGAAGCCTTTTCCCTGTTTGCCGATCCGAAAGATCCCGGTATTGTAAACGCACGCATCAATGAATTCACCGATAAACACATCTGGTACGGCGGGCGCAAAGGTCCCTGTGCGATCCGTGAGAACGAGAAGGAGATTGACGAGAAGGAATACATCACCTATGCGTTTTTCCGCAAGGCAACCGATTTTATACGCGGACATAAAAAAGACCCTTTTTTCGTATACTTACCGGTGAGCGCTCCGCATACGCCCTACCAGGCTCCGCGGGATATATACGAAAAGCTTACGCACATAAACGATCACAACAAACGCGTGTATTATGCCATGGTACTGGCCCTGGACAAAGCCGTAGGAGAACTGCTGCAAACCCTGCGTGCCGAAGGACTGGAAGAAAATACACTCATCGTGTTCACCAGCGTTAACCTGTCCCTTTTACACATCTGACCCTGCCGACCACGTTACGCGTATGCACTTCAGATGCTAGCG
>JACVCJ010000015.1 GCA_016742095.1 Bacteroidia bacterium
ATATTATACCTTTCTCAGTATTCATTATAAATCGCTCATATAATTCTGGTTCGTCAATTTCTATAGACAAATGTTTTATGTTCATTCTCATTTCATCATACAACATCATACTATCCTTCCCACCATATTTCATAAGCCTGTACTGCATTTCAATAAGCATATCAACAAGTCTCTGAAGCACACCTCTTGAAATATCGCTTCTTCTTGGAAAACGTTTAGTATTTATTCTTGTTAGTTCCAAAACTTCTTCAAGTATCTCTCTTTCTGATCGTAATACATGGGGAGAAGATTCGACATGGCTTTTTAAAATTTCATTTATTTTAGTTTCCAGTCTAGGCCACCACATTTCAAAAACATCATTTAGAACTGTCGAATCAAGTTTTGATTCTCCACCTGTATTATTTACGGTTACAAGTAGTTTTTTAAAATCTGCCTTATCAAATTTTGTAGCTTGAAAACTTGTTAAAGGGCCAGAAAAATCAGTACTATCAAAGTTAAAAAGAATAGTGCACACATTTGATTTTCCGAAATTCTTTGAAAGTGCACCTGCTTCAAATAATATCCAAGGTTTATTAAGATTGTCTTTAGTCAAACAAATAATTCCAACACTTGAACTTTCAAGTTCCGAAGCAATATCTGTTGACCATCTTGTTCCTTTTTCGATATCATTGGGTGTAAAATAGGGTTTAACAAATTGCAGAACTCCTGGAAGCCAAATTCTGACTTCTTCTGCCAGTTTTTTGCTTAATTCGCCACTCCAACTTATAAAAACTTTGCTTGCCATCTTTATTATTTGTCTTTAATGATTGTTTCTTATAATACGCCAAATTAGGGACCACTGATAGATGTTTTAAACCCCATATGAATGGAAGGGCTCGCAACGCATAGGCTGCCTCCAAAGCAAGCGCCCAAGTCACTATTTACTTGCAATTAAATAAATCTATTCGATTATGTTCACAGACAGTTTCTTAATATTAGGGCTAGTTTTAAGTTATCTACGAGCTTTTCGATGTCATCTTTAATAAGTCTGTGCGGTTTCAGAGATGATATAGGTTGTTTCATATACAGGGTAATTCGTATTTCATGGTAAGCGCAAGAATGCGTACTAAGATATGTAAATCCAATACAAAAGTAAGCTATGCTGTAAAATTTTTAGAAAATCATCAGATTCCTTAGTCAGTAGGCCAAGCGTTTACTTGACCAACGTCGAATTTTTCGGTTTACTCTCTAAACGTTTAGGTCCAGAAGCTAAATTTTTAGGTTATACTATACCTCCTAAACATTTGGTTTCCAAGGCTAAAAGCTACTGGTTCGCAGCTATTGCACTCCGTTCATGGTAAAAGACTTACTGAAGCGCTTCCAGCCTTTTTTATCCAGCTTACCATTTGTCATATACAGGACCTGCAGCAGGGTACCCCGAGCAAACATAATGCAGGCCGAACCCCGGTAGATATTGCTGCTGAAGGAGAAACTCAGGGTGCTGAGCCCGTTGGCTTCCTTGTATTTTTCGCCTTTTACGGTGGCGCCCAGTTTGCCCGTCATGCCGTTTTTGGCGCCGTCGAGTGTGGCGCGTATGGCAGCCGGACTTTCCACCAGGCCCTGCATGCTGTTGTAGGCGAACATATATACTTCGCCCGACGTTGGGGTGCACAGGTAGCCCTTCATTTGTACGGGACCCACCGGCGTGCTGATCTCCTCCTGCAGGGGCTGCGGCGCACAGGGAAAATCGAGGCTGATGCCCAGGGAATCCTGCCGGAAAAGGTGCTGGGCCTGTAAACTGCCCATGCCGGCCATAAATGCGAGTGTGTAGAGTAGTGTTTTCATGTGTATTGTTTGTTATTACCAGTCGGTCTTAAAAGAGGTGGAAAAGCGCTCCCAGGTGGCATTGTCGGGCTTTTCTTCCGTAAGGTAAACGATCTGTACCAGGTATCCGCTGCGACACTGCAGCCAGAAATCGCCGTTGATCTCCTTACTGCGCATCCGGAAACGCATTTCGCCCGAGGTTTCGGTGACCTCCATCTGCTGGCCCAGTATCGGCGTATCACCGAAGCCATCTATGATCTCGTTCTTAGCCGTCAGCAGGTATTGCTCTATATTGTATCTGGTGGCCTCGAATACCGGCATTTTGGTAATGAAGACACTGAAGATCGATCTCTTCTGTTCACAGAAAATAATGTACTCATCTTCAAACCCTTCACCCTCATCCCGGCTTTCTCTTTCTTCCTGCGGCTGGCAGGGAAAATCGGCGCTGATGCCCAATTCAGCGTTTTTGTATATATACTGTGCCTGCAACTCAAAACCTGCGCAGCACAGAAGCAGGATCAGGAACCATTTTTTCATATTACCAGTCGGTTTTCAGCGAAGCGGAAAACTTTTTCCAGGCATCTTCATTGATCTTGTCTGCACACATGCACAGCTCCTGCACCAGGCGGCCGCCGCGGTAAATAACACGGGCCCGGGTAGGAAAACCGGTAGTGGCGTCCACATAATCGAAGGTCATTTCGCCTGTATGCGCCGTGAAGTTCTCTTTACTTTTACCCTTTGTTTCCGAAAGGCCGTTCAGTATGCCCTCTTTGGCCCCCTGCAGGCAGGAACGGATGCTTTCGGCATCTTCTTCAAAAGCGGGTAAGGCATTTACAGAAACCAGGAACACTTCGGTCTGCTCCGTCATGCACATGAACATGTACACGGTGGTCTGTGCATCGCCTTTTTCTACTACTTCGGGCGGCAGGGCCTGGTATTCAGCCGGAAAATCGATGGAAAAGCCCAGGCTGTCGTGACGCAGTACGTGCTGTGCATGCAGGGCGCTTATACCCGTAAGCAGGCCGGGTAAAAGAAAACAGAGTTTTTTCATAGCAGGTTATGTTTGTCTGCAAAGAAACGATATTCCTTATAATAAAACACGCCTGCCGGCAGAATACTGCTTTCTATAACAGATCGTTGGCCAGGTTAGCCAGTTCGCTGCGCTCGCCGCGCTCCAGCGTAATGTGGGCGTGCAGCGGATGGCTGTGGATCTTGTCGATGAGGTAGCTGAGCCCGTTGGACTGGGTGTCCAGGTACGGTGTGTCGATCTGGAAGATATCGCCCGTGAACACGATCTTGGTATTATCGCCCGCCCGGGTAATAATGGTCTTGATCTCATGCGGGGTAAGGTTCTGCGACTCGTCCACGATAAAGAACACATTGCTGAGACTACGCCCGCGGATATAGGCCAGGGGCTGCACCACCAGCTTTTCGTTCTCGAGCATCTCGGCCACTTTCTTACTTTCCTTATCGGTTTCGGCAAACTGGCTCTGGATGTATTTCAGGTTATCGTACAGCGGTTCCATGTAGGGGTTCAGCTTGCTTTTGATGTCGCCGGGCAGGTACCCGATGTCTTTATTGCTGAGCGGTACAATGGGGCGCGCCAGGTAGATCTGGTGAAAGTTGCGGCGCTGTTCGATGGCCGCCGCCAGGGCCAGCAGCGTTTTTCCCGTTCCGGCCACCCCCTGCAGGGTCACCAGCTTTACGTCGGGGTTCAGCAGGGCATGCAGGGCAAACACCTGCTCTACGTTGCGGGCACGTACGCCGTAGGCATCGCGGCGCTCGATACGTTCTATGCGGTTCTCGGGCTGGTTGTAATAGGCCAGCACCGACGATTTGGCATTCTTGATGAGGTAATACTGGTTGGCGATATGCTCCATGCCCTTGGGCAGTTCCTTTACGGAGCAGAAACCGTCTTTGTAGATCTTGTCGATGAGCTCCGGGGCCACATCGTCGATCTCTACCTTGCCGGTAAAGAGATTACTTACGTCGCGCACCTTGCCGGTCTCGAAATCCTCGGCGTCGATCTGTAAAGATTTAGCCTTGATACGCAGGTTGATGTCCTTGGAAACCAGTACCACCCGGCGCTGCGGGTTCTGGCGCTGCAGGCTCAAGGCCACGTTCAGGATGCGGTGATCGGCCTTGTCGGTACCGAAGGCCTTGATGGCATCGGGTTGTTCGCTCCTGCCGAGGTGTTCTTCCATCACCACCTTGAAAAGGCCTTTGCCTTTACCGTTGATGGGGATCCAGTCGTTGAAGGTGGCTCCTTTGGCATAGCCATCGAGCAGGCGGATGAATTCGCGGGCTTCAAAATTCTTGGTGTCGTTGCCTTTTTTGAAGGTGTCCAGCTCCTCGAGCACACTGATGGGAATAGCTACGTCGTGCTCCTGGAATACGTTGATCGCGTTGTGGTTGTAAAGGATTACCGAAGTGTCGAGTACAAAGATCTTGGGCAGTGCTTTTTTCCGTACGGCCATAGGCGAAAGAATCAAATTTTGTCCAAGTTAGTAATTGCGGATAGGCTTCCGGTCCCGAAATACAAATAGATTTCAACAAGTTTTGCGCAGTTTTGGGGCCTGTTTAGCGCAGCAGGCTTAACTCGTTCGCCTTCAGGGCCCGTACCCGCAGGTACACGGTAAGCAGTCCGATACCCAGTACCAGCACCAGGATCAGCAGCAGGTCGTCCCATTGCAGAATAACCGGATAGGCCGGCGCTTCGGGGTTGCTGTTGATCCTGACCATGCTCCATTTCTGCTGCATGAGGCATATACCCAGCCCGGCCAGCAGTCCGCTCATGGCGCCCAGCACCACGATACCGGCGCCCTGCCAGAAGAATACGGCCCGTATGCGCCGGATGGAAAAACCCAGGGAACGCAGCACCATGGTATCCTTGCGTTTTTCTACCATCAACATGGTAAGCGCCCCGATGATATTAAAAGAAGCTATGAGGAAGATAAAGGCCAGTATGATGAATATGGCCAGCTTTTCGCTTTCCATTACACGCAGGGCCACGGCATGCTGATGCAGGCGGTCCTGTACCTCCAGGCCGGGCGGCAGCAACGCCTGTATGGATTCTATGGCGGCAGATTCTGAAGCTCCGGCTTTGAGTTCGATGTCCATCGCGGAGATCTTTCCCCGCATTTCCAGCACGTCGTCGCCCATTTCCAGCGGAACGATCACATAGGTAAAGTCGAAGTCCTTCTGGAGTTCAAAAACGCCCTCCGGAAAAGCAAAAGCCGTGTGGAAAGGTTGCAGCATATCTACCTTTTTACCGCGTTTGGGAAAATATACGGACAGGTATTCGTAGGAATTCGGATTGACGCCCAGCGAAACGGCCACGCCCGAGCCCATAATGCAGGCGTAGAGCGAATCGTAGAAGATGTCCGTATCGCCGTCCACCATATAGGGCCGTATCTTCTGTAACCCGGCCCACTGGGGCTCGATGGCCTTTAGTTTGCCTATGTATTGCTTTTCGCCGTACATAAAAAGGGCGTTCTCTTCGATGACGCGGCTCACGCTTTCTACCTGGGGCAGGGCGGCTATTTTGTCCAGCACCAGGCTGTCCGTCTCAAAGGATTTGCCTTCGGCGGGCACCACTTTCAGCGTGGGGTCCAGCGTGTTAAAGATGTCCAGCACCATCCCTTCGAGACCGTTAAAGGCGCTGAGTACGATCACCAGGGCGGCCGTTACCACAAATACCGCAATTCCCGAGATAAAGGATATGATATTGATGATGTTACGGCTTTTTTTTGAAAAAAGGTACCGGAGTGCTATGAAGAATGTGGCTCTCATCTTTTGTAGACAAACGCAAAGTTGCAATATTATTTCTTATGTCCTACCTTCGCCCCTTCGAATTAAAATTTCTCAATTCAGGATCAACAAACAGTGATGCACCGTAGCCTGCATATTGTCCCATCAAAAACACAGCAACATGTTTAAATATATTGCCACGTTTGCCATACGTTTTCGTATTCCTATCCTTATTGTGCTCATACTTTCCACCGCTTATTTTGCTTACCGCGGTACGGAACTTACCATGAGCTACAAACTGGCGCAGCTGCTGCCTAAATCCGACTCTTCGTATATAGCTTACGAAAACTTTAAGAAGAACTACGGACAGGACGGCAGTATCGTGATCATTGCCGTAAAAGATAAAGACTTCTGGAAAGCGGAAAAACTAAAGGCATTCATCAAACTGAGCGACGACCTGAAGGCCATTAAAGGCGTGGAGCGCGTAGCCAGTCTTAAAAATGCCATTGTGCTTACCCGGAACGACAGTCTTACCCGTTTTGAGACCGTTCCCCTGATACGCGAAGGCCTGACGATCGATCAGCGACGGGCAGACAGCATACGCATCGAGCTGTTCAACCAGCCCCTGTACGATAAACTGCTCTACAACAGCAACGAAAATACCTACCTGCTGCTGGCCACCCTGAAAAAGGACGTGCTCAACAGCAAGGAACGCCTGAACGTGGTGGATAAAATGGAGAAGACCGTGCTGGCCTTTGAAAGCGACCAGAAAGTAGAGGCCCACATCAGCGGACTACCTTATATACGTACCGTGAACGTAAAAATGGGCCAGAAGGAAATTTCACTCTTCATCGGCCTGGCCGTCCTGGTTACCGCCATTGTACTGCTTCTTCTCTACCGCAGTTTCTGGGAGGTGATCGTGCCCCTCATCATGGTGGGTATCTCCGTTTTCTGGGCCCAGGGCATTACTGTAGTGATGGGTTACCAGGTAACCATTCTTACCGGCCTGGTGCCGCCCCTGCTCATTGTGATCGGGATACCCAACTCCATATACATTATTACCAAGTACCACCGCGAGTACGGATTGCAGGGCGACAAACTCAAGGCCCTGATCCATGTGATCGACAAGGCCGGTTCCGCCATCTTTATGGCCAACCTGACCACGGCCATCGGTTTCGGTACCTTTATGGCCACCAACAGTGAGATCCTGAAAGAATTCGGCTTTGTAGCCTCCATCAATATACTGCTGCTGTTCGTGATGAGTATCCTCTTTATCCCGATCGTCTTCAGCTTCCTGCCCGCGCCTTCGGTACGTGTACGTGCCCACCTCGATAAAAAACTGACCACCGCTGTAGTACGTATATTTATCCTGGTAAGTCAGAACTACCGCAAATGGGTATTTATAGGCGCTACGGCCGTTGTACTTTTTTCTGTGTACGGCATTTCCAAGATCAAGACCAAGGGCAGCATCGTGGACGATATGCCCGAGAACAACCGGGCCATGACCGACCTGCGCTTCTTTGAAAAGACCTTCGGAGGCGTGATGCCGCTGGAGATCCTGGTGGACACCAAGCGCGAAAAAGGCGCCGTGCGCGACCAGAAGACCTGGAAACGCATCGACGAACTGCAGGAATACATCCGCAACCAGACCATTTATTCCCGTCCGCTCAGTATCGTGGAGCTGCTTAAAGTGGCCAACCAGGCCTTTTACGAAGGCGATCCGGGCAGCTATTCCGTGCCCAGCAAACTGGATGCGCCTTTCATCATCGACTATGTAAAGACCGAGAACGGTCAGGACCCCCTGCTGAACAGTCTCACCGACAGTACCAAGGCCGTGGCCCGCATCAGCGTACAGATGAAAAACCTGAACACGAACGAAATTGCCCAGGCCCGCGACGATATACAGGCCAAGGCCAACGAGATCTTCGATCCGGAAAATTATAACATAACGATAACAGGCGCCTCCATTTCGTTCATGAACGGAACCAAATACCTGGTGAACAACCTGTTCCAGAGTCTGGCCCTGGCGGTGTTCCTCATTGCCTTCTTTATGGGCCTTATGTTCCGTAACCTGCGCATTGTGATCATATCGCTTATCCCGAATATGATCCCGGCCCTGCTTACGGCCGGACTGATGGGTTATTTCGGCATACCGCTGAAACCCTCCACCGTACTGGTATTCAGCATTGCCTTCGGTATTTCGGTAGACGATACCATTCACTTCCTGTCGCGTTTCCGCCAGGAAATGAAGGCCCACAGCGGCAATATCCGTTCGGCGGTGATCAAGGCCCTGCGCGAAACAGCCGTGGGTATGGCCTACACCTCCATTGTACTGTTCTTCGGCTTCTCGGTGTTCGCAGCGTCCAACTTCGGCGGTACCAAGGCCCTGGGCATACTGGTTTCGCTTACCCTGCTGTCGGCCATGTTCACCAACCTGCTGCTGCTGCCGTCCCTGCTGATGGTGATGCACAAAGGCCAGAACCGCCGCCGCGTCCGTAAAATGCAAAAACTGCAGCAATAATGAAAGGTATCATTTTAGCCGGTGGTTCGGGCACCCGCCTGTACCCTATTACCTATGCCATCAGCAAGCAGATCATGCCGGTGTACGATAAGCCCATGATCTATTACCCGCTGTCGACACTGATGATGGCCGGCATAAAAGAGATACTGATCATCAGCACCCCCAAAGACCTTCCCCTGTTCCGTGAACTATTCGGCAACGGCAGCCACCTGGGACTACAGATCGAATACTGTGTACAGGAAGTACCCAATGGTCTGGCACAGGCTTTTGTACTGGGCGAATCCTTCATCGGCACGGATCCCGTTTCCCTGATCCTGGGCGACAATATTTTTTATGCCAGCGGACTCAGCCGTAAACTACAGCAATGTACCGCGCCAAACGGTGGCATCATTTTTGCATATCATGTGTCAGATCCGGAACGATACGGAGTAGTGGAATTTGATGCGGATAAAAAGGCCGTTTCCATCGAGGAAAAGCCTCAGCACCCCAAAAGCAACTATGCCGTACCCGGCCTGTATTTTTACGATAACTCCGTGGTAGACATTGCAAAAAATCTGCGCCCCAGCGCCCGTGGCGAATACGAGATAACCGACGTGAACAAGGCTTATCTCGCTTCCGGCAAACTGCATGTAAATGTGTTTGACCGGGGTACCGCCTGGCTCGATACCGGCACCGTTGCATCCCTGATGCAGGCAGGCCAGTTCGTACAGGTAATAGAAGAACGCCAGGGCCTGAAAATAGGCTGTATAGAGGAAATTGCCTGGAGAATGCATTTCATCAGCGACGCCCAGCTCGAAGAACTGGCCGCCCCCATGCTGAAAAGCGGCTACGGACAATACTTACTAAATCAACTTAAAAGCAGATGAGTACACGCAACATCCTGGTAACGGGCGGAGCCGGTTTTATCGGCAGTTCCATGGCCGAAAAACTTTCTAAAGACCCGCTCAATAACATCGTTATTACCGATAACCTGCTTACCGGGTCGCTGCGTAAAGTACCCAAATCGGACAATGTGACCTTTCTCAAGGCCAATGTGAACCGCTTTGACGAGATCTCGGACATCTTCTATACCAAAGGATTCGATTACGTGTTCCATTATGCCGCCATGGTGGGCGTACAGCGCACGCTGAGCAACCCGGTTTCGGTGCTCGACGATATCCACGGCCTCGAAAATATACTGCGTCTTTCCAAGAACACCGGCGTAAAACACGTATACTATGCCAGTAGCAGCGAAGTGTACGGCGAACCGGTGGAATTTCCGCAGAACGAACAGACCACCCCGCTCAACAGCCGCCTGCCCTACGCCATTGTAAAGAACGTGGGCGAGGCCTACCTGCGCTCTTACCAGCAGGAATACGGACTTAACTATACCATTTTCCGCTTTTTCAATACTTACGGGCCCAAACAGAGCCGCGATTTTGTGATCAGCAAGTTCATCGGACTGGCCCTCAAGAACGAGGATATTACCATTTACGGCGACGGTTCGCAGACCCGCACCTTCTGTTTCGTGGAAGATAACGTAGAGGCCTGCTACAACGCGTTCCACAAGCATATGTACATCAACGACGTGGTGAATATCGGCAGCAACCGCGAAACGTCTATCCTGGAGCTGGCACAGATCATCATACGCCTGGTGGGTTCCAGTTCACGCATTGTGCACCTGGCCCCGCTCAAAGAGGGCGATATGACGCGTCGCCTGCCCGATAATGCCAAAATGCTGCAGCTGCTCGGCCGTGCGCCGCGCGAGCTGGAAAAAGGGCTCCAGGAGATCCTGGACAACCCCGGCTTTATCCTGTAAGATCATTCCATTTTTTCAACCCCGGCAAAATAGGGGTCTTTTTCGGCCAGCAGGTTCCACATGTCCCTGCGGATACGGTCGCGCAGTGCCGGTACGTCCGCTTCGGTCAGCCCCTCGGTGGGGTACGGCGGCAGAAAGTAGATATCGATCTTTCCGAAGGGTTTAAAAAAGATGCCTTTCGGGTCGAAGACCGTACGCGGATGCACGGCCACGAACACGCACAAAGGTACTCCGGCCTGCACGGCCAGGCGGAAAGCCCCGTCGTAAAATTCCTTCACCGGCGTGCGGCTTTTGTTGCGCGTACCTTCGGGGTACATAAAAATACTGTGCGTGCCGCTGCGCAGGTCCTGCCCCAGTTTTTCGAAGCTGCGGCGACGGCTTTCGGCACTGGCACGGTCCACGAACACGCTTACCATGGCAAAGGCCGTTCCCAGCAGGGGAATGCGTTTAATTTCCTTTTTGGCCAGCACCCGCACGGGCGCCCGCAGCGGAATGGTGGAACAGAACACGTCGAGCAGGCTCACGTGATTGCTGCACACTACATAGGTAGTATCTTTGCGGTAATATTCGTCCCGGTTGTGCATGCGGTAACGGACGCCGCAGATGAACATCCAGAAAGCGGCCCAGAAGGCGCCGTAGCGAAAAAAACGCCTGTCGGCCGTACGCGGAAAAAAAAGTTTCAGGATCAGGGCTGCCGGCAGCACCGTAAGCAGAAAAACCAGGAACCAGCTCACGGCCCATACCGAATAAATCGGTGAAAATATCGCTCTTATGACCTGCATTATTTTCAAGTTACAACGAAAATACGGATTTTTGCGCGCAATATGCATCCGAATACACCTGGTAAACTTATTATCTTCTCTGCTCCCTCCGGCGCCGGCAAAACCAGCATCGTACACCGCCTCATGCACGAAATGCCCAACCTCGCCTTCTCTGTCTCCGCCTGTACCCGCGAACAGCGGCCCGGTGAAGTGCACGGAAAGGACTACTATTTCATGACCATCGAGGAATTTAAACAGAAAGCGGCCAACAACGAATTTGTGGAATGGGAAGAGGTGTATACCAACGGTTTTTACGGCACCCTGCGCAGCGAGATCGAGAACATACGCAACAGCGGTCGCCACGTACTTTTTGATGTGGACGTGGAAGGTGGACTGAGCCTTAAAAGCATCTACGGCGACGATGCCCTGGCCATTTTTGTGATGCCGCCCTCCGTAGAAGTACTGGAGACCCGCCTGCGCGGACGTGGTACCGAAAACGAGGAATCTTTGCAGAAACGACTGAAAAAAGCCATTAAAGAACTCGATTATTACAGTAAATTTGATGTAGTGGTCCTGAACGACGTCCTGGCCGATGCCGTTGTGGAAGCCAGGGAAAAGATCAACGAATTTATACGAACGCCATGAATGTAAAAAAGCCCGTGAACCTCCGTCTGTATATCGGCATAGCCATACTGGTCATTGCCGTTTTCACCGGGTACGGGATCTTTAAACGCCTGCGTTCGGCCGGCAGCCAGACGGTAGTGACCCATGAGGCCATCATCGAAGAAATTAAGACCATGGGCAAGATGGAACTGGCTACCCTGTACGTAAAAGACATCATCGAGTACAAAGAAGAACGTGCCTTTCTGCCCGACAGTAAAGTATTGCTGATGGTCAGCGGCGAAGTGAACGGTTGTGTAGATCTTCAGAAACTGAAGGACAAAGACCTGGAACTGAGCGAGGATAAGCTGCTGGTATACCTGCCTCCGCCGGAGATCTGCTTCAGTAAGGTAGACCACGAACATTCCAAAGTGTACGAAAAAACCTCCTGGATACTGCTGGACGACGATGCCGAACTGATCGACAAGACCTACAAGGAAGCCGATAAGTACCTGAAAAGCCCCGCCGTGACCCAGAAAGCCATGCAGACGGCCGCCGAAAAAGCGCCCGAAATACTGGAACCGATCTTTAAGAAGATCTCCGGTAAAAAAACGGTGGAGGTACGTTTCCGCACTACGCCCGTACTTCCTTAAAATCCGCCCTGGAAGATCAGGAACAATATCAGTATCAGCAATAATCCCCCGATCACTGCCAGCGCAATTTTCCAGGCGCTGTAGGGTCGTTCGCCCTGTACCTCGCCCGTGCGCGCGTTGATGAGAAAGCGGTATACCTTATCGTTGTAGCGGTAGGCGCTGATGTACAGCGGCAGCAGGATATGCTTGAACGTAACCTCGTTGTAATCCGTGTCCATGGAGGAAATACGCTGCTCATCCCCGCCGATGTCCCGGCATACGCTCTGGCGTATAAAACTGTCCATTTTGCCTTTGGCATTCCCGAAACCGTTCTCCAGGTTCACAGAATATACTTCGGACTGGAAACCGCTCAGGTACTGATCGTTGAAGGGCACCAGGTTGTGCAGGTCCCAGGGTTCCAGCTTTTCAATGATGCTCAGGGGCAGGCTGTTCGCCGCCATAATGAGTATATCGTCGAAACTGTCGTGTACATTGCCGTAGGCCGCGCTCCAGCGTATGTGCCGCACCTGCCGCGTACGCTGCACGCTTTGCCCGTTTTCGGTGGTGGTATAGGCTTCTGTTACGTAATACGCATCACCCCGCATGCCGGTATAATCGGTATCCGTTTCAGCATCAAAGGTCCAGTAGGGGATATACATGCCCTTTAAACGGTCTGCATAATCGCCGAATTTCTTCAGGTCGTTGGGGGCGAACCAGAGTCCTTTCAGCCAGTCCCTGAACTTGGCATGGGCCTGTTTGTTATCGATGGCAAAGGGCAGCACGTAGTGCGGTTTGATAAAGCGCGCCGTAGAGCTGGCCGCAACCACCAGGGCCGTATCGCAGAAGGGACAGTTGACCGAGGTAACATTGGGCGGCAACGTAGTAGTGGCCCCGCAGGCATTGCATTTGGCGGCGTGCTGCTCTTCGGTCTCGCTTACGGAGGCCATTTCGCGGATCATCGCTTCAAAATCGTGCTCTTTTACTTCGGCGGTCTCTTCCTCAGCCACTTCGATCTCGTTGGTGGTACCGCAATACGAACATTGCAGGCTGGTGGTGCCGGGCGCATATTTCAGGTCGCCTCCGCAGGATCTGCAGCGGATATGACCCAGTGTTTCCGTTTCGTTGTTTTCCATAGGGATGATGCGGCGGGTTTAGGCCAGTGGCGGCGGAACGTTGGCAAAGATGGTGGCCAGTTCGGGTATCTGTCCGGCCGGGGTCCAGGCGCCCATGCCCGTTTTCCACACCAGGCTTTCGCGGGTGATCTGTCCCTGTGCGGCCATACCGCTGAGTACGCCGTTATCGAAGGGGCCCTGCTGCTGTCCGTTCACCGCTACGAACCAGATGGCCTGGTTGGGCAGCGGCGGCGGGTTCTGCTGGTTTTGCTGGCCCTGCATGTTCTGTTGCATCATTCCGCTCATCATACCACCCATGGCCATGCCCATTCCCGCACCCATACCGGCGCCCATCAGTCCGCCCGGGTTATCGGCCGAGGCTTCGATGGCCTTGGCTGCCTTCATCTGGGTCAGTTTGGCCATATCGATCTTGTTGAGACGGCTGTATTCGAAGATCTCTTTCTTGAGCTCTTCGGGCATGCTTACGTTCTCTACCAGGAAATCGGTGATCTCCAGTCCGTAGGCCGTAAAGCGGTCGTTCAGTTTTTCTCTGCCCAGCTGGGAAAGTTCTTCCAGGTTGGCCGCGAATTTTTCCACGGGAATATTGCCTTCGCCGATGGCATCGCTGAACTTGGTCACCACCAGGGTGCGCAGCTGTCCATTGATCTCTTCGGTGGTGAAACGGCCCGAGGTACCGGCGATCTCTTTCAGGAAAAGCCCGGCATCGCTCACCCGGAAGCTGTAGTTGCCGAAGGCGCGCAGCTCGATGAAACCGAAGCGGTCATCGTCCAGCGTAACGGGATTTTTGGTGCCCCATTTCTGATCGGTGAACTGCCGGGTGCTCACAAAGAACACATCGGCCTTAAAGGGACTGTTGAAACCGTATTTCCAGCCTTTGAGCGTGGCCAGGATCGGCATGTTCTGGGTTTCCAGCGTGTACATGCCCGGCCCGAACACGTCGGCGATCTTACCTTCGTTCAGGAAAACGGCCGCCTGGCTTTCGCGTACGGTGAGTTTGGCGCCGTATTTTATTTCGTCCTGGTAACGCGGGAAACGCCATACCAGCGTATCACCCGTTTCGTCTTTCCAGTCGATGATGTCAACAAATTCGTTGCGTATTTTGTCAAACAGACCCATAGTAATTGGTATTTATTTTGTTCTTACGAATATACGGTTTTTTGAAGGCAGTGTTTCAGACTTTCTATGAATACTGTGTTACGTTCTGCGAAGTTGGTCCAGCGCCAGATAAACCATAAGTCCCATGCCGGTCTTGAGCGCTTCCTCGTCGATATCGAAATGCGGATTGTGTACATTGGCCGTGATGCCTTTTCCCGGATTGCCCGTGCCCAGGCGGTAAAAACAGCAGGGTACGTACTGGGTGTAATAGGCAAAATCTTCGGCGGTCATACGCAGATCCAGCTCCCTTACCTGTTCCGCACCCAGGTATTCGATGGCTGCCCGGCGGCAGGCTTCTGTCAGTTTCGGATCGTTATACAATACAGGGTATCCTTTTTCGATACGTACCTCGGCCGTGGCGCCGTGTTCCTTAGCCACCCGACCGGCTATTTCCTGCAGCAGCACATGCACGCGTGCACGCCAGTCCTCGTCCATGGTACGTAGCGTACCTTCTACGTCCATGGTATCGGGAATTACATTGGTGGCGCCTTCGGCGATCACTTTTCCGAAGGAGAGCACCATAGGCGTATCTGCCGGTTTCTGTTCCTCTATTTCTTTTTTCAGGGCCAGCAGCGTGTGCATACCGGCCGTAATGGGGTCGATATTCAGCTGGGGCGTGGCCGCGTGGCCACCTTTGCCCGTAAACGTAATGTACAGTTCATCGGTAGAGGCCATGTACTGTCCGCTGCGGAAACCTACCGTACCCGCCGGCAGCGGCGTAAATACGTGCTGGGCCAGTCCGGCCTGCGGACGCGGGTTTTCCAGCACTCCCTCTTTGATCATCAGGGAGGCTCCGCCCGGCAGTTTTTCTTCGCCCGGCTGAAACACAAAGGAGATCATTCCTTTCCACTGTGTGCGGAACTTTTGCAGTATTTTCAGGGCACCCAGCAGCGAAGCCGTATGTACGTCGTGCCCGCAGGCATGCATGATGCCCGGGTTCTGCGAAGCGTATTCCGCGCCCGTTCTTTCGTGTATCGGCAGGGCGTCTGTATCGGCCCGCAGGAAAATACAGGGGCCTTCGGCGTCCGCGCCGGAAAGTGCGCCGTGTATACCGTGACCGGCAATACCGTTGCGGTGTTCAATGCCCCATTCTGTAAGTTTTGCAGAAATGTAAGCCGCCGTTCTTTCTTCCATGAACGACAGTTCCGGGTGGCGGTGCAGGTGCCTGCGAATGGCCACGATGTCGGGGAATATCGTCTCCGCTTCCTGTTTTATTTCTTTTACCAGGTCCATATGCTTGTTAATTACAGGCACAGGGGTGCTCTTCGCCCAGGTCTATGGCCGTTACCACCACCATTTCGCTTGCACACTGTGCAAATATGATACGCAGTTCCTGCCCGTCGGCGCTGTTGCCTTCCAGGGCCCAGCGCGGGCAGCGTTCGTTATCCGGTTCGCTCTTGGCCAGGTTCACCCGACCGGTCCTGCGCACTTCCTGTATCTCGGCTTCGGAGATCTGGCGGCAATTCATGCGGCAGCGGGCGTGTTTGCTGTATTCCAGCTGCAGGCTGTCGCGGTCAAAGGTTTCCGAGGCCGTGTTGCGTGCGGTCTGCCTGCCCGGTTTTGCATCGCGGCCGGCCGAAAAATACCAGGCCAGCACGCCGATCAGCAGCAGCGGCAATACGATCCGAAAAAGTGAAGAGTTCCTGTTCTGCATTATTTTTTGCACCGGTAGGGGCCGGCATCCCTGCTCATATTTTTGAATTTATTGGCGGCGTCGATCTGTACAAAACGCTCGTTGCTGTTGTTGTACACACAGATATTGGCCGGGTTCTCCTCTATTTTGCGCTGGTCTTTATCCCAGATGCCGTCGTAAAGGATGAACGGCGTGTCTTTTTTCAGCTTGAACCAGATCAGCAGGCCCATCTGGGTCTGTTTCGACGGTTTGTACTTCTTATCTCTTTCGAAATGATTGTTGTACACTTCCACGTTCTGGGGCAGCGGATCGTAAGCTTCGTCCCTGTAGGGGCGCTGCGAGAGGTAAAAGCTCACGATGCCGCAGGAGGCCGTGCGGTTGTTGACAATGCGGTTCTGGTACACTTTTACGTCGGAACAGGCCAGCACCAGTACGCCCGTACCGGGAGGCACCTCGCCCACGATATTGCCTTTGGGGGCAAAATTGCGGTAGTTGTTCTCGACCACCGTGTTATTGTACACCTGGATGTTACCGCCTTTTTTCATGGGCAGTTCCGGCAGGTCGAACACCAGTATGCCGCCTGTATTGTTCTTTGCCAGGCATTCGTACACTCTGGCATCGCGGCAGTTCTCGATCTCGATGCCGGCCACATTGTAAAAGGCTTCGCAGCGGCGCACTTCCACGCGGGTGCTCTGTCCCACGTATATGCCTGCGTCCGAGGCCCCGATGGCCGTACAGCTGTCCAGCACCACATCCGTGCAGCTTACCGGGTAAAAGCCGTAGGCTCCGTTCCTGGGACCGGGTTTAGCCGTCCACTCGGTTTTTACCTTGTATACGTAAATACGGCTGGTGTTCAGCATTTTTATACAGTCGCCCTTGGCATTGCGGATGGTAAAACCGATGAGGCTTACGTTCTCGCAGCGGTTTATCTTGAGGCCTTCGGCACCGTCGATCTGTTCGGAAAAGTCGAAGATACTGGCGTTCTTACCGGCCCCGAGCAGGGTAATGTTCTTCTTGTCATCCAGCAGCAGGGCGCGGTTAAAACGATATGTACCGGCAGGCAGCTGAATGGTATCTCCGTCGGCCGCCTCAATAAGGCTGGTCTGTATCTTCCGGAATACCTCCTCCTGGGCCGGGAGAAGCAGCGGGCAGAGCAGAGCAATGATCAGGAACAGTTTTTTCATGGGTATATACTTCCTCTCAAATGTACTATCTTCTTTGCAATTTGCCCAGTGACGCGTGTACTTTTTACGTCAATTGCTTATATTTACAACCGGCTTTGTATCTTTGGTATAGGGTATGGCAGATCCACAGGAAAAATGGCAGAATCTCGGCGGAAGACTTTCGCGGCTCCGCATCAACGTATTGCTGGGCGTAGGGCTTACCGTGTTCTTTATCCTGCTGCTGACCTGGCTTTCGGCGGGCAGTGTAAAGCAGATCCTGCACTCCGTGTCCAAGCTCAGCACCCCGCGTACCGAAGGCCGCCTGCTCAACCAGATGATCTCGGGCATATCGTCCCTGCAGGTATACTCCGGCAAATACAGCAGTACCGGCAATCCCGATTATCTCAAGAACTACAAATCTCAGACGGACGAAATTCGTATACTTATCGACAGCATGCAGAATGCGCCGGGCGCGCGGAATTATCATGCCAAGGTAGATACGCTCGAAAAGTATTTCGACGGCTATATAGAATCGCTCGATGAGTACATCCTGGTACGTTCGCGCAACCAGGACCTGCCCGACAATAAGCTGTACGGCCTGCTGCAGACCAGTGAGAGCAACCTGCACACCAATACGCCCCTGCCCCGCACCGAAATTATACGCACTACCGAAACGGTACCCGTTTACATCAAGGAAGAAAAGACCGTAAAGCCGAAGAACCGGCGGCAGAAAAAAGATGCCGGAGCCGAGACCATTAAGGTGGATACGCTTACACCCACCGTTACCACACAGGTAATTACCCAGGTAGACAGCAGTTATTTTCAGCAGATGGACACCCTGATGAAAAGCATGAAGAAAACGCTGGACGCAGGTGTGGCGCGGCGCACGGTGATCCGCAACAAAATTGCCGATAAGGAACAGACCCTGCTCGATAACGAAATGCTGTTCATGGACCGCATACAGCTGCTGCTTTCGGAGATCGAGAACCAGGAACAGATCACGGCCCGCGAAGAGACCCTGGCCGCCCGCAAAGCCGTGGACAACAATACCAAAAAACTGGCCCTGCTGGGTTCCGTCACCGTATTTATTATGCTTATCCTGGTATTTACGGTCTCTTCGGACGTATCCAAGAGCCTGTTTTACCGGAAAAAACTCATGGAGGCCAAACAGGAGGCCGAACGTCTGGCCATTGCCAAGGAAGAGTTCCTGGCCAATATGAGCCATGAGATACGTACCCCGCTCAACAGCATCATCGGTTTTGCCGAACAGCTGAACCAGAGCAGCCTGCAACCCGGACAAAAAGCCAAGGTACATGCCGTGCTGCGTTCCGGCGATCACCTGCTGTCGCTCGTGAACGACATTCTCGATTATTCGAAGATCGAAGCCGGTTCCCTGCGCCTGGAAAAAATAGGCTTTTACGTAACCGATGTGGTGGACGAAGTGATCGAAGTGCTGGAACCCGAAGCAGAGGCCAAGGGCCTGCACATACTTTTTGAACCCGGTAAATACACCGACCTGCAGGTAAGCGGCGACCCCGTACGCCTGAAACAGATCCTGCTGAACCTCATGGGAAATGCCGTAAAATTTACCCGGGAAGGATTCCTGCAGATCAAAATAGAGGCCCGTACGGAACAACAGACCGTATGGACAAAATTTACGGTGATCGACACCGGCGACGGTATCCCGTCTGAAAAACTGGAAAGCATCTTTGCCAAATTCGAACAGGCCGATACCTCCGTAACCCGTAAATACGGCGGTACCGGGCTGGGTCTCAGCATCTGTAAAAAACTGGTGGAACTGCAGAACGGTACCATTTACGCACAGTCGCAGCCGGGAAAAGGATCGGAGTTCATTTTTGAGATCCCTTACGAAAAGACAGAGAACATCGAGTACAGAACCGACCGTAAATCAGTAGGGCCACCGACCCTGCTGCCCGGTAAAAAAGTGCTGGTGGTAGACGATGATGCCATGACCGAAGCTCTGCTGGGTCCTTATTTTATTGAAGAAAAAGCCGACGTATGTTTTGAAAAAAGTCCCGTTTCGGCCCTGGAACTGCTGCGGAAAAATTCGTTCGACCTCATTATTGCCGACCTGCATATGCCCGGCATGGACGGGGTGATCTTCCTGGAAAAAGCCCGCAGCCTTAAAAATAACCGCAACGTGCGTACTATTTTATGCACCGCCAGCGTGGCCCGGGATATTAAAAGTAAACATATTGATGAAATTTTACACAAACCATACCGGCGTAATGATCTGCAAATCAGTATCGGCAAGGTTTTTGATGTATTCATAGAAAACGGTAATGCGGATATGGCACAATTTTCATTAGACTACTTCCTGACCTTTGCAGGAGGTGATACGGAGCAATTGGACCGGTTTGTGGATTTGTTTATTGAGAACTCCCGCAAGGAAATACTGAAGATCAAACAATCTTTCACCGACGGAAACACAGAGCAGATCGGCGAATCGGCCCATCTGCTGAAGAACACCTATGGCCAGCTGAAAGCTACTGAAGCCATGGAAATTATACGGAACCTGGAAGGGCTCGTAGAAGAAAAGTACCTGAGCAATGAACAGATCGAACGGCTTGTGGCCCAGCTGGAGCTACGTTCCGAGGAACTTTTCGGCGAGCTTAAGAATGCGATGCTCAGCATTCATCATTAGGCGTCCAGGCCATACAACCTGATCTTATTGTACAGGGTCTTGCGGTCGATGTTCAGCATCTGGGCCGCTTTCGACTTATTGTATTTTACTTTTTCGAGGGCTTCCACGATCTTTTTCTTTTCTATGTCCTCGGAGATCACTTTCAGGTCTACCGTGTTCTCCACGGGGATCTCGAAATGTTCACTGCGCAGTTCCGAAGGCAGGGCGTTCAGCTCTACCATATCGCTGCGTGAAAGCAGTACCGAACGTTTGATCACGTTCTTGAATTCGCGCAGGTTGCCCGGCCAGGGATATTCCATGAACTTCTGCATCACTTCACGGCTGAAACCTTTTACGTGCTTGCCCAGTTCGGCATTGGCCAGTTCCAGGAAACTACCGGCAAACAGGGGCAGGTCGTCCTTGCGGTTGCGCAGGGGTTCTACCCGTATGGAAAACTCGTTGAGACGATGATACAGGTCCTCGCGGAAACTGCCCCGGCGTATGCCGTTGGTAAGGTCTTCGTTGGTGGCGGCAATAATGCGTACGTCCACCGGTATATCTTTTACACTGCCCACCTTGCGGATCTTACGTTCCTGTATGGCGCGCAGCAGCATGATCTGTACCTCGTAGGAAAGGTTCCCGATCTCGTCCAGGAACACAGTGCCCCCGTTGGCGGCCTCGAATTGACCGGTTTTATCGGTAACGGCGCCTGTGAACGAGCCTTTTACATGCCCGAAGAATTCGCTGGCCGCGATCTCGCCCGAGAGCGTTCCGCAGTCGATGGCCACAAAGGGTTCCCCGGCGCGTACGCTCAGGTCGTGCAGGCGGCGGGCCACAAATTCCTTACCGGTGCCGCTCTCACCCAGTATAATTACCGAAAGCGGCGTAGGGGCCACCAGGTCTATATGTTCGTTGATCTGTTTCCAGTTGGCGCTTACGCCGTGTACAAAACCGTCCTGTGTGTAGGAGGGCGACACACTTTTGCCGGCGGGCACCCTGTTCACGGCTGCCTGTACGGCCGCTGCCGCAGGCCGGGCATCCGTATCCAGTATATTTTTTACTACTTCCAGCAGTTCCGAAGGATTCACCGGTTTGGTCAGGTAGTCGCGGGCACCGGCTTTCATGGCGCGCACGGCCAGGCGTATGTCACCGAAGCCCGTCATCAGCACCAGGGGCAGACCCGGATTTGTTTTCTGTATCTCTTCCAGCATTTCCATGCCGTCTTTGCCGGGCATCCGGTAATCGGAGAGCACCAGGTCGGGCGGACTTTTGCGGATACTTTCCAGGGCCGCATGTACATTCCCTGCAAGTGAAACCTCGAAGCCGTTCTTATTCAGGTAAGCCTGTATCATCAGACTGAACGTACTATCATCGTCGACTGCTAATATCTTCTTAGGCATCTTTCAAAAGTTTTCGATTTAAATATAAGAAAAAGCCCCCGCTTATCGCGGAGGCTTTTTCAACACCCTGTTTCTCACACCCTTACTCTTTAACCAATTCTCCTTTCGGTCCATACTTCAAGGTAATTTCGCCGGCGCCGGAATTCAACACCACTTCGTAACCCACTATGGCGCCGGCTTCATTCACCCATTTATATGACTTTGAAATCTGTGCTTCTTTATAGTTCTCCGTCAGATGTTTTGCTACCTCCACCGGTAATTCATCTGCTTTGATCTCTATTCTTTTATCCTTGTTATTGCTGATCGCATTCACGATCTCATTCTGTATCGCCGCATTCAATGTAACAGCTGTAATTCCAGAAAGGGCCAGTCCGATAATTAATAATCCACGTTTCATATCTTTGTATTTAATCGTTTCGCTTGAATTCTCCAGGTTTCTGTCGTTACGTGTCTGTCGTTGTTGTTGCGTTGTCTGATAAGAGTAATACGAAAAATCGTGCCGCAAAAAGGCGCATCGTGCCAAATACTGAAAATCAGCATATTAAAAATTTCAGTTTTTTCATGCCACCCTGCGGGCTGTGGAATAATTCCCCACTTTGTACAAAAAGGGCCTGCTTTCGCTACAATTTGAGGCGTTAAAGGTCCGCAGCCAGGTCTTTTATGTCCAGCTGCAGGGTGGTCTGCCCGTTAAAATGGTTCTCTTTCAGGCTGCACAATACCGAAAAGGACGGCGCATTGCGTATGGCCTCATATTTTTCGCCCAGTTTAAAGCCGATGGCATTGTATACATTAAAGTTCTGTTCCGGGCTGTAGAGCTGCATCTGCAGGTGCTCTTCCTTGAGCAGGCGCAGGTGCCCGTTGTATATCTTCAGGTTGCGGATGCAGAATACCGGGCTCATATTTCCCGGGCCGAAGGGTGCAAACTGTTTCAGGATACGAAAGAACGACGGTCCTATGAAAGAGAGGGGAATTTCGGCATCGTATTCCAGCACGGGTTCCAGCATACCCGGTTTTACGCGGCGTACGGCCGCCATATCGAAGCGGCGGATGAACTCCGGCAGGTTCTCCGGTTCCATGGTAAGTCCGGCGGCGTGTGTGTGTCCGCCCCAGTTCAGCAGCAGGTCGTCGCATTCACTGAGGGCATCGTACAGGTCGAAACCTTTGATGGAACGCGCCGAACCGGTGATCTTGCCGTTACTTTCGGTAAGTACAATGGTGGGACGATAATGTTTTTCGATGATGCGCGAGGCCACGATGCCCACCACACCTTTATGCCAGTGCGGCCGGTACACCACCGTAGAACTGCGGCCGGACCATTCGTTGTCGGCAGCGATCATTTCCAGCGCTTCGCGCGTCATTTCGCGGTCCAGGTCCTGCCGTTCCAGGTTGTTCTCGTTGATCTGCGCGGCCATCTTCGAGAGTTCAGGCCCTTCGCCGCCTGTGAGGAGCTCCACTACGCGCGATCCGTGTGCGATACGTCCGGCGGCATTGATGCGCGGCCCCAGGATGAACACGGCATCTTCCACGTTCAGTTCCCGGCCTTCGGCGCCTGCTTTTTTCAGTAACTGCAGGAATCCCGGGCGCGGGGCGCGGTTGATGCGTTCCATGCCAAAATGCACCAGTACGCGGTTCTCACCCGTCAGCGGCACGATATCGGCACAGGTACTGATGGCTGCAAAGTCCACGTATTCGTACACGGCCTCTTCGGACAGTCCGTTCTCATCGGCCAGGGCCTGCAGCAGCTTAAAGGCCACGCCGCAGCCCGATAATTCCTTAAAGGGATAGGCACAGTCCTTCTGTTTGGGGTTCAGTATGGCCACGGCGGGCGGCAGGGTTTCATCGGGCAGGTGATGGTCGCACACGATGGTATCGATGCCCAGGGTCTGTGCGTGCAATATCTTATCGAGCGATTTAATGCCGCAGTCGAGCGTGATCAGCAGGCCAAAGCCGTTATCGGCCGCATAGCTGATGCCTGCGTACGACACGCCGTAGCCTTCGGTATAGCGGTCGGGGATGTAATAGCCCACATTTTCATAGCGCAGCTGATCGCGGATGAACGAAACCACCATGCTTACCGCCGTAGTGCCGTCCACATCGTAATCTCCGTACACCAGTATCTGTTCGCGGCGCATCATGGCCTTCTGTATGCGTTGCACGGCCTTCTGCATGTCCTTCATACGATAAGGGGAATGCAGCTGGCTGTAGGCCGGACGGAAATAGGTACGGGCTTCGTCGAAGGTACGAATGCCGCGTTGCAGGAGCAGTTGAATAAAAACGGGATGGATGTTCAGTTCCTGCTGAAGTTCAGCACGTTCTTCCGCCGTAAAGACGTGTTTAGAGGTCCAGTTCATAAAAAGCTATAAGGAAAGTTGATAAATAGATTGAAAACCATTATTTGCTTCTATACGTAGAAAAGCTGTAATTTTGCCCTAAAATTAATAAATATGGCTGTAATTCTTTCTACCGACCAGGATTTCGGAACGCTTCTGAAGGACAATGAAAAAGTGATCGTAAAATACTATGCCGACTGGTGTGGTTCCTGTAAACTGTTTGCCCCTAAATTCCGCCGTATTTCCGAAGAGGAGAACTATGCCGGCATTGCATTCCTGGACGTGAACGCCGAAGAGAATCCCGAGGCGCGTAAAGCCGCCGGGGTGGACAATCTGCCCTTTTTCGCCACCTTTAAGAACGGCGAACTGGTAAAAGCATCTTCGGGCTCGAAGGAAGAATTTGTAAAAGGCCTGCTGGACGAACTTAAGAACGCATAAACATGAAGATCCCCGCCATAAAAAAAGCTGTGGAGAACTACAGCACCGAAGAGCTGAAAGCCGCTGAGGAAGCACTGTACGCCGAAGAGAAACTGCAGATAGAGATCGACGGCGACGACGAAGGCGAGCAGCTTACACACGTACTGGCCGCTATCTGGATCAAGGAGGATATGCTGCAGAAAGGCACGGATTTCAAGGATTCACTGCGCGCATACACCCAGCGTGTACGCAACAGTATTTCCTGAAAATATTGCAGATAAAGTATAGCGGTATAGCCGAATATTTCCTAAGTTTGAATAAAACTTTTCAACGCAACTATGAAATTCCGTTATGCCGGGTTACTGGCTCTTCCGTTGGTGCTGCTTCTGCAGGCCTGTCCCGTTGGCACTGATTATCCCCTGGGTACGCCCGGAAAGGAAAAAGCCGATGCGGGTCTGCTGGGTACCTGGGCTTCCATTGAAGGTACGCCCGAAGTAGTAAAAGCGGTGGTCTCCAAAAAAACGACCAACAGTTTCACGGTAACCGTGCAGGAAAAAGGCGAAATGTACTCGCTTACTTCCATGGCCTTTACGGGCTATACCACCGTGCTGGAAGGCAAGAACTTCCTGTACGTGCAGGACCCCGAAGATTCCAAGTACTACCTGTACCACTACGAACTGATCGGTAAAAAAGGCCTGGCGCTGTACGACGTAAGTTTCCTGGAAAAGGGCATGGACGGCATCACCAGCACCGAAACGTTCCGCGAAGAGGTAAAAGCCTCTATGGCCAAGGAAGGCGGATGTTTCTCCGAGAAAAAAATGTACCAGAAACAATAAGGGCAGTCAAGCACTTAAAAGCAAAAAAAAGAGGCAGCCCTGTGGTTGCCTCTTTTTTTGTTAATGCGATGCTACAATGCGATATGATCAGAAATCATCATCGTCGTCATCATAAAAGTCGTCATCGAAATCGTCCAGATTGTCGAACTCCGGTTCAGACTCTTTTGAAGAATCTTCCTCTTCCTCGTCTGATGAATAATATGTGTCTTCCGGCTCATATTCATCGTCATCATGGCCATCGGGCAGATTTGTATGCTTTTTTGCCATGCCGATAAATGCATTCGTGTGCATTTGTTCACTGAAATAAGAGGTGCTCTTCCTCATGATTAATCCTTTTGATGTTCTGTGTTGTGGTTTATCAATAACGTTTGTACAAATGTAAGACACATTTTATTTTCACAAGCAAAATATTCAGAGATTTTTTCCGTTGTCAGAATGAATTTAACAATTCATCCGTGTTTTTTTTTGCACCTTCACTATTGTTAAGAAAATGTATGCGGACGATGAAGGTATTGTTAATTCTATGTTTCCTTCACCCGGCCCGGGAGAAAAAACAAGATACCTTTGCGCCGTAAAATTTTTAATCACTGTTTATGAGTGAAGTAGTTTCAAAAATTCTTTTAGTAGACGACGAGCCCGATATACTGGAGTTTCTCTCGTATAACCTGGCCAAGGAAGGCTATGAAGTGTTTACCGCCAACACCGGTAAAGAGGGCCTGGAAATTGCCAAAAAAGTACGTCCCGACCTGGTGATACTGGATGTGATGATGCCCGAAATGGACGGCATTGAAACCTGCCGCGAACTACGGCAGAACAACGATCTGAAAAACGTGCTGGTGGCCTTTCTCACAGCCCGCGGCGAAGATTATTCACAGATCGCCGGTTTTGATGCCGGTGCGGACGATTATATCACCAAACCCATCAAACCCCGTGTATTCGTAAGCCGCGTAAAAGCGCTGCTGCGCCGCTCGGGTGAAGAAGTTTCGAAAGAGGACAACATGCTGTCGCTCGGCGATCTGAAGATCGACCGCGAGAAATACCTCGTGTACTACGGCGAAACCGAAATGCAGATGCCCAAGAAAGAATTCGAGCTGTTGTACCTGCTGGCTTCCAAGCCGGGCAAGGTGTTCAACCGCGACGAGATCTTACGCAGCGTCTGGGGACAGGAAGTGGTAGTGGGCGACCGCACCATCGACGTACACATCCGTAAACTGCGCGAAAAACTCGACGATAAGTTCATCAAGACCGTAAAAGGTGTCGGGTATAAATTTGAATTCTGAAGCTGAAACGCCATTTGAAAAGTAACAGTCCGTCGTCCCTGGCATTGTATGTCGCCGCCACCAGTTCGGTGATCATTACCCTGTTCCTGCTGCTCAGTCTCTGGCTGCTGGAAACGGCCATGCCCTGGCAGCTGCCGGTGATCGTTCTTGTGATCAGCTTTTTTACCATTTTCTTCCTCTTCCGCTTCACGGTAAACCGCTTTATTTACGATAAGATCAAACTGGTGTATAAGACCATACACCAGCTGAAACTCGGGCAGAAAAAGAACCTGCGCAAAAAACTGGAAGAAGGCGAGAACGTGATCGACGACGTAAACCGCGAAGTGGTGGAATGGGCCGCCGACAAGACCAAGGAGATCGACAACCTGAAAAAGATGGAGGCCTACCGCCGCGAATTCATCGGCAACCTAGCGCACGAACTCAAAACGCCCATCTTCAACATCCAGGGCTATATCACTACCCTGCTCGACGATGACGAGGCCGAAGAGGACCTGGGTCCTGAAGAAAAAATGCGGGTCCGTTACCTGCGAAACGCAGAAAAGAACATAGAGCGCATGATCAACCTGGTGCATGACCTGGATACCGTAAGCCGGCTCGAAAGTGGCGATATGCCCCTCGTAATGGAAAAATTCGATATTGTAGAGCTCGCTACCGACGTGATCGATATGCTCGAAAAAAGAGCGGCCGATAAACAGGTGTTGCTGCAGCTGCGCGAAAACTACGGCCCCATCTATGTAATGGCCGATCAGAACACCATACGCCAGGTGTTCACCAACCTGCTGGTCAATTCCATCATTTACGGCAACGAACACGGCAATACCAAGATCTCTTTCTTCGATATGCACGAGAACATCCTCATCGAAGTGGCCGATAACGGGCCGGGCATCACCGAAGAGCACCTGCCCCGACTGTTCGAACGTTTTTACCGGGTAGACAAGAGCCGCAGCCGCAATATGGGCGGCACCGGGCTGGGACTGGCCATCGTAAAGCACATCATTGAAGCGCACCGCCAGACCATTAACGTACGCAGCGCCGTGGGCAAGGGCGCTACTTTTTCATTTACCCTGAAAAAAGCCAGATAAGTCAAACGGCAGCACTGGCAAGGCTTGCAGCATTCCGGGCATGCGCTGCGATGTTTATAACCCTGTTAAATTGTTGAAATCTCAGCCGTTTATTTTAATATCCGGAAAATATAGTCTACTTTTGCAGCCGATTTAAACAAAATACTTTGCATAGTGCATTTGTGCCGTGTCGATGGCATTATCACCTTACAAAGTATGCACTATGTACAATTACAAGACAAATGACAAACATTGAAAACGGTACGCTCACGTTTCGTGAGCTGGGCTTGTCTGAAAGTACCCTTCAGGCAATTGAATCGAAGGGGTACGTAAATCCTACGCCCATTCAGGCAGCCTGCATCCCTCTTCTTCTCGGCAACGAGAAAGACATCATCGGCCGTGCCCAGACGGGTACCGGCAAAACCGCCGCATTCGGTCTTCCGCTTATTGAACTGCTGGAAGAACAACAACCCGGCGGATCTCCCCAGGCCCTTATCCTGGCTCCCACCCGCGAACTGGCCATCCAGGTGGCCGAAGAGATCATCTCGTTCAAAGGTTCCAAAAAACTGTTCGTAACCACTGTATACGGCGGTGCGTCCATGACCCAGCAGCTGAAAGACCTGCGTAAAGGTACCAGCATCGTGGTAGGTACGCCCGGCCGCGTGCTCGATCACCTGCACAAAGGTTCCCTGCGCCTCGAAAACCTGAGCCACCTTGTACTCGACGAAGCCGACGAAATGCTCAACATGGGCTTTATCGACGATATACGCGAGATCCTGTCGCATGCGCCCGATGAAAAACGCATGCTGCTGTTCTCCGCTACCATGCCGCCCGATATCCGTAACATCGCCCGTGAATTCATGGGCCCTTACGACGAAGTGGCCGTGGCCAAACAACAGATGACCAACAGCAACATTTCGCAGGTATACTACGAAGTGTCCGAGGCCGACAAACTGGAAGCCCTGGTGCGCCTGATGGAAATTGAAAAGGACTTTTACGGGCTCATCTTCTGCCAGACCAAGGTAGAGACCGACAACGTGGCCAACAAGCTCATCGAGCGCGGTTATGCCGCCGAGGCCCTGCACGGTGATATTTCGCAGCACCAGCGCGAACGTATCCTGAGCCGCTTCAAGGGTAGATCCATCAATATCCTGGTAGCTACCGACGTGGCCGCCCGCGGTATCGACATCAATAACCTTACGCACGTGTTCAACTTTGGCCTGCCGCAGGACCCCGAAAGTTATGTACACCGTATCGGACGTACCGGTCGCGCCGGCCGTAAAGGTACCGCCGTGTCCTTTATTTCGCCCCGCGAATTCCGCCGCCTGGCCCTGGTAAAACGTGTGGCCAAAGCCGAGATCGTAAAAGGCAAACTGCCCGGCGTAAAAGAAGTGATCGACGCCAAAGTGGGTCACATCAAGGAAGAAGTTTCCAAACTGCTGGTGACCGAAGAGGTGGAATACGGTAAATTCTCCGGTATTGCCGCCGAACTTCTGGAACTGGGCACGCCCGAAGAAGTACTGGCCGCCGTACTGAAGATCAGCTACGAGGACGACCTGGACGAAAAAAGCTTTAACAAGATCAGCGAAGGCGGATTCTTTAAAGACAAAGGCGACCGCCGCGAAGGTGGTAAAGGCCGCCGCGGAGGCTACAGCGACGGTGGCGGAGCCTTCGGCGAACGCAAACGCCTGTTCATCGCCCTGGGTAAACTCGATAAGATCAACGGTCCGCGCGAAATGGCCTCTTACCTCGAAAGAGAGACCGGCGTACCGGGCAAGTTCATCCACGAGATACGCGTAACCGATAAGTTCTCCTTTGCATCCGTTTCCGAAAGAGACGCCATGCAGATCATGGAAAAACTCAACGGCAAATCGCGCAACAAAAAAACCATGGTAGAGATCGCCAAGAACTAAGTATCATTCATTCTGAAAATACAAAAGCCCTGCCGCGCAAACGGAAGGGCTTTTTTGTGCCTTCCGGAGTTTCTTTC
This sequence comes from Bacteroidia bacterium, assembly GCA_016742095.1. Classification (GTDB taxonomy): domain Bacteria; phylum Bacteroidota; class Bacteroidia; order CAIKAF01; family CAIKAF01; genus JACVCJ01. The sequence goes on from JACVCJ010000015.1 coordinate 28,908, forward strand.
AATATTTTTTGAAAGTTTAGAACTTATCCCTAATTTTGTAGAATGGAATACGCCGAAGCACGCAATAAATTCATCCAAAGCTGGGGAGCGCTGGGCTCGCAGTGGGGCATCAATAAAACCATGGCCCAGATCCATGCCCTGCTCATGATCTCGGAACAACCCCTGTCGATGGAAGACATCATGGAAGAGCTGCAGATCTCGCGCGGCAATGCCAGCATGAACCTGCGCGGACTTATGGACTGGGGCCTGGTGTACAAGGAATTTAAGGCCGGGGAACGCCGCGAGTATTTCAGCGCCGAAAAAAATGTGGAGGACATGGCCGTGAAAATTGCCCGGGAACGCAGCAAACGCGAGATAAAACCCGCCCTGCGCATCCTGAAGGAAGTTTCGGGCATTAAAGAGAACAACCCCGAAGCCCAACAGTTCGTAAAACAGACCGGCGAGCTGTATGCCTTTATGGAAAAGGCCGATAACGTGCTGGACAAGGTTACGCGCCAGAAAGACACCCTGCTGAGTAAATTCCTGATGAAATTCCTGCGCTGAGCAGCATTTTCCTTTACCCGTTCCCATACGCTTTACCCGACGGTACCGGTATGATCCGGCGGCCGCCTACCTAATATTGGTGGTTTTTTCCGCAGCAGGCCCGATTGCGGAGCGGAATGTCTATTTTTGCACAAAAAACAGCGTATATGCAAGCAAAATGGTTTCTGTTCACGGGACTCCTGGCCCTTTCCATCGCCGCACAGGCACAGTTTGTAACGGCCACACAGGAAAAAGAGATGCAGAAGAACCTGTACTACCTGGCCTCCGATAAACTGGAAGGCCGCGCTCCCGGCACCAAAGGCGAAACCCTCGCCTCGGACTACATTGCTAAAAAATTTGCCAAAGCCGGTCTTACACCCGGCGGTGACGAAGGCAGCTGGTTCAATTATTTCGAGTTTTCGGGCGATGCCAAAGTGAACGACAACTGCATGCTGCATGTATACAACAAAAGCTACAAACTGCACGAGGATTTCTGGCCGCTTTCTTCTTCTGCCAACAGCAGCGTGAAGGGCATGACCCGGTACGTAAAATTCGGCATACAGGCCCCGGAGAACCAGTACAACGATTATGCCCATTTTTCAGCCGATGACCTCAAAGGCCGCATTTTTGTAATAGAGATCTCCACGCCCGACGGCGTACACCCGCACAGTGCGTACCTGAAACATGCCGATCTTTCTGTCCGCGTACAGAAAGCCGAAGAAATGGGTGCGGCCGGGGTAATTTTTATCGACAATTACAAGAATGCCGAAGAGCCTTCGGAACGTATATCCAAAAACATAACGCCTTCGCGCATTCCCGTGGTCTTTGCCAAAGGCGTGGTAACCAAGGTACTTACAGACGGCGGTTCGCTGGAAGCTACCCTTTCCGTTAACATTGAACGCAGCACGGTAAAGGCCCGCAACGTGATCGGGGTCATCAACAACGGCGCGGCCAATAATGTGATCGTGGGAGCACATTACGATCACCTGGGCTGGGGTGAGGAAGGCTCGCTGCACCGCGGCGAAAAAGCCATCCACAACGGCGCCGACGACAATGCCTCCGGAACCGTGGCCCTCATAGCCATTGCCGAATACATGGCCAAGAACGGCCCTAAGAACAACAACTACGTTTTCGTGGCCTTCTCTGCCGAAGAAAAAGGCCTGTTCGGCTCATCGGCCTACACGAAATCGCCCCTGTTCGATCCCGCAAAGACCAATTACATGCTCAATATGGACATGGTAGGCCGCCTGGAGAACGACGAGATCGCCGTGAACGGTGTAGGCACCAGCAGCATGTGGGGCAATAACCTCAATGCCATCAAAACGGGCAACCTGAAGCTGAAAACGTCTGAAAGCGGCGTGGGCCCCAGCGATCATACTTCTTTTTACCTGAAGAACGTGCCGGTGCTGCATTTCTTTACCGGTTCGCACAACGATTACCACAAACCGGCCGACGATGCCGATAAGATCAATTACCCGGGCCTTACGCGCGTTACCGATTTCATCATCGACCTGATGGTGCGCATGGATGCCCAGGGACGCATCGATTTCCAGAAAACGAAGGAACAGGAGCAGACCAAGGCCCCGCGTTTCAGCGTAACGCTGGGTATTGTGCCCGATTACATGTACGACGGCGAAGGCGTGCGTATGGACGGTGTGAGCGACGGTAAAGCCGCTTCCCGCGCCGGAATGCAGGCCGGTGATGTACTTGTTGAACTGGGCGGATACAAGGTGAGCGATATGATGGGCTACATGGAAGCGCTGGGTAAATTCAAAAAAGGCGATAAAGTAAAAGCCACGGTGTTACGCAACGGCGAATCTAAAGTCTTTGACGTGGAATTTTAAGTCTCACTTCTTCTGTACGGTCGGTACGGCGGCTTTTTGCTATCTTTATACCATGCACTACCGACAACTTAAGAACATCCTGTTCATCGATATTGAAACGGTCCCCCAGGAGGAATCGTACGACGCGCTGGGCGAGGAGGCGCGCAAACTCTGGGACCGCAAGGCACAGACCCTGCTGCCCCGCCTTACCGACAAATACACCGGCGAAAGAGACCTGTACGAACGGGCGGGCATCTATGCCGAATTCGGCCGTATCATCTGCATTTCGGCCGGTTATGTGACCAATGAGAACGGCGCCTGGGAAGCCCGCATCAAATCTTTTTCCGGGCATGACGAAAAAGCGCTGCTGGAAGAATTTACGCATATACTAAAAGAAGAGTTCGGGTTCAAATCGCTCTGCGCCCACAACGGTAAGGAGTTCGACTTCCCGTATCTCTGCCGCCGCCTCATGATCAACCGTCTGCCCATTCCCCGCATCCTGAACCTGGCCGGGCTCAAACCCTGGGAAGTACCCCACTACGATACCATGGAAATGTGGAAATTCGGCGATTACAAAAGCTTCGTGTCCCTCGATCTGCTGGCCCACGTATTTGGTATTCCCACACCCAAGGAAGATATCGACGGCAGTATGGTACGCGAGGTGTATTATGTACAGAACGACCTGGAACGTATTGCCGGCTACTGTAGCAAGGATGTATATACGTTAATGCGTATCTTTTTCCGTATGCAGAACATCGCCTGGGACGAAGAGCAGAACCCCGTATCATACGTATAACGTGGCCGGGCGGACACACACATGAGTAAGGAGTCGTATCTTTCATGCAAACGCACTCTTTCCGTTCCGCCCCGTTTCGCACGGGAGTTCATACTCTGCGCTCAGGCTTTCTGACAACAAGTTTTTATTTACTGTTTTAGTATATGTATCTCGGTGCGGCGGTTCATACGGCGTCCGGCATCCGTGCCGTTATCGGCCACCGGACTTTCCTGCCCGTAGCCTTTCGCTTTCACCCGTGAGGGATGGATACTCTTTGCCACCAGGTAATTCCGCACGGCTTCGGCACGTTTCTGCGAAAGGGCCAGGTTCGATTCCGCATTGCCCACATTATCGGTATGTCCCGCCACTTCGATCTCCATCGTGGTCTTGCGTTTCATGAACGCCGCCAGTTCATCGAGGCTTTTGTTGGACGAAGCGCTGAGTGTGGCGCTGCCCGTTTCAAAAAGTACATTCTGAAGGGTAATGCTGGCCGGCAGTTCGTACTTTATCTTCACCCAGCCGGAATATTCCCCCGGCTCATCGGGTACGCGCACCTGTGAATATTCTTTCTGCTCGCCGATGGACGCGATCAGGATGCGATAGGTATCACCCTTGGGCAGCAGCAGGTCCAGTTTACCTTCGGCATCCGAAATACCGCTTATCTTTTTCTGGGTTTTCTGGCCTATGAAAATAATTTCGTCCCCGGCGCGGGCAATACCCTTGTAATCGGTTACAGTAACGCTTATGAGTCCGTTCTTTTCGTCAGGTTTAAGGCCGCTTTGTGCCTGCGCGGACCCGTATATCCAGGCGATGCTAAAAAAAAGGAGCAGTTTTTTCATCCGTTTTGTATTTGCCTGTATAATGCCGGTCAACGGAAAAAGTAACCGGGATTAACGCTCTTTAACAGAAAACAATGAAACGAATGTTCTTCCTGAACTTGCAAAATGATAACTTTTAAGTTAACTTTATGGAATGAAATCACAAATCCATGCTAAAAACTTTGACGAGTTATTAGACCACAAATACGGAAAGACCGGTACCGAAAAACGGGATGCGTTCGAAGAAAAAGCGCAGTATTTTGTGATCAGTGAAATGCTGAAGGAAGCCCGTAAAGAGGCAAACATGACCCAGGAACAGCTGGCCGAAAAAGTCGGGACCAAAAAAAGCTATATCTCACGGCTTGAGAACGGGAAATGTGATATCCAGCTTTCTACACTGTACCGGATATTTGAGTTCGGACTGGGGAAACGGGTGCACCTGTCCATCGGGTAACAAAAGCTATAAGCTATTTAGCTGAACAACAGAATAAGCAGCAGCAAAAGCAGCAGCATGAACAGGAAATAGAACCGGTTTTTGAGCCGGTAGGGCTTGCGGCGGCGCACCCCCAGCAGATGTCCGCGATAGCGGCTCTGCACCTTCGAAAAATCACGGTGCCGGCGTATCTCCTCCCCGGGTAGTTCAGGTTCTTCGTTATCGATTTGTATACTCGTCACGTGTTTCCAGCTGCTTTTTTAATACCTCTAAAATACGATAAACTTTCATTTTTACCGCGGCTTCGGTGGAAGATTCCATTTCGGCGATCTCTTTAAAACGGATCCCGTCGAAAAAGCGCCACTCGATCAGCTGCAGGTCTTCGGGCGAAAGCCGGCCCAGCGCTTCGGCCAGCTGCCGGCGCCACGCGGGATCGTCCCACTGTGCATTCCATTCTTCGCGCAGGTCCTCGTGCACCGATATGTGTTTCACTTTACCGGTACGCCGGAAGTACATGTTCACTTCATTCACCGCTATCCGGAACAGCCAGGCTGAAAAAGGAATACCCTTCGGCTCGTAACTACGTATATGCATCAAAGCCTTCAGGAATACTTCCGAAGTAAGGTCGGCCGTTTGCTCCGTATCGCGTACTTTGGAGTACACATAACGGAAAATACGGTCGTGATGCCGGTTATACAGCCACTCAAAGGCCCGCGGGTCCCGCTGACTGATGTAAATGTATTTCTCTTCCTCTTCGTGGTCGTGCATAGGGCGTCACAGGCCTGTTTTTCCAAATGTACGCATTTGTATACAGCCTGTTTCTAAAAATACCCTAAAAGCGCTTAACGGCGCACGATCTTCTGCACGGAAAGTTCCTGCCCGCCCCGGTACAGGTGCATAATGTACACCCCCGGCGCCAGCTGTTGCAGATCGATCCCGGAGGAGGCCTGCAGTACTTTTACGTCGGCACATACCCGGCCCTGCATATCCTTCACCTGTAAACGGTCCGGCGCACTGTTCGCGGGATCTTCCAGGTAGATGCGGCCCGTGAACGGATTCGGGTACAGGCGCAGCGGCGCTTTGCCCGACGTTTCTTCCAGGCTGTTCACAAAGGGGGGCTTCAGGACGATAATACTGTGTGTATTAGGCTCCGTATTGGACGAAAGCGGCCCGTTGGTAGCGAGGTAGATCTCTTTCTGCGGACCCACGCATACATCGCGCAGGCGGCCGAACTGGTTCACGAAATACTGGTCCTCGGACAGGATCTGGTCCCCGGCGGGGTTCAGATGCAGTACGGCCAGTTTTTTATCCTTCAGCACGGCCAGCAACAGGCTGTTGTCAAACTCGGGGAACTCCGGGTTGCTGTAATAATCCATGCCCGAAGGTGCAATGGTAGGCGTCCAGGCGCGGATGGGCTCCACTACGTTGTGGTCGTTACAGAAAGTGGTTTCCGAAGGCTGATCGCAATAGCCCTGTACATCGGGCCAGCCGTAATTGCGGCCGGCTTCCAGTATCTGTATCTCATCGTCGGAAGAGGCGCCGTGTTCTGATGCATATACGCGGCCGTTCGCCACTACCAGGCCCTGCATATTGCGGTGTCCCAATGTATATACGTAACTTCCGGGAAAAGGATTATCGCCCGGGGCCGTTCCGCCGGCGGCCAGGCGCAGCACCTTGCCGTTGAGTGAGGACATGTTCTGCGGCAGCGATGTATTCTGTGCATCGCCCGTGCTCATAAGCAGGGTCTTGTCCGGCAGGAAGGCCAGGCGTGAACCGTCGTGCGTGCTGTTGCCCGCAATACTGTCGATCAGTACCTGTGGACTGCCCAATGTGCTGCCGTTGTAACTGTAGCGCACCAGGCGTTCGAATATATTCCCCGAAGAGCCGAAGGTATATACTAAAAAAACGTCGGGAACGGTCGGGAAGTCGGGATGCAGCGCCATACCCAGCAGACCGGATTCCGACTGCTGGTAAACCTGTCCCGTGATGTCGAGCACAGGGGTCTTGGTTTTGGCAACCGGGTCTATACGGCTTACCAGGCCCTTTCGTTCGATTATCCAGAGGTGATCATCAGGCGCGTAGGTGATTTCCCAGGGAATGTCCAGCCCGGTGTACACGATGTCTATTTCCACCGTGGTGTTACCGATAAGGACCGTTGACTGCGCAATGGCCTGCGAAAGGCCCAGAGCCGTCAAAAATACCGGCAGTACAAATCCTTTTTTCATGATCGTTTTCTTGTGAATATACAAAATTCTCCGAAACGATCACAGATACAGGGTCTTATTTTGCCGCCGTGTTCAGCGGGGTTCCGTCGCGCAGTTCCTCGCCCGCCTTTACTACGTAAATGCCGCCCGCTTCCAGGTTGCCGAATACTTCTACCTTGTTGTTCTGTTCGCGACCTTTGCGTACTTCCACGCGCTGTGCCTTATTATCCACGGAACGTACCAGGAAAATACCTTCGGCTGAGGTCACCACGGCGGTTTTGGGCACGATATACGCGCTGTCGTTCTGCCCGATGGGCAGTTTTACTTCGGCCACCATGCCGGGCAGCAGTTTTTTATCGTTGTTGTAAACGTCCATTTCTATTTTTTCGGAACGCAGTCGTACGTCCAGGACGCCTGCCATACGCGATACTTTGGCCGTAAATTCCTCACCGGGCAGGGAACGCACGCCGAATTTCACGGCATCGCCCGGCTTCAGGAAACCTGCATAGGCTTCGGGGACCGAAACGGTGAGACGCAGTTTTTTCTGCTCCTGCAGGGTGAACAGCGGCTGTTCCGAACCCCGGCCGGCCGGCCCTACAAAAGCGCCGGGGTTCACGTTACGCGCCGTAATGATCCCGCTGAAGGGCGCCCGGATCTCCAGGTAGTTCTTCATGGTGGTCACCTCTTTGTAAATGGCTTTGGCCGCGTCCAGTTGTGCCAGGTCTGAATTTTTACGCGCTTCGGCCTGGTCCAGTTCGTTTTTCGATACAGTTCCCGGCGTTTTCGACGTTTCCAGCAGGCGATCGTAGGTGGCTTTAGAGGCGGCATATACCGCTTCCTGGGAACGCAGGCGCGATTCGGCGGCCACCAGCTGTGAGCTGATCTCCGGCGCTTCCAGTACCACCAGCAGCTGACCTTCCTTTACTTCGGTACCCAGGTCGGCTTTGAGTTCTTTTACGAAACTGCTCACCTTGGCATACAGGTCTACCTGCTGAAAGGCGATGAGTTCCCCCGGCAGCTGCAGTCCGGATGAAAGTGTATCTTTTTTCAATACGAACGTTTCTGTAACGGCAGGCCCGGCGGCAGCCGTTTTATCTTCCTGTTTTTCCGAAGCGGCACAACCGGCCAGCAGCAGCCCGATCGCGGTGTATACTATGTGTATCCTGTTCATTTTAGTATATATATCATTAAGTCCGGTTATACGTTATGTTCGCTGCCTTCTTCGTAAAAGCGGCTGTTCTTATCGGTAGGGTCGAGCGAAAGCGACGTAGTGGCGGCTTTACCCTGTACCCAGGCAAATACCAGGGGCAGGATCACCAGTACGGCAAAGGTGGAAGCGATCAGTCCGCCGATCACAGCACGGCCCAGCGGCGACACCTGGTCACCGCCCTCTCCGTGCCCGATGGCCATCGGCAGCATACCCATTACCATGGCCACACTGGTCATAAGGATCGGACGCAGGCGCAGGGAAGTGGCCTCTTTAGCCGCCTGCAATGCGTCGCCCGTGCGCTTGCGGATCTCTTCGGCATTGTTGATGAGAAGTACGGCATTGGCAATGGAAACCCCCACCGACATAATGATACCCATGTACGACTGCAGATTGAGCGTAGAGCCCGTGAGCATAAGCAGCAGCAGGGAACCCAGCACCACTGCCGGCACCGCGGTAAGCACCACCAGCGAAACCTTGAACGACTGGAAATTAGCCGAAAGCATGAGGAAGATCACCACCACGGCCACCAGCAGTCCGGCCTGCAGACTATCGAGCGTTTCGCCCAGTACCTTGCCCAGACCGATCTGTTCCACGAAAAGTCCGCGCGGCAGTTCACCCAGGGAGGCAATGGCCTTTTGTACATCCGCAGAGGCGGAACCCAGGTCTTTGTCGTGCAGATTGGCCGTTACCGACAGGTAGGGCATGGCGCCCAGGTTGTCATTCTGGCCATAGGTAGTGTCCTGCGTAATGGTAGCCACATCGCCCAGTATGGGACGTATCTGGTTACGTAACAAAGGAATTTCCCCGATGTTGTTCTCACTGCGCATCTCATTCAGCGGCACCTGCACCTGTACGTTGTAGGAAAGGCCTACGCGTTCGTCCACCCACACGTTCTTTTCGGTGTACCTTGAGGAAGAGGTGGAAGCGATCAGCGAGCGTGAAACGTCGCTCATGTCCACACCCAGCTGGGCGGCCCGCGTACGGTCAATGTCGATGTTCAGCGCCGGGTAACGGATGGGCTGGGCGATCTGCACATCGCGCAGGTATTCAATGCCCCGCAGTTTCTCCACGATCTTCAGCGCATATTCTTCATTCTGTTTTTTATTCTTACCCGCAATACGCACCTCCACCGGTGTGGGCGAGCCCTGGCTCAATACCTTATCCGTAAGTTCTATGGGTTCAAAGGAAAGTTTTACGTCCGGCAGCACCTTGTAAATGCGCTCCCGCAGCTGGTCCTTGAACGCGTCCATATCAGCCTCGTAATCCTTCAGGCTCACCTGGAACACGGCCTCGTGCGGACCGGCGGTGAACAGGTAAATGGGCGATACGGAGAACAATGAAGGGTGCTGGCCCACGTACACCGAAGTTATATTGATATGTTCCTTACCCACCATGTCTTCCAGTTCTTTCAGCACCAGCAGCGTCTTTTCCTCGGTGCGTTCGATACGGGTGCCGTCTGCCGCGCGCATACGCAGCTGAAACTGGCTGGAATCCACTTTGGGCAGTACGTCGCGGCCGATGTTCGAAAGGAACAGCACAGCCAGCGCCGAAACGCCCAATATATATACTAAAACGACCGGCTTGCGGAATGGAACAAGGCGTTGATGCATATCCAAAAATCGGTTGCGGAATGTATCGAAACGGGATACTTTTGCCGCTTTCGCTTTGTGTTTTTCTTCTGTATGCGCGTGTGCCTTCATCAGCCAGTTGGCCATAATGGGTACAAAGGTCTGCGAAAGCAGGAAGGAAACGATCATGGCAAAGCCGATGGCCAGGGCCAGGGGCAGGAACAACGCACCCGGAATGCCCGACATGGTAAAGGCCGGGGCAAATACCGCCAGGATACAGAACAGGATCAGCAGTTTGGGGAAGGCGATCTCCCGACAGGCGTCCCAGATGGCCAGGGCCTTGGATTTACCCATGGCCAGGTGCTGGTGAATGTTCTCGATGGTCACCGTAGACTCGTCCACCAAAATACCAATGGCCAGGGCCAGACCGCTGAGCGACATGATATTGATGGTTTGTCCGGCCAGTTTCAGGAACAGTACCCCCGCGATCACCGAAGTGGGAATGGTAAGGATCACGATGAGGGCCGCACGGCGATCGCCCAGGAACAGCAGTACCATCAGGCCGGTGAGCAGGGCCCCGATCACACCTTCGCTGATGAGACTTTTTACGGCGTTGATCACGTACACCGACTGGTCGAACTCGTAGGAAAGCGTAACGTCCTCGGGCAGGGTACTCTGAATTTTAGGCAGGTTCTCCTTCAGCTGGTTCACCACTTCCCAGGTAGAGGCATCGGCAGCCTTGGCAATACTGATGTATACCGAGCGCTTGCCGTTCACCAGGGCATAACCGGCGGTAATGTCGGCGCCGTCCTTCACCGTGGCCACATCGCGCAGGTACAGGTTCTGCACGCCGCCTTTGAAGAGCGGTATACTGCCGAAATCCCCGATGTTCTTAATCGTATTATTGGTGGGTGTTATGTAATTGAAATCACCGATGCGTACGTTCCCCGATGGCGCCGTCTGGTTATTGAGGCGGATGGCTTCCACGATCTGATCGGGCGTAAGATTGTGCGCACGCAGAGCTTCGGGGTTCACATTGATCTCGATGGTACGCGGACTACCCCCGAACGGTGGCGGCGCCAGCAGACCCGGAATGGCCGTGAATGAGGCCCGCACGTATACGTTGGCCAGGTCCTGCAGTTCATTGTTGGAACGCGTGGGACTGCTCAGTACCAGCTGCCCTACGGGAAGCGAAGAGGCATCGAAACGGATCACGAAGGGCGGTTGCGAACCCGGCGGAAAGATCGCCTGTATACGGTTGGAAAGCGCACTGAGCTCCGATGCGGCCTGGGCCATATTGGTGCCTTCGTAATAGGTAAGCTTCATGAGCATGAGCCCCTGTATGTTCTTGGTCTCGATTGTTTTGATACCGTTGGCGAACAGCAGGATGTTCACGTACTGCTTGCCGAAATACGCCTCCATCTGGTTGGGCGTGTAGCCTCCGAAAGGGTGTGCTATGTAAATTACCGGCAGGTTCATCTTCGGCAGAATGTCCACCTTAATATCCCGCACGGCCTGTATCCCGAAGAAAAACAATCCCGCTACCAGTACCAGTACCGTAATGGGTTTGCGTAATGCGGCCCTTATCAAGTTCATCCCTCTGAGTGATTAAAATTCATTAATAAATATACTAAAATCGCCTGCGGCCGCCGCTTTCATAAGCAGGGCCTGCCATACATTACTATACGCAATATCGCGGTGGGTTTCGGCGCGGTTCAGTGCGTACATGCTCTGGGTCACTTCTACAATGGTAGAAAGTCCGTTGCGGTACATGGTACTTTTTTGTACATAGGCCTCCGAAGCGGCTTTTACCTGCTGCGGCACCTCGGCGTAGGCGTCCATGGCGTTGCGTACCTTCTGTTCGGCCAGGGCCTGCTGGGCCAGTATCTGCTGCCGGGCCAGGTCGTATTCCTGCTGCAGGCCGTCGCTGATGTATTTCTGCGAACGTACCCGGGCCTCGTTCTGCAGTACCGACATAATATTCCAGTTCATGCCGATGCCCACCAGATAATTGGCCCGTGTGGGCGTAACCCCGGTGCCGTAGTTGCGGGTGAACTTGGTCTGGTCCTGCGTGTAACCGGCCTCAAAACCCGATCCGCGGCCCTGCATAATACCAAAGAGCGAAAAGGACGGGTAATACTGCCGGCGCAGCAGTTTGGTCTGCTCCAGGCTGATATTGGTGCGGCTCTGCAGAAAGCGCAGCACCGGGTGGGTTTCCTCGCGCAAGGAAGCGGAAGAAAAAACGGAAGCAGGAACTGTGCTGAGAAATGTGGTATCCAGCACAAAATCCGTCGTTTGAATCCCCATTAAAACAGACAGTGTATTAGCCTGTTCCTGCTCCGTATCTTTTGCCCGTATAAGTGCTATTCTTGCGGCAGAGACCTCCGCGGCGGCCAGGGAGGAATCTACTCCCGGGATAAGGCCGTTGGCGGCGCGGCTTACCGTGGTCGATTTAAAGACCAGGGCCCGTTCCAGGTTGCGTTCCTGTGAGCGGGTGATGCGTTGTGCAGCCAGCAGGTTCAGGTAGGCCGAAGCCACTTTTACCTGGTGCTGGAACTGCTCCTGGGCCAGGTCGGCCGAGTCGCGCTGCAGCGTGGTCTTTGCTACTTTAATACGCTCGCGCACGCGTCCGAACGTGAAAAATTCCCAGTTGAAATTGGCCAGGTACAGGGCGCCGAAAGCGGCATTCCAGTTCTGGTCGGGAAGCGGCAGCCCCGAAGAGGCCACCCCGAAACCGCCAAAGCCGTACAGGGGTCCGTTTTGTCCGTTCACCGTTCCGTAGTCCTGCTGGGCAGACACCACCAGGTTGGGCGCGTACGAACGCCTTGCCTGTCCCAGCTGTGCCGCCGATGCCTGTACATAACTGCTTTTTGCTTTTATACTGCCGTAATTGTTCAGCGCGATATTCAGTGCGTCCTTCATGTTCAGCACCTGCGCCTGCAGCCCCGCACAAAAGAAAAATGCCAGGCCGCTTAAACCATACATGTTTTTTCGTATCATATACTAATAGGTCCTCTCTGTGTGGTATGATCCGGGGACAAAGAGAATACAGGAATCTGAAGTAATTTTGAAGCCTGCGCTACCCTGTGCCTTTTTTGGAGTTCCTTAACAAAAGGATAAAAAAAGTCCGCATACTTCTGGCATGCGGACTGCGAGACTTGAGAATTCCCCCTCTTATGAAAAAGTAACGAATTTGAGAAACATGGAATTGCGCTCTCCTCCCGACTCAGGCTATACTATGTTTACAGGGCAGACGCCTCATTGAGCCGCTGCACCGCCTCTGCAGACAGTGTAAGTTCCGGCGCTTTTACGAGGGACTGCAGCTGGTCCGTACTGGTGGCGCTTACGATAGGCGCGGTTACCGAAGGCCGCTGTATCAGCCAGGCCAGGGCTACCGTTGCCGGCGTGGAACCGGTTTCGGCCGCCGTTCTGTCCAGGGCGTCCAGGATGCGCATACCGCGAGCGTCCAGGTATTTTTTTACTCCGCCGCCACGGGCCGACTGTGAAAGGTCGCTTTCCGTGCGGTACTTGCCGCTCAGGAAACCGCTGGCCAGTGCATAATAGCCGATCACACCCAGATCATTCTCCGTGCACACTTTTTCGAGTGCCGTTTCAAAACCGGCGCGGTCGTACAGGTTATACTGCGGTTGCAGGCTTTCGTAGCGGGGCAGACCGTTCTTTGCTGAAATTTCGAGGGCCGATGCCAGGCGCTCCGCCTTAATGTTCGAAGCCCCGATCCAGCGTACCTTGCCTTCTTTTATCAGTTCGGCATAGGTTTGCAGCACTTCTTCCCGGGGCACGTTTTCGTCGTCCACGTGCGACTGGTACAGGTCGATATGGTCTGTCTGCAGGCGGTTCAGTGAATCTTCCACGGCGCGGCGGATGTACGCGGGGGCCAGACCTTTGCGGCCATCCCCGAAGTCCCAGCCTACCTTGGTGGCAATGATCACTTTATCCCGGTTACCACGGCTCTTCAGCCAGCGGCCTATGATGGTTTCCGACTCCCCGCCCTTGTTGCCGGGCGCCCAGGCCGAATATACGTCGGCCGTATCTATAAAATTGAAACCTGCGGCGATAAACCCGTCCAGCAGTTCAAAAGAAGTTTTCTCATCGGCCGTCCAGCCGAATACATTGCCTCCGAACGTAAGCGGACTTACATACAGGTCGCTTCTTCCCAGTTGTCTTTTTTCCATTTCTGCTAAAAATCTTATTGTTTAAGGGAGGCCAGGTCGATCACAAAACGGTATTTCACATCGCTTTTTTCCATGCGGCTGTAGGCTTCATTGATATACGACATATCGATCACTTCCACTTCGGAAACGATGTTGTGTCCGGCACAGAAGTCGAGCATTTCCTGGGTCTCGGCAATACCGCCGATGAGCGAACCGATAATGCTGCGGCGTTTGCCGATGAGGTTAAAGGCCGGTACCTGCGAGGCTTCGGGCGGTACGCCCACCACGATCATGGTGCCGTTGGTACGCAGCAGGTTCAGGTAGATATTGTAATCGTGCGGGGCCGAAACGGTATTCAGGATAAAATCGAATGTGCCGGCGGCCTGTTTCATGGCTTCCTGGTCCGAAGTGAGAATAAAGTGATGCGCGCCCAGTTTTTCGGCATCGGCCGCTTTGGAAGGCGAGCTGCTGAGCATGGTCACCTCGGCACCAAAGGCCACCGCAAATTTCACGGCCATGTGTCCCAGTCCGCCCAGGCCCAACACGGCCACTTTATGCCCTTTGCCCGCTTTTACGTAACGCAGGGGCGAATAGGTGGTGATACCCGCACAGAGCAGGGGCGCTACGGCATGCAGGGGCAGTTTGTCTGAAATGTGCAGGGTATACTGCTCGTCTACCACGATCTGTGTGGAATAACCACCGTACGTGGGTGTTTTACCATCGCGTTCATGATCGTTGTAGGTACTGGTCATTCCTTCGTCGCAGTATTGTTCCAGTCCGGCCTTACAGTTATCGCAGGTACGGCAGGAGTCCACGAAGCAGCCAACACCGGCCAGGTCGCCCACGGTAAAGTTTTTTACATGATCGCCCACGGCCGTGATCTTACCTACAATTTCGTGACCCGGCACCAGCGGGTAAATGGCCGGGCCCCATTCGCTGCGGGCCTGGTGAATATCTGAATGGCATACGCCACAATATAGGATCTCGATCTGTACATCGTGCGGACCAACCGCTCTTCTTTCCAGCTGAAACGGGGCCAGTGGCGTTCCGGCATCCTGTGCAGCATAAGCATTTGCAAGACTCATACGTTAAAATTTGATCGTTAATACAAAAAGAAAGGGGTATTCCCCGGAAGTGTTTTACCGTTCAAAGAGAATACATAAATCTGAAGAAAGTTTGAAGTGCGCCTACGGAAAACGTATATCCATGATATGCCAGTTCTCTTCGTATACATAACTGATCCTGTACGAATTGAGGTCGCATATCTGCTTCACGATGGCCAGGCCCACCCCGATGGAAGCACTGCTCTGGTTCCCTTTTTTAAAGCGCTGGAACAGCTGTTCGGTGGGCACTTCGGGTGCTTCGCCCGTATTTTTTATGATAAGACCCTGACGGTTGAGCGAAAGCACCACTTTTCCACCCGGAATATTGTGACGTATGGCATTACTAAGCAGATTGTTAAGCAGAATATCGGCCAGGGCCGGATGCACGGGCAGGTGTACCTTTTCTTCCACATGCGATTCAAATTCCAGTGCATGCATGTCCATCAGCTCGCTGAAGGTGGCCGCGGCCTCGCGCGTGGCGCGGCAGAACGGGATATTTACCGAGGTCTCGAATTCGTGGTTCTCCAGTTTATTGAGCAGGATGAGCGACTGGTTGATGCGTGAAAGCTTGTCGATGCCGGCCTGTATATTGCCGATCAGCTGCGCCTGGTCGTCGTTCAGTTCAGTTTCCATCAGCAGGTCCAGCTTGGTGCGCATAATGGCCAGGGGCGTCTGCAGCTCGTGCGAGGCGTTCTCTGAAAATTCCTTCAGGGCGTTGTAATCTTCCAGCACTTTATCGGTCATTTTGTTCAGGAAATCGTTCAGCTCATTGAATTCCTTTGTACGTGTTTCCGGCAGCTGCATGGGTTTTTTATCGCGCAGACTGAAGTGATGTATACGGTCCAGCGCTACATGAAAAGGCCGCAGGATGCGGTTGGACACCAGGCGGGCCGAAATGCCGATGAGTACGGCCAGCAGCAGCAGGATCAGCAGGAAGGAACTGATGAGTCCGCGCAGGATCTGGCTGGTTTTGGTAACGTAGTTATAGGACGAAATGCGGTAGCTCTGGTCGTTGATGGTATAGTAGGAATTGACCGTAAGCCGGCATTCCTTGTGGTTGATGTTCGGGTTGTAGAAACTGCTTTCCTTTACCTCGCAGGTGTTGGACACTACGTTGGAGTCGAGTTTGGCGATCTCGATGGGACGGCCGTTGGTCTGCAGTTCGGTAGCCACACCCAGGCGGATCTGTTCGGCCGTTTTATTGTTCAGGTTCTTCAGCCGTTCGATCTCCCCGTCGTCGATCTCTTTTTTTACCCGGTAATAGGCAATGGTACCGCCGATCAGCATGACAAAAAGCGTAATACTGATGTACCAGAGAGTAAATTTATTGACGAGTTTCATTTTTTTGCGGTATTGAATTTATAGCCGAGCCCGTAAACGGTATCAATGTAATCGGTTCCGCCTGCCGCGGCAATTTTTTTGCGCAGGTTCTTCAGGTGCTGGTACACGAAGTCGAAATTGTCGAGGCTGTCGGTATAATCGCCCCAGAGGTGTGTAGCGATGGACTGCCGGGAAAGTACGCGGTTCTTGTTCACCATGAAATACAGCAGCAGGTCGAACTCTTTACGCGTCAGTTCCAGCGCCGATCCGTTCACCGCTGTTTCCATTTTATCGGTATCGAGGCTGATCTCGTTGAATTCCACCAGGTGGCCGCCGTTCAGTTTTTTGCGGCGGTAAATGGCACGCAGGCGGGCGTGTAGCTCGGCCAGGTGAAAGGGTTTGGTGATGTAGTCGTCGGCACCGCCTTCCAGGCCTTCGATCTTGTCGTCGAGTGCATTTTTGGCCGAAGCGATGAGGATACTGCTTTGTATTTTAGCCTCCCGGATAAATTTGAGCAGCTGCAGGCCGTTGCCGTCAGGCAGCATAATATCCAGAATGATGCAATCGTAACTGTACAGGGTCAGTTTTTCACGGGCTTCCTCGCAGGTATAACTCAGCTCGCAGATATAGCCTTCATGCGTCAGGAAACGCTGAATGCTGTTGGCGAGTTCTTCATTATCCTCAATAATAAGCACTTTCATGGGATGCAAGATTACAGCAAAATTCTGAAGAAAGTTTGAAGATTCCTAACCCGGCCCGGGCAGCGGCCTATTTGCCTGTCGCCGGAAACTCCCGTACGTAATAATCCAGGCTCATGTTCAGCGGATTCGCAGGATGAGCGCATACCACCAGGTAATAACGGTCGCCTACCGGCAGGCCCACCGTGCGGTTTCCGCCGGCCATACCATAGGACGATACGGGGATCTTTACGTCACATACCGTTGTTTCGCCGCCCCGGCTGATCCAGCTAAAGCCATCCTGTGCAAATTTACGCCAGCGCAGGCTGTATTCCCCGCAGGGACCCAGGCTGTCTGCAGGGTGCGGACCCGTGGCATATTCCCGGAACTGCTCTTCGAACGCGTAAAATTCCCGTTCCATGGCTGTTTGCACAGAATCGGCCGAAAGTCCGTGCTCTTCCTTTTCCAGGACGGTTTGCGTATATGCCGGCACAGACATGACCCAGAACAACAGGAAGAACCCAAGTGCTTTCATCCGGTTCAGGGTTTCTTCTCCGGCGTTTGCCGTTCGTAATAGTATACATCCTGCCGGATGGTGCTCACCGGTATATCGATGGTGCAGATGTAATAGCGGTCGCCAATGACCAGCGGCCAGCAACCGCCTGTGAGCGGGTGTTCCGTCTTTTTCCCCTTACAGAGCGCTTCGCCGTCGCCCCGTTCTACATTTTCAAAAAAACTGTGGTTGGAATAATGCCATACCAGTTTGTACTCTTCGCAGGGACCGGGCACATCCGGGGCATGGGGCGCACTTTTATAGGCCTCTATCTCTGCCAGGAAGTCTGCATATTCCTTTTGTATATTTATTTCTGACGAATCGAGCATGTAATACCAGGTAGTACTGTGTACCGAGCCCGTAGGTTCTTCGTAGCTGCACACATAATACCGATCGCCGATGTACCTGGACCTGAGGCAGAAACCGGCCGGCTGGCCATTTGTCTCCGGACCGCAGAGTGGCTGGCCGTTGCCGGAACTGATCGTTTGCTCCCGGTTGTCTACCCGGTACACCCATACCTGGCGGAAGCGTTCACAGTTCATGATCAGCGACCCGGGCGGTTTCGTGGCTGCATAGGCCTCCATCTCCGACAAAAATGCATCAAAGGCTTTGTTCCCCGTGGAACGCAGAGTGTCGTTCTGGGCCCTTAAGGCCAGCGAAAAACCAAAAAACAACAGGCAGAAAAGTACTCTCATACTCCTTTATACACGCTGCGCCGGCAAACGTTCAGTTATACGCTGCGCATCTCCGAGGCCATCCATTCCTGCCCCAGTATAGCCGCGGCCGTTACCGCCGAACTGATGCTTACGCCCAGGATGCCGTGCAGGTTCAGGTTCTGCCCGGTAAGGAAGAGACCGGGTACTTTGGTACGCGGGGAAAACAGCGAGGAGGCCGGACTGGCCGAATCCTGCAGAATACCATAGAGGCTGCCGTCCGGACTGCCCAGGTAATCGCGGAAAGTAAGCGAAGTACTGCTGTACACGTTCTGAACGCCCGCGCCGAACCCGGGATACAACTCTTCCAGGGCCTGCACAATGGCTTCTTCCTTAGAACTTTTAAAGTCTTCGTATTCCGCACCGCGGCTTTCCGTATAATGCGGTTCCGTACGGAACGTTTTATTCCAGGCCGCCGTTTCATCGGGATGCATATACGTCATTACGTTCAGCACACGCGTATAGGCCTGTGCATCTTCGTCCAGCGAGGGGAAAATGCCCATGGTATTGGGAAATCCGTCTTTTTCGTATACAGGTAATCCGCCGCTGCGGGTATAATAGGTGTTGAAGTTTTCGTAGGGTAATGCTTCCGGCTGCATCACGAACTGGGCCGAAAAACAGCCGAGACTGTCCGGCAGGTTATGGACACGTTCTATATACGAACTTCGCATAAAGCGGTTCTCCTTCAGCAGGTCCAGGGTACTGTGCGGATGTATATTGCTGATGATCCTGCGGGCCGGGATGACCTCACCGTCGTTCAGTTTTACGCCGGTTACACCATCGCTGTCCGTAAGAATTTCGCTTACCTCCGCATAATTCCGGTATTCCACGCCCATTTCTCGACCCGCGCGTATCATCTGCCGGGCGATCTGAGCGCCGCCTTTTTTAAAACGCCAGGCACTGCGTATATACGAACCCATGATGATACCATGTGTATACAAAGACGTACTCTGCGGACGAAGATCGTATAGTATTCCCGCCCCGAACAGGGCGCGTGTCAGCGGCATATCGCCCACGGTCATTTCATAAATATACGCAAATGCATTTTTGCCGGAATAGGGATTGGCCAGCGGATCGGTCTCTCCCGGCCGGAAAGAGAAAAAAGGGAATTGTTCCGGCATTTCCGCCAGCATTTTTACATAGGCATGAATTTCCCTGTGTTTATGCGGAAAGCGTTCTGAAAGCACATCGGCATGATGTTCAAAACCCTGGGCAAAATGTACCGGCGCTTCATCCCGGAAACACACACGGTCGTAAACATCCGTGTCCATCTGTACAAAATCCAGCTTGTCGTATATACCAAAATAGCGGAAATAGCGGCCCAGGGCTTCGTCTTTACCCAAGCTTCCCACGTAGTGTACACCGGTGTCTAAAATTTGTTTGTCGCGGGAAAATATCTGCAAGGCCCCGCCGAACTGCCTGTTCTTTTCCAGCACCAGCACTTTCATGCCCGCTTTGGCCAGGAACAATGCGGTCCCCAGTCCGCCCATGCCGCTGCCTATGACCAGGGCATCATACATCGCGGTAAATTTTCCAGGTTTTATTGGCCGTATAGGCGCCCGATCCGATCTCTTCCACCCGGAAGCCGGCGGCTCCGCACACCTCTTTCAGAAAGGCCTCGTTAAAGAAATACAGGCGTTCGTGTACTTTTTTATTAAAGCGGATCACGCGGGTACTGGCCACTTCGGTATTCTGTGTGTTCTTAAAGCGCGGACTGCTGCTGTCGCCGTCCTTCAGCAGGATCACCCCGCCCGGGTTCAGGGCCTGCATGCAGCGTTGCAGCAGCTGTACCTGCTCCTCTGTGTTTATGTAGTGCAGCACATCGCTGATGACGATGCCCTCGCAGGCCTCCGGCTGCCAGCTGCGGATATCTGCCGTGTAAAAATGCAGGTGTTCGTTATTCATGAACCGGTGCTGCGCCGTGGCAATTTTTTCTTCATCGTGGTCCAGGCCGGTTATTTCGCGGCCTTCGGCGGCGTAATGCAGTATGGTAGAGGCAAAACCGTAGCCGCAGCCTACATCGTATATTTTGCCGCTCAGGGGCAGGTTTTCGTCCAGCAGGGCGTAGCGCTTCTCCATTTTCGATTTTACGCGCAGGTACCATTCCAGCACGGGACTCAGGTATACGTAATTGAGGTGGATCCGTTTACGCAGGTAGTACGTCATGCCGTAATTGCGTTTCATACGCTCCAGTTCGGCCACCATGTATTTTCGTATATTTTTCGATCGTTCTGTATACGTAGTTCCGTATTCTGTATTTTCGGGTGTTATGCGGGGCAGGATTTCCACCACCAGGTCGTTGCGTACGCCCCAGAAGGCACCTTTGGGCAGAAAATCGCCCAGGCCGTGGATAAGCACCGGTACCAGATCAGCCTGCAGATCTTCGGCCAGTTTAAACGCCCCCTTATGAAAGCGGTGTACCCTGCGGTCCTCACTGCGCGTACCTTCGGGGAACACCAGGAAGGAATAGCCTTTGTCCCAGAGTGTGCGTATCTGCTTTTCGAGTACGTCGAAACCGTCGCTCACGTTCAGGAAGTCGCAGAAACGGCTCACCGGGCCAAAGATCGGGTTGTTGTATATACGATTATTGGTGGCGATGATGGCATGGGGCGTAAAACTGAACATCAGTACGGTATCCAGGAACGACTGGTGATTGGCGATGATAACGGCCTGTTTACGGAAATGCTCCTTCTGCCGGTTGATGATATGGCGGCGTCCGAAGAACAGGATGAACAGGTACACATTGGCCCAGGCATACAGCATCCAGTGGATCATGTGTTTGCGGGTATCCAGCGGAACAAAGAACAGCAGGCGCACCGGAACCGCGTAAAAAATGAATACGTGAAAACCCCAGAGTACCATGCTCCAGGCCAGTATGCTGGTGAAAATATTCTTGAGCGTAAGCGGCGGACGGCCTTTCTGCGTACGGGCCGTGACCACAAAATGGAACAGCACCGGCAGCAGCGTATAGGTAAGCAGCAGCACCGAAGCAATGCCCACCACGCTCATAATGGCAATGGACCTCAGCGCGGGATGCCCGGCAAAGATCATACCGCCCATGCCCAGTATGGTGGTAAACGCCGAAAGAAAAATGGACGTTTTATACGATCTGAGGCGATTGGTCCCCGTACGGTAATCCTGTATCAGTCCGTTAATGATGAATATACTATAATCGATGCCCAGACCGAATACAAAAGAAGTTACGATCAGGTTGATGATGTTCATTTTAAGTCCGAAAAGCTGCATGGCGCCCATTACCCACACCCAGCTGAGCATGAGCGGTGTAAAAGTGATGAGGGCCATTTCGATGCGACCGAAGGCCAGCAGCAGTATCAGGAACACCACCACGAGCGAAAGGTTTGCCAGTAACTGAAAATCGGCTGAAACGCTTTTTACCATTTCCTGGGTGAGGTACTTTTTATCAAAGACCACTACTTCGTCCTGCCCTTCGAAGGCTTTGTACACCTGCGGCCGGTCTTCGCTTTTTACGCGAATGATGGCAAAGGCCGAGGCTCCTTTTTCGGTTTTGTTGATGAATTCGGACAACACGCCTCCTTCGGTAAGCCCGGAAAAGGCTTCGGGAGGCCGGGGCATAAACACTTTGTCCAACTGGGTATAAAAAGGAACAAAGGCCGTCTCCCGGAAGCCCAGGCGGCGGCTTTCCTGCAATACCGTCTGTTTCACGGAGGCTTTGCGGGTGGGTGTCCAGAAGGCCTCCCACTGTTCTATCTTACGGAGTTGTTCACTGGCGGGCAGCAGCAAGAGGGAGGGGCTCACCACTTTCTGCGCCACCTGTTCCCGTTTCAATGCGTCGAAGCGGTCCTGTACAGCGGCCAGTTTTTCCAGGGCCTCGTTCACATCTTTTCCGCGGGCGATCACAAAGACCGAACGCAGTGATACGTCGCCGATGCTGTCCAGGTACTCTTCGGTAGCCCGCATTTCCTCAGACATGTAATTGAGATTGTCCATATCGGACTCAAACCCGGGCTGCCTGAAAAACACAATGGCGGCAATGCTGATGAGCGTAACGCCCAGCGTAAGCACGATGCTCTTATGAAAAGGATAACCCAGCGCACGTTCCACCAGATTGGGTTTCAGTTCTTTCCGCGGCTTTTTCGGCAGCAGATGCGGCAGCACCAGCAGGCTGGCCAGGGCCGCGCCCAGTATGCTGAGCCCGGCAAAGGAACCCAGATCGTGCAGCACGGTGGAGCGGGTGAACCAGAGACAGAAAAAGGCCGCAATGGTGGTAAGACAACTGAGTACCAGCGAAGTGGAAAGTTCCCGCAGCATCAGGCTTTTATCGGGCGTGTGATTGAAATGCGTAAAAACGTGCAGCGAATAGTCGATGGTGATGCCCAGCAGTATGGCGCCCACACCCACGGAAACGGCGCTTACCTCGGGTTGTACCCAGCCCATGAGCCCCAGTCCGAAAATACCGCCCAGCAGCACCGGCACCACCAGGATGAGGAAATACTGCGGTTTGCGGTAAAAATAAAAGAGAAAGAGAAAAAGACAGATGCCCACCACGGACATGGTAAGATTTACGTCTTTTTTGATGCGGGTGGCATTGCCCGCGGCCACCAGCGGAGCGCCGAAAATGTGCACCCGGCAGTTGTACTGCGTTTCGGTTTCGCGGGCCATACGGTCCAGTTCTTCGGCAAAAAGGGCGTTTTGGGCACTTTCGCGGGCCTTGTAGCGCGGCGTAATGAACATGAGCACATTTTTACCGTCGGCCGTATAAATGCGGTTATTGGTGGCGGTAAAACCCTCGTCGGCCTGTAACCCCTGCAGACGGCGCAGGGCGCGCGGGGTCATGCTCAGCGGATCGCGGGTGAGTGTCTTCTGAATAAAGGAACCGGCCGGGGTAAGCAGCAGTTTATAGGCGCTTTCGATGCCCCGTTTTATATTTTCGGGCTGTGTGGCCAATTCCAGTTCCCGGTAATCGGCAGAATCGAGGTACAGGGGCAGATGTTCGTAAAACAGATCGAAGTAATAGAGCATCTGTTCTTCGTCGATCTTATAGGCCAGTTCGCTGATGTAAGTACTTTTCAGCGGTTCCAGGCGAACGGCAAAAGCATCCGCGGCCGTGGTTATTTTTTGCTGCGTATCGGCGCTTGTATCGTTTGCCGTAACAGCCACCATGATCTTATCGGTAAAACGTACTTCCTGCAGGGCATCGTTAATAGCTTTCACCTTCGGGTCCGAAGGCAGTATCTGGGTAATGTCCTCTACAAAATTCAGGCGCAGCAGTCCGCCTGCAAAAATTCCCGTACCGGCGATCACCAGGACCCAGAACAATAATTTACGCCGTGAAAAGTATTCAAAAATGTCAGCAAAAAAGGAGCCCACTTCGCATTGGTTCGTTTAGGCGGCTAAAATACAACTTTTAGCGTTCGGGCGGCAGGGGCAAAGCACATCCGTTTCCGGCACTTTGTGTACCTTTGCAGCCTGATGAATACACCACTGATCCGAAAAGCGCGCCCGGAAGATGCCCCCCGTATCCTGGAGCTGATCAAAGAACTGGCCGAATATGAAAAAGCGCCGCAGGAAGTGACCAATACCGTGGACATGATCCTGGAGGACGGCTTTGGCGAAGATCCGGCGTTCACCTGCGGACTGGCCGAATACGACGGACAGATCGCCGGCCTGTACCTCTGGTACACCCGTTACAGCACCTGGAAAGGCAAAGGCGTATACCTGGAAGATATTATCGTAAGCGAAGCTTTCCGCGGAAAAGGCCTCGGCCGGGCTTTACTGAATGCCTGCATTGCCGATGCACAGGCCTGCAACGCTGCTTTTATTACCTGGCAGGTGCTCGACTGGAACACCCCCGCCATCGAATTTTATAAAAGTTTTGGGGCCTCTTTCGACGAGACCTGGATCAATGTAAAACTGAACCGCGAACAGATCGCTTCGTATACCTTTTAATAATGATCATTCTCAGCGATACACACACGCACCTGTACGACGAAGCCTTTGCCGGCGAGACCGATGCCGTTTTTACCCGCGCACAGCACAACCGGGTGCGCCGTTTCTTTATTCCGAACGTGGACCGCACCACGGCCGCGCCCCTCGTAGAACTCTGCAAGACCCGCGAAGGCGTGTACGGTATGATGGGCGTACATCCCTGTTCCGTAAAGGCCGATTATAAAGAAGAACTGGCCCATGCCGAAAAATGGCTGGGAATGTTTGATTTTGTAGCCATCGGGGAGATCGGGCTGGACCTGTACTGGGACAAAACGTTCCTGGCCGAACAGATCGATGCACTGGAAACGCAGCTGCACTGGAGCATGGATAAAAACCTGCCCGTGGCCATCCACTGCCGCGATGCCTTTGATCCGATCTGGGAAGTGCTTTCGAAGCCGGAATTCAACGCCGTTCGCGGTATTTTTCACTGCTTCAGCGGTACTGAAGAACAGGCCCGCAAACTTACGGACAAAGGCTGGTACCTGGGTATCGGCGGAGTACTTACGTTCAGGAACAGCGGGCTGGACAAAGCCATTGCCTCTATTCCGCTGGAACAGCTGGTGCTGGAGACCGACGCACCGTACCTGGCCCCGGTGCCCTTCCGCGGAAAACGCAACGAGCCCTCTTATCTGCTGCATGTAGCCGAAAAACTGGCAGAGCTAAAAGGCGTATCCCTCGCCGAAGTGGCGGAGATCACCACCCGGAATTCCGAAAAGATCTTCGGCGTATAAAAACCGGGAAGCCGCAAATAGTTAAGGCTTCTGAACAGATCTGCCAAATTCCCGTATATATACAATGAAGGGGCCGTTCGGGGAAAATGCAGATATTAGCGTTCTGAATTAAAACCTGAACCAGTATATGCAGCCACGCAGAAAGATCCTGATCCTGTACACGGGCGGAACCATCGGAAGCGTACACGACGAGAAGACCGGCGCCCTGAAGCCGGTGGATTTCCGGAACCTGCGCCTGCTGATGCCCGAGCTGGACCGCCTGGAGGTGGAACTTTCCTTTGCTTCGCTGCAAACCCCGGTGGATTCTTCGGATATGAGTCCGGCCGAATGGCTGGAAATGCTGCAGATCATCGATGAGAACTACGACACGCAGGACGGTTTTGTAGTTTTGCACGGCACCGATACCATGCCTTACAGCGCCTCGGCGCTCAGTTTTATGATACAGGGACTGGGCAAACCCGTTATTTTCACCGGTTCGCAGCTGCCGCTGAACGTGATCCGCTCCGACGGCAAGGAGAATATTCTCACGGCCGTGGAGATCGCCGCCTGTAATGAGAACGGCATACCGAAAGTGCAGGAGGTATGTATCTTTTTCCAGTCGAAGCTGTACCGCGGCAACCGTACGGTAAAGATCAGCGCCGAACATTTCAATGCCTTCGATTCGCCCAATCTGCCGCCCCTGGCCCAGGCCGGCGTACATATAGAATGGTGGAAAGGACTGCACAAGCCCCGGAAAAGGACACAGCGTCCCCGTTTTCATACCCGGCTCAACGCTGCCGTGGCGGTCATTACGCTTTTCCCCGGCATACAGGCATCGGTGGTGCGGGCCGTATGTGCCACGCCCGGTATCGGGGGCATCATACTCCGCAGTTTCGGATCGGGCAATGCACCTATAAAGGACGGTATTGTAGAAGAACTGAAAGCGGCCATCGACGGGGGGATCTTTGTGGTAAATGTTACCCAGTGCCTTTCGGGGCGTGTGGAACAGGAAAAATATTATACCGGCAAGGCCCTGTACGATATCGGGGTGGAAGGCGGAAGCGATATTACGGCCGAGGCCGCGGTGTGCAAGCTGATGTACCTGCTGGGAAAACATACGGACATGGAACGCGTCCGACGCGAATTCCGCAAGAACCTGAGGGGCGAAATGCGTAAAAACGACGATGAATAAGGGGTCTTGTCCGACAAACGCCGATAATTATTTTTTTGGGGGTACGTGAATTTTTGTAATTTGGCGCACCTTTTAACGGGGGTAATGTTCTTTTAAGTGGTTTTTTGCGCTTGCAAAACATTGATAATGAACGACTGGAGAGATGCCGGAGTGGTCGAACGGGCATGCCTGGAAAGCATGTGTACCTGCAAGGGTACCCAGGGTTCGAATCCCTGTCTCTCCGCTTTTATCTGTTTTGCGTATACAATGAACCCTTTCCCCTTTTCGTTAATAAGGTTTAAAAATTCGGATTTAAAACAAAACAAATAAAAAGTAAAAGCACACACATGAAAAAGATCGTAGCTCTTTTCGCATTCGTAAGCTTTGTAGCCGCAGGACCAGTATATAACTATGCTCAGGGATCGGCTCCGGCAACGCAAACCACAGCTCCGGCTGCAACTGCCCAGGATTCAAACACGGCCACGGCTACCCCGGCTCCCGAAGCTCCGGCCACGGAAGAAGCGGCTCCTGCCCCGGCTAAAACGACCATTTCACAGGACATTAAACGTTACTTCGTAGAAGGTGGTCCTGAGTTCATGGCCCTGGTTGTGATCTCACTGATCGTGGGTCTGGCCGTAGCTATCGAGCGTATCATTTACCTGAACCTTTCCGCTACCAATTCTGAAAAACTCCTGAACCGTATCGATGCCGGCCTGAAATCTGGCGGTGTAAATGCGGCCAAAGAAGTTTGCCGTTCTACTCCGGGTCCTGTTGCAGGTATCTTCCTGGAAGGTCTGAACCGCTCAGAAGAAGGTATCGACATTGTAGAAAAGACCGTTATCGCATACGGCAGCGTTGAAATGAACAAACTGGAAAAAGGTCTTCCCTGGTTGAGCCTTATGATCGCCCTGGCGCCTATGCTCGGGTTCCTGGGAACCGTAGTAGGTATGATCCAGGCCTTCGACGCCATCGCCATCGCCGGTGACATCAACCCGACGGTAGTAGCCGCGGGTATCAAAGTGGCCCTTATCACCACGGTAGGTGGTCTGATCGTGGCCATCATCCTGCAGATCCTCTATAACTACCTGCTTTCTAAAATTGACTCGATCGTGGGCGACATGGAAGAAGCTTCCATCTCTTTCATCGATGTACTGGTAAAAAACAAAGTTGGTTAATCCGGCTTTTTCTTTCAAAAGATTCATTTTAAAGCATTAATAGGTTATGAATAATAAATTGATCCGCATATTATCACTGGGTGCCGCCGCCGTTATCGGTATCGGAGGCTTCCTGATGGTAGTGCTGATGCTCTTTTCCGGCCCGGATACAGCCGGTATGAGCAACAACGAAAAAATCAAGGCTCAGCTGGAGTCCATGAGCGGCTATCTGGGCTCTCTGAACACACTGTACCTGGTTTCTATCCTGCTGGCTATGGCCTTTATCCTGGGTTCATGGGTGTTTAAACTCATAAGCAAACCCAAAAGCGCACTGGGCTCCCTGGGTAGCATCGCAGCAATGGCACTTATTGGCTTTATCTCCTGGCAGCTGGCCGACTCCTATGTGAACTGGGGCGACCTTTCTGCCGAGCAGGTGGCCGACCTGAACAAGACCTTTACAGAAGGACAGCGTAAATTCAGCGGTGCCAACGTTTGGGCGATGCTGATCCTCCTGGCCGTTACAGGAATTACCATCGTTGGAATGGAAGGTTTCCGTTTGTTCCGTACACGTAACTAATTTTAATATTACATTCGAATGGCTAAAAAAACTAGAGAAGTTCAGGAAATCAATGCCAGTTCCATGGCGGATATCGCCTTCCTGCTGCTGGTATTCTTCCTGGTAACGACCACATTCGATTCCGACTATGCCATTGAACGCCGCCTTCCTGCCAAACTGAAACAGGAGATCCCTCCTGAAGATGTTAAGATCGAAGCCAGAAACGTTTTCATCCTGCTCATTAACAAACAGGATGAGCTGTTCGTGAACGGGGAACGCGGAGATATGAAAAAGCTCAAAGACGACGTAAAAACGTTCATTCTGAACCCGACCAATGACCCGCGCCTTTCTGAAAAAAGTCAGAAATTCGTACAGAGTCCGCTGCTCAAAGCCGGTAAATACTATAAGTCGAAAGGCGTGATCACCCTGCAGGGCGACCGTCTTACGTCGTACCGCAAATACATTGCCGTACAGGGTATCCTTACCGCCGCTTTTGAAGAAATGCGCGACGAAGTGGCCGACCGGGAATTCCAGATGACCTACGCCGAGCTGAAAGAAAAGGCGTCGAAAGGAAACGACGAAATAGCGAAGAAAAAATTCGCAGAACGCGTAGATGCCATCGACGACCTGCTGCCTATGGCCATTTCGGAAGCGGAAACACGTAAAAGTGCTGTTAAATAATAAACAGAAAGAACAGACTTATGCTTAAAAAGAAAAAAAAGAAGAGCGTACCTGCCATATCCACCGCATCACTGCCGGATATCGTATTCATGCTTCTCTTCTTCTTCATGGTGGCCACTAAAATGAAAGAGGTGACCCTGAAGGTGGAGATCAAGAGACCGTTCGCTTCTTTTGCGACCAAGCTCGATGATACGAATCCCATTAAGACCGTGTACGTAGGTAGACCAATTACCAGTATGCAGGGTGTATATGGTACCGAATCGCGTATACAGATCAACGATGTTATCGCTTCCGATGTAAATGGTCTAGTACAGGCCGTGGACGACTGGCGTAACGAGATCGGTGACGCCAACGTACCCAAACTGACCGTGTTGCTGAAAATAGACAGAAACACCAAAATGGGTGTGGTGAACGACATCAAGAAAACACTGCGTGACCGCGAGCAGTATAAGATCGCGTATTCTTCTTCCAAAGGAGACGATCCGGAGGAAAACAATTAGTATCCAGACTACGATCAGATACACAATACAAAGCCTTTTCCGCAAGCGGGAAAGGCTTTTTTACTTTACTGCCGGTTTTAACTGCGGTTGCAGGACCAGGAAAAATCCGCTGCTGACAGTCGTATACAGTACGTAAAGCCCGAAAAGCAATACCTGCCACAACTCCCCGAAAACCGCCGTATAATACAGGAAAATGCCCGTAAGCAACAGCCGTATCCATTCGGAATATACCGCCCAGCGCTCCGATTCCAGGATACCGCTCCAGTTAATGATCATCTGCCACAGGAGTATGGCCGCCATCCAGCGTTCGGCCGTGCCCAGCACCGACTGCTCGCGGATCGTCAGCAACATCAGGAACAGCCCGAAGGCCAGCTGCACCACCAGGTATATACCCGAATAGCGGAATGCCTGTGAGCTGTACTTTTGCTGGTTGGCCAGGGTGATCTCTTCCGGGAAAGGCTTGGGCTGCAGACCACGGGGCGTCCAGCCCAAGGGCATGAACCACAGGCGGATCTTATCCCACACATAGGGCGCTTCCTTTGCCTGTTTCCAGAGCAGCACATAGTAATGGAAATTGATCTTTACCGGGTTCCAGGAGTTCGGGTGACTGTACATGCCGTACACCACCTTTTCGTCCTCTTCCTGGAAGGTACCGAAGATGCGGTCCCAGATGATCAGGAATTCGGAAAAATTCTTGTCCAGGTACTTGTAATTTACGCCGTGATGCACGCGGTGGTGCGAAGGTGTGGTGAACACATATTCGATGCCTCTCCAGAGCTTCGGAATAAGCTCGGTATGGTGCAGGAAGGCAATGAACAGGTGAATACCCGTCATGGCATAAATATCTTCGGGCGCAAAACCGATGATGGTCAGCGGCCAGAAGAACAGGAAGGAGAACAGACGCTGTGTAACGCTGGCGCGCAGGGCCACGGCAAAGTTCATCTCCTCGGCCGAATGGTGCGGGGAATGCGCCGCCCACATAATATTGATGTGGTGCCCCCAGCGGTGTACCCAGTAAAAAATAAAATCGACCCCCAGCAACAGCAGCAGAAAGGTGTACCAGGTCATGGGAATATGGTCTATAATGCGGAAGTTCTGCCACAGGTAGCCGTATACCACGTATACGCCGGCCGCCACCAGTACGTTCACCGTCTGGTTTCCGATAGCGGTGCCAAAATTGGCAATAAGTTCCTGGAAACGGATAAGCCCTTTTTTATACCAGGCATTGATACCCACTTCAAGCAGCACAAAAAAGATAGCCAGCGGCGTAAGCCAGGCATAGATATTACCTACGGATTGCATGGTCGTGTACAGAATTTGTTACTTAAATATACAAAAACTGCGCAAAAACAGCCATTTACATGGCAAATTCCATCAGGTAGGCTTTCAGGAAGCCGTCTATATCGCCGTTGAGAACGCCCTGTGAATCGCTGGTCTCATAATCCGTGCGCAGGTCTTTTACCATCTGGTACGGGTGCAGCACATAGGAACGGATCTGGGAGCCCCATTCAATTTTGCGTTTGTTGCCTTCGATCACGTCGCGGGCTTCGTTGCGCTTACGCATTTCTTCTTCGTAGAGCATGGATTTAAGCAGGCGCACGGCATTCTCTTTGTTCTGGAGCTGCGAGCGTGATTCCTGGTTCTTTACCACGATGCCGGTCGGTTTATGGTACAGGCGCACGGCCGTTTCCACCTTGTTCACGTTCTGTCCGCCCTTACCGCCCGAACGGAAGGTTTCCCATTCGATATCGGCCTCTTTTACCTCGATGTCGATGGTATCGTCGATCAGCGGGTATACGTAAACCGAAGCGAAGGAAGTATGGCGTTTGGCGTTGGAATCGAAGGGTGAAATGCGCACGAGGCGGTGTACCCCGTTCTCGCCCTTCAGGTATCCGTAGGCATTGGGCCCGCTTACCTGCAGCGTAACCGATTTGATACCGGCCACATCGCCCTCCTGGTAATCCTGCTCAATGACCTTGTAGCCGCGTTTCTCGGCATACATGATGTACATACGCATCAGCATGGAGGCCCAGTCACAGCTTTCGGTACCCCCGGCGCCGGACGTGATCTGTATCACGGCATCCATGGCGTCCTCCGGACGTGACAGCATGATCTGCAGTTCCATGTCTTCCAGGATGCCCCGGGCCGAATCATAGGACTGCTGCAGCTCTTCCTCGCTTACATCGCCTTCCTTAAAAAAGTCGTAAAGCACGGCCAGGTCGTCGATGGCGCTTTTGCAGGCTTCGAATTCCTTTACCTTGTTTTTTTTCTGGTTCAGCCCCTTGGAGATCTGTTCCGCCTTTTTGGGGTCGTTCCAGAATGTGGGGTCCAGTGTAATTTTCTCTTCTTCCTGTATCTGAATAGTTAGATCATCCAGGTCAAAGAGACCCCCTCACCGCATCCAGGCGGCCTTGAAGTTCCTTAATATGTTCCAGTGTAATATTCATTTCTGTATAAACTTGATGCAAATATACAAAAAAGCAGCAGGCAGCCCTTGCGAGACTGCCTGCCACGTGCTAAGTATGAACGTTATGAATTAGTTCTTGATAAATTTAGCAGTATGAACAGAGCCGTTTGAAGAAACACGAACAACATAGGCTCCTTTAGAAAGATCGTTTACATTAAGGCTGTATACGTTTCCGGCCACATTGGCCACAGATACCACCGTTTTACCGGTAATATCCATGATCTGTACCGAAGAGATACCGTTCAGTGAAATGTTCAGTACATCGGTAGCGGGGTTCGGATATACATCGAAAGCTACTTCGTTTGAAGACTCTTCGTTAGAGAAGAATTCGCTTACGAAATCGAATACAGAACCTGTAGCTGCAGGTGAACCGGCAGCCGGACGCAGGTCAGGATTTGCGTTGGTGTTACCGAACGGATCCACCAGGTTCACTTCGTTTGAAGTAGCCAGTGTATCGTTGCTGATAGCCAGCAGTGCCGTAGCCATGGCAGCACCGGTAGTGATGCACAGCGTGTCTGAGTTGGCAGCCAGTTTAAAGTCACCATTGTTACCGGCCAGGATGTTGCCTGAGAAGTTCAGGGTACCTGTGCAGTAGTTGGCAACGGTGCGGCGTGAATCGAACAGCAGACCGGCATCTGTATATCCTGTGAAGATCGAGTTGTATACAGAAGTAGAGGAGTTACGACGGATGTGCAGGGCACGTTTGTAGTCCGCGTGGATAACATCGGGGTTACCTGTCCAGGAGGGACCGATGATGGTAACGTTAGAGAAAACAGGCGCTGTTTTCGGCGTGTTGGTAGTACCGTTGGCATCGTTATCCGACTCGAAACCGTTGGAACCGGACTGGTCAGCAACGCGTGAATCGCGGATAGAAGCGGCAAACTGGATACGGCCGCGGAAACCGTTGTCTGTATCGAAATCATCGTCCCAGCCACGGAAAGCTACCAGGTATTTGCAGTCTACTGCACCGCCGAACCACTCGTAAGAGTCGTCGCCGCTGTAAGAAACCTGGATGTGGTCAATTTTTGTCTGACGGCCTACAGAGTACATAGACAGACCGTTTACTTCGGAGTTGGAAGCGGGAGTCAGTGAAATACCGGCAAACTCGATACGTACATAGCTCAGTACACCTGAGTTATCGTCGTCGTTGTTACCACCGTGTACACCTTTACCGGCATTGGCGTCACCGATACCACCTTCTGCGATGGCATTGGGACCGGCAGGCAGGTTGTGCCGGGCAGCGCCGCAGAGCACCACACCGCCCCAGTCGCCGTAGTCGCGCTGACCGGCAGGAGCTGCAGAGGTGAATACGATCGGGTTGCTGGCAGTACCCTGAGCCATAATTTTAGAACCACGCTCGATGATGAGGGTAGCTTTACCTGTACCGCGGATAACCGTACCGGCTTCGATGGTCAGCGTAGCACCGTTCTTCACGTAGATGAACTGGTCGTCCAGCAGGTACACATTACTTGCCGTCCAGGTTGTGTTCGCAGAGATGTCCGATGTAACCGTTACGGTCGGGGTGCCGTAAGTAGCCGCCATCGGGTCAAAGTTTGTCCAGCCGCTTGTCCATGGAGTAGCAGGCTGCGGAGCAAAAGCACCAACGTACGGTGTGTACTCGAAGAAAGCTCCCTGAGCGAACGCGCCACCAACCAAGGCGCTTCCGATTAAAAAGGATAGAAATTTTTTCATTGCTTATTGTTTTATATGGTGCAAAAGTACCGGGGTCACATTACGCGCAGGCTACTCAATTGTTATCAAAAGATTATCCTTTAAAAAGAAAAAAACCGCCCCCGCTGGTTGCGGGGACGGTTCCTGTAACGTATCTAACTACTGTTTTCCGGCGAAGGTCCTTAGAAATTATACCCCAGCGTCAGTGAGAACTGCTGTCCGTAACGGAAACTGAAGTTCGTATTGTCTCCAACCTTGTCGTAGCGGCCGTTTCCGTTGGTATCTTCATAGAAATTTGCAAACTGGGCCAGCAGGTCGCGGGCATTGAAACGGATCTCCAGTTTACGTTTAATAAACGTTTTGGTAAGCTGCAGGTCAAGGATCACACGCGGGTTTTCCCAGATGGTCGGGTCTACCGTGTTACCCACCGAGAAGATGCGGCGACCGATGTAATTGGCCATAAAGCTGATGCCGAAATCGTATTTGCTGTCGTTATACTGCAAACCTCCGTTGATGATAAAGGGCGACTGACCCTGCATCGGGCGTTTTTCGTTCACCCCGGCCACATCGCTCAGGTTCACCTGCGACTGTATGTACGCTAAGTTACCCGTGATGCTGAAATCTTCCAGGAAGCGCGATTTGTTCTTCTTCAGGAAAGAGGCAATGGTAAAGCGGAATTCCAGTTCGGCCCCGTAACTCACGGCAAAGGGCACGTTCAGGTAGTTAAAGGTACGCTGCGAAGCGCCCGGGAACAGGATACGCTCGATCGGGTTCTCGAAATATTTGTAAAAACCCGTTACGGAAATGAGCTGACCGGCCGCCGGGAAGTATTCGTAACGCAGGTCCACATTGGTAATTTTGGTACGCTTCAGCGAAGGGTTACCGCTCACCAGCGAGAACAGGCCGAAATCGTAGAAGGCGAAGGGCGCCAGCTCACGCGATTCGGGACGCGTTACGGTTTGTGAACCCGACAGGCGCAGGTTCATTTTGGAATGGAAACCGTAAATGATATTCATTGAAGGCAGGAAGTCGAGTACCGTGGTGTCCAGGTTAATGGGCGACTCGTCGGCCAGGGCAAAGGTATTGAGGCGCTGGCGGAAGTTCTCCATACGTACGCCATACACGAATTTAAGCTTATTGCTGAAGAACGAACTTTCCATCTGGATATAGGCCGCGATCAGGTCCTGGCTCGAGCTGTAGGTATCCGATTTTTTGGTGGCCTCTTTGATCATAAGTCCGTCCGGGCCCATATTGCGCGGGTCGAAAATAGAGTCGATACCCATGCGGCGAATGGCGGCCAGGTCGGCCCCGCTGCTTTTATAACTTACATAACCCAGCTGGCGGGCACCGAAATCGCGGTTACGCTTCTGCAGGAAAGCCCCGGCCTTGAACTCGTGGCGGGTAGCTCCCAGTTTAAAGGGCGCTGTAAAATCGAAAGTACCGGAGTAAATATTGTCGAGCTGTTCAGAGAAGAAACGGCCGGCAATGTTCGGTTGTACCGATGAAGAGATCGGAACGGCAAACGGCTGTGTAGAATCGCTGCGCTGGTACTGTATCGTGCGGTAATCGGGGATGATACGCTGCAGGCGGCTGTAACCACCCGACCAGTCGAAACGGATCTTGCTTTTGGGCAGCACGTGTTCTCCGTTCAGTTGTGAAGAGAACAGGTTGTTCTGCGTGTAATACATGTTGTATGCCATGATATCGGCATTGGGGCCCAGGTTGGCATAGTCCTTACCGGTACGCTGCACCAGCTGATCGTTGGTGTTTACGTTGTACAGGTTCTTGAGGGAGATGCGGTTATTGGCGCCGTTCTTCTTCGACAGGGAGAAGGCCAGGTTCCACAGGGCACCCCAGGAGGTGTTCTTGCTGTACTGACGGTCAAAGAAATCCTGCATCTTATCGTTCTGAAAATCGAACTCGGCACGCTGTACCTCGCGGTATTGCGGCGTGGTGTTGTAGGTAACGGCAAAAACGCTTCCGAGCGTGGCCTTGTTACCGGCGTTGTTGCCCGATTCCTTGCGCGAAAGGTTAATAAGGTGTCCCATGGAGAACTGCAGGTTCAGACCCGGCATGGCATTGAACTGACGGATGGGATAGTTGTTGCGCAGCATTTTGGCATAGTCTACCAGTTTGTCGCGCTCAAAAGCCGTCTGGGCCTCAGATACCTGTGCATTGGTAGGGAAACCCTGGGCCAGTTTACGGGTACCGTCATCAAAACCAAGAACGTCCATTTTACCGCCCGTAGCCCTCGAAAAGGGTTTAAAGCTGGTAATGGCGTTCATATTGGTACCGATGGAAATATTGTAATAGTTTTTGTCGGGGATGTCTTTAGTGCGCACCAGGATAAGACCTCCGGCAAATTCGCCGGGCAGCGAAGGCATGGCGGTCTTTACCACCTTCAGGTCGTTGAGCAGGGCCGAAGGAAAGATATCGAATGCGAAAGCCTTACGGTCGGGCTCACTGCTGGGCAGCGGGGCTCCGTTCAGGAAGGCGGCGTTGTAACGATCGGGCAGACCGCGTACCACCACGAACTGGTTGTCCTGGATGGTGGCTCCGGAAACGCGCTTGAGTACGTCGGCCGTGGTACGGTCCGGGGTTTTGCGGATCTGGTCGCCGCTCATCCCGTCGAACAGTACGGCCGAGTTCTTTTGTTCCAGCGCCAGGGCCGTGTTCGATGCCCGGTTGGCCTGTGCCGTAATAAGTACGGTACCCAGGCTCTCGCTGGTCTTGGGTTTCATGTCGATATTGGTGGTGGTGGTCTGACCGGCTTTTACCTCTACATCGGTAATATCTACCGCCTGGTAACCCAGGTACGAAATATACAGGGTGTATTTACCCGGGGCGATCACGATGTTGTAATTCCCGTCGATGTCGGTCATGGTTCCTTTGGAGGCGCTTTTAACCATTACGTTGGCCGCGATCATGGGCTGACCGTTCTCATCGACCACCTTACCGGTTAAACGCCCCGTTTGCGCGGACGCAGAAAAGGAAAAAAGTGCAATAAGAATTGCAGAAAAGATAAAAGAGATGTGTTTCATTACTTAGCCTGATTAACAGGCTGCAAAAGTATCCGCACCATTTTTCGGAAACGTTACCTCAATGTTATGAATTTGCTAAGGCTTCGCTTCTATATCTTGTAATAGGCTGTATACCAGTCTACAAATCGGGATATGCCTTCTTTTACGGAGGTCGAGGGCTTATATCCGAAATTGCGCACCAGGTCGCCCGAATCGGCCCAGGAACCCGGCACGTCGCCCGGCTGCATCGGCAGCATGTTCATAATGGCTTTGCGGCCCAGTTTTTCTTCCAGGGCTATAATAAAGTCCATCAGTTCCACCGGATCGTTATTTCCTATATTATAGATGCGCCAGGGTGCCGACGAGGTGTCCGGCCGCGGGGCACTTCCCCCCCACTCCGGATCGGGAGCGGCCGGCCGTTCGGCTACGCGGTAAACGCCTTCCACCAGGTCATCTATATAGGTAAAGTCGCGCTTCATGATGCCGTGATTGTATACATCGATGGGCGTTCCTTCCAGTATGTTCTTTGTAAAGATGAACAGGGCCATATCGGGGCGGCCCCAGGGACCGTAGGCGCTGAAAAAACGCAGGCCCGTGCAGGGCAGTCCGTACAGGTGTGCATAGGAATGCGCCATAAGTTCGTTGGCCTTTTTGCTGGCCGCGTACAGACTCATGGGATGGTCTACATTATGTAAGGTCGAAAAGGGGATCTCTTCATTGAGGCCATATACCGAAGAAGAGGAGGCAAATACCAGGTGTTCCACCGTATTGTGGCGGCAGGCTTCCAGTATATTCAGGAAACCGGTGATATTGCTGTCGGCATACACATGCGGGTGTGTAAGCGAATAGCGTACGCCGGCCTGGGCGGCGAGGTTGATCACCGTATCGAATTTATATTCCCGGCAAAGGCGGCTGATCCCTTCGGCGTCCATCAGGTCCATCTGTACAAACCCGGCATGGGCATGTTTACGGCTCTGTACAAATTTCCCGGGCGCTATGTCTTCCTTTGCAAAGCCCATCTGTTCGAGCCGGTCGTATTTAATGGCCGTATCGTAATAGGCATTAATAACATCCAGGCCCACCACAAAAGCGCCGGTGGAAATGACCCGTTGCATCAGATGATACCCGATAAAGCCGGCCGTACCGGTGATCAGAATTCTGTTCAAAGTGAAAAGGAATTATGCCGCAAAGCTAACATAATTCTTTTTGATCGCCTCAGGCCCGGGCTTCGGCGGCAAATTGCATAACGGTTTCTTTAAACCGGGCGTACAGGCGGCGGAACTGTTCCAGTTTTTCGCGGAGTTCGGCCCCTTCGGGAAACTTGCGGTGTGTGAAGGCCACGGGATTTCCGCGGTACGACTCTTCCAGCCGGTGTTCAAAGGCATTGATATCATGCAGTAAGATATCGTGTGCCTCTTTTTGCACAATAAGCTGGTTCTGCAACTGTTCCAGGCGGGCCATGATCTCCTGTTCCTTCTGTGTACCGGCGATCTCTTCCAGGCGTTTGCCCAGCAGGCGCATCTCGTCGCGGCAGAAATCGAGCGTGCTTTTCCATTCGTTGTATTCGCTGTGCCATTCTTCGCCGTGCGGCACTTTATTGTTTTTCATCTCTGTTGTATTTTGATCAAAGTTCCGAAAAGCATACCCGGGTATTTATGACAAAAGTCAGGGTCTTAAAACTTTGCATACTTTTTATTACTTTTGTACGATAAACACCTGCTCCCCGCATGTCTGAAAAAAAATCCATTGATGTGGCCTGCGCCAACTGTGCATCTTTCCGCAGCAGCCTGTGGGAATCGCTGGGTTCCGCCGAACTGGCCCGTATGGAATCTCAGAAAAGCTGCCAGATCTTCCGCAAGGGCAATGTGTTCATTCATGAAGGTTCCCGTCCGCAGGGCGTGTACTGCATCCATGCCGGCAAGGTAAAGATCTACCGTCACGGCGATGGCCGCGACCAGATCATAAAAGTGGCCGGACCGGGCGAAATACTGGGTTACAAAGCCCTGCTGGCCGAAGATGTGTACCCCGTTTCTGCCGAAGCGCTGGAAGAAGTGCACGTGTGTTTCGTGCCCAAAAGCAGTTTCCTCGAAACCCTTTTTATTTCGTCTTCCTTTTCACAGAAAATACTGCGTATGGCCTGTAAAGAGCTGGAAGTAATGACGGAGAACATTACGCACATGGCCCAGAAATCGGTACGCGAACGCACGGCCGCCACCCTGCTGCTGCTGCACCAGACCTATGGCACCGACAGCGCCGAAGAGGGTTCCGTGTACATTAACATGCGCCGCGAAGACATTGCCTCCATCGTGGGCACCGCTACCGAAACGCTCATACGCCTGCTGGCCGATTTTAAACAGGAGAACCTGATCGAGACCGAAGGCCGCAAAGTGATCGTACGCGACGTACAACAACTCAAAAAAGTAGCCGGACTTTAATTTTTTTATTCAAACTCGAAATCGCCGCCGCCGACCGCATTGGTATGGATGCTGTCGCGACGTTCCTGGCGCTGCTTCAGCCAGGGGTCTTTCTGCAGGATACTGTCGTTCTTAACACGGCCCATCTCCTCCCGTACAATGTCGCGTATGTTCACGCGTTCGTTCCGGAAATCCTCTTCGATCTTCTGTTTAATGCCCTTGCCGTCCAAACCGAACGTAGGATCGCTCAGCGGCCCGTGCATACGCACGTATATACGCATACGGTTGCCGTCGTCGATAATATCGCCGAATTCATCCTGCCGGCTGTTCCTGCGTATACGGAACTTATTGGCCAGCAGGGTGCCCAGGTCCAGGTTGAAACGATAGTCTACGTTGTTCTCAAAACTGTGTTCCCCGCCCAGGTTCAGGTTCATGGCATTACTGCGTATACTCATCTCGGGCATGATCACTTTCTGGTCGCGTATCAGGATCTCGTTCTTAAGCGTAGAGAATTTCACATGCTGCAGTTCTTCCAGTTTGGCCCAGCCCGCCAGTTTTTCGAGCGGGGTAAACTTAACCAGCTCGCCCTCGCGCACGGTTATGGAAATAAGTGCGTATATAGATGGAATGTCAACGCGCAGGTATTCGTCAAAGGTGGCGCGGAACTCAAAGATGGCGTCGGTACGGCCCGAGATGTTCTCGGAACTGAGCTGGTCCTGCTCAAAATTATTGAACACATAGAACAGCTTGCTGATGTTCACCCCGGTAAAGCGTCCGTTCGAGGTGATCCGCCAGCTGCCGCCCCGGCTGTTATCGGCCACTCCGTTCAGCAGCACTTCGCCGTCCATCGTACTCAGCAACACGTCCTGTGCGGCACACACCCGGTTTTTAAGGGAGAAGGAACCTTTTATCTGTGTGGCCTCAAACTTACGGAAGACCAGTTTGCCTACATCCGCTTTAAAGTCCATGGCCAGGCGCTCGGGCAGGGCGAAGGGATTGCGGCCGGCATCGGTTTTTTCGCGGGTGGCCGTGGCATTTTCCTGCAGAAAGCGGTCCAGGTTAATGAACGGACTCTTCAGGTTCACCGAAAGATACAGGGGTTCCGTATCGGTAAGCAGGTAGGCCAGGAGGTTCAGCGCTTTTCCATCGAGGTACAGTTCATTGCCCGAGAAAACCCCGTTCACATGCTGTACCCAAACGTTGTTATTATCGAACACGAGCACCCCCGAAAGTTCGTGCAAGGCATACGGAGAGCGGCGCACGGCCATGTTCACCTGTTTCAGTTCCATGCGTCCGTCGATCACCGCGGCTTTAAAATCATCGGCTACAAAACGGCGCCCGCCGGCTTTTACGCCCAGGGTCATATTTACATCGGCCCGGCCGGTAACGTTCTCCAGCGTATCGATCGGTAAAAAGGGCAGGAATTCCGCCAGGTCGAGCGAGGCTTTAAAATGTGTCCGTACTTCGGGACGGCTGAAGTTCTTCCAGAGGAAATCGCCTTCGATGGCCGAATTTTTCTGCCGACCCTTAAACCGGGCGATCCGCACGAACGAGTCGGCGGTGCGGCCCAGGCGTATACTGCCCGAGGTATACACATCGAACATTTCGATATTATTGGGTACATAGCGGAAGGTGGCGCCCTTTATGGAGAAATCGGCCGTAAGCACCGGCAGTTCTTCCTTGTTGAAATAGCCCTGTGCATGGGCACTGATCATGATCTCGCCTGTACTTTTATAGTTTTCC
This sequence comes from Bacteroidia bacterium, assembly GCA_016742095.1. Lineage (GTDB taxonomy): Bacteria > Bacteroidota > Bacteroidia > CAIKAF01 > CAIKAF01 > JACVCJ01. Next base: position 68,853 of record JACVCJ010000015.1, read on the forward strand.
TTTATGCTGCGTACATTTTCCGGCAGCATGGAAAGAATGGAAGAAATATTCAGGTCCTTGCCGCTCAGGTTCAGGTCGGTAAACCAGCCCTTGCCGGTTTTCATGATGCCTCCGGAACATTCAAAAGGCAGGTCTTCGATGGTGAGTCCGAGCCATTTTATTTTGTATACATGGTCTTTGGTATCGGCGTCCAGGCTGCCGTCCACCTGTATCTTGTAGCTGTGTGCATATTCCACGCCGTTTATCACCAGGGTGTTCACGGTCTGTTTCGAACGTACGCTCAAGGCAAATTTCTTATCGGAAAAACGGCCCGAAAGCAGCAGGTCGTCGATATGTCCGGCTATCTCGCGGGAGGCTTCCTCATCGATATACGAAGCCGTTACGTTCAGCAGCTTCACCGAAGAAAGGTTAAAGGCGAACGATCTCTTGCCCGTACTGTCTTTACTCTCTTTCCAGAAATGCCAGTTGTCCTGCCCTTCTTTGTCGCGGTACAGGTTCAGTTTAGCGTCTTTAAGCGTAACGCGGCGTACGGTATAGTTTTTCTGGAAAAGGTTCCAGATGTTGAACTGCAGGAAAAGGCTGCGGGCCTCGAAAAGATTCTGCCTGGGCCGGCGCGGATGGGCTTCGGTACAGCTTACGTCCTTAAATTCCAGCGAAGCGTAGGGAAACTGCCGGAACAGCGAAAGTTCGATCTCCCGCACCCGCAGTTCGGTATTCAGATGTTCGTTGATGCTGTCGATGGCGTATTGCTTGATCTCGTCCTCGAAAATGTAGGCCAGGCTGAGCGCCACGCCGAAAAACACCAGTACGGACACGAATATCCACAGGAAAAAACGCCCGATGCGCCGCAGCCATCTGCGCCAGGGTGCCTGTTTGCCGGCCTGTACTACATTAAATTCCATCTTCTTCAGGTTCAAAGTAAACGTGTATCGCGCGGTTTCTTATACGGGAACAACATTTTTTATCAAACGCCGCCTGTTTATGAAACCCGGCAGCCCGGACCGGGAACCTTTTTGTTTGGAGGGATTAAAAAAAATCTCATTTTTGTAAAGCTAAAACCACCAAATACTCATGAAAAAGCTACTCTGTACGCTGCTGTTCCTGGCAGTTTCCGGACTTGTTCCCGCCCAGACCGCCATGGCTCCCGAATTTCAGCCGGGCAAGATCTGGTTCAAGATCAAAGACAATTATTCCGTAAGCCGCAGCCTGGATGAAAACCCGGCTAAACTGCCGCTTTCGCACCTGCCCTTCCTGCAGGCCATCGTTCAGCATTACGGGGTGCAGAACCTGTCTCTTCCTTTCTGGCAGGCCAAAACATCCGAAACGCTGCAGCGCACCTACCTACTCGAGTTCAGTCAGCATTCCGGCGCCGATGCCCTGGTACGCAGCCTGGAGAAAAGTCCGTACATCGAATATGCGGAAAAAGTGCCGCTGGACCGGCCCTGTCTTACGCCCAATGACCCGAGCTTTGCTTCACAATGGGGCCTCAGCATCATCGGGGCGCCCACGGCCTGGAACTATTTTTCTACCGGCAGTAACATCGTAATTGCCATTGTAGACGATGCCGTACTGCGCACCCATGCCGATCTCTCGCCCAATCTCTGGGTGAACCCGGGCGAAATTGCCGGCAATAACATCGACGACGACGGCAATGGCTACATCGACGATATAAACGGCTACGACGTAGGCAGTAACGATAATAACCCCAACCCCACTACCACGGCCTACGATCACGGTACACACGTGGCGGGTATCGCCTCGGCCCGTTCGAACAACGGCACCGGCGTGGCCTCTATCGGTTTCAGCTGTAAACTGATGTGTGTAAAATCGACCAATACCGCTTCGGCCATCACCAACGGGTACGACGGCATCGTATATGCAGCGGCCAGCGGCGCCGATGTAATCAATATGTCCTGGGGCGGGCCTTCCTATTCCACCACGGGCCAAAACGTGATCAATTACGCCTGGAGCCAGGGTTGCGTACTGATCGCCGCCTCGGGTAATGACAACGTAAGCAGCCAGTTCTATCCCGCCGCTTTTAACAATGTGGTCAGCGTATCGGCCACCACCAATACCGACACCAAAGCATCCTTCTCGAACTACGGCAGCTGGATCGATATTTCAGCGCCCGGAAACAACATTTACAGCACAACGGTGAACGGGGCCTACGGCAACAAATCGGGCACCTCTATGGCCTCGCCCATGGTAGCCGGGCTCGCCGGACTGATGTGGTCGCTGAACCCCGGAATGACCAAGACCGACCTCATCAGCTGCCTGCTTTCCACCGCTACGTCCATCAATGCACAAAACCCCGGCTACAACGGACAGCTGGGCTCCGGACGTATCAACGCCGCGGCCGCAATGCAGTGCGTTTCGGCTACGCTGAACAACGCCCCGGTAGCCGATTTTACAGCGAACTTCACCACCGTTACTGCGGGCGGACAGGTCGCTTTCAGCGATATGTCGGTATACAACCCCACCACCTGGACCTGGAGTTTCCCCGGCGGGACCCCGGCCAGCTACAACGGACAAACGCCTCCGCCCATCGTATACAACACCCCGGGCACCTATAACGTTTCGCTCACGGCGAGCAATGCCAACGGCTCGGATACGGAGACCAAAACCTCGTATATACAGGTAACTGCGGGCGGCGGCTGTTTTGCAGCCAATCTGCCCATTCCGGCCGGATGGACCCTTTCCAACTATTATACCGGGGCCACCGTCGGCGCCGATGGATGGATCAACGGCGTAAATGTATACCAGGACAAACAGAAGGCCATGTATTTTGACCTTTCGGCACAGCCCTATACCTTTCTTACCCAGGCTTATGTGGCTTTTGGTCTGGCCTATTCCGCCAACCCGGCCAAGATCGTACCCGTGCGCATCTATGACGGCACTTCGGGCAGTCCGGGCGCACAACTGGGCGTAACCAACCTGACCATGGGCCAGATCATGGCAGACGTGAACAGCGGCTCCTACAGTACGGCCGAGTTCGCAAGTCCGATCACACTGCCCGCGTCCAAACGCTTTTTTGTAAGCGTGGACCTGACCAACCTGCAATGGACGGCAGGCGTTAAAGACACCCTGTCCATCGTAAGTAATTCCGCAGGACAGACAACGCCTTCAGCCATCTGGGAACAACAGAGCAACAACGTCTGGTACCAGTACGGCACGGCCGGCTCCTGGAACCTGAACGCGTCCCTTATTGTACACCCGTTCCTCACCAATCAGCCCGCCCTGGCTACCTTTACCTCTTCGGCCACTACGGTATGCGCCGGGGACCCGATCACCTTCGATGCGGCCGGTTCCACCTACCAGGATACGCTGCTGTGGTCTTTCCCGGGCGGCAATACCACAACGGTAAGTCAGAACCCCAACCCGACCATTTATTTCAACACCCCGGGCACTTATACCGTAAAACTGTATGTAGTGGGCGGCGGTTGTTCACAGCTGGATTCGGCACAGACCACCATCACCGTGAATGCACGGCCCAGCGTATCGGTTTCAGCGCCCCAGAATTACGTATGTGCCGGCAATTCCATTACACTGACGGCCAGTGGGGCCACGTCCTACACCTGGTCGCCCGGAGCCTCTCTCAACACAACCACCGGAAATACCGTTATCGCCACACCGGCGCAGACCACCACGTATAATGTACAGGGTTCCCTGGCCAACGGATGCAGCAATATCGCCACCGTGCAGATACAGGTACAGGCCCCTCCCGTGGCACAGGCCCAGTTCCTGGATACGACCATCAGCTGCGGTACTTCGCTGCTTTTCGATGGACTTTCGAGCGATGATGTGGACGTATTTGCCTGGACCTTCAGCGGCGGTACGCCTGCTACGTCCAATGCCGGTTCCGCAAGTGTTTCCTTCGGCACGCCGGGCGCCCACCCGGTTACGCTCACCGTAAGCAACAGCTGCGGTACGGACGTGCTCAACAGCACCATCACCGTAGATTCACTGAACGTTAGTGTTTCGGCCACACAGACCGCACTCTGCGAAGGCAGTTCCACCACGCTCACGGCAACGGGAGCCACATCGTACAACTGGAGTCCGGGCGCTACGCTCAGCAGCACCAGCGGAAGCAGCGTAACCGCCACACCGGTACAAACCACCACGTATACCGTGACCGGAACTACCGGCACCTGTCCGGGCAGCGCTTCGGTGACCATACAGTTCAATCCCCTGCCGCATGCACAAGCCGCCTTCGGCGATACTACCCTGCTCTGCGGCAACACGCTCAGCTTCGACGCTTCGGCCAGTACACATACGAACGGCTACGCCTGGACCTTTACCGGCGGTAGTCCGGCCAGTGCCGGCAGCGCCACACAGACCGTAGATTACAACTCGGCCGGTAATTTCCCGGTGCGCCTGATCGTAAGCAACGGTTGCGGCTCCGACACCCTGGACACACACATCAGCGTTACGGCGCTGCCGCTGGGCGTAACGGCCACACAAAGTACGATCTGTGAGGGCAGTTCTACCACCCTGAACGCCACGGGAGCCACGTCCTACAGCTGGTCGCCCGCAACGGGCCTCAGCGGCACTACGGGCGCTTCCGTTACGGCTTCGCCTGTACAAACCGTTACCTATACCGTAACCGGAAGCAACGGCAGCTGTTCGGCCAATGCAACGGTAAGCATACAGGTAAATCCGCGGCCAACGGCTGTGAACAGCTTTGCTGATACGACCATCGACTGTGGCGGTGTATTGTTTTTCGATGCATCGGCAACGACGAACGCCGCCAATTACACCTGGAGCTTTGCCGGCGGATCACCCGTATCTGCCTTTACACCGACCGCGTCCATAACCTATAACACGCCGGGCACGCACACCGTGATCTTTATTGCCGGTAACAACTGCGGCTCCGACACGCTTACACACAGCATCACAGTGAAGGACAACTGCCTGGGACTGGACGAGAACGGCGGGGGCGGAATCTCAGCCTACTACGCACCGGGGCTGCAGCAGGTGGTCTTCAGCTTTACGGAAATTCCCCAGTCGGACTTTGCCTTTGAACTTACGGACATGAGCGGCAAGGTACTCGACCGCAACCGCCTGCCCGTGCAGGGTATGGGCGGAACGCACTATTACAATGTAGACCAGATCGCGCCGGGCGTGTATACGTTCCGTTTATATAACCGCGAGCAGCAGCATATTCTGCGCTTTGTAAAGAACCAGTAAGGTTTCACGATACTCATACAAAACCGGCTCCGGAATTTCCCGAAGCCGGTTTTTCTTTTCCCCGGGCTGCTTATTCGTATCTTTACCTCATGAACGACCTGGAAAAACAGATCCGCTCTTTCTTTGGTGTATCGCCGGACGAACAGGCACAGCTGCTGCGGCATTTTAAACCCGAAACGCTGAAAAAGGGCGATTTCTACGCCCGTATCGGCCGGCCCTGCGTCAAACTGAGTTATGTGCACAGCGGATTCCTGCGCGTATACGCCCCGCACGAAGAGCGGGAAGTGACCCAGTGGATCTCCACACCCGGTTATTTTATCGCCGATATCGCTTCCCTGACTTTTAAAGTGCCCGCCCGACGTCATATACAGGCGCTTACCGATGTGGAGATGTACACGCTGCACGAGGAGGATTACCAGCGCATCGGCCGGGAAATTCCCCGCTGGCATGAACTGGAAAAGCTGTTCGTATCCAAATGCTTCGCCCTTATGGAAGACCGCATTTTCTCGCACCTGTCCCTCAGCGCCGAAGAACGTTACCTGCTGTTCTTCGAACACAACCGCGAGCTTTTCAATACCGTTCCGCTGCAATACATCGCCTCCATGCTGGGTATGACCCCCGAAACCTTCAGCCGGATCCGCCGGAAAAGCATTTCTTGATTTTTATCAAGCCGCGGCCCTCTCTTTTGCCGGAACTTTGTATCCTGCAAAACAGCAACGATCATGAACAAAGAACTCCGCACACAGGTCCGTATCAACGCCGCCCCCGAAAAAGTATGGCAAATTCTGAGCGATTTTGAACGCTACCCCGAATGGAACCCCTTCGTAAAAAAAATCAGCGGACGGCCCGAAGTGGGAAAAACGATACGGGTTTCCCTGCCCGGCATGGGTTTTACTCCCAAAGTACTGGTATTTGAACCGGCAAAGGAATTCCGCTGGAAAGGCAAACTGCTTTTTACCGGCCTTTTCGACGGTGAACATTATTTTATCCTGGAGGAAAACCCGGACGGTTCCACAACCTTCACCCATGGTGAAAAATTCAGCGGCATCCTGCTGCCCCTGCTGGCCAAAAGCCTGGACGGAGATACAAAGAACGGCTTCGGGGCCATGAACCAGGCTCTGAAAATCCGTTGCGAAGAAGCCGGGTAAGGTCCGTATCTTTTTTGATCGTCAGGAACCGGGCCCCATTTCTTTGCCGGCTTTGCGGAAATTCCCAATTTTTTCCCGAATTTACCGGTACCTTTGAAATCAGATGAAGATCCTGGTCATAGAAGACGAAGCAGAAATGCGGGATATCCTGACGCAATCCCTTGAAAAAGAGAATTTCGTGGTGGAATCGGCCTCCGACTTTATGTCGGCAATGGATAAAGTGGGCGTATACGATTACGACTGCATTCTGCTGGACATAAACCTGCCCGGCGGCAGCGGGCTCGATATCCTGAAAGAACTGCAGCGCACCGGTAAAAGCGAAGGCGTGATCATTGTTTCAGCCCGCAATTCGGTAGACGATAAAGTAGAGGGCCTTGCCCTGGGCGCCGACGATTACCTGGCCAAACCCTTTCATACCGCCGAGCTTACGGCACGCGTAAAGTCGATCCTGCGCCGCAAACAGTTCAACGGCAACAATATCGCTACCCTGAAGAACCTGAGTATCGATTTCGACAACCGCCAGGTAAGCATCAATGGTAAGGCCATCGAGTTGAACCGCAAGGAATTTGACATACTCACCTATTTCGTGGCCAACAAGAACCGCCTGGTAAGCAAGACCGCCCTGGCCGAACACGTGTGGGGCGACCAGATCGATGAGGCCGACAGCTACGAATTTATTTACTCGCAGATCAAAAACCTGCGTAAAAAACTCAAAACCTACGGTTCCGAAGTAGAAATACAGGCGGTGTACGGCATCGGGTATAAACTCAGCGACAGCGACGCATGAAACTGAAACTGCACAACTATACCGTATTGTACCTGTCCGGCGCCCTGTTCCTGGTGCTCAGCATCTGGGCGGCCATTTTTTACATCAATATGATCGATGAGATCCACGACAGTATCGACGACGGCCTGAACAATTCCAAAATACTGATTATCAACAAGGTTTTTGAAGACAGCAGCCTGCTGCACAAGGACAATTTCCTCGAAAGCAATTACCGCATCCGCGAGGTGGAAAAAGAACAGTACCTCGACTTCAGGGATACGTTTGCAGATACCCTTTTGTATACAGAATACGAAGAAGATTACGAACCCTTCCGGATGCTCACTACCATTTTTGTGGGCCCGAACGGCAAGTACTACAAACTGCGCGTTATCTCCTCCATGGTGGAAGAGGACGACCTGATCGAAGACCTGCTCTACAGCCTGCTCTGGCTTTACCTGGTGCTGATCGTAAGCATGGTGGCCGTCAATTACCTGCTGCTGGGACGTATATGGCGTTCGTTTTACAGTACACTGAAAGCCGTACGCGGCTACAAGATCTCCGACAAACAGGATATTCAGTTTGAAAAGACCCGGGTGCAGGAATTCAGCCGTCTGCAGGAAACCCTGAACGACCTCATCCGTTCCAATAAAGAAGTGTTCCAGGCTCAGAAACAGTTCATTGAAAATGCCGCCCACGAATTACAGACGCCCCTCGCCATCAGCATCAACAAACTGGAACTGCTGGCCGAGAAAAGCAATTTTGGCGATGAACAGCTGCAACAGATCGGGGCGGTGATCGGCAACCTGGAGCGCCTTACCCGCCTGAACAGATCCCTGTTGCTGCTCTCCAAGATCGACAACCGGCAGTTCGACGAAAGCGAACCCGTAGAGATGAACGCCGTTATTCACAAACTTTGCGAAGATCTTGAAGAACTGGCCGATTACCGCAACATCCGTCTCCTGACAGAAGAAAGCGGTACCTGTACCTATACGATGAACCGTACGCTGGCCGAAGTGCTGTTCACGAACCTTATTAAAAATGCCCTCACGCACACGGAGCCGGGCGGTGAAATTCGTATACACATCGAAGAAAAACGTATATACATTGAGAACAGCGGCGCTCCGGCCCTGGACGCATCCCGTATTTTCCAGCGTTTTTACAAAGCCTCCGGCGAAAACAGTTCTACCGGTCTGGGACTGGCCATTGTAAAATCCATTTCAGACGTTTACGGTTTTTCTATAACGTATACTTACCCCGAAGCACACCGTTTCAGCGTATATTTTTAAGCGATCTCGCCTCTTTTGTGCATTGCAACCCGCGATGACAGACGCTTTTACGCTTTTCTGAAAAAATTTCTGATTTTTTTATGCAACCGGTTCCGATTCCCGATTCTTTCCCGAATCGGGTCGTTGCTTTGTGTCAGAAATTGCAACGATCATGAGAAAATCAGTCTCTACCTTACTGCTCTCCTTTTTGTTCCTGACGCTTTCAGCAGCGGCCCAGACCGCCGGCGATTCCATCCTGCCCAAAGTACGCCATGCCGAACCCCTGTACAATGACCTGGTTCGCGACCTGGGTGCACGCCGCGGCGAACAGGAATGGAATGTAGGCATGGGGCTCGAAGACCATAAAAATTACCACAGTCTCACCTCGTTTGTAGAATATGAATTTGCCCCGGTAAACCGCCTCGGGATTGAGTTCGAACTGCCGGTTTCGGTGCATTTCCCTTCGGGACGCGGAAACGGGGCCATTCCCATGAGCCGCATCAACGGGCTTAAAATGGCCACCCAGTATTCCTTTTTTGTTTCCCCCAAACTGAACATGACACTGGCAGCCGGCTATACCAATGATTTTGAGGCCATTCCCTATGCGCTCAACGGAAAGACCCGTTTTAACTTCGAAAATACGTCCATGCCCTTTTTCGTGGCCGCCAAAAGCTGGAAAACGAACCTGCACACCCTGCTGTACTTCGGTCCGGCCTTTACGCACCACTTCAGCAGCCGGCACTGGGAGGCCAATATGATGATCAATACCAATATCCATTATATGTTCCCGGGCACCAAGAATTTCATCGGGCTGGAGATCAACAAGGAGTTCGGTAAACATGCGCCGTCCATTGTTTTTCGTCCCCAGGCACGCATTGTACTTTCCCAGAAAATGATGCTGGGCGTGGTAACGGGTATTCCGCTGAGCCGCACGGAAGAAGGCATGAGCCTGTTCGTACGCCTGATCTACGAACCCGCCAAATTCGGAAAAAAATAACCCGGGAATTTTCATTCCCAATTCTTTCCGGTTTTCGTCCGGAACTTTGTAACAGAAATCAAAATACATATATATCATGAAAAATCTATTTGTTGCTTTACTGATCGCCGTTCCCTTTGCCGCCACCTCCTGCGCCCAGGACATTCCGCAGCACAATGTACCTTCGGTGATCCTGAACACCTTTTCTACTTCGTACCCCAATGCGGCGGATGTCGAGTGGGAGAAAAAAGGCAATACCTATAATGTAGAGTTTGAGGTGAATGCCATCGACCATGAAATATGGTACAACGCCGAAGGTAAAATGCTGAAACACAAGACCGAAATTCCGCTTTCGGATGTGCCGGCCGCGGTGACCGATATGCTGAAAAAAGACTTTTCGGAGTATAAGATCGACGATATCGACCTGCTGGAAGAGAACGGCAAGACCTTTTACGTGGTAGACCTGGACGGCTCGCCTTCTGACCGTGTGCTGCATGTATCGCCGGACGGCAAAGTGATCTCGAACCACATCGATTATTAATGTAACGTAAAACAATACATCCTGTCTCGTCTCGCTTTGAGCGAGACGAGACAGGATCTTTTCAAGTATGAAACGCATCCTTTTCTTCCTGTTTATCGGCCTTTTTCTCCATACCGGGGTTTCGGCACAGATCACGGCACAGGGCCAGGGAGGAAAGTTCGTTTTCTGGAACGCCGTAGGCATCGACCAGCAGATCGGGCGTTTTACCCTGCATTCCGTACTGGGATACAGCCGCAACAGCGGACTTAATTCATACAACCCTTTCCGGCAGCCGGGCATTTTTACCGTACGCCAGGAGGCCGATTACCGGATCTCTAAAAAATTCAGCACTTCGCTCGGACTCATGTATTCCGAACGTTTTTACGAAGACGAGGCCCATCCCGATTACATTAATGAAATTCGTCTCTATCCCCGCATCACCCACTCTTTTAAAGCCGGACGACTCCGTTTTTCGCAATACCTGCGTACCGATTTCCGCTGGTTCTTCCGGCCGCATTTCTACGACTGGCATAAACCGCTGGAGATCCGCACCCGTTACCGGATGAAGATGAATATTCCCCTGGATAAACGGGACCGGAATTCCCTGGTGGTCATGACCGAACTGCTGGCCGCCACCGACGAAGAAAAAGAGGCCGACGGGCGTAAGGTCTTCGGCAAGTTCCTGTTCACGGAGAATCGTACTTCCGTTTATTACCGCCATCACATCCCCAAACCGGACATGTACCTCGATTTCGGCATCATGAACCAGACCTGGCGCGACGGACAAAGTAACGTTTTTCGCTACACATTCATTATACAGACCGATGTGATCTTCGTGAACCTCTTCGGAAAGAAAAAATAGTTGTGTTTTACAATACAAGCTGGTAAATTCCGAGGTCGGCATAAAAGCCGTCCATATCGGCAAGTCCGGGCAGAAGCGCGTTTCGTGTAAATCCACACTGTTCGAAAAGCGCAACACTCGCCCGGTTATGTTCAAAGATGTATCCCAGCAGGTTCCGGAACCCGCGGGCCGGCGCTTCCTGTATCGCAAAAAGTAACATTTCCTTTCCCAGACCTTTTCCCCGGAAGTCCGGGTGCAGGTACAGGCTTACCTCCGCCGTGATGCGGTAGGCCGGGCGCCCGTAATAGGGATTCAGGGCGATCCAGCCGGCCATACGCCCTTCTTCTTCCCGTATCCAGATGGGGTAATGCTCCTCGCTGTGCTGCGCAAACCAGAGCGAACGCTGTGACGTGCTCTGTGGCTCCAGGTCGGCCGTGGCCGCCTTCAGCGGAATGCTGGCATTGTAGATCTCCACAATACCGGGCAGGTCTTCATTTGTTGCAAAACGCATCATCAATATCTCTTTTTACCCGTTTTTCTGTTTTACATTTGTATTCCTTTTCACACATCCGTATGCGTACAAAGTTAATTTTTACCCTTATTATCCTGGCACTCAGCTTTGGCTCCTGCCAGAAACAACTGGTGGCCCCGACCCCGCAGCTTCGCGAAGAAAGCGGTCCGCAGCTCAGGGCCGAACCGTCCTACATCAATGTGCCCGTAAGCATTCCTTACAAAGGCATCGAAGACGCCCTGGAAAAAAGTCAGGGAAAGAACCTGTACACCGACGATAGTTATGATAATAACAACAAAGACGGCATAAAGATCAAAGTAACCAAAAAAGGCGCTTTTGATTTCCGGGGTTATAAAGAATATATACGCATTACCCTGCCCCTGAGCATCTGGTTCAGCGGCCGCTGGGAGGCCTGTGACTTTTGTCCGGCCGTGGAATCTTCCACCGATTTTGACGCCAATATCACGTTTACCAGTCGCCTGGCCCTGAACATGGATTGGAAGCTGGCTACACAGACCGACGCCACCTCGTTTGAAGTGACCCGCGATCCCTACATCAAAGTAGGTCCGCTCAACATCAATGCCCGCAAAGTGGTGGAATATGCCCTGCGCGAGAACCTGAAAGACCTGGCCAGGACCATCGATACGGAACTGCAGAATGGATTCGACCTGAAAAAACACGCCGAAGACACCTGGAAACAGCTGCAGAAGCCCATGCTGGCCGACAGCGCTTACAATGCCTGGATACGCTTTGCGCCCGAAGAATTTATCCTGGCCCCCATACAGTGCGGTAAAGAGGATGTGACCATCAGCGGGGCCCTGCTCACGGGTATTCATACTTCGCTGGGTGCCATGCCCAATGTGCCGCAGAAGCCCCTGCCCGGCATCACCTTTAAAGAAAAGAACGACAATGCCTTCCGGGTGGAACTGGCCATCGAAATTCCCTTTACCGAAGCCACGGCCATCGCCCGCCGCGAACTGAAAGACACCGTTTTCCCCATCACGAAGAAAAAACAGATCAAAATAGACGATATCGATATCTTCGGAAAGGCCGGCGAAGTGTTCATTAAGGTAAAAACCTCGGGCAGCCTGCGTTCCATCATCTTCCTGAAAGGTACGCCCGCCTACGACGATGCCACGCGCGAATTGTACCTGAACAATTTCGACTATGAACTGCAATCGAAACAGGCCCTGGTAAAAGCCGCTTCCTGGCTGCTGAAAAGTACCGTGCGCAACCGCATGGCCAAAGCGTTCCGTTACCCGATGGACGAAGATTATGCCGCCGCCAAGGCCGCAATGGACAGCTATCTCTCCGATTATACCTATAAAGACCTTTTTAATGTGAAAGGCAAGGTAAATTCTCTGAAGATCAAAGGGGTAAGCAGTGACGATGAGAAAATTTATGCCATTTTCTATACCGATGGCAACGCGCGGGTTAAAATGCTGAACCTGAGTTGGTAGTGAGTCCGAAGTAAAGGGTTTAGAGTCCGGGCTGACGCATTTATCTCCCGGCGCGTATATCAGCGATACAGAAGCATATCTTCTATGTACTGCGATACGGGCGCGGGCATGTAAAAACGTACGTCTTTGCCCTGTGCGATGCTTTCTCGGATAAACGTACTGCTGATCTCGATGAGCGGTGCCTCGATCCGCTGCACCATCGGGTAACGGTCCCACATCTCCTGCGGAACATCCGGCCGCGGGTACACCCAGATGGGATAGTTTTCCAGCAGGTATTCGAAGTTCTTCCACTTGTGCAGCGAAACCAGGTTGTCGGCCCCCATCAGCAGCTGAAATTCGTAATTCGGGTGTTTCTGGCGCAGGTGCATCAGAGTGTGTACGGTGAACGAGGGCAGTGAAAGACTGAATTCGATGTCGCTGGCCCGCATTTTCGGATAGTCGTCAATGGCCAGTTCCACCAGGTGAAAGCGCGTCCGGGAATCGAGCAGTGATCTTTTCTGTTTCAGCGGATTGTGCGGCGAAACCACGAACCAGAGCGCGTCCACATCCGCATACTCACATACGTAATTGGCAATGGCCATGTGCCCGATATGTACGGGGTTAAAAGAGCCGAAATACAAAACCACTTTCATGCCCTGCAAAGTTGCAAAATTTTGTGCCGATACGGAATGTTTTTGTGTGCCGGCCTGAATATGTAAGGATTAAAAGTTTTTAGTAGATTTGATTCTGCAACAAACTGTACTAAACAACATGCTGAAAAAACTTTTTCAGGCGGCGCTGCTGCTGGCCCCTGCCCTATGCCTGCACGCGCAGATCGCCGTTTCGGAACTGAATTATCATTCGGACAGTCTTAATTCATCGGGCGACTGGATCGAGCTGCACAATTACAGCGGAGCAACCGTGAACCTGGCCGGCTGGACCCTGAAGGACGGCAATGTGCTGAACCCGGCCTATACGTTCCCGGCCGGCACCAGTATCGCCGCCGGAGGCTTTATTGTACTGGTGGAAAATACCAGCAAATTTGCGGCCATATTCCCGGGTATCTCGTTCCTGGGGCCGCTACCCTTCGAGTTCAGCAACAATTCCGAACAGATCACCCTGCGCGATAACGCCAGTACCATAAAAGTACAGTTCACCTACGGCGACAGTGTGCCCTGGTCTAAATGTGCCGACGGGCTGGGCCGTACCCTGCAGATCATAGATCCGGCGGGTGACCCGAACAACCCGGCCAACTGGCGCTGCGGCTGCGTACTGGGCAGTCCGAAGGCCGATCTTCAGCCCTGTACCGGCGAAACCGTTGTCGTTTCGGAGATCAATTACAATTCTTCGCTTTCGGCCAATGCCGGCGACTGGATCGAACTGCGCAACCTGAGCAATTCCGGCATCAACATCAGCGGCTGGAAACTGAAGGACCAGAACGAATTCAACATATTTACCTTTCCGCCTTCCACCATCCTGAATCCCCTGGGCCGCCTGGTGGTGTACCAGGACCTCGCGCTGTTCTCGGCGCGGCATCCTTCGGTGCTGAACAAAGTGGGCCCCATTCCCTTCGGTTTCAGCGCCAACGGCGACGGCATACGCCTGTACGATGGCTCCAATAAAATCCGCTATTCCACCTATTATAACGATAATATCCAGTGGCCGCAGGGCGCCGACGGCAATGGCTTTACACTGGAACTGGACACGCTTTTTACCAGTGCCGATGACGTGTGTGCGCCCTCCGCCTGGTTCGACGGCTGCCCCGAAGGTTCGCCCGGCAAGCAGTTTGTGCTCTGTCCCGGTTTCTCGAATGAAGAAAGCGCTCTTTCGGACTTCCTGCTGTTCCCCAACCCGGCCTCCGATCAGCTGAATATCGAGGCCTCACAGCCCTTCAGCCGTATCTCGGTGCTGGATGCGAACGGGAAACGCCTACGCGATGTAAAAGCCCCGCAGGATGCATTTTTTAGTCTGCCTGTGAATGACCTGGCACCCGGACTGTACTTTATACGTGTCGAAAATGCCGCAACAGGAGCCGTTCGGCCCTTCCTAGTAAGTCGTTAAAAAATTCAGGATAGAATTACATAGGCCAGGAACGCGCTTCCCCAGGCCAGCAGGGTCATGTAGGCAAACTGGGCCAGCGGTATCCACCAGCTCTGCGTTTCGCGTTTTACCACGGCAAAGGTGCTCATACACTGCATGGCAAAGGCATAGAACAGCATCAGGGCTACGGATACGCCCAGGGTAAATACCGGCGTGCCGTCTGCTCGTTTCTGTTCGCTGAGTTTTTTGGTCAGTTTGCTTTCCTCTTCCGAACCCACGCTGTACAGGGTACTCATGGTGCCTACAAACACTTCGCGGGCCGCAAAGGACGTGATAAGTGCTATTCCGATCTTCCAGTCGAAGCCCAGCGGACGGATCAGGGGTTCGGCCACCCTGCCCATGATGCCTGCGTAGGAATGTTCCAGTTTTTCGGATGCCTTTCGGTTTTCGGTCTCTTCGGTCTGCGGCAGCGATGCGTAACGTTCGTCCACGGCCTTCATACGGGCCGGCGGACCATAGCTGGCCAGTACCCACAGCACAATACTGATGGCCACGATGATCTTACCCGCATCGAACACAAAGGTGCTCACCTTACTTTTTACCGTATCGAAAATGCCTGTCCAGTGCGGACGTTTGTAAAACGGCAGTTCCATGATCAGGAAGCCCGTTTCCTTGCCCGGGAAGAACAGGTGCAGCAGCCAGGCCGTGCCCAGGGCGCCGATAATGCCCACCAGGTACAGACCCATGAGTACCAGGCCCTGTACATTAAAAATAAAAATGCGCTCATCGGGCACCACCAGGGCAATCAAGACGGTGTACACCGGCAGACGCGCACTGCAGCTCATGAGCGGTGTTACGAAAATGGTTATAAGACGTTCTTTACGGTTGGAGATGGTCCGGGCCGAAAGAATGGACGGCACGGCACAGACCGCCCCCCCGATGAGGGCAATGGTAGAACGTCCGTTGAGGCCGAAACGGCGCATAAAGCGATCGAAAAGAAAACTTACGCGGGCCATGTAGCCGCTTTCTTCCATAATGGCAATGAACAGGAACAGAAAGGCGATCTGCGGTATGAACACCAGCACGCCCGTGATCCCGGCCAGTATGCCCTGTGTAAGCAGATCGGTAAAAACGCCCGCCGGCAATGCTCCGGCAATTTGCGTGGTAAGCCAGGCCATACCGCTTTCGATCCAGTCCATGGGATACGAGGCCCAGGCAAAAACCGACTGGAACACCAGCGTCATGATGCCCATAAAGATCAGTACGCCCCAGAAGGGATGCATCAGCCAGGCATCGGCTTTCTGCAGGAAGTGTGCCCAGTTTATACGCGGACTTTTCCAGATATCTTCCGTTTTACGGCGGATCTCTTCGGCACCCGGCGAAGGCAGGGCGATGTGCGGTATTGCTGCCGAATGCCGGATGGCCTCTTTGATCTGGTTCACCGCTTTGTTCCCGCGGCTGTTTATGCTGAGCACGGGGCATTGCAGCCATTCCGAAAGGGCCGTGGTATCCGTTTGTATCCCCGAACGTTCGGCAAGGTCGGCCATGTTCATTACAAAAACCATGCGGAAACCCAGGGCCCGCAGCTGGAAGAACAGATCGAGGCTGCGCGGCAGGTTGGTGCTGTCGGCCACATAAAGCAGCAGCGCTTCGGCAGCACCGGCCACACGCTCCCGGATGGCTTTTACAGCCGCTTCTTCATCGGCGCTGTCGGGGTTCAGGGAATACACGCCGGGCAGGTCCACACAGGGAATATGTTCAAACTGCCCGCTTTCTTCGTTCAGGATCTTCATACTGCCGCTGCGCGTTTCCACGGTAACGCCGGGGTAATTGGCCGTTTTGTGCCTCAGCCCGGTAAGCAGGTTGAACAGTGTGGTCTTTCCGCTGTTCGGATTACCAGCCAGTAATATGGTATGTGGGAACGGGTTACTCAACGTGCATTTATCCGGCCGGGCTTACTTCCACCCAGGCGGCCTCTTCTTTTCTGAGCGCTAAAATACTGCTTCCGAGGTTTACGGCAAGCGGCCCTCCGAAAAAGGACGCCCGCACCACGGACAGCGTCACTCCCGGACGCAGGCCCATGTGGTACATGCGCGACTCCAGCGGATTGTTCCGCAGGGCCTCGATGCGCAGTTTTTTACCGATGGGTGCTTCGCTGAGTAACATGGGTACAAAGGTATGCAAAGTTCAGCGCAGCCCTGTCACCCATTCCGGGGAGTTTATTTCTTCATACCCGCGATCCATTCGCTGATCAGCTGCAGGGCCTCTTCGTCGTTGCGGCGGCGGCCCACTTCGGGCATCATAATGCCGGGGTCCAGCGAACGCATGCGGTAGATGAGTATACTTTTTTCGGGGTAACCGGGCTCTATGGAAAAACGGAAGCTTTCGGCCGCTCTTCCGGCGGCTACCGGCGGTTTGTTGATGCCCAGGCGGGTGCTGTCGCTCTCCTGCGCGTACAGGTACAGTCCGCTGGTAGAGGCCTGTCCGCCCGGACGGTGACAATGCCCGCAGTTTATGTCCAGGTAGGCCCTCGCGCGCTGTGCTACGGAACCGCTTGCCGCGTCGTTCCAGACGGCATTCTTCGGGATATCCGCTTCGGCAGGCATACCTTCCAGCCCAAAGCGGTTTTTCCACAGCTGCAGCTGTGATACGTCCACGCCCGCATGTTGCACCGTACGGTTCAGGTGCCGTGCAGCCGGCCCGATGGGTATACTTTTCCCGTTGAACTCATGGCAGCTTTTACACTGGTTCTTATTGGGCACCACATAGGTTTCCTGTCTTTTTTTACCGCTGAGGTCGGTATAACTCACCTGCTTTACGGTGCCGCTCACGTCGTAATAGGCTTCGGTCTGCTCCTCGTTCCAGAGGTAGGGATAAAAATTCCACACGCCGTTCTCCTTCTGCAAAACCCGTGTTTCGATAATGCGGCGGCCTTTGGCGGGTTTACGGAAATCGGCCGGGTAGTAAAAGGTCTTTACCAGGATGCTGCCATCGGGAAAATCGAAGGCCTCACCGGCCGAATACTGTATGCTTTTACCCGCGGGTACTACCACCAGGCGTTGTTTATAGGCATAATCGGAAAAAAGCGGGGTGTTGAGTTCATACAACAGGACATGATCGGCCGGTTCCAGGTCGGCCGGATCTCCTTTAAAAAAGCCCCATTCCGACAGTTTTTCCGGCGCCCGGGGTCCTTTGTCCTTACCGCGCACGTTCCGCAGAGAAACGGCGGCTATACTGAGCAGGAGAAGAAAAAAAAGCGCTCCTTTTTTCCGCATGGTCCTTTATTTCTTTTCGAAAAGCATTTTAACGGCGATCCCGATCATCAGAACGGCAAAGATCTTTTTGAGCAGACCGGCGTCGATCCCCTGTACCCACTTACTGCCGGCGTAACTGCCGACCAGGAAGAACAGGGCAATAATGCCCGAATATACAAAATTTACATTGCCCTCGCGGTAGTAGTTCAGTACCGATAAAATACCCACGGGCAGCAGCATAATGGCCGCAATGCTGGTACCCTGCGCCTGGTGCTGGGTAGAGCCCATGAAATAGACCAGGGCCGGAACAATGACAATGCCGCCGCCAACACCCATAAAACCGCTAAGGAGACCCGCTGCGATCCCGATCAGGGCAAGTATTACGAACTGCATGGCTTCCATGGACTTAGATTTTACGCCGAATTTAAAACATTTGTCCACGCAACTGCGCAGATTTTAAGGCAATTTAGAAAAAAACATTACTACCTTTCGCATTATTTCCATGAAATATGAAAAAAACGCTACTTCTTTTATCTGCACTTTTCCTCCTGCAAAACACCTGGTCACAGGGCCTCCTCGATGAATTGGAAAAAGCTGACAGCACAGCGCTTGAAAAGCCTAAAAGAGAAAAAGTATACGATACTTTTGCCGGTACCCGCCTCATCAATATGCACACCACCGAAAGCTATCCGCGCAACAGTTTCGTGTTTATCATTCAGCACCGTTTTGGTAGAGTAAACGGCGGTTTTTTTGAGTTCTTCGGCCTCGATGCCGCCTCGATGCGTTTCGGCTTTGAATACGGCATTCTCGACGATCTTACCGTGGGTTTCGGCCGCAGTACCTACCTCAAGACCTGGGACGGTTTTGTAAAGTACAAGATCCTGAGCCAGACCAAAGGCAAACGCCAGATCCCCCTTTCGCTCTCCGTTATGGCCTCAGCCGCCATCGACGGGCGCAAATCGCTGTATTCCGACGGAAGACCCACTACCTTTACACAGCGCATGAGCTATGCCTACCAGCTGCTTATTGCCCGCAAGTTCACCAACTGGCTTTCCATACAGCTCACTCCTTCGCTGGTACACTACAATATGGTGGCCACCAAGGCCGATAAGAACCTGCTGTTCCTGATGGGCGGCGGAGCCCGTTTCCGCATTACACCGGCCTTCAGTATCACGGGCGAATACCACTTCCGCATCGGCGACAACCCCAACGGTATCAGCCGCAACAGCGCGGGTATCGGGTTCGAGATCAATACCGGCGGACACGTGTTCCAGATCACGGTCACCAACAGTCAGCCCATGTACGACAGCGGCTACCTGCGCCAGACCACCGGCGATATCATGAAGGGCGATATTCACCTGGGCTTTAACATTACCCGGGCCTGGGGTTTTGGCAAGAACAGGGCCAAAAAACGCGCCGAGCTCGAAAAACGCCTGCTCTGATTATCTTTGCAGGATAGGCATGTATCCCAAAGATAAATACCTGGTACCCCTGGCCGTACCGGCCATCGCCTGCACGGTGATCGCCCTTAACAACGATCCCCTGCCGCAGCTGCTGCGCACGGGCTGGTTCTGGCGCGACCTGGCCGCAGGCTCCGTCATCGGTTTCGGCGTATGGCTCTGTATCCGTTTCATCAGCATACGGCTCGATGCCCGCGTAGCCTGGAAAACCGCCTTTTACAAACGCCTGGCCCTGCAGACCGTTTTTGGCTGGGTGTTGCCCTCTGTATTGCTTTTCGCACTTTGCTGGCTGATGTTTGAACTGCTGGTCGGTCAGCCCTTCTTTGAATCGTATTTCCCCTACTACGAATATCCGTTCTCGGTATTACTGCTGGCCCTGATCAACGGATACTACCTGGTTTCGGCCCTGCTGCAGAAAGAAGAAATGCCCGGCCGGAAAGAAGTACTGCTGGCTGTAAAAGGGGCCGATGTGTATCCTTTACGTCCGGAAATGATACGCGTTATTGTGAAAAACGATACACATTTATCCGTTTACACATCCGACGGACAGAAATACAGCCTTTCCGGCACGCTGGACGCCCTGGAGCAAACCCTGCAGAAGCCTGATTTTTATCGTATTAACCGACAGGTGATCATGCATGTTTCGGCCATACGTTCGTACCGGGCCATCGAGAACGGAAAAATTGAGATAAACTGTACCGAAGCCGTCCCGGAAAGCATCATCGTGAGCCAGAAAAAGGCGGCGGACTTCCGTAAGTGGATCAGCGCCACAACAGCTCCATAGCCGGCTTATATACCCCGGCCTTTCCTGCATATACTTCGACCCCGTTTTTATCTACTTCGCAAAAAGCGTATTCATAATCAGGCATCTGCATTGGAACTTTGCCGCATTCAAAAATCCTTTTCCGATGCATAAAAAAGTGCTTTTTACCTTCCTTTGTTCGCTGCTTTCCGCGGGAATTTCTGCCCAGAATGACATCCGTACCGGCCTGTCCTGGTTCGGCGAAAATGCCACCCATCCCGGTTTTACCCTCAACCTGGAATACGTACGCAACCATACCGCGGCCATTTCCACACCGATGCGGGCCGATGTCGGCGCCTACTTTCACCCGCGCAATCACAATGCCTTTCTGTTTGACCTGCATTGCGGTCTGCGCGAACGTTTCGGGCGGCGTTTTGCCCTGGAGCAATACCTGGGCCTGGGCTTCCTGCTGGCCTTTTATAACGGCGACGGACTTTTCCAGGTAGACGATAAGGGTGTGGTGCAACGGGTCTCACCCACGGGAAACCCGGCATTCATGCCTTCGGTGACCCTGGGTATCTGGATCGCGGCCGGCAAAAAGTCCGATCCGGACCGCTGGGCCGTACACCTGAGACCCAAAGCCTTCTGGCAGCTGCCCGTGAACAACCTGGCCATGCCCCATTTTGCTTTGCAAGCGGGTGTAACGTACCGCATCAAAACCCTTCCCAAACGTAAATAATTATGTGTAAGCGATCTATTATCATCAGTATATGTGTCCTGCTTCTCGCTGCCTGTAAAAAAGACGATGAATTTCTCCAAAAGGGCGATTATTACTTCCTGGAGAATGATGGGGCCGTGATGCCGGTTTGGGTGCGGGGTAATGTAGGTTCAGGGGTGTTCATACTTACCCTGCACGGCGGCCCCGGCGCTTCGGGACACGAATTTGTGCTGTCGAAAGCCTTTCGTGCACTGGAAGAAAAGTATGCCGTGGTGTACTGGGACCAGCGTTTTGCGGGCATTTCGCAGGGGGCTCCGTCTAAAAGCAGCCTGAACGTGGACCAGTTCGTGGAAGATACCGAAAAGTGCATTCAGCTGATCCGGCACCTGTACCAGCCCAAAAGCCTGTTCCTGCTGGGGCACAGCTGGGGCGGCGGACTGGGTACGGCCTACCTGGGCCGCGAAGATCACCAGTCGGGTATAAACGGCTGGATCGACGTAGATGGTTCGAAAAACGATACACTCGAAATGCAGTACGTAAAGCAATGGGTACTGAACAAGGCCGCCGAAAAACTGCAGCAGGGCACGGAAGATCCCGAATTCTGGAACTATGCCCTCGAATGGTATGCCAAACACCCCAAACCGGTGTATTCAGACATAGAACCCTATATTTTTGTTTCTGCCGGGGGCGGCGATGTGTACGATTTTAAGAAGTTCAACGAGATCAATAAGATCCCCTATATCAGACTGTTCTTTCAGTCGCCCTTTTCCATCGCTTTCCTGCTCGATAAAACAGATATTTCCTTTGCGGACGGCATTAATTTTACCCCGGAGCTGAACGCCATACAAATACCTTCGCTGGTGCTCTGGGGACAGAACGACGGTATACTGCCCGTTCCGCTCTCCCAGTGGACCTGGGATCAGCTGGGTACCGACCCGGCGCATAAACAACTGTTTAGCTTTCCGCAATGCGGCCACGGTCCTCATTTTGAACACCCGGAACTGTTCGCGGAAAAAGTTTCAGCTTTTGTGGAGGCCTATAAAACACCATAGGGACGAAGAAGCGAATCTCCGTCCCTATGGCAAACGTTATGGTGAGCGTTTTTACTTTCCGTTGATGGTGAGGCGCGAGCCGTTGCTGTGTGCCGTGAACTCGGGCGCGTACATACACTGTGCGCTGGCCATGCCGCCCATAAAGGCGCCGTTGTGCGTTACGCGTGCGTAGTAGCTGAATACATAGGTTCCGCGCGGAATAAAGGACACAAAGAAGTGCGTGGCGGCGTCGCGGGTGCTTTCGTAGTAAGAAAGTCCGTCCTGGTAGCGGTAGCTGCTGAACACGTTCTCCGGCTCCAGGCCGGCGGCCCGGCGGTCTTTGATGTGTACATATTCCAGCGGCCGGTCGGTGGTGAACACCAGGCGGATGAGTACGCGGTCGCCCGGTTTCAGGGCGGTTTTATCCGTGATCTGCTCCCCGGTGGCTCCGGCCGTACCCTGCACCTGTTTGAACATGTTGCGCTGTATGGTAAAGTTCTTGCCCGCGGCGCTTACCTTGTCCATTTCTTCGGTATACTGCCAGTAGAGGGCTCCCCAGGCAGGTACAGCCGCATTTTGTGTAACCTGTACCGTACCCATGTCCGGTTTGATCTGTGCCGCCGGCCATTCCTTGCGGAAATAACCCGTTCCGGCTTCGGCTTTTTCGGCCGCCATATCGATCTTTTCCGTGCCGATGCTCAGTGCGCTCTGGCCTTCGGTAATGACCCAGTCCGTGCCTTTTTTCATGAGTGCGTATACCGCATCGGTCGTCGCCTTGGTGCTCTTCCAGTCATTGGTCTGTTTGTTCTTCAGCAGCCAGAGTTTCATTTCGTCCACGCTGGCGGCATCGTTCAGCACCTCGTCGAAAGCCTCAATCATCAGGGCCATTTCTTCTACGGGCTGCTCGTACCAGTAATAACCGGCCAGCATGCCTTTCCAGTACATACCCAGTTCTTCGCTGTGTATGGCGCGGTTTTTCAGCGACAGCATAATGTCTTTGGCCTGTTTGGTATCTTTTACGCTACGCTGCAGGTACAGGGCCAGCATGGCCTGCTCCGGACGGCCGAGTTGTGTCCAGTTCTTACGGGCTTTTTCCAGCAGGAAGGCCATTACCTCCTTATTCGCTTCCGGAACGGCCGTTTCCGGGTAAAAACTGCGGGTATAGAGGAAATGCACGTACAGCGGCGAAATGGTCCATTCGTCGATCTGTTTCGGGCTCAGGTTCTTTTTAAGGCGTAC
The DNA here is from genome assembly GCA_016742095.1 of Bacteroidia bacterium. Classification (GTDB taxonomy): domain Bacteria; phylum Bacteroidota; class Bacteroidia; order CAIKAF01; family CAIKAF01; genus JACVCJ01. The sequence goes on from JACVCJ010000015.1 coordinate 91,990, forward strand.
GTAATCGGCGGCGACTTCCGCATCCAGGAAGCGGAGCGCGTTCTCTGCCATTTCATCGGCTTTGGGAGCGCTCTCTACGCCCATCAGGTTCATTTTGCCCAGACCTGTTACAATATGCTGTGTAATGTAGCGGTCTTCGCGGCCGTTCTTAAACCAGGGCCATCCGCCGGACGGAAGCTGCATATTCCCCAGTTTGTTGAGGGCGCCGCGACGTTCGTTCTCCACACGGTTGATATCAAAGAGCAGGGCCAGGCGCTGTTTGCGTTCGCTTTCCGATCTTGCTTCCTGTACCCAGGGGCTTTCTTCGAGCAGTACGTTCTTCAGGTCCTGATTCTTTTCCAGGGCCGATTGCAGCGCTGCGGGCTGGGCCGTTCTCCAGGCTTCGAATACCTGGCGGATCTCCGGACGGCTGTTCACGAGGTGTGCACCGATGCTGTTGGCGTAATAGCGCGCAAAGGTCTGCTCGGCACATTCGTAGGGGTATTCCATCAGGTAAGGCAGCGACTGTATAGCGTACCAGGCCGGGTTGGACGTAAATTCCAGCACCAGGCGTTCGCTGCGCAGCGTGGGCGACTTAAGGTCTTTGAGGCGGGCCAGCGTAAAGGTTTTGCTCTCTTTGCCGCGTACGCCGAAGGCCAGGGCCTCTGTAAGCAGTATGCGGGTGCTGAGTACGGAACGTATGCCCTCTTCCCCGTCGCTGTGTGTGCCGGAGCTGGCTTTTACAATGTAGCGGATCAGCGAGGTCTGCTGCGGAATTTTCACCCGCCAGCTTACCTGTTCACTTTCCCCGGCTTTGATCTCGAAACTGCCTTTTTCTTCGCGCAGCAGGGCTTTGGCGCTTATGTCCTCGCCCGTGATGCCGTCGAACAGTTGCAGGCTGGCTTTACCGCCGAGTATGCCTTCGGTAAGGTTCACCACTTTGGCGCTGAAGCTCAGTTCGTCGCCTTCGTTAAAGAAACGCGGGGCAAAGGTGCTGATCATCAGTTCTTTTTTGGCGATCACTTCTTCTGCCAGGCTGGCCGTCTGCAGGTCGGGCGTATGTGCCAGGCCCAGTATTTTCCAGCGGGTAAGACTTTCCGGGGCTTTAAAGCGTACGTTCACCTTACCGTCTGCACCCGGGTGCAATGCGGGGAAGAAGAACGCGGTCTCGTTGAAATTGCTGCGCGGTCCCTCTGCCTGGGCATCGTTATCCTTACCGCTCTGGTCTTCTGCCTTTTTTTGCTGCATATTACCTTCTGCCGGAACTTTATAATTACCGGTGGAAACTTCGTCCAGCACCGCCTTTTCACTCTCTTCCTGATCGGCCTCGCGGCGGTTCCGGCTTTCGGAACGCATCGGCATCACCGGCACACCGGCGGCTACACCCCAACCGTAGCTGTACATCCGGTACGAATAGGTACTATACCCAAAGGTATTGATGTTGTAATATTCCGGTTTGGCCAGGTACGACTGCACATGACGGTATTTACGGATGGCCTGCTCCCGGGCCATTTCGTTCATGGGCGAGGAGGCATCGTCGTAATAATAGTCCATCCGGAAGAAATCGGCTGAAAATGCATTGGGGGCAAACGCGTCCAGGGAGGCATCGTACATGGCCAGCAGCACTTCGGGGTTAAACGGTTTGGATTTGTCGGTCTCCGTGTATTTATTCGGCGTAAGTTTCAGGGTCCACTCCTGCTCACTGCCCGGCAAAAAGGTCTTACGTATGGTTTCGAATTCCATCGTGAACTGTTTATTGCTGAACGGTACATACACCGGTATGGTCTGTGTGTAGAAGCGACCGGCGCTCACGGCCGTTACCGAAATGCTGAAGTTACCGCGGTAGCTTTCCGGCACGTCGAAACGGAGGCGTTGCTGCTCGCGGTTCAGGTTCAGTTCCATAAATTGCTGAGTGCGGTTCTTGTGCATCACGCGTATGTTCACCAGGGTATTGGGCGCGGCACTGCGCAGCAGGATCTCGGCTTTTTCGCCGGGTTCGGCCTGGGTTTTAATTTCCACTATATCGAACATCGGGCCGTATTTCAGTTCCCTTGGATCGTTGGCGGTAATTTCTATCGTTTGTTCTGCCTTTACCGCTTGTCCATAGCTATCCGTAGCCTTAAGCGTAACTTTATAAACGCCGGGGGCCGGTTTGCGCTCCAGGCTGTTCATGGCCAGTCCGTGGAAACTGCCGGTATTGATCTTACCGTTGTATACGCTGTATTCCGTTTTCATTTTGGCCGGTACGTCTTCTTCGGCCCAGGCAAAATGCGGGAAGTGCTTCCGGAATACCGTTTCCGGGATCAGCACCGTGTCGGCTTTGCTCCAGAGGCGGGCCATTTTGCCGCCTGCCGGCTGCTCCAGTTTTACAATTTCTACGCTCACATCGGTGGCCTGTGCCTTGCCGGCCAGGTTCGAGGCCGTAATGTACAGCAGGGTATCGCTGTTCACATCTACGCTGGCCGGAACGTTCAGCTGCAGGTCCAGCGATCTGTAGGCAGCCTGCAGGTAGTATGTGGCACTGCGCGTTTCGCCCGCTTCGTCGGTAATATCGGCTACAATGCGATAGCTGAAGGTGGGATCGTTCTTTTTGTTCACCGTAGGATCGGGGTCCAGGCTGAATTCCAGTTCAAAATTACCCGCTGCGTCCGTAGTACCTGTGCCCGCTACGATGCGTTTGGCCGGAATATTCGGCATCCACCAGCACCAGCGCGGGAAAGAAGCCGTGCGTTCCACGTAATATACCACCTGCGCCTTGCCGATGCCGTAACCGGCCAGGGCTTTTGCATTCACCTTCAGTTTTACGTTTTCGCCCAGTTTGTAGCTTTTTTCCGGCGCCTCGATCTTCGTTTCAAAGGTCGGACGTTTGTATTCTTCTACACTCAGGCCGGTGGAACCGTGATCCGTTTCCAGCGTGTAATTACCTGTAACACCCGACGATGGCAGGGTAAAACTACCCTCGATACTGCCGTATTCATTGGTTTCGAGGGTCTGCTGACTTACTTCTTCGTAATTGGCGTCACGCAGGCTGATCCGTATCTTTTTACGTGCCAGGGCGCGGTTGGCAGCCGCATTGCCGCTGCTCAGGTAGTGTATGGCCTTAAAGAATACGGTCTGCCCCGGACGGTATATCTTGCGGTCGGTAAAAAACGCGATGGAAGCCTCGTCGGGCTGGCTGTACTCGTATCCCTTACCGGCGTAGATGTGCATGGGAATGTACATGGACTGCTTTTTATGAACGATCTCTACGGCCGAATAGGAATCATAACGGTCCGATGTTTCAAAAAGGACCCAGCCGTCTTTGCCGCTCGTACCTTCCTTATCTACCGTACTGGTGTTACGGCCGTTGCTCCAGCGCTGCTTGTAGAGACGCACTTTTGCTCCGGCCAGGGACTTATGGTCTTTGTTGCTGAAGACCTTCATCATCAGTTTGCTTCCTTCGCGGCGGGTATAAAAACCGATATCGCTTACACTGAAGAGTGTATAGCTCAGCTGTTCGCTATCGTCATACTTACCACGGCCCGAAAGCTCCATGAGGTAAAGTCCGCCGCCCAGACCGGGCAGCATGATCTCTGCGCTCTGATCGCGGTATTCCCCGGAAAGCGGCAGGGCCTGCACAGTTTCATACGAAGCCGGCATACGCGCCAGTTCACGGCTGCGGGCGGTATCTCTCAGGTCTGCATTCCATTTGTCCCAGAATGCGGAACTCACGTTGATGATACGTATGTTCACCTTGTCCAGGTTGCGGTAGTTCAGCTTCAGCAACACGGCCGCTTCGGTCTGCTGCATCTGCTGCATATTGCTGTTCAGTTCGGGGCTTTCTATTTCCTCGCGCATGGCGGCGGCCCGTGAACCGGCGTACGCACCCGGGTAGGCTTTTTCGATCTCTTTCAGCCGGGTAACGGCCTCTTTCAGTTTGTTTTTGCGGGTATCGTAGGGGTCTTCCTTCCGGTAGGCATTGCCTTCTTTAATGTCCAGCGCGGCCAGTTCCAGCAGCAGATCGGTATACACAAGGTTTTCGCGGTAGCTTTTCAGCTGGCGTTCCAGGGCGGCCCGGAACCACTGATCGGCTTTTTCGTCGGTAGCCATGCGGCGCAGGATCAGGATACGATGGTAGTCGGCATCGGCAAAGGCTTCTTTCTCTTTGCCGCGGTGCAGCTGCATAATATCTTTTACCAGGCCCAGCGTGCGGCGCACCTTAGGATTGGTCTCCTTATCGATGTTCAGCGCCAGGAAGCTTTCCGGCGCGGCAAAGAACAGCGAGTCGTTCAGCCCGCTGCTGTACACGGGTACATCGTAATACCCGGCCGGTTCGGCATAATAGCTCAGGGCACGGAAGGCCAGCAGGTCGTACAGTGTAGGCCGTAACGGCTCGGTCTCTTTGTCACCCGTGAGTATATAGGTGTATCGGCTTACCGGTATTTTAAGCAGTCCGGCGCTGTTTTCCACCGATCTCATGTACAGCGAGTCTATTTCCTTCGTAAAGCGCTCCAGGGTCCAGGTATCCATGTCTTCGGAGTCCTCGGTCACTTCCTTGCGTTGCGCCAGGTTATAAAGATCGGCCTGCATGCTTTCCTGCAATATGCGGGCCTGTATACTGTACAGGATGTTCCACGTGGGGAAGGCAGCCAGTTCGGTCTGTTCCCGGAGCAGCTTCATAAATTTGGCGCGGCTGTCCTCTTCCAGTTCGTTCATGAACTTACCCTTGTAGAACATGGCGCGTATAAGCTGCAGTTCGTTCTTTTCGGCGGCGGCTTTGCTGAAAAGTTCCTGCGTTTTTTTGTCGGCATCGCCGTACATGCCCATTTTTTCAAGGCTGTCGATCTTTACCCACAACGAATCGTAGGGGCTGTTGTCATGTATTTTTTCCACAGGCAGGTTGTTTTGCTGAATGCTCCGTATGCCCCAGGCCGCGGCCGGAACAATGATACAGAGTGCGCCGAAGGCGCGAAAATTTTTAAAAAAGGTCGTTTTTGCCATCGCTGTTACTTTATCTTAATAGGGTTTTACACACTGGAGGGTACAAAGTTCAATTTTTTCGCGCGCCGGCCCCGGAATTTTGCTGTTTTTGTTATAAACCCCGGAACCATTAATAAC
>JACVCJ010000016.1 GCA_016742095.1 Bacteroidia bacterium
CCGGACTTCTGCTCGAAAGCGTTGACGGCGAGATCGCCAACAACCTGTTCACCGGGGCGCTGAAGGCCGCGATCTTTTCACTGAACGCCACCGGACTTGCGATCCGCAACAACACCATCCGCAACGCGGGCAACAACGGCATTCTCGTCTGGCGCTCCGAAAAAGGCGACGACGGGACCCTTGTTTCCGGCAACCGCATCGAGGACATCAGCTATGCCATACAATCCTATTGCGAAGAGCATGGCTACGGCATCGTTCGCGAACTGGTGGGACACGGACTCGGTAAAAAGATGCACGAAGATCCGCAGGTGCCCAATTACGGTAAACGCGGCCGTGGTAAGGTGATCGCCGAAGGACTCACCGTAGCCATTGAACCCATGGTAAATATGGGCACAGGCGAAGTGAAATTCCACAAGGACGGCTGGACGGTGACCACCAAAGACAATAAACCTTCCGCGCATTTTGAACACGATGTGGCCGTGATCAACGGCAAACCCGTGCTGCTTTCCACGTTTAAGTATGTATACGAAGCCCTGGGCATCGAAAGCAACGAAGAAGAGCCTTTTTTGTATAGCAAGGTGAGCGAATAGCTGACCTTAGTACTCATTGTTATGGTTATGTACTTCGTTGTGTGTCAGAATAAGCTGATAGCCGATAGCGGAACGTCAGGGTTTATAACCTATGGCCATATACTTCACTATATGCGGTATAGAGTATGCTGATAGCTTCTATAAGCTATAAAAAAAGGCCTTCCGCGGGGAAGACCTTTTTTCTGTAAAATATGATGCTGATTACGCGTTCACGGAGTTCATTTTGTCCAGGACATCGCAAACTTCTTTAACGGCAGCGGCTGAATTTTTCAGGAGTTCTTTTTCCTGGTCGTTCAGTTGCAGTTCGATGATCTTTTCGATACCGTTCTTACCCAGGATCACCGGTACGCCCAGGTACAGGTTGTTTACACCGTACTCGCCGGTGAGCCATGCGCACACGGGGAATACACGACGCTGGTTGCGTACGATGGCTTCCACCATCTGTGCAGCCGCAGCGCCCGGAGCATACCAGGCCGAAGTACCCATCAGGTTCACCAGTTCGCCGCCGCCTTTTTTGGTGCGCTCGATGATGGCGTTCAGGGTGTTCTCGTCCAGCAGTTCGGTTACCGGGATACCGCTCACGGTCGTGTAACGCGGCAGGGGAACCATGGTGTCGCCGTGGCCGCCCAGCAGCATAGCCTGGATCTCTTTCGGAGATACGTTCAGGGCATCGGCCAGGAAGGCGCGGTAACGGGCCGTATCCAGGATACCGGCCATACCCATAACGCGCTCCGACGGAATTTTAGCCGTGAGGTACGCGCAGTAGGTCATTACATCGAGCGGGTTCGAAACCACGATGATCTTGGCATCGGGGCTGTATTTAATTACGTTTTCGGTTACGCTTTTTACGATACCGGCATTGGTAGCGATAAGGTCGTCGCGGCTCATACCGGGTTTGCGCGGCAGGCCGGATGTGATCACCACCACTTCGGAACCTGCGGTAGGCTCATAGTTGTTGGTATATCCCTTGATGCGTGAATCGTACACATTGATAGGGGCGGTCTGCCACATATCCAGTGATTTACCTTCGGCCACACCTTCTTTGATATCGATCAGGATCACCTCCTGGGCCAGTTCTTTTTCAGCGATCACATTGGCGCATGTGGCACCTACGTTTCCTGCTCCTATAACTGTAACTTTCATTGTAATTTGAATTTGAGATTATGAATTATTTTTTGGTCTTTTTTACATTCTGCGTAAGGGTATCGATGAAGAAGGCCAGCTGATGTTTCATGTCCTTACGGTGTATAATCTTGTCCAGGAAACCGGTCTCAAGCACGAATTCGGCTGTCTGGAACCCTTCGGGCAGGTCTTTTTTGATGGTTTCCTTTACCACACGCGGACCGGCAAAACCGATCAGAGCTTTGGGCTCGGCAATGTTCAGGTCGCCCAGCATGGCAAAAGAAGCCGTTACGCCACCCGTGGTCGGGTTGGTGAGTATCGAAATATACGGCAGCTGTGCATCGGAAAGCTGGGTGAGCTTGGCCGAGGTCTTGGCCATCTGCATCAGCGAAAAGGCGCCTTCCATCATGCGGGCCCCGCCCGATTTGGAAATGATGATGAATGCTTTCTTGTACTTGATGCAATGGTCGATGGCACGTGCGATCTTTTCGCCTACCACCGAACCCATACTTCCGCCGATGAAATCGAAGTCCATACAGGCAATTACGGCCTCGTGCCCGTCGATCCTGCCCGCGGCCGTCTCGATGGCATCTTTGAGGCCCGTATTGGCAATTACGCTGCGGATACGGTCGGTGTATTTCTTGGTATCGGTAAAGTTCAGCGGATCGCCCGAGGTAATGTTCGGGTTCAGCAGGCGGTATTTGCCCTGGTCGAACAGTATGTGAAAATATTCCTCGGAGCCGATACGGTCGTGGTGCTGACAGTTGGGGCATACGTAGTAGTTCTCGGCATGCTCTTCGGACCGTATGATGTTCTTGCAGGACGGGCACTTGTACCACAGTCCTTCGGGGGTTTCTTTCTTGTCTTCCGTTTCGGTAAGAATTCCTTTGCGGATACGTTTAAACCATGACATTTCTTCTTCCTGAACAGACATCGTTTTTCCTTGTTTTTAGGTTTACACGGGGTTTAGGCAATGGTTACGGCCGGGTCCAGGTATACGTCCTGTATCGTGTTGAGCAGGGCTATACCTTCGTGCATCGGCTTCTGGAAGGCTTTGCGGCCGCTGATGAGACCATGTCCGCCGGCACGTTTGTTGATAACGGCTGTGGCCACGGCTTCCTGCAGGTCGCCTGCACCTTTGGAGGCTCCTCCGGAATTGATCAGACCGATGCGTCCCATGTAGCAGTTGGCTACCTGGTAACGGGTAAGGTCGATCGGGTGATCGGTGCTGAGCTCGGTATACACGCGCTTGTCGATCTTACCGTAGCTGCTGTCGCCCATCTGTACGGCCGTATAACCGCCGTTGTTCTCGGGCAGTTTCTGTTTGATGATATCGGCCTGGATGGTAACACCGATGTGGTTGGCCTGGCCCGTAAGGTCGGCCGATACATGGTAATCTTTATCTTTCTTGAAGGCGTTGTTGCGTACATAGCACCACAGTACGGTGGCCATGCCCAGTTCGTGCGCCATCTCAAAGGCTTTGGCAATGTCCACGATCTGGCGGCTGCTCTCTTCGGAACCGAAGTAGATGGTGGCCCCCACAGCTACGGCACCCATGTTCCAGGCGTCGCGGATGGTCCCGTACATCACCTGGTCGAATTTATTGGGGTAGGTGAGCAGTTCGTTATGGTTCACCTTTACGATGAAAGGGATCTTGTGTGCGTATTTGCGGGAGTTCATGGCCAGTACGCCGTACGTAGAAGCAACGGCATTACAGCCGCCTTCGATGGCCAGTTTTACAATATTATCGGGGTCGAAATAAGCGGGATTCGGGGCAAAGCTGGCTCCGGCACTGTGCTCTATACCCTGGTCGACCGGCAGAATGGATACATAACCGGTACCTGCCAGGCGGCCGTGATTGTAGATGGACTCTATGCTCCGGAGGGTTTGATTACTGCGGTTGCTGTGCGAAAAAATGCGGTCCGTGAAATCGGCACCGGGTAAAATGATCTGTTCTTTACGTATTCCCGTACAGGTGTGGCCGAGCAGATTTTCGGCCTCGTTTCCCAGTAATTCTTGTATTTTGCTAACTGACATAAAGATATGTAATAGTGCGCAAAGCTAATATTTATACATCACTTGGCCAAAAGCAAACCCGAAAACTTGGTACCGCCGGGGAGTAAGTATTTTTCGTCCGCGGCGGGCGGCTCCGGCGGCCCGTACACATAAAAAATGCGGCGGTGAACAGAGCACTGCCGCATTTGCCTTAGGATTGCCTGTGGAAACTTTCTGAACGCATGACGCGGTATTTACACAGACTGTTTGTCTCAGAATTGCCAACTTATGTAAGGAGCCGTTTCCGACAGTACAAGATTAGCCATTTTATAACCATGCGATTTATTCGTTCAGGCCATTCCTTTATTCAAAACGGCTACATATAGGTAATTAGCAACTTTACACCCCGCTGCTATACTATATGGCGTATTTTGTATAGCAAGTATGGAACAGGACGCCCGGCCTAAATACTTCAGCAATACGTTTACCCGCATCATCGGTATGCGGCCCGCGGAATACATGCGGATCAAAGGAATACTGTAAGGATCAGGGCAGCTCGGCCATTTTTATCATCAGGCGTTCCATTTTGTCGGTAAGTTCCGAGGTAGAACAGCTGTAATTATTGGCCATTACGCAAAAGGCGATCATTTTTCCGCTCTGCGTCTGTACGTAGCCGGCATAGGATTTTACCCGGCTCATGGTACCGCTTTTGGCATGTACGTTGTTGGCCGCCTTGGTGCCTTTGCACAGGTTGCGCAGGGTTCCGTCCACACCGGCAATGGAAAGCGATTCGTAAAAGGTCTTATAGCGGCTGCTTTTGTACATGTATTCGAAGATCTTTACAATGCTGTTGGGCGATACGGCATTGCTGCGCGAAAGTCCGCTGCCGTCCGTAACAAAGATCTGGGGCGAGCTGAGGCCTTTGTTCACCCAGAAATTCTCAATGATGCCGTTGCTGCCCTTGTTGCTGCCTTCGCTCTGGGTCTTGGCCGAGATGGCCTTGTGCAGGTGTTCGGCATACAGGTTGTTGCTGGGCTTGTTCACCAGGGCCACCAGTTTGCTGAGCGGGGGAGAGGCAATGCTGCCGATCTCCGTGGCCTGGGCATAGTTTATCTCGATGCCGGCCCGGCGGGCATTGCGCGGAACGCCGGTTACGTACAGCCCGTTATCGATGAACTGCTGATAGAACGTAAGCGCGGCAATATAGGGCGGATCGGGCATGGAAGCATGCACCTCGAATTCGGTCTGGTTGGGTGTGATGCGGCCGTTGATGTAACGGTGCTCGCTGTATTCGGAGCCGTACACGTACGCATTGTCGCCGCTGCCGCCGGCCACCACGTCGGCCCGTACCTTAATGCTGGGTATATAGGGCCGCACGCCGATGAACTCCGCCGGACGTCCTTCTCTTCCGGATTTAAACTTGTACCAGATGGTGTTATCGGCAAAGCTGAGTCCGCTGGGAGCCGCCCCGTAGCGGTTGCCGATATCGCTCCAGTTCCAGCCGCCGGGCGTCATCAGTTCTTCAAAAAAAGTATCGTCGGCCAGTACGTCGCCCGCAATTACTTTTACACCGCGTTCCCGCAGCTTGACCAAAGCTTCGCTTACCACGCAGCTGGCGCATCTGCCGGAGTTCTCCTCCGAGCCGAAAGTAGGATCGCCTCCGCCGCGTATAATAAAATCGCCGTTCAGGATCCCTTCCGAAGAAACTTCCCCGCGGATATAATAGCGTGTCTTAAAGGTGTAATTTTCGCCCAGTATCTCCAGGGCGGCCGCGGTGGTCACGGTCTTCATTACGCTGGCCGGCACCATGCACATCTGCGCATTGTGTTCGGCGATCAGTTCCCCGCTCTGCAGGTTCACGGCTTTGAACCCCCAGGCGGCAGAAACCAGTCCGGCATCGGTTTTTAAACGGTTTACTTCGGAACTTACTGCATTCTGTGCCTGAACACTAAGCAGCGTAATGTAAAATACGACGGAAAAAAGAAATCTGTTCATGCTCTGCTAATATACTAAACCCATTGGTTTTTCAACGCAGGCGTACAGAAAACCTTATAAATGCACTGAAATTTTTTCGGTATTCTGCTCGTCGGTCTCGATCACGCCGTCGCGCATGCGTATAATACGGCGGGTATGTTTGGCAATGTCCTCCTCGTGCGTCACGATCACAATGGTGTTACCGGCATCGTTCAGTTCCTGGAACAGGCCCATGATCTCGTACGAGGTCCTGGTATCGAGGTTCCCCGTAGGTTCGTCGGCCAGCAGCAGCGAGGGATTGTTCACCAGGGCACGGGCCACGGCCACACGCTGGCGTTGTCCGCCCGAAAGTTCGTTGGGCTTGTGCTTCATACGGTCGGCCAGGTTCACTTTTTCGAGGGCGATGCGGGCGCGTTCCTCGCGTTCTTTTTTGCCGATACCGCCGTAGATCAGCGGCAGGGCCACGTTTTCGAGCGCCGTGTAGCGCGGCAGCAGGTTAAAGGTCTGGAAAATGAACCCGATCTCCTTGTTGCGCACTTCGGCCAGGGCATTATCGCTCATGCGGCTTACGTCGGTGCCGTTCAGGAAATATTGTCCGCCGCTGGGGGTATCCAGGCAGCCCAGTATGTTCATATACGTACTTTTCCCCGAGCCCGACGGACCCATTAAAGCCACATACTCACCTTTTTTTATCTCAATATTGATCCCTTTCAGTACATGCAGTACTTCCTGTCCCATTTTGAAATTGCGGGTAATGTTCACGGTTTTGATTATGGATGTCATCGCTTTCGGGATATAAAATTAGTAACGAATATAATAATGTTCTTTGGTAAGGTCGGGGTTGAAGAACACAATGCCCATGTGAAACAGGTCGAGGCTGAGGGTCACTTCGGGCCGGGCGTATATTTCCTGCCAGGCCTTCTGCATACCTTCGCTCCAGTAAATATCGTCGAAAATGATACAGACCGGCTTCTGCGGGGCTCCGGCAAACATGCCGTAATAGCGCAGCGTGGCCTCGTAGGTATGGTTTCCGTCGATAAATACCATGTCCGGGGGCGGGACCTTTGGTAAAAGAACGGGCAGCACCTCGTCAAAATTGCCTTCGTGACTCAGTATATTCACAAAACCACTTTTTTCAAAGTTCTGTACGGCCAGGTTGCGTATATAGGGGTTGCCCTCGATGGTGTGTATCTCGGCATGCGGACAGGCATCGGCGAGGTACAGGGTAGAAATGCCCAGGCTGGTGCCCAGTTCCAGTATACAGCGCGGCTTCAGCCAGGCGGCAATACGGTGCAGCAGGCGGGCTTCGCGTACGGGTTTTACGGATACGGAGGCAATACGCCGTACCTCTGTCTCACTGCCGTTGTTCTTACGGCTGCCGGCGCCCAGGTCTATATTGGGCACGCGTGCCCTGCTGTGCAGCATTTCGGAACGCAGCTCCTCCACGGCTTTCAGGGAATGATCGCCCCGCGAAGGAGCAATGGCCCGGGTATAAAGATCGTACAGGAAGGGCGAATGGATGCCATGGGCATTTACGCTCTTCATACGCCACTGTATATATGACCGGAACCATCTCACATTACAAAAGTAATTTTTACGTGCAGTATGCCTTTATTATTTCGATAAAGGCACGTTATTGCTATACGTTTGATACCTTTGCACAGAAATTTTTGCATTATGAAGAAGTTCACGGCATTCCTGTTTTTACCGCTGTTACTGCTGGCAGCCTGTGTTTCCCCCAAGCAGAAAGAAGAGAACCTGGCTAAGGAAGTAATGGCCATACACGACGAAGTAATGCCCCGCATGGGCGAAATATCCTCGTACCGCCGCGAACTGAAGCAAAAGCTGCAGGCCCAGGAATTTCAGTTCTCTGCCGAAACACGCATCGAAAAACAACAGATGGAGACCCTGGTAATGAAGCTCGACAGTGCCGATAAAGGCATGATGGACTGGATGCACAATTACAACGGCGGTAAGGACCTGTATACGCACAAAGAGATCATGGACTACCTGGAAGCCGAAAAGAAAAAGATCAGCGATGTAAAAGTGTATATGGAAAGCACACTCGACGAAACCAGAAAATACCTCGGTAAATGAAACTGAAATATTTGTACGGCGGACTTTTGTTCGCCTTTTTTATGAGCTGCGGCGCAGAAAAGAATACGCCGCCTGCACAGGGAGGACCTAAAGAATTTCCCGTACTGGGCAACGGCCCTGTAACGCCCTTTGGCTTTGTGGCACACACGGGCGATACCATTACCGAAAAGAACATGGACGGAAAACTGACCGTGATGGACTTCTTCTTTACCTCGTGCCCCACCATCTGCCCCAAAATGAAAACGCAGCTGCTGCGTGTATACGAAAAGTACAGGACGAACGACCGCGTGCTGATCCTTTCGCATTCCATCGACCCGGAATTTGATACGAAAGAGGTACTGGCCGATTTTGCAAAGCGCCTCGAAGTAAGCGGAGATCGCTGGTATTTTCTTACCGGGGATAAGGACAGCATTTATGCCCGTGCCGATCAGTACATGATCAGTGCCAAAGCCGATGCGTCGGCGCCCGGCGGCTATGCGCACAGCGGGGCTTTCCTGCTCATCGACGGCGACCGCAATATCCGCGGTATGTACGACGGTACCCGCGAACAGGCCGTAGACAGTATGATGGCCGATATGGACATTCTTCTGAAGCAAGAGTGGAAATAGTCTCGCTATAAGCGAGATTATTTCCACCCTCCCCCGAGGGCTCTGTATAATTCTATTTTTGCCAGGTACAGGTTGCAGGTGATGGCGGAGGCTTCCAGTTCGCCCTGCAACAGGTTCCCCTGTGCGGTGATCACTTCCAGATAGTCAGCCAGGCCGGTCTGGAACAGGAGCCTTGCATCCGTAAGCGCGCCCTGCAGCGTTTTTACCCGGGCTTCGGCGATCTGCTGCTGTTGTTTCAGCTTTTCCACTTTTACCAGGGCGTCCGAAACTTCGGTCACGGCGGTCAGCACCGATTTTTCAAATTCTATGATGGATTTATCACGTTCTATTTTAGCCAGTTCAAACTGGGTTTTGAGGCGGCGGCGGTTAAAGAGCGGCTGGGTAAGTCCGCCGAAAAAGGTACCGAACAGTGAACCCGGTATATTGAACCAGTTGCCGGCGGTAAAGGAGTTGAGTCCGGCCCCGAGGTTGATCACCAGCGAAGGGTACATACTGGCCTGGGCCACTCCGGCACGGGCATTGGCGGCTTTTACGCGCATTTCGCCCGCTTTTACATCGGGGCGGCGGCTCAGGATACCCAGCGGGAACCCGGCGGACAGGCTGTCGCTCAGCATTACGTCGCGCAGGCGGGTGCTGCGGTCCACGGCCGAAGGCTGATCGCCCGAGAGCAGGCGCAGGGCGTTCTCCTGTATCGTAATACGTTGTTCTAACTGTGGTATCAGCAGGGCCGCGGCCTGTTTCTGCGCTTCTACCAGCTGTACGCCCAGCGAAGTGGTCTGGCCCACGTCTTTGCGCAGTTGCGTCATTTGCAGTATACTGTCGTTCAGTTGCAGGTTGCGGCGGGCAATGGCCAGCTGTGCATCCAGCATCAGCAGGTTGTAATACCCCGTGGCTACTGAAGAAACGAGGCTGGTCTGTACGGCGCGCACACCTTCGGCGCTCTGTATGTAATCGGCCTGCGCGGCTTCTTTCTGGCGGCGCATCTTGCCCCAGATATCGATCTCCCACGAAAGGGTAACGCCGGCGTTGAAGTCTTCCAGGTGCGTGGTGCCCAGGAAGTTGCTGAGGCTGATGCCGTTGAGGCTGGAACCCGAAGGGCGGTTACTGGCCGCACTGATGTTGAAGTTCAGGTCCGGCGCAAAGGCGGCGCGGCTCTGTTTCAGCGTCTGGTTGGCACTTTCGATGTTCTTCAGGGCCAGGCGCATATCAAAATTGCGTGCGATCGTATGGCTGATCATACCCTGCAGGGCCGTATCCGAAAAGAAATCTTTCCAGGCCAGGTCGGCTATGCTCGACGAATCTTTCGGTTCCGGCGCATTGCGGAAGTTCCGGGGCAGGTTGGTCTGGGGCCTGCGGAAATTTTTGCCTACGCTGCACGACGCCAGGAACAGTACCAGGGCGGGGAGCAGCAGTGTGCGTATATATCTGTGTTGCATCATCGTTGTGTTTTTATCCGGTTTTAATGGGTTGCTGCGGGTACCGGGACCGCTTTTTTACTTATTTTTTCGTGCAGGTGCTGGAATACCACGAACAGCACAGGTATGATGAATATACCCAGTACCACGCCGGAGAGCATGCCGCCTACCGCACCGATACTGATGGAATGGTTACCCAGTGCCGAGGGGCCTTTAGCGCCCATCATCGGTAACAGGCCCACAATAAAGGCCAGGGAGGTCATTACGATCGGGCGCAGACGCAGCCTGGCCGCTTCCAGGGCCGCTTCGGTGATGCGCATGCCCGACCTGCGGCGCTGTACGGCATATTCCACGATCAGGATGGCGTTCTTGGCCAGCAGACCAATGAGCATAATGAGCGCTACCTGTACGTAAATGTTATTCTCGATACCGGCAATGCCGATGGCGATAAATACGCCCAGCAGACCGGTAGGGATGGAAAGGATCACCGACAGGGGCAGGATGTAACTTTCGTACTGGGCAGCCAGCAGGAAGTATACGAAAATGAGACAGAGCGCAAAGATATAGGTCGATTGTCCGCCGGAAGAGATCTCCTCGCGGGTAATACCCGAGAACTCGTAGGTATAGCCCTGCGGCAGGTCGGTCTTGGCCACTTCTTCCACGGCCTTGATCGCATCCCCGGTACTGAAGCCCGGTTTTGGGATCACGTTCACCCCGATGGAGTTGAAGAGGTTGTAACGCGTCATGTTCTCCGGTCCGTACACGCGTTTCAACTGTACCAGCGTGTTCAGAGGTACGTTCTCGCCCAGCATGTTCTTTACGTATACGCCGTTCAGGGCCGAAGGATCGGCGCGGTAGGGAATATCAGCCTGTACCATTACGCGGTAGTATTTACCGAAACGGTTAAAGTCAGACGCCTGCATACTGCCGAAATAGGCCTGCATGGTGGTGAGTGCCGCACGTACGCTTACGCCCAGCTGTTTGGCCTTGGCGGCGTCGATGCTGAGTTCGAGCTGCGGGTAATCGGCCCGGAAAGGGGTAAAGGCCACCGCTACTTCGGGGCGTGCCATCAGGGAACCGATGAAGCCGTTGGCCACACCGCTGAATTTATCTACGGGGCCGCCGCTGCGGTCCTGGAGCACCATGTCCAGACCGTCGATATTACTGAATCCGGGCACGGTAGGGAAGGTGAATACAAAGAAACTACCGCCCTGTATGGTGTTCAGTTTGCCCTGTATGGTGGCCATCAGCTCGTTCAGGTCTTCGGTCTCACCACGGGTACCCATCGGTTTAAGCTCTACAAAGCCCACACCCGATGAGGGACTGGCGGAGTTGGACAGCAGGTTGAACCCGCCGATCAGGTTCACCGATTGTACGGCTTCCATTTCGCGCATCATCTTTCCGGCCTCCTGCAGTACACCATTGGTGCGGTCCAGCGAGGAGCCGCCCGGCGTAGAGAGCGCAAAAATGGCAAAACTCTGGTCTTCTGCCGGTATAAAGCCGGTACGTGTACTACGCATCAGCAGTACGGTAGCTACGATGATGAGGGCCAGTCCGCCCAGGCTTACCCATTTGTTGCGGATAAGGAACTGCAGGCTGCGGCCGTAGCGGGTGGTAAGGGCGTCGAAGCCTTTGTTGAAGCCGCCGCCCAGGCGTTTTACCATGCTCTGACGCAGTGATTTTTCGCCTTTTTGTGCGCCGTGTGTATTTTTAAGGAAGAGCGCCGAAAGTGCCGGGCTCAGCGTAAGGGCGTTCACCGCCGAAATAAGGATGGCGATGGCCAGTGTAAAGGCAAACTGCCGGTAGAACACGCCCGAGGAACCTGTCATGAAACCTACGGGCAGGAACACGGCCGACATCACGAGGGTAATGGATATGATGGCGCCGGTGATCTCGCTCATGGCCGAAAGGGTGGCCGTTTTGGCGTCCATATGTTCGTTCTCCATCTTGGCGTGCACCGCTTCGACGACCACAATGGCATCGTCCACCACGATACCGATGGCCAGTACCAGGGCAAAGAGCGTGAGCAGGTTTATGGAGAAACCGAACAGCTGCATAAAGAAGAAAGTACCGATCACGGCTACCGGCACGGCAATGGCCGGGATCAGCGTAGAACGGAAATCCTGCAGGAAGATCAGTACCACGATGAATACCAGTACAAAGGCTTCCATCAGCGTACTTTTTACCTGGTCTATCGACTGGTCGAGGGCGCGTTTGGTGCTGTAGGGTACAATGTATTCAATGCCCGCCGGGAAACTGGCTTCCTGTTTTTTGAGCAGGGCCGTAAGTGCGGTCTGTATCTCGTTGGCATTGGAACCGGCGGTCTGGAAGATGGCGATACCTACGGTAGGCTGTCCGTTCACGAAACTTTCGCCCGAGTAGGTAAAGGATCCCAGCTCGATGCGGGCCACGTCTTTCAGTTTCAGCAGAGAGCCGTCGGGATTGGCGCGGATGATCATGTTCTCATACTCTTCCGGGCGGTTCATTTTGCCCTTGTACTTGATGATGTATTCAAAGGTCTCGTCGCTGCCTTCGCCAAAGCGGCCGGGGGCGGCGTCCATATTCTGGTCCTGTATGGCGGCCATCACTTCCTGCGGGGTAATGTTGTAGGAAGCCATCTGCGGCGGATTGAGCCATATACGCATGGAATAGTCCTTGGGACTGCCGAAGGCCATGGCCTGGGCTACGCCTTTTACACGCTTGATCTCCGGTATTACGTTGATCTTGGCATAGTTCTCAATAAAGGCATGGTCGTATTTTTTAGCGTCGGTGCTGTACAGGTTCACGAACATCATGATACTGTTCTGCTGTTTGGTGGTGGAAACCCCCATCTGCAACACCTCGGCGGGCAGCTGGTTACTGGCCTGCGCCACGCGGTTCTGTACGTTCACGGCGGCCTGGTCGGGATCGGTACCCAGTTCAAAGTATACACTGATGTTCAGCGATCCGTCGTTACCGGCCGATGAACTCATATAGGTCATGTTCTCCACCCCGTTGATCGATTCTTCGAGGGAAGGAGCCACCGAACGGATCACCGTTTCGGCATTGGCCCCGGGATAGTTGGCGGTAACCAGTACCACGGGCGGGGCAATATCGGGGAACTGGGTTATGGGCAGCGTGGCCAGGCCCAGACCTCCGAGCAGCACCAGCAGTATGGAAATTACCGTGGCCAGCACGGGTCTTTCAATAAAAATTTTAAGCATATCGTCGTCTACGTTGTTTTACATAAACCGCCCGGCCTCTGCTATATGTAAAGCCAGGCGGTCTTTTATCTTTATATATGGGATGCTCTATTTGGCAGCTTTGGCCGGTACCGGGCTTATCTCGGCGCCGTCCTGCAGCAGGTGCAGGCTTCCGGTTACGATCCTGCTGCCGGGGTTCAGCCCTTCGTTTACCAGGTAGGCATTTTCGTGTTTGCCACCAATGGTGATGGGCGTCATTTTTACTTTATTGCTGTCTCCGAGTACGTACACAAACGTGCGGTCCTGCAGTTCGAAAGTGGCTTCCTGCGGGATCATGAGCACGCCCTGGTGTACCTGGTTGAGGCGTACCTTACCGGTATTGCCCGAGCGCAGCATGCCGTTCTTATTGGGGAAGTTGGCGCGCAGGCTGATGGAACCGGTGGTCTTGTCGAACTGTCCGTCCACCATCTCGATGCGGCCCTGTTCGGGGTACAGGTTCCCGTCGGCCAGTACCAGGGTCACCGGCAGCAGGTTTTTGATCTTTTCGGGAATGTCTTCGCCCTTGTTATCGCGGTTAAAGGCAATAAAGTCCATTTCGCTCATGGAGAAATAGGCGTATACTTCGTGTACGTCCGAAAGGGTAGTGAGGGCCTGTACGTCCATACGTCCCACCAGGTTGCCCAGGCGTTTGGGAATACGGCCTATGTAGCCGTTCACCGGAGCTTTGATGAGCGTATAGTCCAGGTTGATGCGGGCCATGGCCACGGCGGCCTTGCTCTGGGCCACATTGGCCCTGGCGGCTTCGTAGGCGGCTTCCACGGTTTTCAGCTGAATTTCAGAAACCACGTTGTTGCGGCTCAGTACCTTCATTTTGTTCACTTCCAGCTCAGCGTTCAGCAGGTTGGCCTCGGCGGCCTGTTGTGCGGCCATGGCATTGTTCAGCTGCTCGCGGTAAGGCTGATCGTTGATCTTGAACAGGGGCTGACCTTCTTTTACAAAGGCGCCTTCGTCTACAAAGATCTTATCGAGGTAACCGTCTACCTGGGCGCGGATCTCTACGTTCACGCGGCCTTCGAGTGCGGCGGAATATTCTTTGTAGGTTTGTGCCGAGGTGGTGTCCGTCGCCAGAACGGGTACCGAAGGAGCCTCGCTTACGCCGCCCGGACTGTTGGCCGAGCCGGAGCTGCATCCCCAGGCCAGTAGCAAAGCGGCAAGTATGGCAAGCATACCTGTATGTTGGATGGAAATTGTTTTGTTTGACATTTTGTGTTTTTTTTGAGGGTACAAAACAACGAAACGCAGAAATATTTAGGAAAGCAGAATGACCAATAAACTGCTGAAATGACGAATTCAATTCGTCATTTTTTATTGCAGTAAATGCCTATATTGGGTTCCTTTGCATTCGCATAACATATAGATCATACACACTTTGTTATATATGAAGCATACCAGTCATACCGTTTTCATCTGTACAGTCCCCGGCTGTGCGGCGGAAACATTTATTCACTTAACCAGGGAACTGTTTTGAGCGTAGCAACCTTAAGCATAAAGGAACTGGTGCCCTCGTTCCGCGGAAATATCCTGGAACAGCGCTGGCTGCAGGAACTGCTGGTGGTAACCACCCTGTTTACGCTGTTCACCCTGAACGAGTGGACCTATATCTCGGGCTGGGACGATCTCCGCAGTGGCATAGCCTATTTCGGCATCCTGTATGCACATGCCCAGGTGCACCGTTTCCTGGTGCTGCCCATCCTGCTCGACCGGCATAAACCGCTTCCGTACATCAGCTATTCGTTACTGTTGCTGCTGGTATTTTCGGCCATACTGCACTTTGTAAGCATTTACTGGATCTACCCCGACTGTTTCCTGTATAAATCGGCCGCCCAGGATACGTTCATTTTTCATGTGGCCACCTGCGCCCTTACCCTCATAGCCATGCTTACGCCCTTCCTGATCCTGCGTTTTTACCGTCAGCAGAAACGGGAGGCCATGTCGCGCATCTGTGTGAACGAAATGGAGCTGAACCTGCTGCGTTCCCAGCTGAACCCGCACTTTATGTTCAATATGTTCAACAACCTCTACGGCATCAGTCTGAAGGAGCCCGAACGTATGCCCGACCTGATCCTGCAGGTGTCGCAGCTGATGCGTTACCAGGTGGAGAACAACAGCCGCATGTGGGTGTCCCTGGCCGATGAACTGGCCTTTATCGAAAGCTGTATCGCCCTGGAAGAAGAACGGGTGAGCCGCCGCTGTAAAATTCATTACGAGTACGAAAATAATTCAGCCAGGGAATACGATCAGATCGCACCCATGATCCTGATCCCCTTTATTGAAAATGCCTTTAAGCACGGCACCAACAGCATGGAGTCCTGCTATGTGTGTATCTGTATACAGGTAAAAGACGCCTGCCTGCAAATGGAAATAGTGAACTCCATCCCTAAAAATGCCGATATTTCGAAGGTTTCTACCGGTATCGGGCTGCAGAACGCCCGGCAGCGTCTGAATATTCTGTATCCCGGAACGAAACACCGGCTTACCATAGAGACCACAAAAACCGAATATAAGGTTAAATTAGCGCTGCGATTATTTTCAAAAGAAGAACTGCATGACCGAGAAATTCAGGTGTCTGATTGTAGATGACGAATCCGCCGCCCATTACGTACTCACCAGTTATATTGAACGTATCGAGCGGCTTGAACTGGCCGGACAGTGCTACAATGTGCTGGAGGCCATCAATTTTTTGCACCAGAACCCGGTAGACCTGCTGTTTCTCGACATCAACATGCCCGAACTCAGCGGTTTTGACCTGCTGAAGACCCTCACCAATCCGCCCAAGGTAATTATTACCACCGCCTATTCAGAATTTGCCCTGGAAAGCTATGAGTACTGGGTGATCGATTACCTGCTGAAACCCATTGAATTCCCGCGTTTCCTGAAGGCCATAGACCGTTTCCTGATCACGCTGCCTGCGGATAGCGATCCCGAAGCCTTCCCGGCCGCACAACCCGATCCGGACCTGCCTTTTATGGTAAAGGTAGACGGCGAACAGGTGCGTATACATCCCGATGAACTGCTGTATGCCCAGAGCCTGGGAAATTACGTAAAACTCATCACCACGCGGCAGACCTTCCTGGCCACCATTACCACCACGGAGCTGGAACACCGCCTGCCCCCCGCACATTTTATGCGTATTCACAAATCGTACATCGTGTCCCTGGATAAAATTACGCGTTCCGGGAACGGTTTTGTGATCGTAGGCCAAACGGAACTGCCCGTGGGCATTACCTACCGCCGCGAACTGGCCGAGCGTCTGCGCTAAAAAAAAGAGCCCCGCAATGCAGGGCCCTTTCTACACGATATTTTTCTGTTTTTACTTTTTGATGAGCAGCGAACTGAGTGTACGTTCTGCCGTTTCCAGACGGATGATGTACATGCCGCTCTGCAGCGCCTGCAGGTCTATGCTGAAGGTATTTTCCGTAACGTTCCGGCGCTCCTGTACGGTTTTGCCGGCCGCATCGCAGATGGAAACCGAAGCCGGTCCGAAAGAAGCGGGCAGTACCAGGTTCACCAGGTCGCCTGCCGGGTTGGGGAACATGCGTATACCGGCCGCTGCAAAGTCGGGATCACCCAGGCTGTTCACCGTGATCTGGGTGCATTGCTCGTCTTCGCAACCGTTGGCCGCTGTGGCCGTGAGGCAAACGGTATAGGTGCCCGCCGCTGTGTAAATATGCACGGGACTTTGCAGGGCAGAAGTGTTACCGTCACCAAAATCCCAGCTGTAGGTGGCCGCCCCGGTGGACGTATTCTGGAAGCTTACCGCCTGGCTCTGTGCGCTGGCGTTGGACGTGAACTGTGCCACCGCGGAAGGCAGCAGGGTCACCGTAAGCTGGTCGGTCTGGTCGCAGCCGTTGATGTCGTTCACTGTTACGCTGTAGGTCCCTGCGTTGCTTACATTTATGGAAGAAGTGGTCTGTCCGCCGTTCCACAGATAGGTATTGTACATGCTGCCGGCGCTCAGTGTCAGCGGTGTTCCGGCGCAGATGCTGGTGTCGTTGCCCAGGTTGAGCGGGATAAAGGTGTCGTATATCTTTACAAAAGCGGAGTCTGTGGAAGTACAGCCCAGCGAATTCACCGCCGTTACGCTCACAAAGCCCAGGCTGGCCGTGTGGGTAGAGTTTCCGGTGGCGCCGGTGCTCCAGCTGTAGCTGTTAAAGCCGCTCTGCACAAAGGCAAAGGCCGAGTCGCCGGGGCAGATGAAAATGCTGTCCATCGGTATATTCACATACAGGAAGCTGGTGGCCTCTTCCATGCCTGCGCTGAAGGTCGGCGTAAGCGCGGCGTACTTGCGGGCGCGTATCCAGTTGATGTTGATAGAACCCGTACCGGATGAAATGCCGCCGATACACAGGCGCAGGTCCGCGTCGCGGGAGTGCTGGTTATCGGTGGTGCTCATGGCTACGGCGCTGGGGTGTGACCCCGTGATATTGCCCGTACCGATCCAGGTGCTGCTCCACAGGCCGGCATTGGTACCCAGGGTAAACAGGCCGCTGGCCCAGTTGTGGCCCTGGCAGTAACCGCTGCTGGTACCCGATTTGGAGATACGCACCTGTCCGCCGCCCTGCAGGGTGCCGTAACCGCGGTTATCGGCATTGTTCTTGAGCCAGTAGATGCCCGGCCAGTCGCCCGAGGCAGATACCACCTGCGCTTCGGCGGTATACACGCTGGTCTGGGGGAATACGGTGTTGGACGTAAGTATATGTGAACCGGCCCAGCTCATGTTCAGGTTGCCGCCGCTTATCGTATTGGTACCACTGCCGCAGGCATCCACGCTGAAGTTCTGCAGGGTATTGCCGTCGAAGCCTTCGTATAGGCTGAAGGTGGCCGCTGCATTGGAACCGGCCGCTGCCACAGCGTTGCCGTAGATCATGTAAACGGTGGCCGAACCGTTGGCGGGCACGGAAGGTACTTTTACCCAGATGGAGGTGCTGGCCGTATTGATGCCCGATTCAATGAAATAGGGGAGGGAATCGCAGCAGCCGGTACCGGTAAAACGGATGTCCTGGCCCTGTGACTGCATTTTGCCGGCCGTAATGAGCGCGGCCGTATTTACGGTAATAAGCACTTCGTGTGCCGTAAGCGCCGTAGCGTTGGGATTTGTTACCTGGATAGGTATACGGTACAGCCAGCCCGAGAAACAGGCCTGACCAAATACCGTTCCTGCCGGCAGCAGGGCCAGCAGCATCAGCATGTAGATCTTTCTCATAGTTAAGTTAAGGTTTTACGCCTTAAAACTATAACTTTTTATGAGAAAACCATATATACCGGGGGCAGAAATGAAAAGGACCGCTTTCGGCGGCCCTTCTTTAATCAGTTTAACATCATCTCGTATTTGGGTAGTACGCGTCCTTCCAATGTCCGGTAAGCGGCGGCGTAACCCAGGACCACTTTGATCGTATATGCACTCGGTAAAACCATCGTTTTAATGGTAAGAGTGCGGTCAAATGGTGAGTTCGTGTTTTTGGAGTAGATTTTGAGCATAGGCGCTTTTACGTTGTTTTTTCTATAAAACGCCCTGTTCTTTTTTTTATTGCAGGTATTCCCGTATTAAAATATGTTAACTTCTGAAGTTTCCAGCGGGCTCTTTTCCATCAGCTTACGCAGGTTGATGAGCGCATAGCGCATACGGCCCAGGGCGGTATTGATGCTAACGCCCGTCTGTTCGGCAATATCGTTGAAGCTGAGATCGGCATAATGGCGCAGGATGAGCACTTCTTTCTGCTCTTTGGGCAGCTTTTTAATAAGCTCGCGCACCAGGGCCACGTTCTGTTCGCGGATCATTTTGTCCTCGGCGCTCTGCTCGGGAATGCGGATCAGCTTAAAGATATCGAAGTCTTCGTCCTGGGTCTTAATGCCCGGCATTTTTTTCTCGCGCCGGAAATGATCGATGATCAGGTTGTGCGAAATACGCATCACCCAGGGAAGAAATTTACCTTCTTCATTGTACTTACCTGCCTGCAGGGTATGTATCACCTTGATGAAAACATCCTGGAAGATGTCTTCGGCAGTTGCGCGGTCTTTAACAAGCATATAGATGTACGAGAACACCTTGCGCTTGTGGCGGCTTAATAAAACTTCGAAGGAGGCGTGATTACCTTTCAGGTACATGCGCACTAATTCCTTGTCTTCCATCATTTGCAGCATCATAACAGTATATTTTTGATGTAGGGGGCAGTTTTTCTGCCTGGACAAGGTATAGGTTCTATTCTATAGGCGCGTGTGTTTTTTGTTTATTCGGACAAATGTAAGTGAACAATTTGTTAAAACCAAATTTACTTAGTTAAAACGATCCTAACGCAAAAAGGTTACATTAAGCGCTTCCATTCGTAAAAAAAGAGGGTGGCACTGATGGCCGCATTCAGTGATTCCGGGCGGTCCGCGGGGTTGGCGGCGGCAATGTGAACAAATTCATCGGTCATCTTCCGCACCGTTTCGGATACGCCCCGGCTTTCGCTGCCCACAATAATCAGTGCATTTTCCTGTTGTCGCACCTTGGTGAGAGGTTGGCCCTGCATATCGGCGGTATATATTTTTCCGTCCCGTTTAAACTCCGGCAGCTTTTCACGGTCAATATACAGGAAAGGAACGGATAAAAGACTGCCCATGGTGCTTTGTACGGTCTTGGGATTGTACCACTCCACGCTGTCGCTGCTGAGCAGTATGCTGCGGATGCCGAACCAGTGTGCCGAACGGATGATGGTGCCCAGGTTACCGGGGTCCTGTAGTCCGTCCAGGAAAACGCGGGTGCCGCGCAGAAAATGCTCCTGCCCGGCGTCGTACTGTTTCTGGCGGAATACGCCCAGGATGCCCGGAGGGGCCGCCTGCAGACTGAGTTTAGCCAGTTCGGCCGGGCCGGTCTCGATCAGTTCGGCCGGGTTGCCCGCAGGAGCCTGCCAGCCGCCGGTGTGTACGATGAATTCGGCTTCGGCGCCATGTGCAAGCAGGTCTTCTATGCATTTATAGCCCTCGGCCAGGAAGAGGCTTTCCTGCTGCCGCTGCTTCTTTTGATGCAATAAGCGGATAATTTTTCGTTTCTTTTCAGACAACATACGTGCTCAAAAATACAAAGGCTTTTCACTTTCGTATAATGTTGGTAGTATATTTGCAATCGTCAGGACATTCATGAATAAACAAACGGCATTTGTTGTAACGCTTATCCTACTGCTTTTTACCGCGGAAGCCTGCAGCCCTACCCGGAAACTTAAGGAGGGCGAACGTTTGCTTGTTAAGAACAAGATCATCGAGGAAGATAAAAAGGAAAAGGGCTCCACGCTCGAAACCGAAGACTACGTATTGCAGAAGCCCAATAAAAAACTGCTGGGCATCTGGCGTTTTAACCTGTGGGTGTATAACCTGGTGAACCAGGAAAAAATGCGCCGGAACCAGGTACGCAAAGATTCGCTTACCGAAGTGAAAAATGAGGCCCGCCTGGCCAAAGGCAAACCCGAAAAGGAACTGAAACCGGTTTTCGGGGCCCGCCTGCTTAAATTCGGGGAACCGCCCGCCATATACGATTCGTCGCTTACCCAGATGTCGGACCGCAATATGGAGCAATACCTGTTCAACAAAGGCTATTTCCATGCACATGTGCGCGACAGCACTTCGTTCCGCGGAAAGAAAAAGGTGATCAAGTACTATTTTATTACCTACGGCCCGGCGCATACCTACCGCAACGTAAGTATGATCATCGACGATCCGCGCGTAAAAAGCGCCATGGAACAGGAACGTATCTTTAAGGACACGCCCCTGAAGACCGGTGAACGTTTCGACCTGGACCAGATAGATGAGGAACGTATGCGCATTACCAAGGCCATGCGTAAACAGGGCTATTTCTTCTTTAATAACCAGTACGTAGAGTTTGCCGCCGATACCGGCCTGCCCGATAACAAGATCGACATCAGCCTGCGTATCCGCGACCCGCAGATATCTATGCGCCGCGGCGACGATACGGTGGTGATCAACAAGCATATTCCCTGCAAGATCCGCCATGTATACGTAGAACCCGAGTACCGCCCGGGCGTGGACCAGAAATACAGTCATGCAGATACCTTTTACCTGGACCGCAACCCCTACATTATCCTGCACAACGGCAACCTGAAGTATACGCCGCGCATCCTCACCAAGCAGATCATCATTGAATCGGGCAATTATTTCAATACCGACGATAACGACATCACCTACCAGAATTTTTCGTCCCTGCGCAATTTCAAGTACATCAATATCGACTTTACCTATGTGGAAACAAAGGGGAATGTAGGTTACCTGGATTGCTACATCAAACTTTCGCCCAGCAAACGGCAGTCGTTCAGCGCTTCGTTCCAGGGTACCACCACGGGGGCTTATCCCGGGCTGGAGGCCTCGTTCTCGTACCAGAACAAAAATGCCTTCTTTTCGGCCGAGCAGCTGGAGTTCCGTCTGTTCGGACGTGCCGAAAGCCAGATCATCAACGATACTACCTTCCAGAACATCCGCCGGGTGTTCAATACGCTGGAGTTCGGGGGTGAGTTTTCCATCAAGTTCCCCAAGTTCCTGGTGCCTTTCAACATAGGCCGCTATTCCAAACGGAATAACCCGCTTACCACGCTGCGCCTGCCCATTACGTACCAGACCCGTCCCGACTATGCGCGTTTCCTCAGCAATATCTCGTTCGGCTATGAATGGAACGAAACCCCGCAGAAAAGGCATCGCTTTAACCCGGTAGAGTTCACCATTATCCGGGTACAGCTGTCCGACCATTTCCGCAAGACCCTGCAGCAGAGCCAGGACCGTTTCCTGCTGAACAGTTTCACGAACCATATTATTTCATCTACCTCCTATACGTACCTGTACTCCAACTACAAGGCCAACAATACGCCCGGCAATTACGTAACGCTGAAGGCCGGTGTGGAGTACGGCGGCAATATCCTGTACGGACTGGCAAAGGCCGGTAAATGGAAGCAGGACAGCACGGGGCGTTACCTGATCTCGTACGTACCCTTTGCCCAGTTTGTAAAAACAGAATTCGATTTCAGGGACTACTGGGTCATGAGCAAACGGAACACCCTGGCTTTCCGCGCGGTGCTGGGTGTGGGCGTGCCTTACGGCAACTCGAACGTAATGCCTTTCGAAAAATCGTTCTCGGCGGCCGGGGCCAACGACCTGCGCGGGTTCATTGCACGCCGCCTGGGGCCGGGCTCACACTATTCGGGCGGTCTGTTCGATCAGTTTGGCGATATCAAACTGCTGTTCACCCTGGAAGAACGCTTTAAACTTACCGATCAGATCGAGCTGGGCCTGTATGCCGATGCCGGTAATATCTGGCTCATGCGTAAGGACCTGGACCGGGAATTCGGGGAGTTCCGCTTCGACCGCTTCTATAAGGAAATTGCCATCAGCGCCGGCCTGGGCATCAGGCTCAACCTGGGTTTCTTTATCTTCAGGCTCGATCCGGCCTTCCCGGTATACAACCCGGCCTCGGTAAATAATTTCGACCCCAATACCACCGAAAAAGACCGCGATCCCTGGCGCATTAAATACCTGCGGTTTAGGGACCTGCGCTGGAATTTTGCCATCGGTTACCCGTTCTGATGCGCCTCTTAAAAAAAGTTATTTGTTAAAATAAATAATCATTTGCGCAGTTTAGCATAATATATACCTTTGTTGCAAACAGAGATTAATTTATGAAAAAATTAGCAATCTATTCAGGTGTTATAGCCATGTTGACTTTGAGTTCCTGTGCAGAAAAAGTTTGTATCAAATGTACGCCCATCCCGGGTCAGACAGGCGAGGACCAGACACTCTGCTCCCGAGATGCCGATGAACGTAAATTGTTTCAGACGGACTGGATCTACAAAGGCTACAACTGTGCTACCACTGAAGAGACTTCAGCAGAGTAGGCGTAAAATTGGGTTAAAGTAAAATTCAGATAACTATGAAAGTAATGAAGTTAAGCGTACTGAGTACGCTGGTGGCTGCCGGGCTGATGCTGGGCGCCTGTGGTGGAACAGGTTCGAATGCCGAACTGGAAAAACTGAAAGCTGAAAATGCGAAGTTACAGGACGATTTGAAAAACCGTGATTCTCAGGTGGACGAGATGATGGCCGATTTCAATTCGATCGAAGATAACCTCCTGCAGGTCCAGCAGAAAGAGAAAGCTATCGCCGCCGGCGATGTGAAGAACAGTGCTGAAACAAGCGGAGATGCCAAAGCACGCATCGAGGCCGAAATTCAGTCGATCAACGAACTGATGGCCAAGAACAAGGAGCAGGTCGCTGCATTGCAGAAGAAGATCAAAAACTCCAACATGAAGATCGGTCAGTTCGAAAAGACCATCGAACGTCTCAACCTGCTTATCCAGGAAAAAGATGCGGAGATCAGTGCTCTGAACGAGAAACTGGTTGCCCTCAACTACCAGGTGGAAGGTCTGAACCGTTCGGTTGACTCCCTGCGTACCGATGGCGAGACCAAAAGCGCTACCATCGTAAGCAAGGACGATGAGCTGAACAAAGTATACTACGCCATGGGTACCAAAAAAGAACTCATCGCCAACGGTGTACTTTCTAAAGACGGTGTTTTCAGCGGTGGAAAAGGCAAAACGCTGAACTTTAGCAGCAATTACTTTACACAGGGTGATGCCCGTACACTTTCTTCCATCAATATCGGTGGTAAAAAAGTGAAACTGCTTTCTTCGCACCCGACCAGCAGCTATAACCTTACCGGTGAAAAGCTCGAGATCAAAGATGCCGCAGCATTCTGGAAGGCTTCCAAATATTGCGTGATCGAAGTAAAATAAAACAGGACCGTAAACGTTTTATAAAGACCGTTTCGCTGACAGCGAGGCGGTCTTTTTTATTGTCCATATGTGCCTTTTTGTGCCATTCGTAGCAATTATCCATTACACAAAACGGTAAAGAAAAAGTTGTACGGTACGGTAATTTTTGTAAATTGTAGTTACTAAGTTGTTTTGTCTATGGAAAGAGTACCAATGATCGCCAAGGAAGAAATACGTTCCGTGGGAGTAGGTCACCGCGCTGCGGCCATCAGTGAAGAAGAGCGCTCATTGCTGCAGCGGAAAATCGAAAGGGCCGCGTTGCTGGGCAACGGGTACAAAAGTAAGGTACGCATTGTATTTGAAACCAATGAGGGGCCCAGGGCCGTGGAAACCACGGTATGGTCGGCCGATGAAAAGGGAATAGCGCTCAAGAGCGGCGTGTTCATCCCGCTCGACGCCCTGTACGATGTAGAATTATAGAACGCCCTGTTTTTCGAGGGCTTTTACAATACCCGGCAGCTTACGCAGTAATATCCACTCGCGGTTTTTGGCGAAGGCCTCGCTGGTAGGATTACCCAGGTAACGTTTACCGGCTTCCAGATCTTCAATTACACCGGATTTGGCCAGGACCTGCGCACCTTTACCGATGTGCACTTCCTTGGTAACGCCGATCTGTCCCCACAGGATCACTTCGTCCTCGATGTGGCATACGCCGGCTATGGCACACTGTGCGGCCATCAGCACGCGTTCGCCGATATAGGTATCGTGTCCTACGTGTATCTGGTTATCAAATTTACAGCCCTTACCGATAATGGTATCGCCGGTAACGCCGCGGTCGATCGTACACAGGGCGCCCAGTTCCACATCGTCGCCGATGAGCACGCGGCCGCAGGTCTGGAATTTATCGTAATACCCGGGGCGGCCCTTGAAGTAAAAAGCGTCCGCACCGATCACACAACCGGCATGAACGATGCAGTTCTTCCCGATCACCACATCGCGGTAGATACATACGTTGGGGTGCAGGATGGTGTTATCGCCGATCTCTACATTGTCGCCGATGGTCACATTGGGACTGATGACCACATTTTTACCGATGCGCGCCGTAGGCGAGATACCGTTATTGGGCTTTTGCAGGTCGGGCTTGCAGTAGGAGATCAGTTTATTGAGTGCCGAGAAGGGGTCGCTGTGCACCAGCAGGTGCTTGCCGTAGGTATCTTCGGGAACGGCATTGATAATGACCACCGAAGCGGCTGATTGCAGCGATTTTTTGTAGTATTTGGGATGATCGGTGAAGGTAATGTCGCCTTCTTCCACCATGTGGATCTCGTTAAGCCCGGTGGCTTTGTAGTTTTCGTCCCCGTGCACGGTGGCCCCGATCAGCTCGGCGATCGTGCGCAGGCTGAGCGCCTGTTCAAATTTCATCCGGCTTTATTTTACGCGTTCTTTATACTCACGGGTCTTGGTGTCCACACGTATACGCTCGCCCTGCTCCACGAAGAGCGGAACCATAATGCGTACTTCGTTCTCTACGGTGGCGGGTTTCATCGGGCTGCCGGAAGAATCGCCCTTAACGCCGGGCTCGGTATACACGATGGTGGTTTCCACGAACTGCGGCAGTTCGGCAAACAGCGGAATTTCCTTATCGGCATGGAACACCACTTCGATGTTCTCCATACCGTCCTGCAGGAACTCGGGGGCATCGATGAGGTCGGCGGTCAGCAGCAGCTGTTCGTAGGTCTGCGAGTGCATAAAATTGTAGCCCTGTTCGTCTTTGTACAGGAACTGGTGCGGACGGCGTTCGATGGTCTGTATGTTTATCTTCTCGTCACCGCCGAAGGTATGGTCGATGAGTTTACCGGTGGTAAGACTTTTCAGTTTGGTACGCATGTTGGATGAACCGCGTCCGGTCTGAAAACGGAGAAATTCCACCACCACGAACAGGTCGTTGTTATGCTCGATGCAAAGGCCGCGTTTGATATCTGCTACTGTTGCCATAATTTAGTATAATAGAGTGCAAAAGTAATAATTATCTCCGAGCCGCGGAAGGGGAGCGGCGGAATATACGGAGTGCTGCGAAAAGGCATAAAAAAAGCCCCAACAGAGACTGTTGAGGCTTCCAAAAATGGTGTCAGATTACTTTTTAGCAACTGAAGCAGACAGATCAGCACCAGCTTTGAAACGTACCACTTTTTTCGCAGGGATTTTGATCTCTTTTCCTGTCTGTGGGTTACGTCCTGTGCGGGCTTTGCGCTCAGATACAGAGAAAGAACCGAAACCTACCAGAGATACACGGCCGTCTTTCTTTTTCAGAGCAGCAGTAACTGCATCAGTGAAAGCATCTAATGCTTTTTTTGAATCAGCCTTTGTCAGGCCGGCTTTTGATGCGATAGCATCAATCAATTCAGCTTTGTTCATTTTTGATTTTGGTTTTTGGTTAATAACTTAGTTATGAACGTTTATAGTAACAAATGTAGGCGCAATCTCAATCTGTGCAATAGGTGAAGGTAAAAAAAAGCTCTTTTTGTTAATAAAAACGGGCTTTTGTTAATAACGCAGTCCCGTAAGCCCCGTTTTTAACGGTTTTTTACTATTCAACAGCGGTGTAAACCTTGCCAGCATTGGGAAAATTCCGCATGCCTCTCAGGAAATCGGCTGCAGGCATACGTTTTTTGCCTTCGGCCTGTAATTCGTTTATGCGTATGCTGCCGTCCGCCGCGTGCAGGTAAATACCTGTTTTACCGTCGCTTGTATAGGTTCCGGGCGTTCCCTGTACATCGTATGCCGGTTCGGCGCTGAATATTTTCAGCATCTGTATCTTCCCGGTACCCGGGTCCCAGTAAATACGTGCCCCGGGGTAAGGGCTCAGTCCGCGTACCTTATTATATATGTTTCGTATGTGGTCTTCCAGGTCCAGGATACAATCCTCGGGGAAGATCTTGGGTGCGGCGGGCAATGCATCGCTGTTCACGGGCTGCGGCTGCGGCTGTATCTCCCCTTTTTCCAGTCCGTCTATGGTGCGTGCAATGAGCGGGCCCCCGGCCATCATCAGGCGGTCGTGCAGGCTTCCGGCGTCTTCGTCCGGACCGATCTCGAGGCTTTCGCTCAGCAGGATATTACCGGTATCTATTTTATCGTCGATCAGGAAGGTGGTAAGGCCCGTACGGGTCTCTCCGTTCATAACGGCGTGGTTAATGGGCGCTGCTCCCCGGTAGGCGGGCAGGAGAGAGGCGTGCAGGTTAAAGGTGCCCAGGCG
Organism: Bacteroidia bacterium; assembly: GCA_016742095.1. Classification (GTDB taxonomy): domain Bacteria; phylum Bacteroidota; class Bacteroidia; order CAIKAF01; family CAIKAF01; genus JACVCJ01. The sequence continues at coordinate 27,044 of JACVCJ010000016.1, forward strand.
CGGAATTTTCCACACCGACCGTGGCAGCATGCGAAAGGCCACCACCACCATTACATCGGGCCGCAGGGCTTCCAGGGCCTGTATAAAGGCTTCGTCGCGCAGTTTTTCGGGTTGCAGTACGGGTATGTTGTATTGCAGGGCGGTCTTTTTTACCTCACTTTCGTGCAGCTGCAGCCCGCGTCCGGCCGGTCTGTCGGGAACGGTGACCACGGCAGATACGTTATAGCCGTTACGCAGCAGGTATTCGAGCTGGGTGGCCGCAAAAGCCGGCGTACCCATAAAAACTATATTCATGGCACAAAGGTAAACGATTTCGGGAGCGGCAACCGCAAAAGCACTGTGGATAACAGGCTGAAATATTGTTTTTGTGGTTCGGATGTTAAGCTTTAGTTTTGCATCATGAATCCCTACAGTATTTCGCAGGAAAAATTACCTGAGCTGTGCCGGCAGGTCCGCCGCGACATTGTACGTATGGTACACGCCGTAAATTCAGGTCACCCGGGCGGTTCGCTCGGATGTGCCGAGTTCTTTACGGCACTTTACGGAAGTATTATGAAGCACGATCCTTCGTCTTTTCAGATGGACGGTATCGGCGAGGATATCTTTATCCTGTCCAACGGGCACATTTCTCCGGTATGGTACAGTATACTGGCCCGCACGGGGTATTTCCCGGTGAGCGAACTGGCCACTTTCCGCAAGCTGGATTCACGCCTGCAGGGGCATCCGGCAACGGCCGAACACCTGGAAGGGGTGCGTGTGGCCTCCGGTTCCCTGGGGCAGGGTCTTTCCGTAGCGCTGGGCGCCGCCCTGGCCAAGAAACTGAACGGGGACGACCGCCGCGTATTTACCCTGCACGGCGACGGTGAACTGCAGGAAGGCCAGATATGGGAAGCCGCCCTGGCCGCCCCCAATATGAAAGCCGACAACCTGATCTGTACCGTTGACTGGAACGGACGCCAGATCGACGGCGATACCGATAAGGTAATGCCCCTGGGCGATCTGAAAGCCAAGTTCGAGGCCTTCGGATGGCTGGTATTCGTGATCGAAAAAGGGAACGACCTGGCCGAGGTAACGGCCGGTCTGCAACGTGCCGTGGACGCTTCGGGCAAAGGCCGCCCCGTAATGAACCTGATGCGCACCGAAATGGGCGCCGGGGTGGACTTTATGATGGGCTCACACAAATGGCACGGCGTAGCCCCGAACGACGAACAGCTGCAGAGCGCCCTGGGCCAGCTGCAGGAAACTTCATTCGGCGATTATTAATCCCTTAAACTGTAAACGATCATGACCAGATACGAAAGCAAAGGAAATAAAGATACCCGCTCGGGTTTCGGTGACGGACTCGCCGAACTCGGACGTACCAATAAAGAAGTGGTGGCCCTGTGTGCCGACCTTACCGGTTCGCTCAAAATGGACACGTTTGCCAGAGAGAATCCCGAACGTTTTTTCCAGGTGGGCATTGCCGAGGCCAATATGATGGGCATGGCGGCCGGCCTTACGATCGGCGGCAAGATACCTTTTACGGGCACGTTCGCCAATTTCAGCACGGGCCGCGTGTACGACCAGATCCGCCAGTCGATCGCCTACAGCGGTAAGAACGTAAAAATAGCCGCTTCGCACGCCGGACTTACCCTGGGCGAAGATGGTGCCACACACCAGATCCTGGAAGATATCGGACTGATGAAAATGCTGCCCGGCATGACGGTGATCTGCCCGGCAGATTATACACAGACAAAACAGGCCACCATTGCCAGTGCCGCCTGGGAAGGCCCGGTCTACCTGCGTTTCGGCCGTCCGGCCTGGCCGGTTTTTATCCCGGAAGATATGCCGTTCGAGATCGGTAAGGCCCAGCTGCTTTCCGAAGGGACGGACGTAAGCATCATTGCCTGCGGACACATGGTATGGCTTGCCCTGCAGGCCTGCGAAACACTGGAAAAAGAAGGTATTTCGGCCGAGGTGATCAACCTGCACACCATTAAACCGCTGGATACGGAAGCCCTGTTAAAGAGTATACGTAAAACATGCTGCGTGGTTACGGCCGAAGAACACAATATCTGGGGTGGTCTGGGTGAGACCATTTCCGGTCTGCTGGTGCGCGAACTGCCGGTACCCCAGGAATTTGTAGCCGTGAACGATACCTTCGGCGAAAGCGGTACGCCTATGCAACTGCTCGAGAAATACGGACTGAATGCCGAAAGCATTGTTTCCGCAGCCCGCAGGGCGATTGAGCGTAAAGGGTAATCTACTGATTCAGTAGGGATTGAATCCTTGTTAAAAGGATTTAATTTTTTAGCTCTCATTGTTTTATTTAATGAAATGTTTATATACATTTGATGAAAACTAAACGTTGAGAGACATGAAAAAAAGTTTACTCTTTGCAGGCTTGTGCCTGGGGGCTATTAACTTAGCCAGCGCTCAGATCTTTTCTGAAAATTTTAACGGAGTTCCGCTTACAGGCGGTACAGGTGTTTTACCTGCAGGCTGGGCCCAGTACAATGTAGACGGGCTTACGCCTGCTTCTGCAACCTCTTATATGGGTACATCGGCCTGGGTGGTACGCGCCCAGAGCGGTAACAATGTAGCAACCAGTACCAGCTGGTATAATCCGGCCGGTGTTTCCAACGACTGGATGGTTACTCCCGCCATCACTATTCCCAATACGGGCAACCCATACCTGCGATTTAAAGAAATGGCCTTCGAAGCTGCCTATGCAGACGGATACCGTGTATTTATCTCCACTACCGGTAACACGGTGGCCGATTTCACGAATCCTCCCGTATTAACGGTTGCTGCCGCCAATGCTACCGGACTTACCACCAAACTGGTGAACCTGTCCGGCAATATGGGCCAGACCATCTATATCGCTTTCCAGAACAACAGCAACGATAAGAACCTGCTGTTCATCGACGATGTGGAAGTGGTTGACCTGCCGGCTTACGATGCCCGCCTCAACAGCATCAACCTGCCGCGCTACGGTGTAGTGAACACCAATACGTCTATGATACTGAACGTAAGCAATGACGGTTCTCAGGCCATTACCAGCCTTACCATCGACTGGAACGACGGAGCCGCTCACAGCGCTACCATCAGCGGTCTGAACATTGCCCCGGGCGCTTCGGCCAACGTTACGCACACTACACCGGTGAACTATTCCACCGTGGAAGAAAAAACCATCAACGTAAACATTACACAGGTAAATGCCAATACCGATGCCGTTCCGGCCAACAACACCGGCACAAGCCGTTTCAACTCCACCAGCTCTGCTCCCGATAAAGGCGTGCTGATCGAGGAAGGTACGGGTACATGGTGCGGATGGTGCCCGCGTGGTGCCATTGCCATGGAGTACATGTACGATACATACGGTTCACAGGGTTTCATCGGTATTGCCGTGCACAACCAGGACCCGATGACCGTTTCTGCCTATGACAATGCTGCCAACTTCGGCGGTTACCCCAGCTGCAACGTAGACCGTACGATCCTGGACGCTTCCGTATCACAGGGTCTGTTCGAACAATACTTCGCTGCCCGTAAAGACCTGCCGGTTCCGGCTTCTATTACCATTGCCCCGACCATCAGCGGTCAGGACATCACCATCCCGGTATCTGCCCAGTTCGTTACGAAATTTGCCGCTGCTAACTTCCGCCTGGCCGTTGTAGTGGTTGAAGACGATGTTACCGGTACTTCTTCCGGTTATAACCAGACCAACTATTATGCCGGCAATGCCAATGGCCCGATGGGTGGTTATGAGTCTAAACCCGATCCGGTTCCGGCTGCCGATATGGTATACGATCACGTAGGCCGCGCCCTGCTTGGAGGTTACAACGGACAGACAGGAAGCGTTCCGGCTGCCATCAGCGACGGACAGACTGCCAGCTACACCTTCAACTACACCGTGCCTGCCACCAGTGACATGGCCCAGATCAAACTGGTTGCCCTGCTCATTGACCAGGCCGACGGTTCTGTGGTAAATGCCAAAGAAGTAAAAGCCCAGGGTGGTGTTGCCGTGGAAGAGAAAGACGAGAACGCTTTCAGCTTTAACATATACCCGAACCCGAGCACCGATTTCCTGAACGTAAGCCTGGAAAACAACAGCAACGTGAACACACTTACAGTGGTGGACATGAACGGTAAAGTGGTTTACACACGCGAGATCAGCGGTTCTGAGAACCTGCTCAGCGTTCCGGTATCCCAGCTGTCTAAAGGCAACTACCTGATCAGCGTTTCAGGTGCCGCTGCCAGCTACACCAAAGTATTCGTGAAAAACTGATCCGTATACATAATTTTTACAGAAGACCGTCCTGCCTACAGCGGGGCGGTTTTTTTATTTTTCTCTGCGGAACGGACCCGCAACATGCCGGGAAAGGACGGCAGGGCGATGTTAATTTCTTAAGGAACGCCCTGTGGACGGGACTTGTTTTATGTATTTATAAAATCTGGTATACAGTGTATTGCGGATTTATAAAAAAGATTATTTTTGTAACATCATCTCTTATCTCTTTTGATGTTAAACTCCAAAAAGAAAAACACTCTACACACCAAATAACCTCTTTTATTAGTATGATGATCAGATTAGCACAGATTTTGTCTGTTGTAGTGGTATGCATGCATACGGCAACAGCATCGTTCGCGCAACAGAGCGCTTCCCAGGGAACCTATGCGAGTCCCGAACTAAAGGAGAAAGCAGAACGCGAAGCACGCGAAAAAGGCACGGTACCTGCGGCCGGTGCAGAGAAAACTCCCGGGCCGGAAAAAGCACAGGTACTGCCGGATTTTACGGGTTATATGAGCCTGGTCTCGGTAGAAGCGATGAACATAGCGGCCGGTTATACGCCGGAACAGGAAAGCGGTTTCCGTACCGATGCACGATCGGAATTCGAACTGAACGACGGCAAACTGGACCTTTCGGCAGGGAAATTGTTTTTTATTAAACGTTTACAGGGCGGAGAACTGCGCGAATTCAGCCTGGAACGCCAGGGTAGCCAGCTCCGGGTCGTCTGCGCCACCTGCGTTATTCCGCCTTTTACCATCGTGGAAGAGTCGGCGGCGAAAGTGATACTCGATATCCCCTCGCAGGATGAGGACGCCCGGTTCAGTTACCGTTACACATTTGTAAAATAAACCCACCAACCCTCTTTCATACCATGAAGCAAATAACACTTCTATCCGCACTCTTTTTATGTTCCCAATCCGTATTCAGCCAGCTGGCCGAAGCCACTTTCAGCGTACGCACGGTAAGTGTGACCAGCTACGAAGGCGGAGTAGGCGGGAATTGCTGGGAATCCGGCGATGAGGACTATACGGCCAATATCTGGTTCCGCGATAATGTAAATACGGGCTGGTCGGGAGTTACCTGCCAGCAGGGAGCGGCCAACGGTAATGCCACCTATGCCGTGGACCAGTTCCTGGGTACGCGCAGCAATACCTCCAGTTGGATCGACCCTATCCTCGAAGCCTGGGAAGACGACGGCGACCGTTGTAACCGGGGCAGCGGTGATGACTGCCAGCTGGGCGCCACCGACTTTGCCGATGTGTATTACCGCGACCTGGCCTATCCTTCGAACAACAGCTATTATTCTTTCAGCGGTACCCAGTGGGGCAATGGCGATCATAAGTTCGGCATACGATTCACCTGGAGATATTCCGGCAGCCAGAATGCGATATATCCTTCCTGTAACAGCCAGTCGGCAGGATACAGCTCGGGTACCGTCAAATCCTGGTCGACGTATCTTACCGCAGGCAGGACCTACCGTTTTGGTACCTGCGGGGCCGGGGAGGATACGTATCTGCGTATATACGGTTCCGATGGCTATACCATAGTGGCTTCGGCTGACGATAACGGCCCCCTGTGCTCAGGAACGGCGGCTTCGCTCGACTATACGGCCGGTTCTTCGGGCTGGTATTATGTAGAGGTTTCCAGGTACTCAAGGGCCGCACTTACGGTCAACGGCACGCTTACGTACGAAGATATCACACCGGCCCCGGGCAATCCGGCCACATTCGGCAATAACCAGTGGCTGGTATATGGCTATACAGGTGGTAACAACAGCCTGAACGGCGAATATTCCGGTTACTATACCGAAACGGCTCTTTCGTACAATTCACTCAACCGCTGGGGTACCAACGGATCTCCTTCCGATGCCAGTGGCTGGCAGGGCTGTTATGTTCCGGCGGATTACCATGTGGTGGTATCCAAGCGCCAGGGTTTTCCCTGCGGCATATACAGCTTCGATATTCCTACACACGACGACGATATCATCATATACGTGAACGGGGTGCAGGTCTACACCCACGTAGGCTGCTGCGACGTCCACACCAACGTGTGGACGGGACTGCTTACGTCCACCTCTACTGTGGAAGTGCGGCACCTGGACGGGGTGGGAGGCTCCAGCCAGTCACTCACGCTCAATAATATTACCACGGCATTCAATGCCGGCAGCATCGGGGGGATCAGCAATACCAGCGTCTGCAGCGGTACAGACCCGGGCGCGTTCACCAGTACGGCTGCCGCTTCGGGAAGTACTTCGGCCTATGCAACACCGTCTTACCAGTGGGAATCATCCACTACAAGCGGAACTTCCGGTTTCAGCAATATAAGTGGACAGACGGGCCTCACGTACGATCCGCCGGCGCTTACCCAGAGCACCTGGTTCCGCCGCCGCGCTACGGACGCCTGCGGTAATGTGCTTTATTCCAATGTGGTACAGGTGCTGGTGACGACTAGCGCCACACTCAGTTCCACCTATACAAATGAGAGCTGTCCTTCCGCCAATAACGGCAGCATCAATGTAAGTTTAAGCGGTGGTATGTCCAATGTGCGTTACATCCGTATACAGCAGAACAAGACCGACGGCGACGCCTTTATCAACCTGGCTGAACTGCAGGCTTACGAAATTTTTACCGGCACCAATGTGGCCCTGAATAAAACCACCAGCAGCAACAGTGTATACAATCCCTCCTTTGTTTCGGCCAATTTTGTGAACGGAAATACCGGAGACCTGTATCACTCAGCGGGTACAGGTACGAATGAATGGGTGGAGATCGACCTGGGAGCCGGTTACAACCTGGACAATATACGTATCTGGAACCGCAGTGATTGTTGTTTTAACCGTGCATCGAACCTGCAGCTGATCCTTCGGAACACGTCCAATTCCGTGGTATATTCACAACAGGTGGACGTGCAGCAGGGCATAAACAGCCAGGCCTCACCGGTGTTCAATGTTCTTGACCTGAACTGGGCAGACGGAGCTACCGGCTTTAACCGCACCGGTCTGGATGCGGGCAGCTATACCATTAACTATGCCGATGCGGCGGGTTGTACAGCCTCACATAACCGGGTGATCGGCACCACCAATACGGAATCGGTGGCCCCGACGGCGATCACCGGTACCACCACCATCTGTGCCGGTGGCAGCACTACGCTCACCCTTTCGGGCGGCACTGCGGGAAGCGGAGCCGTGGCTCAGTGGTTCAGCGGCAGCTGCGGCAGCACGGTGATCGGTACGGGCAACAGCATCAGTGTATCTCCTACGGTGAATACCACGTATTTTGTACGCTATGCGGGCACCTGTAACACCACCACCTGCGCTTCGGTAGCGGTAACGGTAAACAGCCCATCGGTAGCGCCGACCGCTATCAGTGGCACCACTACGATCTGTGCCGGAGGCAGCACTACGCTCACGCTTTCGGGCGGCACTGCGGGCACCGGTGCAGTAGCCCAGTGGTTCAGCGGCAGCTGCGGCAGCACGGTGATCGGTACGGGCAACAGCATCAGCGTATCGCCTACGGTGAATACTACCTATTTTGTACGCTATGCGGGCACCTGTAACACCACCACCTGTGCATCGGTAGCGGTAACAGTAAATACGGCACCCGCCGCCTTTACTCCTTCGGTACTTACCTCCACACCGCTGTGTTACCGCGGGAATGCGCAGATATCCAGCGGCGGCAGCCAGTCGGGAGTTACGTACCAGCTGCGCGACAATACGACCAATGTGGGCGCATCACAGGCGGGTAACGGATCGGCACTCACGTTCCTGAGCACCAACCTTACGGCCGGCAGCAGTACCTATAACATACTGGCCTCTACGGGCGCGGGTTGTACGCTTTCGGTGAACGTACCTGCCATTACGGTAACGGCAGCTCCCACCGCCATCGGTAACAATAACGATTCACGTACCTGTTACGTAAATAATAACAACAACTTTGTAGAATTCATCACTTCGAACCGCGCTATCATTGCTGTAAACCCGGGTACACAGGACCTGGGCAACGTAACCGTAACGGAATATGTAGACGGTACCCCGATCGGCGTGCAGGCCTGCAACACCGTCCAGCCTGAGTTCATGGTGGCGGCGCTGAACCGCCGCTGGGTGATCAGCTCTACGGTGCCCCCGGTATCCCCGGTAAGTGTACGCCTGTACCTGGCCGATGCCGATGTAACGGCCCTGGCCGCAGTGGCCAATGCCAACCTGAATACCACAGACGACGTATCCGGCCTGGGTTCCCTGGAACTGACCAAATACAGCGGCCCGAACGAGAACAGCACCTTTACGGACAACTGTAATGCGGGCGGAACGGTTACCCTGCACACCCAGGGCGCAAGCGGCAGTATCACGGCTCCCATCGCGGGCAATGCCATTGCCGCCGGTTCGTATGTTACCTACAGTATCCCGGGATTCTCGGAACTCTGGCTCAACGGTACCAGTATCAGCAGTCCGCTGCCGGTAACGCTCCACAGTTTTGATGCAGTGTGCAAGGACGGCCGGGGACTGATCAGCTGGAGCACCGTTTCCGAAGTGAACAATGCCTACTTTACGGTTGAACGCAGCGCCGACGCACAGAGCTGGGAAGTGCTGCAGACCGTGAGCGGGGCAGGGAACAGCAACAGCCTGCTGATGTACAGCGTTACCGACGAACGCCCGGAAAACGGCATTACCTATTACCGCCTGCGCCAGACCGATTACAACGGAGATGAAGAACTTTTTGCTGAAAAAAGTATTTTCTGCACGGCGGAAGATGCCCCGGCACTGCTTCTGTTCCCCAATCCGGCGGAAGAGGTGCTGAACCTGCGTTTCTACCTGGACGAAAGCTCCGATGTGGAAATGAGTATCTACGCCGCCCGCGGCGCCCGCCTGCAGCTGCAGAAATGGAGCGCGGTACCGGAGGGTGAACTGGCACGTACGATCGTACTTTCAGACATGGCCCCCGGGGTATACAGCCTGCGCCTGCGTATCGGCAAAGGACTGTACACGGCAGGTTTTGTAAAGCGATAGTTAAATTTTTTATGCATAGCCGTAAAAACGGTCCCTCAGGGGCCGTTTACGGCATGTTTTTTGTAGACGGATTTGTATATTGAGAAGAAAAGTTCTTTCTTTGATATTATAGTTAGTAATTCGATCACCAAAAAATAAAAAATTTTAACCCCGATATCTGTCACCTGAACCGTACTATCACCAAATATCCGTTAACACACATGTGTCCGTACGTAAACCCCGTACAGGACCTGATCCAGATATGAAGACCTAAACGAATGGTGTGGTGTGGTTGTGGCCGGTAAGGAGCTCCAACACCATGAACAGGAAAGTATATACACTGCTTTTTCTGGTAACGATATGCATCGTTAGCCTGTTCGTGCGCTCCTGTGTCATGCACAGGGAAACGGTCTACTTCCGCTACGATATTCCCCCGGAACTTCCGCAGGCCTATCAGCCTTCGCACAATGCAACCACCGAGGCCGGCGTGGCCCTGGGCAAAACGCTGTTCTTCAGCACGGAACTTTCGCGCAACAATACGGTATCCTGCAGCAGCTGTCATGACCAGGAAAAGGCCTTTGCCGAAAGCAGGACCACATCCGAAGGGATCGACGGACAAAAAGTGAACCGCAATTCCATGCCCCTGTTCAACCTGGCCTGGGTAGACCGTTTTTTCTGGGACGGCCGCGCAGCTTCGCTCGAAGAGGCGGTGAATTTCCCGATCACGGCCCACAACGAAATGGACAGCGATACCAACCGCCTGGTGCAGCGCCTGAACCGCTCGGCGCGTTTCCGCAAACAGTTTTACGCCGCATTCGGTATCGAGGAGGTACGCTATGTACACGTACGCATGGCCCTGGCGCAATACCTCCGTAGCATTACTTCCTACGCCAGTCCGCTCGACCGCATGTATCCCATTGTAAGCGAACTGATGGCACAGGGCCTGAGTCAGCCCGAGATCATGCAGCGGGAGTTCGGCTTTTCCGACAAGACCATTCAGACCCTGCAGCTGTGCGAGACCTGTCATTCGAACATTACCTACGGCAACAACAAAATGAAGAACAACGGCCTGGATATCTCGAATGCAGGCGATATCGGCTTTGCCGTGGTAAGCGGTAAGAAAACGGACGAGGGCCTTTTTAAAGCGCCCAGCTTCCGTAATGTGGCGTTTTCCGGCCCTTATATGCACGACGGACGTTTTGCCACCCTTGAGGAAGTACTCGAACACTACAACTCCGGGATCCAGCCCAATCCCAATTTAAGCGAAGAACTCCGGGACGAGGCGGGGGATCCCGTACGCCTGAACCTGGGCGAACGCGAAAAGAAGGAGATACTGTTTTTTTTAACCCGGCTTATGTCGGACACAAGTTTCATCACAAATAAAAAATACGCTCTATGAACCGAATTTTACCTGTTTTTTTATCGCTGATGCTCTGCCTTACGGCCGCTGCCCAGAAGAATGAGACCGGTACGGGAGAGAACCCGGTATCCCGCAGGGAGGCTGCAGATCCCGTGATCATGAAATTATACGGCGCATCGGGCCCCTATGCTCAATACGACCCGGCCCGTGAACTGCCCGAAAAGCGAACGGAAAATGCCAAACACTTCCGTAACGAAGACGGTACCGAAACGGCCCTGCTTACCGCCGGACCGATGCACTATTTCGAGAACGGCGAATGGCTTACTTCGTCCAACGAGATTATACCGGTACAGATGCCCCTGTACCCGGGTTATGTGCTGATGAACCGCCACAACCTGTACAAAACCCTGTACGGAACGGCGGGTAAAGGCATTGCCATTAAAAAGGCCGACGGCAGCGATCTCCTGTCCGGCTATAACCAGGAAGGCGTTTTCCTATACGACCTGGATAAGAAAATGCAGAAAAATGTACTGCAGTATAATAAAGAAGCGCTGCCGGTACCGTCTGCCGAAACGGATAATCATGTAGAGTATGGCCTGACGCCCGATATCAGCCTGCAGGTGACCCAGCTTACGGGCAAGATCAAATCCCAGTATTTCATCCGTTCGAATCCCTTTGCAACATACGGCGGTTCAAAATACCTCGGTTTTGCCGAACAGCTCACTTTTGCCGAACCGGTAGAGATCGTGAACGACGAACAGAAAAAAGGCCTGCTGGTAAAAAATGCCGCCGGCGAGGTCCTGTTTTCCTACAATGAAGCCTACTATTTCCAGCAGAACCGCAAAAGCTCTTCCGAATACGAAGAGGCCGAGTACCTGGTAACCAAAATAGACGATCTTACGTATAAGATAGTATTGCTGGTGCCCATCGACTGGTTCAACAATCCCGAGCGTGTATACCCGGTGATCGTGGACCCTACGGTTACCTGTACCCCCAATGCTTCTATATACTGGACCGGCACCACCAATGAGGATGCGGACGCACACAGCTCGGACAATATCAAGGTCGGTTTTTACGACTGCAGTGGCTGCGATGACGAAACCTGGGCCCCCTACGCCAAGATCAATATTTCATCGATCCCCGACGGTTCCTGCATACAGAATGCCAGTTTTTCCATGTACCAGCATACCTGGCGTAACGGGGGCGGTGACGATGGACTGCGTTTCGAGATCGGCTGGGCCAATGTAGAACCGGTATCCGCCTCCTGGGCTTCCATACGCGACAATGTACAGGGACTCAGCGAACGTTATGCCCGCTGGGACGTATGGGGAACACCGGGCAACTGTTCCGGCTGTAACGGCGGTTACGACTACCCCGAATCACCCAACGGATGGAAGAACTTTAATATCAACTATGCCCTGCACCGCAACCGCGTGGCGAACCGTTTACCCACCGATTACATTACCTATGGCCTGGACATGATCTACAATGCTTCCGACTGTTTCTGGTGCTGGGGCGATGAGACCAATGAACTGGAATATTACGGCTGGAGCAATGGCAATCGTCCGCAGCTTTCGGTTACTTACCAGAGCGCTTCGGTGGCGCCCACCGGTATCAGCGGAACCACCTCGATATGCAGCGGTGGCAGTACAACGCTTACCGTATCCGGCGGTTCCGTGGGTTCGGACGCTACTATTCAGTGGTTCAGCGGCAGTTGCGGCAGCACGGTGATCGGTACCGGAAACAGCATTACGGTATCTCCCACATCGAATACCACGTATTTTGTACGCTATTCCGGCAGTTGCAATACCACCGGCTGTACATCGGTTACGGTAACGGTAAACAGTCCGTCGGTGGCCCCTACGGGTATTTCAGGCACAACCACCATCTGTAATGGTAACAGTACCACGCTTACGCTTTCGGGCGGCAGCGCAGGTACGGGAGCTACGGCCCAATGGTTCAGCGGCAGTTGCGGCAGCACCGTGATCGGCACCGGCAATAGCATTACGGTGTCTCCCACATCGAATACCACGTATTTTGTACGCTATGCAGGCACCTGCAATACCACCGGCTGTGCATCGGTTACGGTTACGGTAAACAGTCCGTCGGTAGCTCCTACGGCTATTTCAGGCACTACCGCCATCTGTAGCGGTAACAGTACCACGCTTACGCTTTCGGGCGGCAGCGCAGGTACGGGAGCTACGGCCCAATGGTTCAGCGGCAGTTGCGGCAGCACGGTGATCGGCACCGGCAATAGCATTACGGTGTCTCCCACGTCGAATACCACGTATTTTGTACGCTATTCCGGCACCTGTAATACCACGGCCTGTGCTTCTGCAGCGGTAACGGTTAACCCGGTCCCGGCTGCTTTCACGCCGGTGATCAGTACCGGTACACCGCTTTGTTACCGCGGTAATGCCCGGATCACAGTAGCTTCTTCCCAGACGGGTGTAAGTTACCAGCTGCGCGATAACACGACGAACATCGGCGCCGCACAGGCAGGCAGCGGAGCTACACTCAGCTTCCGCACGGATAACCTTACGGCAAACAGTACTACCTATAATGTGCTGGCAACTACAGGTCCCGGTTGTACGCTTTCGGTGAACGTACCGACCATCAGCGTTACGGCCGCGGCCACGACACTTGCGAACCATAACGATACACGTACCTGTTACGTAAATGGTAACAACGCTTTTGTAGAATTTGTTACATCCGGCCGCAGTATCATTGCCGTGAACCCGGGTACACAAGACCTGGGACTGGTAACGGTAACCGAGTATGTAGACGGCACCCCGGTGAACATACAGGCCTGCAATACCAATTCCGTAACACAGCCTCAGTTCAACAGCGCGGCCCTGAGCCGTCACTGGGTGATCACGTCCGCCAATCCGCCGCTAACGCCTGTCAATGTACGTCTGTACCTGGCCGACGGCGATGTGACCTCCCTGGCTGCCGCCGCAAATTTCAATGCAAACCCGGATGACGACGTAAGCGGTATCGGTTCCCTGGAACTGAGCCGTTACAGCGGACCGAACGAAAATGCCACTTTCAGCGATAACTGCAACACCGGTGGTACTACCTACCTGCATACACAGAGCGGGAACGGTACCGTCACCGCGGGTATCTCCGGGAATGCCATTGCGGGAGCTTCCTATATCACCTATACGGTGAACGGATTCTCCGAATGGTGGCTGAGCGGCACAGGTTCCTCAAGTCCGCTGCCGGTCGTGCTCGGTAATTTTGACGCCGAATGCGGTAAAGGCGGCGTGGAGATACGCTGGACCACCGTTTCGGAAGTGAATAACGCCTACTTTACCATAGAGCGCAGCGCCGATGCAAACCACTGGGAACTGGTACGCGAAGTAAGCGGTGCCGGCAACAGCAATACGCCGCTGCATTACACCATCACCGACGACCGTCCGCTGAACGGTATTTCGTACTACCGCCTGCGGCAGACCGATCATAACGGAGACAACGAGACCTTTGCTCCGCTGAGCGTTACCTGCTTCGGCAGCGCACAGAACGGACTGCTGATCTACCCGAACCCTTCGAACGACTATTTTGTACTGAACTTCAGTGTCGCTGCGGATATGGAAGGTTCCGCAGAACTCATGGACATGACCGGGCGCCGGGTGGCCATACAGAACGGCAGCTGGCAGAGCGGCATGAACAGCTTTACGTTCAGGGACCTGGCCGCTTTCCTTCCGGGTACCTATACACTGCGGATCAGTGGCGACGGAAAAGTACTTTATACGGCGCCTGTAATTATAAAACGCTAAAAATTAATTGCATAAACACAGCAGAAAGGTCATCATTTTATGATGGCCTTTTTTTATTTGACCTGTTTGGAATTGTGCTAAGAAAGGTTAACTTAGCATGAGCAAACATCAAAAACCTTTTATTATCATGAGAACTCTGTATCACTGCACCGCGTCTACCTGAATATCCGCAGGTATTTTCCTTCCGTAAATTTTTACAGAACCCCGTTTTTACCGCCTTCCCGGTAATGCCTGTGCATATACGGAGGCCTGTCGGTATGTACCGCCCTTAGATTTTTCGAGTACACAACAAAAAACGTATAATCCTCTGTGACCATTATGAAGAGAAATCTACTTGAACCGTTCCGTGTGCAGCTGCCTGTAAAAGGACTGCTTGCGGCAGTAATCACATGCACGGGACTCACGCTTTCGGCGCAGAACGTATCGGTGAATACCGACGGTTCGTCCGGTCCCGGACTTTTTAACGTGGGTAACACGACCACACCGCCTTTCCAGGTGATGCCCAACGGGCAGGTGCTGGGCTGGGCTTCGGGTACGGCGGGCATGCCCTCGTATTCTTTTGTGGGCAACGGCACGCTGGGTATGTTCAGACCGGGCAGCGATATCCTGGGCTTTTCCACCGCATCCACAGAAAGGCTGCGCATCCTGGCCAACGGTAATGTAGTGGTGGCCGGAACGGCCACTACCGCACGTTTTGAAGCGGTGGGACCGGCTACCGGTTCCGGGGTGGCCATACAGGCCGGCGGCGGAGGAGATGTGCTGCTCAACAGCGGCGGAAGTCTCTTTTTCGACGGTAACTATTCCTACGGAGCCGGTAACTACATACGGCCCCTGGCAGCCAATACACAGGGCTATTTTACAGCGGGTACGGAACGTATGCGTATCGCGCCCAACGGAAACATCAGTATGGGCATGGCCGGTACGGCCGGCGGTTATGGCCTGGAACTGGGCGGCAGCTTCGGTTACGGTAACGGTGTGGCGGGCTCGTACCGTTCGCGTACGGAAACCCGTAATGACGCAGGACAGATCGCATCCCAATCGGGCTTTTTCGAGACATCGGCACCCGCTCCGGCCGCTAACTGGTATAACGGGGCTTCCGGCTGGCAGCACCTGCTGGACGTACGACACAGTAACAACGCCAATAACTTTGCCATGCAGTTTGCCGGGAGTTTCTATGATCAGCGCCTGTACTTCCGCAAGACCGGCGGCAATGCCAACCAGGCCTGGAGCGAAATTATGGTGATACCCGTGGGCAATGCGGCGTCCACGAACAATGCCTGGAACATCAGCAGTAATATCGCCTACAGTCCCGACGATATTTCCGGGGCATCTGTGCTCAGCGGAGATGATGCGATCGTTAATTATACCATGCCTTTTTCGATCACGATCGACGCGGTGGCCTATAATGTGATCACGATATCGACCAATGGCTGGATATCCTTTGCAAACCCGGGTAGTTCCCTGGTGAGCAATAATACGCTGCCCAGCGCCTCCTTTTCGGCACCGACCATTTTCCCGTACTGGGACGACCTGGTGACCAATGGCAGCAATATACGTTATTTCAGTTCGGGTACTGCGCCCAACCGCGCGGTGATCGTGGATTACGAATGCCGTACCTATACCGGTTCCTACAATGTACGCTTCCAGGTGACCATACACGAAGGTTCGGGCCTCATCAATGTACAGTACCGGGATGAAATGAACAACAACTCCAACGGACAAAGCGCCACTATCGGTTTCCAGATGGCCGGCGGGGGCAGTGCCAAAGCATTCCCCATTATTTCCGACGGTAAGATCCTCGACGATAACCGCGATAACAACTCCGGCTGGTCCATTTCACCCGTACGCTGATGAAATACCTGTTCATATTCCTCTTCTGCGGGGGACTCTGTACGTCTGTACAGGCCCAGTCGCCGAAAGATACGGTACTTGTGGTAGATAAGGAGACCGTGGAACTGCTGCAGCTGCTGCATCCCCGGTTCTTTTATTCGCCCGATTCCTCGGTATTCGCTTCCAACCTGCAGAAATACCTGCTGCAGGATATGATACTGTGCGAAGAACAGCGCGCCACACTGGAAAAGGATTCGGCACTGAACCAGCGCTATGCAAGGTTCATGGAACTGGCCGCCCTGCATTTCTGGGCGAATGAGATACGCAAAAATTCGGTAAAGCAGGAGCCGGGCGAGACGGAGATACGGCAGTACTACGAAGCGCACAGGGAAAATTTCCGTACACCGTACGTTTTTACATTCTACCAGGCCTGGACACCCGGGGAGGCTGCCGGGAGCGATGAGGCCGTAAAGGAACTGCAACGCCGTCTGAAACTCTGGAAACAGGGCAACCCGGATGCCGGTAAAATGCAGCTGGGACAAACGGCCCTGAACCTGGAACAGCGCGTAGGCATAAGTACCGATAACCCGCTGTACCCGCTGCTGCTAAAGACCGGCCTGATGGAAGTGTCGGAGCCCTTTACCGTAGGTACGCACACCGTGTACATTGCCCTTACGGAACGCAGCGGGGGCGAAGTGATGCCCTACGAAAGCGTGCGCGAGAACTGCCGTCAGCAGGTACTGAACCTGAAAATGGCCGAACAGGAACAAAATATGCGTATACAGATGGAACGCATTACCCTAATCAATAATGTAAAGTGATGAATATACTTAAATACAGCGCTTCCCTTGCAGCTATGTTATTGCTGATGCCGGCCTTACAAGCACAAAACGCCCGCCTGGTATTGTCCGGGGCGGCCGTACGCCTGAACAGCAACGGAGCGTCTGCACAGATCGTACTGCAGAACGCCAACTGGGAGAACAACGCTTCCACGGCCTCTTTTGTACCGGGAACGGGCACCGTTCTTTTCAGCGGCGGCACTACGGCACTGCTGGGCGGTACGCAGAACAGCGCCTTTTATAACCTTACAAGCAGTAAAAGCGGCGCGGAACTGCAGCTGAACCGGGACATCAGTGTGAGCAACCTGGCTACCCTGGGCGCCGGCGATATCAATCTGCAGAATGCACAGATGGACCTGCTTACGACCGGCAGCCTCAGTGGAGAGGTATATCCTTCGGGCCGCCGTGTGTATTGTGCCGATAACCAGAACGGACGCATACGCGCGGTACGCAGCCTTACGGCGGGCGCGAACAACGATATTGCCGGACTGGCCCTGAGCCTGACGGTTAGCGGCGCGGCTCCCGGTTCTACCACGCTTTTCCGCGGGCACGACCGGCAGACCAGCACGGCCTTTGTGGGCGCCGGTACTTCCATCGGACGCTATTACGACATTACGCCGACCGTAAGCAGCGGGTATACCTATACCTTCGATTTCCGTTACCATGAACTGGAACTGTACGGCATAGCCGAAAGCAATTTCCTGTTCTACCGCTCCCCCTCTTACGGCATAACCACAAGCGACTGGGAAGAGTGGGGCGGAAGTCCGGCCGGACCACTGACCCCGGGTTACCCGACGGCAGGCACGGCCAGCCAGAACAGCGCTGCCAATGTGGTAAGCCTGTCGGGGATAAACAGCTTTTCGCGCTGGACACTGAGCAATGCCCTTACAACGCCGCTGCCCATTGAACTGGGCAGTTTTACGGCCGCCTGCGACCAGGGACAGGTGCAACTGCAATGGAGCACCGTTTCTGAAGTGAACAATGCTTATTTTACCATTGAACGCAGCGCCGACAGCCAGAACTGGGAGATACTGGGCGAAGTACCCGGGGCGGGAAACAGCAACAGCCAGCTGCAATACGGTCTTACAGACCCGCGTCCGTTCACGGGCATGTCGTACTACCGGCTGAAACAGACCGATTACAACGGAGATCATGAAGTGTTCGCCCCGCTGAGCATTCCCTGTGACCCTGCCGGGGAGAAGGGCCTGCTGCTTTTCCCGAACCCGGCCGACCAGGCTTTCACAGCCCGCTTTATAGTAACGGAAGCCTTTACAGATGAACGTATCAGCCTGTTTGATATGACCGGAAGAAAAGTTTCTGAACGTTCAGTAAGTATTGAAGAAGGTGCTAATGAATATACGCAAACAGAACTTGGTATATTTATGCCCGGCGTATATACCGTGCGCATTTCGGCAGGCAGCAAAACACTGTATACCGCTCCGCTGGTAATACGGCACTGATCTCAGAGCGGTTTTATGCGTTCCATCAGCAGGGACCTGTGCGCGCGGCTTACCGGTATGGCCCGGTCCCCGATGGTGATGGCGGTATCTTCGATATTGTTGATCTTGGAAATATTCACGATAAAGGCCCGGTGCACCTTTACAAAATCGGGCAGGTCCAGTTTTTCGATCATGGCCTTGATGGTACCGTGTACTACATATTTCTGGTTTTTGTCCATCACAAAGGCTACATAATCGCCGATGCTTTCGATGTACTGTATCTCTTTCAGCATCAGCTTTACCAGTTTGCCGTTGCTCTTGATGAATATGTATTCCTGGCCCGATCTGTTCTGGTCCTTCAGCTGTTTTTCCACACGTTCCACCGCTTTTTGCAGGCGGGGCAGGGTAACCGGTTTCTGTATATAGTCGGTAACATCGTGCTCAAAGGCCTGTATGGCGTATTCGGCCTTGGCGGTGGTAAAGATCACCTGGGGCAGGTTGCTGATGCTTTCTACCAGTTCCAGTCCGCTGAAATCGGGCATTTCTATATCCAGGAACAGAATATCGACCGTGTTTTTTTTCAGGTAGGCAATGGCGTCGATGGCATTATCGAATATGGCGGCAACTTCGAGTCCGGGGATCTTTTTGCATAAAAAATCGAGGCTGTGCAGGGCTACCTGGTCATCGTCAACAATAATCGCTTTCATACTAAACGGGTGTTTTGCAGTTGTACAAGACGGACCTCTTCGGCTTCGATCAGTGGAATAATTTTGTGGATCTGGTCCAGGAGAGGTTCCATCATATAAGGCAGGGGCATGAGTTCGGTTTCGGTTTTGGCCAGTTTGTTCTCCATGGTCACAATGGACTGGTGTACCTGGGGCAGGCCGATGAGTACAAAGTTCGATTTTATCTTGTGGAGCAGACGGCGGGTCTCGGCCGTATCGTTGTTTTGCGCGGCCAGCTGTATCTTTTCGATCTCGGGCAGGTTAAAACGGCAGAAATTGGTAAAGGTCTGCTGCATGTATTCCAGGTCGTCGTGGAAATGCGCGCGGATCAGGTCCAGGGCAAAATCCTTCTGGAAGCGGTACATTTCGTCCTCGGCATCGTGTGTGCCGCCGAAGGGTTCTTTTACCAGTTCGGCCTTGAAATGGTCCTGGATCAGCTGTATCAGTTCTTTTTCTTCGAAAGGTTTGGTGATGAAGCCGTCCATTCCGGCCTGTATGCAGCGTTCGCGTTCGCCTTTCACGGAGCCGGCGGTAACCGCTATGATGGGCGTATGGGCACGTTTTTGTCTACGTTCTTCGGCGCGTATCAGCCCGGTGGCCGTAATGCCGTCCATTTCGGGCATCTGTATGTCCATGATCACCAGGTCGGGCTGTCGTTCGCGGAACAGGGGCAGGGCTTCCGCGCCGTTCTGGGCCTCATCGATCACGATGCCGGTAAAGTTCTTTTCGATGATCTTTTTCACCAGGCGCAGGTTCAGGATATTGTCTTCCACCACCAGTATACGTCTTTCGTTCAGGAAACGGTGTACGTTGCCGCTGTAGCCGGCGGGAGCTGCGTGTTTTTCCAGGGCGTTGTGCATGGTGTACAGCAGATCGTCGGCCGTGATGGGTTTTACCAGGTGTGCCGATATGCGCAGGCGTTTGCAGGCTTCGTTGATGGTACAGTCCTCTGCCGAACTGTGCAGCAGGATCACGGGTAGTTCGCGCAGGGACGCGCTGCGGTGTGCACGCAGGTTCTCAATGAACTCAATGCCATTGGTCAGCGGCATGTGATAATCGACAAAGAGCAGTCCGGGCGTATTTTTTTCCAGCAGCAGGAAGGCTTCCTGGGCACTGCGGGCCAGCAGTACTTCCATGCCGCGGTTGGCCAGTATGTTCTGCAGGATGATCTGGTTGTTCTCGTTATCGTCTACCACCAGCACCGAGCGTATATCGGGCAGACTGATGCCGGAATCGGTATACACATAGTTTTCGAAGGGCAGCAGCAGGTCAAAGGAAAAGGTACTGCCTTCGTTCAGGGCGCTTTGCAGTTCGATATTGCCGCCCATCTTCTGTACCAGGTTGCGGCTGATGGCCAGTCCGAGCCCGCTGCCGCCGAATTTGCGGGTAATGGTGGCGTCGGCCTGTTCAAAGGCGCGGAAAATAATATGTTGCTGTTCGGGCGAAATACCGATGCCGGTATCGCGTACCGAAAAGTGAAAAATGCCTTCCCGGGGATGGCTGCCGGCGCTGAATGAAATGCTCAGTTCCACCTCGCCGTTATGTGTGAACTTAATGGCATTGGTAATGAGGTTCAGCAGTACCTGGCGTATGCGCACCTCGTCGCCGTACACGATGCGCGGTACCGAAGGCGCAATATTGATAAGTATTTCGAGCTGTTTGGAATAGGCCTGGTACTTGATCACTTCCATACAGAGCTCGGCGGTGCGCAGCAGGTCGAAGCGCTGTATGTCCAGTTCGAGCTTGTTGGCCTCGATCTTCGAAAAATCGAGGATATCGTTGATCAGGTTCATGAGCGTGACCGCGGAGGTATTTACGCTCTGCATATATTCGTTCTGTATGCCGTTGAGCGGGGTGGACTGCAGCAGGTTGGTAAAACCCACGATACCGTTGAGCGGCGTACGTATCTCGTGGCTCATATTGGCCAGGAAATCGCTTTTGGCCCGGTTGGCCTGTTCCAGGTCCAGTTCCAGCTGTTTGCGCATCACCGCTTCGGAAATGGACTCGGCAAAAGATTCCAGGATGGCGTTCTCGGCCGGTGTCCATATACGTTCGGTCTCGCAATCGTCAAAACCGATAAAACCCCAGAAACGCTCGTGGTGCATTACCGGGATCACCAGTACAGAACGTATGTCCTGCTGTTGCAGTATGCTTTTGGTACCTCCGTCCGGCATCTGTGATACCAGGGCGCTGAAGGACTGTCCCTGTTCCAGGGGCGCAAAGAACTCGGGCATGGTATCGAACAGCAGGCCCTGCAGGTCGGGATTGCTGATCTGGGCGGAGGTATCGTCCGAACACCATTCGATCAGCTGACTGCAGCTGCGCTCCACGGGGTCGTTGCGGAAAAGATATACGCGGTTTACGCCGGTAGCCTCGCCGATAAAGGTAAAACAGCGGGCTATGGCCGGGATATAATCGGGATTTTTAAGCAGTTCTTTGGAAGAGGAGGCGATGGCGGCCAGCATTTTTTCTTTACGTTCCAGCTCGAGCGTAAGACTTTTGCGGGCGGTGATATCGCGCGAAGTGATGAGCCCGGTGCCCAGTTTTTCGGTGCTTTTATAGAATACGCCCGTTACATCGAGCCAGATCCAGCCTTTTTCGGGATGCTGGTAGCGGAATTCGGCTGAAATGCCGTTGCCCGGCGTGCGCATGGCCTCGCGGAAACGTTCGTGTACCGGCTGCCTCGAGTCGGCATCCACCAGTTCGAACACGCTGTTACCGATCACTTCGTCGCCCCGGCCGAACACGGTGTAGAACGAAGGCGAAACGTAGGTGATGCGGAACTCTTCGTTGATCTCGATCACCGCATCGCTGATGTTCTGCAGCATGTAGCGGCTGCGTTCCAGCTGCAGTTCGTAGTTCTTGCGCAGGGTAATGTCCTGGAAAATACCGCGGATCATGATCAGTTCGCCGTCCTCCCAGATCGGCTCGCCGGATACGCGCACCCATTTTTCGGTGCCTTTGGCCGAGATAAAACGGCATTCCGTATCAAAGGGCCGGCCGTTCACCAGCAGTTCGGTGCGCAGGCGTTTCATTTTATCGCGGTAGTCCGGGTGATAAAAATGCATGCCTTTGCCCAGTTCGGGTACAAAGTTCTCGTCTACTTCGTAGATGCGGTATACTTCTTCGGTCCATACCACCTGGTGGGTGGCAATATGCATTTCCCAGCCCCCGAGCTGACTGATGCGCTGGGCCTCGCTGAGCAGGGCCTTGCGTTTGTTCAGCTCTTCTTCGCGGCGTATGCGGTCGGTGATATCGCGGGCTTCGGGCAGCAGCAGGATCACTTTGCCCTGTTCGTTAAAGATCGGTTTTATGGAAAGGTCCACCACCGAAAGATTGCCCTGCGGACTGATGAACTGGGACTCGAAACGGGCCAGTTTACCGCGGGCGGCGCTGCGCACGGCTTTGCGTACCTTGCCGGTTTCGGCCGAATCGCGGAACCAGGGCGAATCCCAGAGTTTAAGCCCGATCACGGTCTCGTGCGTTACTTCGCCGTATTCGAGGGTGGTATCGTTTATTTCGAGTATGGTGCCGTCGGGGCTCATCAGGCCCGAGAACTGGAACGAGGAGTTGAACAGGGTACGAAAGCGGGTCTCCGTTTCCTTGATCTGGGAAAGGTTGGTGGCAATGCATACATAACCGATGATCTCCTGTTTTTCGTTCACGATGGCGTTCACCGAAAGGTGCACGGGAATGGCGCTGCCGTCCTTGGCTATATAGGTCCACTCGCGGGAGTCGGCCGTATCGGCGCTTACCCCGGCCGTAAAAACGCCGAAGCCGCTTATTTTGGTTTTGCCGGCGCGGGTAAGCTGGGCGGCGCGCTGTTTTACCTCCGATTCTTTGTGGATGATGAGCGGCGTTACATTGCCGATCACTTCTTCGGCGGTGTAGCCCAGCAGTTTTTCGGCTCCTTTGTTAAAGAAGGTGATGATACCCGAGACGTCGGTACCGATCATCGAAACTTCGGTGCTGGCATTGAGAATACCGTTCAGGTGGGTATTTACCATGCGCAGGCCGTTCTGGGCATGTTTTATATCACTGATGTTCACGATCTGTGATATAAAATGCAGGGGACGGCGGTTTTTATTGCGGATAAGCGATACGCCGAGCAATACCCAGACGATATCTCCGTTCTTGTGAAAGTAACGCTTTTCGATGGAATAGCTGTCGCGTTTGTTCTGCAGGGTTTCCTGCAACAGCAGCAGGTCGGCATCGAGGTCTTCGGGATAGGTAATGTCCTGGAAGGTAAGGGCCAGGAATTCGCTTTCGGAATAGCCCAGCATGGCGCACAAGCGGTTGTTTACCTTAAGCCATTCGCCTTTGGTAGAAACAAGGGCCATACCGATGGTAGCGTGCTCGAATGCATTTTTAAAATGCAGTAACCCGGTATCGGTGTCCAGCTGAATCCGTTGTCCCGAAACATTGTCGACCATGTTTTTCCTCACTGATTACCCATAAAGAGGTAAATCTAAAGCAAATATCGTGATGTTTTGCCAAATATCGAAAAAGTTTCCCCAAACTTCGAAAAAGCAGGCCTTATGTAGCGTTTCATGCCTTATATTTGAACTATGGCAGGACAAATAGTCTGCCATAAGTTGTATAGATTATTGTTTGGTTCAACTCTCTGTCCTTAATCAGTGAGGAAAAAAACTGCTTCGGGAGAAGCAGTTTTTTTATCTGTACCCTTTATCCCTCTGTAAATGATTCGCCCTCTATGCAACGGCTTTGCTTAAGCCTACTGTTTTCGTAGGGTATCAGGCCTTGAAAGTGCCGGAAATACGGGTATGCGGTACGGATTATCGAATACTTTTTCCAAGTATCGTAAAGAGTATACCAAACTTCGAAAACTTAACGCGATCTACAGGCTTATGCAATACCTTTGGATCAATGAACAACGGAAACGAACGTTTTTCAGGCTTGTATAGATTATTGTTTGGTTATCTTTCTGCTATCACGAACGTGAGGAAGAACAGCTGTTCCGAGAGGTCAGCTGTTTTTTTTGTACCAGGCTAAAAGAGCATCGTGTTACGGATGCTCTTCTAACCAAATTAAATATAAGAATAGGCATGATGTCACAGGACCCGCCTGTATATTGCCGGGGCAAAGTTCGTGAATAAAGCGTCAAAAACCTTGTTACAGAAATACTTTCACCTGTTCGGGGTAGATGCCGTCCTCAGAAAAAGGCGCGCACCTGCATGCCGGCCACGTGCAGCGGACTGATGGCCCGTCCCGCCCGGCCTTCGTAGGTAATGCCCGCCTGCATATTGTTACCGATGTTCCGCTGAAAATTAGCGCTCCAGGTGCCGTTGAGCCCGTTGCCCAGGCCGCCCAGCATTTCGAAGGCCAGGTTGTTGTTGAGGCTATTGTTGTACAGGATATGATGCAGTTTCAGCTGCAGGGTAAGCACACCCTGGTTCAGAAAGTTCACCGTACTTTCTACGCCGCCCTGGTGTATATGGGCCATTTCGCCGCCGGGATTCACCGGGTTGCTGGCATTGTTCCGGTTGCGTTTATACTGGAAACCGTAGATGAATGCAATACGCCAGCGGGTATCTTTCTGTACGGTGAATTTACCTTCGGCCCGGGCCAGGTCCAGGTTGTAATCGCGGGTGCGCAGGAATTCGGAATTGTAGCGTTTGTTACCTTTTTCGAACAGGGCCGTCAGTGTAAACAAACGGGATATATTGTAGCGGCTGCGGATCTCCCAGGATTCCTGTGAACGGCTGTCGATACCGTTGGTGAGCAGCGAACGGTTGCGCAGGTCGCGGTACTCGATGTCCACCCCGAATTTGCCTTCGTTGCGGTTGATGTAAAAGGTGTTCCGGAACGAGTAGCCCAGGGCCAGCAGGGCCGTATCGGAATAGGAGGCCGAAAAGGGGCTGATCACCGAGGCGATATTGGAATT
Source organism: Bacteroidia bacterium (assembly GCA_016742095.1). GTDB lineage: Bacteria > Bacteroidota > Bacteroidia > CAIKAF01 > CAIKAF01 > JACVCJ01. The sequence continues at coordinate 52,172 of JACVCJ010000016.1, forward strand.
CTGTGATTTGCGTGTAAGGCGGTACACCGTCTGGTTGCTGAAAATGCTGAGGACCTTCTGCCAGCCTTTGCCGTTCTTCCAGCGGGCCGGAAAACGCAGGTTCAGGCTCTGGTTGAACTGTGTATTATAGGTTTTGATGTATTCCAGCGAAGGTATCAGTATCTTGATGTAATTGCCCTGCCCCGTGAACTGGGCTTCCTGGAATTCGTCGAGGTCGGGTACGCCGTTGCCATTATAATCCAGCGAGGCGTCCCAGAAATGCGTGCCCTGTCCGTTGGTCACCTGCAGAAAGGAATATTCCCGCTTGTTCTCCAGCCCCGAACCGATCTCGTAATAGGTGTTGATGGTAATGCTCTGTTTCAGGAAACGGCTGTTGTACTCGATGCGGCCGGTGGTGCTTTCGTCGTTCTTCTGTCCCGGCAGCAGCAGGCTGTCCTGTACGCGCAGGGTGCGGTAATTGAGCAGGAATTTCAGGGTATGGTTCTTACGGATCACGGCCTGGGCCTCGGCGCCCATATTCTGTCCCAGCCCGGCAAAAGTAAGGGCATTATTCAGTACGCGGTGGTCGGCCCGCGGCCGGTAATACACCTTCCAGCTCAGGGCCGAGGTATCGGAAGAACCCAGGTAGAATTCCCAGTCGTTGAACATATAACTGTTGCCCAGCAGAGAATCCTTGCGGAAGACATTGTATTCATCCTCCCCGTTAAGGCCGATACGCAGGTATTTATGGATGTTCTTGTAAAAACGGGTGCGGTGCCGCAGGAAACGGGTCTGTACGTCGCCTTCGGTGATCTGTGCGCTGCCCCAGAAGTCCAGGAACCATCCCCGGGTATTCACCGATGCCTGCAGCTGGTTGCGGTAGGCCGTGTAATCCGTCCCTTTTATAAATGCGCCACCCGAATACAGCACCCGGCTCCGGTTTTTGGTATTCAGTTCGATCTCGAGCGAGGGTATGTACTCATTGCCCTGGGGGCGCAGGGTGCTCAGGTTCAGGTCGCGGTCAAATTCTACCGTACGCCAGCGTACAATGGGCGTAAAGGTCTTTTCCACCTGTTCGTAGGTAAGGGTGGTGCGCAGGGAATTCTGTTTCTGTTCGCCCCGCCCGAAGGGTTTGAGCCAGTTGATCTTTACACGGTAGGCATAGCCGTTGTCGTCCTTATTGTCGAGTGTGGAAAAAGTATTTTTGTCCAGGGTGCTCAGGGCGCCTTCGGCTTCAATGCTCAGACCTTTGGCTATGTCCCAGCCGCCGGCAAAGGTCATCATACGCTGCAGGCGCGGGGCCACCAGCTGTACGGCGGCAATATGATCGCCCGTATTGGGCCCGGTATAGCGGTATACACGTCCGTTGGCAGTAGAGCGTTCCAGCACGTAATCGCCGCTGCCGGCCGGGGTCTGACTGAAAAATACGCGGTACTGGGCGCTGTCGGGATTGGTGCTGTAAGTAAAGATCGGGGTCAGCACGCCGTTCACAATGCTGTCGTTGCGTTTGTACAATACTTCGCTTACATTAAAGGGCACCTGGGTATAGGACGGGCTCACGGCGTTCTGCAGACTGTCGCCCACGGAGGCCAGCAACGTCCGCTGATCGGGTGTGAGGGACTGTTGCAGGGACTGGTTCTTCAGGTCCTGTTCGGCAAAAATGTTCACCCGGTACCAGGCCTTGCCCAGCTGCCATTCGTTGTTCACGTGGTACATCAGGCGTCCGTAATTGCGGTCGCTGTATTCAAATTCCACTACGATACGCCGGTCTTTGGTAATGAGCTGTTTGGCGGTAAAGGTAAGTTCGGCAGTATTGTAGTCGATCACGTAATCGTTCTCCCGGCCGCGGACCAGCTGCCTGCCGTCTATAAAAACACGTTCCGTACCCGAGAGTACCACGATAAAACTTTCGCCTTCGCTGCCCGTGAGGCGGTAAGGGCCCTGGTTGCCCTCGATGCCCTGGATACGGTTCTGGGCGAACTTTCCCCGGGCAATGGCCCCGGAAGCCTGTAGCTGTAAAAGTCCGGCCGGAGCCTTCTTTTTAAAGATCATCGTATTCTCGAACTGGGTCTGTACCTGCAAGCCCTGGCCTTTTTTCAGGAAATTCAGGAAATACGATCTCGGGCGACTGATGATAAAATCCCCGGCAATGATCTTCTGTTTATCGATGCCCACCTGGATAAAGACCCGGTCAAAATCCTGTATACGCTGCGTGGTGCCTTCGGGTTGCAGGGGTACGTTCTCGTCGGAGATGGCGGCCTGTATCTCTACGTTTTCGGCCAGTTTACCGCTCAGCTGTACGTTCAGGGCCGAGTTCAGGGCCAGGCTCTGGGCGTTGCCGAACGCGATGCCGCGGGAGATACTGCCGTTCTTTTCCAGTCCGTCGGTAATAAAAATACTCTCGTCCCGGCTTTCCTCGGGAAAGGTAAGGGTAAAGGGCAGGGCAGAGGCGGCGCTGTCTTTACGCAGCGGAATACGCTGTACCGTCTGCCCGAACAGGTAAGGCCAGGTTTTATAGGAAAGAGTAAGCTGCCGTACGTCCGGGTGTCTTTTCAGGAACTGTACGGTATCGATGTTCAGTATGGCCGTGGACCAGTTCAGGCTGTACAAACCGGGCGGCAGGGTGTCGGTACCGGCCGTTATGGCAAAAGAAGAAGCGCGTATGCTGAGGGTGTCTACCTGTATCCGCGCGGCAAGCGGTACCTGCCGGATGATCTGTGCACGCACACCCAGGCCGGTAAGGAAGAGAAAGAGAGTAAAAATGCAACGCGCGGTCATCGGCTAAAAATCACGCTAATGTACAAAATACGAACGGAATGGAACTTCCGGGGAAAAAGAGCCGGTTCCTTGTTTCATAGTTTATTCTACTTTTGTAAAGTTGTTTTGACGAAAGTATGGATACGAAAGTTCTCATTATCGGTTCCCAAGGCCAGATCGGCACGGAACTTACCGCATATCTTACGGCCCGTTACGGCGCGGCGAACGTTATTGAAAGCGATATACAGCAGAAAAATCCGTCGCCCTGCACTTTTGTAGCGCTCGATGCCACGGATAAAAATGCCGTGTACGAACTGGTGAAAAAGGAAAACATCGATACCGTGTACCTGCTGGCGGCCATGCTTTCGGCCACGGGCGAAAAGTTTCCCGATAAGGCCTGGGCGCTCAATATGAATACCCTGTTCATCTGCCTGGACCTGGCTAAGGAAAAACACATCAAAAAACTATACTGGCCCAGCAGCATTGCCGTGTTCGGTCCTACTACACCACGGGTACTTACGCCCCAGTTCACCGTTTGTGAGCCTACCACGGTGTACGGCATCAGCAAACAGGCCGGCGAACGCTGGTGCGAATGGTACCACAACAAGTTCGGCGTAGACGTGCGCAGCATCCGTTACCCGGGCCTCATCAGCTATACGGCGCCTCCGGGTGGCGGCACTACCGATTATGCCGTCGATATTTTTCACAAAGCCCTGCAGCAGGGTTCCTACGAGTGCTTCCTGGGCCCGCAGACCGAACTGCCCATGATGTATATGCCCGACGCCATCCGCGCTACGGTGGAACTGACCGAGGCCGAAGCGGATAAGGTGAAGATCCGTTCCGGCTACAACCTGGCCGCTTTCAGCTTTACGCCGGAGCAGCTGGCCGCCGAGATCCGCAAACACATTCCCACGTTCGAAATACAATACAAACCCGACTTCCGCCAGCAGATCGCCGATAACTGGCCCGCCTCCATCGACGATTCGGTGGCCCGCGAACACTGGGGCTGGAAGCCGGAATACAGCCTTCCGCAGATGTGCAGCGATATGATTCTGCACCTGCAGGAGCAATACGCCCTATAAACTACCCACATGACTAAACACTGGTTCGTTGTATCCAACACTGCTTCGGGCAAAGGAAAGGCCGGGGCATTCATGCAGACCGTTCAGGAATTTATGAACAGGCACGGGCTCGATTTTGAATTCGACTCCCCCGATGATCAGAATACCTTTATCAAGGTCTCGAAAGCCCTGCGTGCCGGTCAGCGTAATTTCCTGGTCTGCGGCGGCGACGGCACGCTGAACCAGTGCGTGAACGCCATTTTTCAGCAGTCGGAAGTACCGCATGCAGACTGTAAAGTGGCTTTTCTGCCCTTCGGTACCGGTAACGACTGGATCCGTACCGCCGGCATTCCCGCCGATCCCGAAAAGGCCCTCGACGTACTTATTCACGGCCGCGAAGTGCGCATGGACGTGGGAAAAGTGACCAGTCAGTGGTTCAATGCCCGAAAAGACGCCTACTTTATCAATATAGCCGGTTTTGCCTACGACGCCTTCGTGGTGGAGCAGATGGAACTGAAGTTCCGCAAGGACAAAATGGGCAAGATCGCCTACCTGCTGGCCGTATTCTCCTTCCTGCTGCGCTATAAACGCACACAGGTAAAGGTACGCTCGGCCGAATACAATTACGACGGCCCCCTGTTCAGCGGCTGCGCCGGTATCTGCAAATACAACGGCAACGGTATGATGCAGGTGCCCCATGCCGATCCCTACGATGGAAAACTGGCCGTTACCCTGATGCAGTACACCAGCAAATGGGACGTACTGATGCAGACGAAGAACCTGTATAACGGCACCTTTATAAAACATAAAACGATACATACGTTCCAGACGGAAAGTTTCACCCTGGAGTCAGACCCGCTGGTACGGCTGGAATGCGAAGGCGAGATACTCGGTTTCTCTCCGTTCGAATTTTCGGTAAAACCGGCCGCACTCCGCATTATGGTGCCCTGAACAAAAGACATGCGTATATTTTTCGGCATACCCGTTTCCGGCAGCGTGATCCTCGACGAGGGCGAAAGCCTGCACCTGGCCAGAGTATTACGTATAGAGGCCGGGGAAACCGTGTACGTATGCGACGGGGCCGGGCATATGTACCGCTGTGAGGTGGTGCTGCCGCATCATAAACGCAGCGAACTGCGGGTACTGGCCGAAGAAGAGGTGCCGCACGTACATACGGGCCTGCACATCGCTTTTGCACCCACCCGGCACAACGACCGCACGGACTGGTTCCTGGAAAAGGCCGTGGAACTGGGCGTGCGCAGTATCAGGCCCCTGCGTACCACGAACAGCGAAAAGGTAAAGTTCAATGCCGAACGGGCACAAAAGATACTGGTGGCCGGACTGAAACAGAGCGGCAATGTATTTTTGCCTGAACTGCATCCGCTGAGCGACTGGGAAAGTTTTCTGCGGAAGAATACCCTGCACCTGGCCGTGGCCTACTGCGGACCGGAACAAAAAACGGGCCTTCCTGCCTGGGCGGCGGATAAAACGGAGGTATGCGTGTGCATTGGGCCCGAGGGCGATTTTACGGCGGCAGAAGCAGCGGCGGCGCGCGAAAAGGGAGCGGAGATCGTGGAACTGGGAACGCATCGCCTGCGCACGGAAACGGCGGCGCTATGGGTAGCGGCCTGGTTTTACGGGAGAACGATCAAATAATTGCATGGACCACAAAAAATAATTGAGCAAATTATTTGCTTATTAAATATTATTTGTATTTTTGCAGCCCAATTTTAAGAAAAACCGATACGAAATATGGCAAAGATTTGTGTTATAACCGGTAAAGGAGTTCAAAGAGGAAACCATGTTTCTCACTCAAATATTAAAACCAAGCGTGTTTTTAATCCGAACCTGCAGACGAAACGTTTCTGGCTGGAGGAAGAGCAGGAGTGGATCACACTGAAGCTTTCCGCAAAAGGAATAAAGATCATCAACCGTATTGGTGTTAAAGAGGCACTGAAACGTTCCTGGGAAAAAGGGATCATCGGATAATATCCGTACAAAATATATTGTGTGGCCTCGCTATCAGCGAGGTTTTTTTTTGCCCGGAACGGAAAAATGTAAGAAATAGCCCTGCCGGGATGTAAATAAGTATTTGTTTATTAAAAGAAAAAGACTACTTTTGCCGTCCCAAAATCTGGGAACGTATATTTTATTATTTAATAATCTGAAATTTAATCAAGTAAAGAATGCCTACAATTCAACAGTTGGTACGCAAGGGCAGAAACAAGATTGAAAAGAAAAGTAAATCTGCTGCGCTGGATTCCTGTCCTCAGCGTCGTGGCGTGTGTACACGTGTGTATACCACCACTCCCAAAAAGCCGAACTCGGCTATGCGTAAAGTAGCAAAAGTTCGTCTGACAAACAAAGTAGAGATCATCGCCTACATTCCGGGTGAGGGCCACAACCTCCAGGAACACAGTATCGTACTGGTACGCGGCGGAAGGGTAAAAGACCTGCCGGGTGTACGTTACCATATCGTACGCGGTGCACTGGATACTTCGGGTGTGGACGCACGCCGTCAGCGTCGTTCCAAATACGGAGCAAAACGTCCTAAACCGGGTCAGGCAGCTGCTCCGACAAAAGGAAAGAAAAAGTAATTAAACAGAATCAACGTATTTTTTAAATAACAATGAGAAAGAGTAAACCAAAAGTTAGAATCATTCTTCCTGATCCGAAATTCGGAGATGTGATGGTAACTAAATTCGTGAACAACCTGATGTATGACGGTAAAAAGAGCTTGTCTTACGAGCTGTTTTACAATGCACTGGACGAAGTAGCTGCCAAAACAAGTGAAGATGGTCTTGAAGTGTGGAGAAAAGCATTGGAAAATGTTACTCCGCAGGTTGAAGTACGTTCACGCCGTGTAGGCGGAGCCACTTTCCAGATACCGCAGGAGATCCGTTCTGCGCGTAAGACTTCAATGGCCATGAAATGGATGATCGGTTATGCCCGTAAGCGTAACGAAAAAACAATGGCCCGTAAACTGGCTTCCGAGATCGTAGCCGCTTACAAAAATGAAGGTGGCGCCTTCAAGAAAAAAGAAGACACGCACCGTATGGCAGAAGCGAACAAAGCTTTCGCACACTTCAGATTCAGATAATAAAGTAAATATACGACAATGTCAAAAAGAGATTTAAGATTCACGCGTAACATCGGTATTGCAGCTCACATTGATGCCGGTAAAACCACTACAACAGAACGTATTCTGTACTATGCAGGGGTTAACCATAAGATCGGTGAGGTGCACGACGGTGCTTCTACCATGGACTGGATGGTCCAGGAAGCTGAACGTGGTATCACCATCACGTCAGCGGCTACCACCGTATACTGGAATTACCGTGGAAACAAATACAACGTTAACATCATCGATACCCCGGGTCACGTGGACTTTACCGTTGAGGTGAACCGCTCCCTGCGTATCCTCGACGGCCTGGTGTTCCTGTTCAGCGCGGTTGACGGTGTAGAACCGCAGTCAGAGACCAACTGGCGCCTGGCTGACAACTACAACGTTGCCCGTATCGGTTTCGTGAACAAAATGGACCGTTCCGGTGCCGACTTCCTGAACGTGGTAAAACAGGTGAAGGAAATGCTGGGTTCGAACGCCGTTCCGCTTCAGCTGCCGATCGGTGCCGAAGACAACTTCAAAGGCGTGGTTGACCTGGTGAACTTCCGCGGTATCGTATGGGACGAGGAATCTAAAGGTATGACCTATACCGAAGTTCCGATCCCGGACGATATGATGGAAGAAGCCAAAGAATGGCGCGAGAAACTGCTCGAAGCCGTTGCCGAATACGACGAGAACCTGATGGTGAAATATTTCGACGATCCCACAACGATCACCGAAGATGAGATCCTGACCGCTCTGCGTAAAGCAACCATCGACATGGCCATCGTACCTATGGTATGCGGTTCGTCTTTCAAGAACAAAGGCGTACAGACCATGCTCGACTACGTGATGCACCTGCTGCCTTCTCCGCTGGACCAGGAAGCCATCACAGGTACGAACCCCAACACCGGTGAAGAAACTTCACGTAAGCCGGATGAGTCGGAGCCTTTCGCGGCCCTGGCCTTCAAAATTGCCACAGACCCCTTCGTAGGCCGTCTGTGCTTTATCCGCGCATACTCCGGTGTACTGGAGGCCGGTTCTTACGTGTTCAACACACGTTCCGAGAACAAAGAGCGTATCTCCCGTATCTTCCAGATGCACGCCAACAAACAAAACCAGATCGAACGTATCACTGCCGGTGATATCGGTGCGGTTGTAGGTTTTAAAGATATCAAGACCGGTGATACCCTGTGCGACGAGAACCATCCGATCGTACTGGAATCTATGGACTTCCCTGAGCCGGTGATCGGTCTGGCCATCGAGCCTAAAACACAGGCCGACGTGGACAAACTGGGTATGGCCCTGGCCAAACTGGCCGAGGAAGACCCGACCTTCCGCGTACAGACCGACGAAGAGACCGGACAAACGATCATCAGCGGTATGGGTGAACTTCACCTCGAGATCATCCTCGACCGTCTGAAACGTGAGTTCAAGGTAGAATGTAACCAGGGCGCTCCCCAGGTGGCTTACAAAGAGTCTATCCAGGGTTCTGTTCAGCACCGCGAAGTGTACAAGAAACAAACCGGTGGTCGTGGTAAATTCGCCGATATCATCGTTAAGATCGAAGGTGGAGATAAAGAAAAAGAAGGCCTCGAGTTCCTGGACCTCATCAAAGGTGGTTCTATCCCGCGCGAATTCATTCCTTCCGTTCAGAAAGGTTTCGCCGAAGCTATGAAAACCGGTGTACTCGCCGGCTTCCCGATGACTTCGCTGAAAGTGTCCCTGATCGACGGTTCATTCCACGCGGTTGACTCCGATGCCCTGTCATTCGAGCTTTGCGCCAAAATGGCCTTCCGCGAGTCCCTGCCGAAATGTTCACCGGTCCTGCTCGAGCCCATCATGAAACTGGAAGTTCTTACTCCGGAAGAAAACATGGGTGACGTGGTAGGTGACCTGAACCGCCGCCGTGGTCTCATCGAAGGTATGGACAGCCGTAACAACGCCCGCGTTATAAAAGCTAAAGTTCCGCTGAGCGAGATGTTCGGTTACGTAACACAACTGCGTACCCTCACGTCGGGCCGTGCAACGTCTACCATGGAGTTCTCTCACTACGAGCCGGCTCCGCGTAACGTGCAGGACGATGTAGTAGCTAAAACAAAAGGTAAAGTAACTGCGTAAGCAATTACACTGCTAAAATAACGGAAAGAGCTGTTCCTTACGGACAGCTCTTTTTTTGTGTTCATATCTTTACTATACCTTTTGGGTAGGATAATGAAAAAATAGCTTGTGAGGTTTCTGGAAATATTGTTTATTTGCTTCTGACTGAATCTCTAACTTACTATGATGAAGCTATTCTATTCCCTGTTACTTCTTCCCTTACTTTCTTATCCTGCTTTTTCACAACATTCAGCTGCTCCGGAAACACAACGCTGTTATTATGCTTTCGGTCCTTCCCCGGGTACCTTGCCGGAATCGTCCTTACTGAAGGAGATCGATGCGCTGCCTGCCGTGCTGGAGTCGAAGATCAGGCAGAAAGAAGGAACGGGACAGGCCGAGCTTATCATTCGTTTCAGCGCAAGAGCCTCAAAGGGCGAAGAGTCCGGGTTTTCACCGGCATCCGTAAAAAGACTGCTTATTCAGTACGACCTGGTACCCGGTGATTTTGTCATCCGGGAAGACTAAAGCCTCTTACCTATGAAAAAACTTTTACTCCTTATGGTTCCCCTGCTGGGAACGATCAACCTGTATACGCAGTCCGACGGTTGCAGCGCGGCTGCCACACTGCCTGTCAGCGCAAACTGCAGCAGTCCCCAGGCCGGTACCACCACCGGTGCCACCCAGACCATCCCCGGCTGTTCGGGTACGGCCGACGATGACGTGTGGTATAAATTCACGGCCACTTCCACATCACACCAGATCACAGTGAACGGCTCCGCGGGCTTCGATGCCGTGGTGCAGCTTTTCTCCGGCCCCTGCGGCAGCCTGGTCTCCCTGGTCTGTAAAGACGATAATTTCACGGGACAGCAGGAAGTGATCAATTATACCGGGCTTAGCATAGGCGCTACGTATACTATTCGTGTTTACCATTACGGCGCCGGTTCCGGTTCCGGGAATTTCGATATCTGTGTGACCCAGGCCCCGGCTCCGCCTGTCAACAATAACTGTTCAGGTGCCACAGCACTTAACGTAAATACAGCCTGCGTGCCCACGGCCGGTACCACACTGGGGGCAACGGCTTCTATCCCCGGCTGTGCCGGTAATGCCGACGACGACGTATGGTACAGCTTTGTAGCCACCAATGCCCTGCAGACCATTACGGTGAATCCTTCCGCCGGTATCGATCCCGTGGTACAGCTTTTCAGCGGTCCCTGCGGCACGCTCAACGGACTCTACTGCCAGGACGCCGGTCTTACGGGCGGGCAGGAAGTGATCAGTGCAGTAGGCCTGGTGCCGGGACAAACCTATTACATCCGTGTATATGATTATTACACCGGGAACGCCGGAACGTTCAATATATGCGTTACGGGAGCGGTGACACCCACCCCTACGAACGACGAGCCCTGTTCTGCCATTGCATTGCCGGCGGTAACGGCGGCCTGTACCTATTCTGAATTTACTACCATAGGCTCTACGGCCAGCGCAGTGCCGGCGCCTTCGTCCTGTGCGGGCGGGAGCGGGGCGGCCAACGGCGGCTGGTCGGCATCCTCACACGATATCTGGTTCGCCATAACCGTACCCGCCAGCGGAAACCTGTACATACAAAGCAAACCCAATATGCCGGCCGGCCGTATTTCCGACGGGGTGATGGCCCTGTATTCCGGCAGCTGTTCCTCGCTTACGCAGATCGCCTGTTCCGACGATAACCCCGTATATCCCGGCAGCAACAACGATAACCTGCCCCTGCTCACCGCCACCGGACTTACACCGGGCGCTACCGTATACCTGCGCTATTTCGGGTACGGATCTTCGCAGGGAACATTCGGGCTCTGCGTAACCACCGCCGTGAACGATAACTGCGCCAATGCCCTGTACATCTGCGATATCAACGGGTATAGCTCTTCCACCAGCGGCGCCTACACGGCCGACCGCCCCTGTAATATGCGGGGCAACAACGAAGATGTGAACGGCGTAAATCAGCCCGACGGCATCAATACAGGCGGCATTTTCGGACAGGGTGGGCCCTGGGGCACCGGTTCGCCCAACTACGATGTGATCATCAACAACAACAGCTGGATCAAATTTACGGCCGCCGCCGCTACGGCTACCCTGCAGGTAAGTATTTACGACTGCTGGGTGGGCAATTACCCCAGCGGGGGCATCCAGATGCAGATATTTTCAGGTACGAACTGCTGTAATTTTGTACCTGTTTCCAATTTTGAAGAAAGTTCCACCGGGTTCATCATCACGGCCAACGGCCTTACCGCAGGCCAGGACTACTACCTGATGGTGGACGGTTTTGCAGGCGATATCTGCAACTATACCATTACGGCTCAGAGCGGCGTACTGTTCCCCGATATCCCGGATGTGCCGCCCGTTTGCGAAGGCAGTTCGGTAACGCTCAGCGCCCCGGCAGGGGCCACTACCTACCTGTGGCAGCATAACGGGGCCGCCACGCAGTCGGTAACGGTTACGCCGGCCACCACACAAACCTATTATTGCGAAGTAACGGGCCTCTGCGGCCACAAACAAACCCTGGACGTGGTGGTGGCGGTAACGCCCAGACCCATCGTATCCATTAACAACGGCAATGCGGTAAGCACCTGTCAGGGCAGTCCGGTAACGCTTACGGCTTCGGGAGCGGCGGGCTATGTGTGGAGCACTTCACAGACCAGCACTTCAATTAATGTAAACCCGGCGGCCAATACCAGCTATTCGGTGATCGGCACTTCCGCGGGCTGCAGCGATACGGCCCAGGTGACGGTAACGGTGAATGCCCTGCCCACGCTGAGCGTAAATCCCACGGAAACGCCCAGCAACTGTTCACAGTCCACAGGTGCGCTTACAGGCGCCGTAGCCACGGGCAGCGGAACCCTGCAATACGCCTGGTACAACAACCTGGGCGTACAGGTGGGCAATACGGCCAACCTCAGCAATCAGCCGGCCGGCCTGTATACTCTTACGGTTACAGACGGCAATAACTGCCAGCGTACCTTCGGACCTTTTTCCATTACGAATCCGGGCGCACCGCTGGCCCCGACGGTTACGCCTTCGGCCAGTGCCGCGTGTATTGGCGGCAGTATACAGATCACGGCTTCTTCGGCTTCGGCCGGAGCCACGTTCAGCTGGTCGGGGCCCAACGGTTTCAATGCGTCTTCGGCCCAGGTGGACCTGAACAATATTCAACCCTCCGCACAGGGAAACTACTGCGTGGTGGCCACGGTGGCCGGTTGTACCGGGCCGCCTTCCTGCATAAACATTACGGTGCATCCCGATCCGGACGTACAGGCCTCTGTGCTGAATCCCGGCGGGATCTGTGCCGGAACCCAGCTGAGTCTTTCCGCAACGGGCGCACAGCAGTATTCCTGGAGCGGTCCGCAGGGCTTTACCGGTAATACGGCCCAGGTATCCGTGAGCCCGGCGGTCGTTGCCAATGCCGGTATGTACATTGTGACCGGTACGGATGCCAATGGCTGTTTCGCTTCGGATACGGTGCAGGTTACGGTCTTCCCGCTGCCTGTGGCCCAGGTTTCCACCTCTCCCGCAGGGAATGTACTTTGCGAGAACGGCAGTATCATCCTGAATGCTTCGGGCGGTGTACAGTACAGCTGGAGCGGTCCGCAGGGCTTCAGTGGACAGCAGGCCTCCGTTTCCATAACGGATAGTAGTGCCAATACCGAAGGCTGGTACTACGTAACGGTGACCGATGCCAACGGCTGCAGCGCTTCAGACAGTATCTATGCCGATGTGATCACGGATATTCCCCTGCAGATCGAAACGGGCGATGTGACCCTGTGCCCGGGCACCACACTCATACTCACGGCCACGGGCGGAGTGAGCTACCAGTGGAGCGGTCCGCAGAATTTTTCAGACAGTACGGCTTCCATACAGATCACGAATATAAGTACTGCCCAGGCGGGAATATATACCGTAACGGGCTACGATGCCCAGGGCTGTTCCGGCAGCGATTCGGCCCAGGTAACCGTGGCCTACAGCGCCGACTGTATGAAAGTGCCCGAGCTGGTGACCCCGAACGGCGACAACCAGAACGACGGCTGGGTGATACACGGGCTTGAGAGTTATCCCAATGCCGCCGTGCAGATATTCAACCGCTGGGGAAACCTCATCTTTTCGGCACAGCCATACCAGAACGACTGGTACGGACAGGTGAACAAAGGTCTGAACATAGGCAATGAGAACGGAAAAGTACCCGCGGGCACCTATTATTACCTGCTGGACCTCGGCAATAACGAAGCGCCCATGAAAGGATTCATTGAAGTACAATATTAACGGAGAAGCCATGAAAAAACTACTCTACATACTTTCGGTACTTCTCTGCAGCAGCCCGCTTTTCGCCCAGCAGGACGAACAGATGTCGCTCTATATGTACAACCCGCTCTACTACAACCCGGCCTACGCCGGCAGCCGCAATGCCATCAGCATGACGGGGATGGCCCGTTTTCAGTGGACCGGCTGGAAAGGCGCCCCCATGACGCAGTGGTTCTCGGTACACATGCCTTTCCTGAACCAGACCCTCGGGGCCGGACTACACATGGTGAACGACCGCATCGGGGCACGACGCCGTACGGCCGCTTTTGCCGATATTTCCGCTTCGGTACGTCTTAATAAAAAAGGACATCGCCTGGCGTTCGGACTTTCGGGCGGCGTGGATTTTCAGCAGTTCAATTTCAGCGACCTGCAGGTGAACGACCCCAATGACCCGCTGTACGGACAGAGTTTTGTGAAGAATACCGGTAATTTTGGTGCAGGTATTTATTACTACGGCGAACGGCATTACATCGGCATTTCCTCACCGCGTATCCTGCAAAACCAGATCAATAATATCGACTCTCTTTCGGCTTCGCTCAACCGCCGACACTTTTTCCTGGCCGCGGGTTATGTATTCCGCCTCAACAGTGTGCTCGACTTTAAACCTTCCACGCTCATAAAGATCACGCCCAATGCACCGCTCACCTTCGATATAAACGCCAGTTTCCTGCTGTACGAACGCGTATGGCTGGGCGCTATGTACCGTTTCCATGAATCGGCCGGGCTCAATGCCGTAGTGCGGATCAAGGAAATACTGCACATCGGCTATGCCTACGATTTCCCGGTGAACCGTCTGCGCACCAACCAGAGGGGCACGCACGAAATTATGGTACAGCTCGATATTAAACCGAAGAAGACCGGCTTCACATCCCCCCGATATTTTTAAGGCCTATGAAGAACGTATACACTTCCATTCTTACGCTTCTCTTCTGCATGCCACTGATCGCGCAGGGCCTGCGGAAACAGTCCGCCGAAAAATACCTGGGCCGTCTCGAATATTTCAAAGCCGAACCTTTGTTTGCCGAACTGGCACAGAAACAGCTGAAACGCGGTAACGGCGCCTGGGAAGACGTGAGCAAGGCCGCCCTCTGCAACTACAAAATATTCCATTTCGACAGGGCTACCCTGTTTTACACGGCTCTGCGCAAGAGCGGACAGGCGCTAACGGAGGAGGAATACCTGAACAGCATACAATCGCTGCGTTTTACGGCGCGTTATGCCGAAGCGCTGGAACTGACGAACGAAGCCCGTAGCAAATTCCCGGGCAACAGCCGTTTTGTGGTACTGGCCGAAAGTCTTGAAAAACGGGAGAGCTTCCTGCAGGATTCGGCCCTGTACCGGGTAAATCCGCTGGCGCTGAATTCCGGCTACGGTGATTTCGGGGCAACCTACACGCCGCAGGGGATCGCCTACGCTTCCAAAAAGACCAATGCAGGTTTCCTGAATACACGCTACGGCTGGGACAACGGCTATTTCCTGGAGATATTTCATGCCGAGAAAGTGAACGACTCCACCTGGCAGAAAAGCGAACGCAGCGCCGGCCATTTTTACTCAAGGGCGCACGACGGTCCCGTATTCTTTAACCGCAGCGGTACGGAGGCGTACATTACACGCAATATCGTACGCAAAAAGAAAGGCCGCAGCCTGGTATACCTCGCTATTTATTATACGTATAAAACCGAAAAAGGTTGGAGCAAGGCCCAGATGCTGCCCTTCTGTAGCCCGGACTTCAACACGGGACACGCCGCACTGAGCCCGGATGAAAGAACGCTTTATTTTGTTTCGGACCGCAAGGGTGGCGCAGGAGGCACCGATCTGTACCGCATCGCTAAGAACGGGGCAGAGTGGGGGAGCCCGGAAAACCTGGGGCCTGCGGTAAATACACCCGGTAATGAAATGTTTCCCTTTGTGAGCCGGGACGGCAGTACGCTCTGGTTCTCTTCGGATGCCTACCCGGGCCTGGGCGGACTGGACATTTATTCCGTACCCCTGGCGGGCGGAACTGTGCAGAACGCCGGCTATCCCGTAAATACACAGGCCGATGATTTTGCGTATATTGAAGACTCCACGGAGATACGCGGACTGTTCTCTTCGAACCGGGGCGATTTTACCGACCGCCTGTATACCGTGAAAAAACTGCCGGTACACATCGACCTGGAAGGGACCGTATACATTGTGTATGAAGAGAACGGTACCCCGGAACCCGCCACCGATGCAGCGGTGACCCTGAGTGCCGGCGAGGACGGACAACTGCTGCCCCTGGGACAGGATGCCGGTTTTACAGAAGCGCTGGAAAAGAACCGGGAATATATACTGACGGCGGATCTTGAAGATCATGAACTGCTGAAAACAGAAACCTTTTCTACCGCAGGCATCAGCCGGAATACCCGTATAAAGCGCGACCTGTACCTGAAGCCGCTGACCATTTACGTAAAAATAAAGGCCATCGATAAAGTTACGAAGGAAATACTGACCGGTGCACGCGGTACGCTTACCGACGCACACGGAAAAGTATACGAATTTGAGACCGATTCAGCCGGCTATGCCCTGTTTAAGGCAGAGCGTTACCTGAAATACGACGTATTCGCGCGGAAAAAAGGCTATATAGACGGTTTTTCGGCCTTTGAAACCCGCAACGAACGCCTGCGCGAAGTGGAAGTGCCGCTGGAGCTGACGAAGATCAGCAAGGGGGAAAAATTTAAGGTAGATAATATCTTTTACGATTATAACAAGGCCAGTCTGCGCCCGGAAAGCCGGAACGCGCTGGACCTGCTGGCCGCCTTTATCCTGGAGAACGATATCCGTGTGGAGCTGAGTTCACATACGGATGCCCGCGGAAGCGACACCTACAACCAGACCCTGTCCCAGAAACGGGCCCAGAGCTGCGTGGATTACCTGGTATCGAAAGGTGTTCCGGCCTCCAGCATCATCGCAAAAGGGTATGGCGAATCCCAATTAATTAATCATTGCCGGAATACTATTTCGTGTAGCGAGGAAGAGCATCAGCAAAACCGCCGTACGGAAATAAAAATTCTGGAAGTCAGATAAGTGTATATGTTAAAACTGTTATATTGTTGAACCAAACAAATCTAAACAACTATGAAGAAGAACCTTATGAGGGCGCTGACCGTCGTCCTTATGCTCTATTTACATCCCCTTATTTCAAGGGCCGGGTTTGTCCCCAACAAGGGACAGGTCGCCGATAAGAACGGCAAACCCCGTCCCGACGTACTCTTCACTTTTGATACACACGATGCACGCCTGTTCTTCATGAAGGACCGGATCGTATATGCATTGTACAAGATGGACCATGTGGAGAACGATCGTAGCCGTGAGTTACGCGAGAAGGGCGATATTGAGGGCGCAAGGTACGCTTCTTTACGTATCTTCGAACAGCGTATAGACATGGAATTCAAAGGCGCTTTACCCGAGCCTGGGATCCTGTTTGAAGATCCGCGGGGCGAACGCACCAATTTTTATTTTCCACATTGTGCGCAGGGGATTACCGGCGTACAGGCCTACGGACAGGTGACCTACAAGAACCTGTACAATGGTATAGACGTGGTGTTCAAACTGGTGAACGGTACCCTGAAGTACGACCTGGTGCTGCATCCCGGCGCCAGACTGTCGGATATACGCTTCCGGTACGACGGGGTTTCATCTATATCCAAAAACGGGAAGAACTTCGAAATGAAAACAGAAGTACGTACCCTGCAGGAAAGCATCCCCGCCTCTTACTGGCAGGATGATAAAAAACCGGTGGACGTGGATTACCGCCTGATGGAAGACAACACCTTCGGCTTTGTAGCGGAAGGCATCGAAACCGTGGACCGCACCCTGGTGATCGACCCCACACTGGCCTGGGCCACGTATTTTGAGCGCTCTACTACCGGCGCTTCCAGCGCCATCCGCGGTAACGTGACCACGGATGCTTCGGGAAACTTTTACTACCAGATCAATACCTATTCACCCGACCTTCCGGTAGTGAACCCGGGCGGCGGAGCCTGGTTCGACCCCTCGTACAATCCGTCGTCGGGCCTGGACGTTTATTTTGCCAAATTCAATGTGAACCGCCAGCTGGTATGGGCTACCTACCTGGGTGGTACGGGCACGCAGACCAACTACTACGACCATGGTATCGCCGTTACGGGAAACACGTTCTACGTAGCCGGGGTTACTTCCAGTACCGATTTCCCGCTGATGAACCAGGGCGGTGGCGCCTATTACCAGACCAGTCCCGGAACGGGCGACAAGGGTTTCCTGTCCAGGTTCAATTCGGCTACGGGTGTCATGCAGCACTCCACTTACCTGCGCTGTTACAGTGAGATCAGTATGGCGGTAGACGGCAACGGGAACGTGGCCGTGAGCTCTTTCAACTACAGCTGGAGCACAGCCCCTACGGTCCTTGCGCGGGCCGGTGCCTATAACGACAATAGCTTTAACGGAAACAGCGACGTGTTCCTGTATATGTTCGATGCCAATATGGTGCAGACATGGGGCACCTGGCTGGGTGGTACCGGTTACGAAGAACCGATGGGTATCACCTTCGACAGTAACAATAACCTGTACCTGTTCAACCGTTCCGACAACGCTACCGTACCCCTGGTGAATCCGGGCGGCGGCGCTTTCTTCGATAATACGTACAGTGATAAATACGACTACTGGCTGATGAAGTTCAACGCTTCGGGCGGCCTGGTATGGAGTACCCTGCTGGGCGGTAACGGACTGGAAGGCCTGTCGTACTCACAGGTAACCACCAATGCCAGCAACGAGGTGATCTTTACTTCTACCACCCGCAGTACCGTTATGAACCTGGTGAACCCGGGCGGCGGCGCCTATTACCAGACCATGCCTGCCGGTCTCAGCGACGGCTTTGGCGGCACGGGCTACTGCGCCGGTTTCATTATGCGTTTTAACTCGGCCAGTGCACTGATACACGGTACCTATATGGGGGCCAACAACGAGGAAGTATACATCCAGGGACAGACGCCGGGTAACTGTAACCAGCACTACCTGATGCTGCAGTCGCGCACGTTCGCTACCACCCCGCAGGCGGGCTCCTACAATGTGAACAATGCCAATACGGCGCAATACGGTTACCTGGCCATGGAAATGACCCCGGCCTTCGGCATAGGCTGGTCCAGCTACATACACAGCGACAGTACCTTTATGGAACGTATGGTGAGCGACCGCGTGAACGGCCGCCTGTATGCCACGGGTATGACCCAGGCCCGCGATTTCCCGGTGACGAACCCGGGTGGCGGTGCCTATTACGATAACGTGATCAACTCCGGAACGGGAAGTTCCTATGTATTTGGTATTGTACAGTTCGATATCGGTGGTCCGCCGGTACTGAGCGTTTCGGGCGGTGGGCCGGCCACGGTCTGCGCCGGGCAGAGCATTACGCTTACAGCCACGGGCTCGGGTACTATTAACTGGTACAATGCACCCAGCGGCGGAACCCTGCTGGGAACCGGAACAACCCTCAACTATACGCCCGGCGTTACCACTGTGTATGCTGAAGCCGTGAACGGAGGCTGCGCCAGTACACGCACGCCGATCACCATAACGGTGAACCCGCTTCCGTCCACACCGAACTTCACGACCAATTCACCTTTATGTGCCGGATCGACCCTGAACCTGAACGGCCCAACCGTAGGCGGGGCAACCTACCTCTGGACCGGCCCCAACAGCTTCAGCTCCGCCCTGGAAGATCCTTCCATAACCGGTATTACGGCTGCGGCTGCTGGTACCTATAACCTGCGCGTGGTGGTAAGCGGCTGTACCTCGGCCGTAGCCACACAAACGGTAACGGTGAATGCCATTCCGTCCACCCCGAATTTTACGAGTAATTCACCGGTATGCGCCGGTTCGGCCCTGAACCTGAACGGGCCTACGGTAAGCGGAGCGACCTATGTATGGAGCGGCCCTAACGGTTTCAGTTCTGCGGTGGAAGATCCATCCATAGGCAGTGCCACCGTTGCAGCCAGCGGAACGTATAGTCTGTACGTAGTGGTGAACGGCTGTACATCAGCCACGGCCACCCAGGCGGTAACGGTAAATGCGCTTCCGGCCACCCCGAATTTCACCACCAACTCACCGATATGTGCCGGTTCGGCCCTGAACCTGAACGGGCCTACGGTGGGCGGCGCCACCTATGTGTGGACCGGGCCCAATAGCTTCAGCTCTTCGGTAGAAGATCCTACCATCAGCAATGCCACAGTAGCGGCCTCGGGTACCTATAACCTGCGTGTAGTGGTAAGCGGCTGTTCATCGGCGGTAGCTACGCAGACGGTAACGGTAAACCCGATTCCTGCCACACCCAACTTTACAAGCAATTCTCCTTTATGTCCGGGCGCTACCCTGAACCTGAACGGTCCAACGGTAGCCGGTGCCACTTATGTGTGGACGGGCCCCAACAGTTTCGGCTCTTCGGTGGAAGATCCCAGCATCAGCAGTGTAACCGCAGCGGCCTCCGGTACGTATAATCTATATGTGGTGGTGAGCGGCTGTACGTCTGCCACCGCTACGGGCGCGGTAACCGTGAACCCGACCCCGGCTGCCCCGTCCTTTACCACCAACAGCCCGATCTGTTCCGGCGGTAATGTAAGCCTCGACGGTCCGCCGATCGCAGGTGCTACTTACGTATGGAGCGGCCCTAACGGTTTTACGGCCTCTACAGAAGATGCCGCAGTGAATAATGCCACGGTAGCGGCTTCGGGAGTGTACAGCCTGTACGTGGTAAGCAGCGGCTGTACTTCAGCCACGGCCACGCAGACGGTAACAGTAAATGCCACACCTGCCACGCCGAACTTTACGACCAACTCCCCGGTTTGTGCCGGTTCCACGCTGAACCTGAACGGCCCGACCGTAGCGGGTGCCACCTATGTGTGGAGCGGCCCCAACGTATTCAGTTCATCGGTAGAAGATCCGAGCATCACGAATGTGACCGTAGCTGCTTCGGGTACTTATAACCTGTACGTGATCGTGAACGGCTGTAACTCGGTTGCCGCCACACAAACGGTAACGGTAAATCCGCTGCCTGCCACGCCGAACTTTACGACCAACTCCCCGATATGTGCCGGTTCTACCCTGAACCTGAACGGGCCTACCGTAGGAGGAGCTACCTATGTATGGACCGGGCCCAACAGTTTTGGTTCTGCGCTGGAAGATCCTTCCATCAGCAATGTAACCGTGGCTGCCGCGGGTACCTATAACCTGCGCGTGGTGGTAAGCGGCTGTTCATCGGCCGTGGCTACCCAGAACGTGGTGGTAAACCCGATCCCGGCCACACCGAACTTTACAACAAACTCTCCGCTGTGCTCCGGTTCGGCCCTGAACCTGAACGGTCCTACGGTAGCCGGTGCCACGTATGTGTGGAGCGGCCCGAACAGCTTCAGTTCCGCGGTGGAAGATCCATCGATCAGCAATGCCACCACAGCGGCTTCCGGGACCTATAACCTTACGGTGGTGGTAAGCGGCTGTTCATCGGCCACGGCCAGTCAGTCCGTGACGGTAAATGCCACACCGGCCACACCGAACTTTACATCGAATACGCCGGTATGTACCGGGAACACACTCAACCTGAACGGCCCGACCGTGGCGGGCGCTACTTATGTATGGAGCGGCCCGAACAGTTTTGGTTCATCCGTAGAAGATCCGGCTATTGCAGGCGTATCTGCCGCAGCGGCAGGCACCTATTCGCTGGTGGTAGTGGTAAACGGCTGTTCATCGGCCACGGCTACGCAGAATGTGGTAGTGAATGCCACACCGGCCACACCTTCGTTCACGACCAACTCTCCGGTATGTTCCGGTTCGGCCCTGAACCTGAGTACGGCTACGGTAAGCGGCGCTTCCTATGTATGGACCGGCCCCAACAGTTTCAGTTCCGGTGTACAGAACCCGGGTATTCCTTCTGCAGGAATGGCTGCTGCCGGTACCTATAACCTGGTTGTGGTAGTAAGCGGCTGTTCATCGGGCGTTGCTACCCAGACCGTGGTGGTAAATCCGACCCCGGCCATTACCATGGGCACCTTCATCAATCCGAATGCCTGTGGAGCCAGTACCGGTTCCTTCAGCATCAACGGAACGGGCACGGGTAACGTTACCTGGACAGGTGCGGCTTCCGGCGCTGCGGTATCCGTTTCACTTCCCTATACCATTTCCAACGTTCCGGCGGGCAGTTATGCCGTTACTTTTGTAAGTGCGGCCGGTTGTTCGTCCAACGTGCTCAATACGTTCCTTTCTGACCCCAATCCACCTTCCACACCACTGTTTACCGTAAGCCCGGCCGTTTGCGCAGGCGCTACGCTTAATTTCAACGGCCCTACCGTGAGTGGAGCCACGTATGTGTGGAGCGGCCCGAACAGCTTCGGTTCCTCTGTGGAAGATCCCACACTGAGTTCCGTAACTCCGGCTGCCTCGGGAACCTATTCCCTGTACATTGTGGTAGGCGGCTGTACGTCTGCTACAGCCACGCAGGCGGTAACGGTGAACCCGATCCCGGCTGCCCCGGCCTTTAGCATCGGTACGCCGGTCTGCGTGGGCGGTTCTGTAACGCTTGACGGAGCTACGATCGCCGGTGCTACCTATGCATGGAGCGGCCCGGCCGGATTTACTTCCGCCGCAGAAGACCCTGTACTGACGGGCCTTACCAACGGCAACACGGGCAGTTACAGCCTTACCGTAACGGTGAACGGCTGTACTTCGCCGGCCACTACACAAACGCTGACCGTAAACGCCCTGCCGGATATCGGCGCCAATGCCTCGGCACAGCTGGTGTGTACAGGTAGTTCGGTAACCCTGACGGGTAGCGGCGGCGTAAGCTATACCTGGGACAACGGCGTGACCAACGGCATACCTTTCGTACCTGTTGCCACGGCCCTGTATACCGTAACGGGTACGGCGGCCAGCGGCTGTTCCTCTACCGATACCATTACCGTGACCGTAAGCGCCACGGGCGTTATCAACCTGGCCATTGCGGTTTCTGATGCCGACACCACGGTTTGTGCCGGTTCTGAGATCACCCTGACGGCCTCCGGAGCTACGTCGTACCTGTGGGTACATAACGGCGCTTCCACGGCTGCAGTTACCGTAAGTCCGACCACAAACACCGTTTATACCGTGATCGGTTCGGCAGGTGTGTGCAGCGATTCATTACAGATCGCCGTAAACGTACTTCCGGTACCGAACTTCAGCATTACCGTAGCCGATAACAGCATCTGTGCCGGCGATTCCGTAGAGTTGACCGCCGTGGGCGGGATCGGGGCCGTACTGCTCTGGAGCACCGGTTCCAACCTGCCCAGCATCTGGGTGAGTCCGTCCGCAACCACCAATTACACACTGACCGCTACCGACAACAACAGCGGTTGTGTAGATCTGAATACGGTGACCATTATCGTAAACCCCGAGCCAGTGATCACTATGCAGGATTCCGTGCTGGTGTGCGGCAACAGCCAGACCACACTGAATGCGGGTACCGGTTTCAGTGCGTACCAGTGGAGTACGGGCGCAACCACATCTACCCTGGTGGTTACCCAGAACGGTATGTACCAGGTAGTGGTGACCGACGCCAACGGTTGTACGGGTACGGGTGCCAGTTATGTGACCATCAGCGCCTACGACCCGAATGCCGGAGCTACGGGTGAGACCAGTGTGGCCCTCTGCCAGCAGGATAATTTCATCTTTGCGGCCGAAGGCGGTGTGGCGTACAGCTGGACGGGTCCGAACAACTTCAGCAGTACCAGCGCTTCCAACGAGATCAACAACATCGGCAGCAACAACGCGGGCGACTACATTGTAACCATTTACAACAAAGACAACTGTACGCTGCAGGATACGGTTACGCTCAGCCTGCTTTCGGACGGCGAATGCCAGACCATTACCGAGCTGGTCACCCCGAACAACGACGGCAAGAACGACCTGCTGATCATCGGCTTCCTGGATAAATATCCCGATCATAAACTCACCATTTACAACCGCTGGGGTTCGCCCGTGTACAAAGCACAGCCCTATGCCAACGACTGGAACGGCAAGGCCAATACCGGCGCCGTGGTGGGTAAGGACGGCTATCTGCCCGTAGGTACGTATTTCTACATACTGGAAACAGGTACGGACGATAAACCGGTGAAAGGATTTATTGAACTGCAATACTAAACTAACCGCCCCAGAAAAATGAAAAAGTTACTATATATCATAAGTACGGCGCTGGCCGTATCCGTAACGGGCTTCCATGCTTCTGCACAGCAGGACGAGCAGATGTCGCTCTACATGTATAATCCCCTGTACTACAACCCGGCCTATGCCGGTTCCCGCAACAGCCTCAACATTTCGATGCTGGGCCGTTTCCAGTGGGTGGGCTTTAAGGGCGCTCCCATGACACAGTGGCTATCGGTACATTCCCCGGTAAAAGGTCAGACCCTGGGCCTGGGCGCCCACCTGGTGAATGACCGTATCGGGGCACGCCGCCGCACGGCCGCTTTCTTTGACATATCTGCCGGTATCCGCCTGAACAAAAAAGGGCACCGCCTGGCCTTCGGACTTTCGGCCGGGGTGGATATCTCCCAGTACAACTTTACAGACCTGGCCGTGACCGATCCCGACGACCCGTATTACGGAACTACGTTCAACAGTGTAAAACCTAACTTCGGAGCCGGTATCTACTATTACGGCGAGCGCTTTTACCTGGGCGTTTCCTCGCCCCGCGTACTGGAAAGCCGCAAGGACGTAAACGCCACGGAACTGAAACTGATACGCCGCCACTTTTTTGTGACCGGCGGTTACGTGTTCCGCCTCAACAGCGTGTGGGACTTTAAACCGTCTACCCTGGTGAAGATCACGCCGTATGCGCCGCTTACGTTTGACCTGAACGCCAGTTTCATGGCCTACAAAAAGTACTGGATCGGCCTGATGTACCGCTACAACGAAGCGATGGGCGTAAATGCCTCGGCCCTCATCGGCAAGGTATTTACCCTGGGTTATGCCTTCGATTTTCCGCTGAACGGCCTGCGTGGCCAGCAGTACGGAACGCATGAGGTAGTGCTGCAGTTCGACATCAGCCGGTACAAAAACTCCGGTAAGGTTTATTCACCGAGGTATTTCTAACAAAACCGTAGATCCACATGAAAAGATATGTATATACGCTTGTGCTGGCTGCGGGTATCGCAGGTGTGGCACAGGCTCAGAAAAGCAAGATACAGTACGGCAATAAACTGTTCGACGATTTTGAGTACTACGAATCGGCCCGTGTTTTTGACGAAGTGGCCCGGAAAGAGATCCGCAGGAACAACTTTAATTACGACGTACTGCTGAAAGCTGCGCAATCGTACCGTTATTCCGGTAACCTGGAAAAAGCGGCCTATTATTACGACCTGCTGGAATCGAAAGGACAGCTGAATGAGCAGAACCTGCCCGAGTACATACGCGTGCTGATGACGCTGGGTAAGTATGAAAAGGCGAGGGACCTTTCCACGAAGTATGCCGGCAGCCTGTCGAATTCCAAAACAGCTTCGGCCCTGGCCAAAGATCCCAATTACGTGGCCTCGCTTAAGGAAGACAGCGCCCGCTATACGGTGAAGCCCTTCCCGTACAATTCGGGTGTGGGGGATTTTGCCCCGGCCCTGCGTAACGGCGACCTGTATTTTTCCTCCTCGCGGAAGGCAGTAGGTTTTTCAGCCACCCGCTACAAATGGGACAACAGTTACTACGTAAAACTGTACACCAGCCGCAAAAAAGACAACGAAATGCAGGCTCCGCAGCTTATCCGCAAGGAATTTGTAACGAAGTACCACGATGGTCCGCTGAGCTTCAGTCCGGACGGAAACACGGCCTACCTCACACGTAACGTATATGCCCGCAAGGGAAAAACCGAAGTAAAGCGACTGGGTATTTTCATTTCAGAATACAAAGACGGCAAATGGACAGAGCCCAAAGCCTTCCCGTACAACAGCGGCGAATACAACGTGGGTCATGCGGCCGTATCACCCGATGGTAAAACGCTGATCTTCGCGTCGGACAAGCCCGGCGGTTACGGCGGTGCCGATCTGTATGCGAGCCGCCTGGAGAACGGTTCCTGGTCAACACCAGTGAACCTGGGCAAAAACGTGAACTCCGACGGCGATGAGCTGTTCCCTTCCGTAGGCGGAAAAGGTACGCTGTTCTTTGCTTCGGACGGTTTTGCAGGCCTGGGTGGCCTCGATCTCTTTTCGGCCCGCAGCGTAAAAGACGGTTATGCCCCGGCCGAAAATATGGGATACCCGCTGAACACACGTTTCGACGATTTTTCCATCGCCGTAAATGCCAATGAGGACGGGGCCTGGTTCGCTTCGGCACGGAACGATTTCAAAGACCGCATTTACCAGACAACGATCCGGGAGATCAACATTTACCTGGACGGAACGCTGTTTGATGCCACTACGAAAGAAATACTGCCGAATACCCTGGTGCACATCATCAACGAAAAAACCGGGGAAGTGATCGAGGTGACCACCGATTCACTGGGTAAATACACGGCCAAACTCGATAAGAATGCCGATTACCGCATCACGGCCGAAAAAGAGAACTACGAACTGGTGGAAGAAGGCAAGCTGACCACCCGTGGCGTGACCGAGGGTAAAATACTGCCTTCGGACCTGTACCTGCGCCGTTCGGTAATGGAATCGGAAATTACGTTCATCGACAAAAAAACACAGCAACCCCTGGCGGGTGTGAGTGGTACCATTACCAATAAAACGAACGGTAAAAAGATCGCTTATACGACCGATGCCAACGGGAAAGCCAAAGTGAAACTGGAAACCAACAGCGATTATGACCTGTTTGCCCGTAAAAAAGGCTACCTGGACATGAACAGGAAGTTCTCCACGGACAATGAACTTACGGCCGAACTGGACATCGATGCGGACATGCAGCCGATCGAAAAGAACATCAAGTTCGAAGTGCGCGATATATTTTACGATTATGCCAAGTACACCCTGCGTTCCGAGAGTATGAGCGAGCTGGACAAACTGGCCGGCTTCCTGATCGAGAACGACAATATTCGCGTGGAGCTGAGTTCGCATACGGATTCGAGGGGCAGTGACAAATCGAACCAGAGCCTGTCGCAGAAACGAGCCCAGAGCTGCGTGGATTACCTGCTATCGAAAGGGGTGTCTACTTCGAGCATTATTGCCAAAGGATACGGGGAATCACAACCGGTGAACCGTTGTAAGAACGGGGTGGAATGCAGTGAAGAAGAGCACCAGCAGAACCGCCGCACGGAAATCAAGATCCTGGAAGTGAAATAGAGGATGCATATATAACATGCAAAAGCCCCGTATCCGTTGTGGTACGGGGCTTTCTTTTTGATACGGAAAAGTTGTCTGCAGAACGGAAGCTTTTTATACGTATTCCCGATATTTTAGACCAAGCTGGCCCGGCAGGCTGTCTTAAATGTTAAAATTTTTTAATAGCTTTGATCTTCAGCCTATGAAAAAACAGCTACGACTATCCAGATGTATCGCTACCCTTATACTCTGTATGTTGTTTCCTTTTGTGTCGTACGCCCAGACCTACTGGGGCACACAGGGGGGCGGACTTACCATTGAAGAAGCCGCTTCCGTGGCGCTGGACCCTTCGTTGAACACTGTAGCTACAGGATATTTTACCGGCAGCGCTTCCTTCCAGGGACAAGCGCTTAATTCTGCCGGACTCAGCGACGTTTTCGTGACCAAATACGACCCCGCAGGTACGCTTATCTGGGCCCGGCGCCTGGGCGGGGCCAACAATGAACGCGGTACTTCCGTGGCCTGTGATAATTTCGGGAATATCTTCGTGACCGGTTATTTCTTCGGGACCTTTACGGCAGGTTCACAAACCCTTACCAGCAGCGGCCAGCAGGATGTATTCCTGGTGAAAATGAACGCCGCCGGGCAGGTGATCTGGGCCCGCAGAGGCGGTGGCAGCATGGCCGATATCGCCAACGATGTGGCGGTGGATAACACAGGCGCCCCGGTGATCATCGGGCAGTATTCCGGAACGGCTACTTTCGGGGCAATCTCCATTACCGGTGTGGCCGAAGACATTTTTGTGACCAAGTACGATTCCGCCGGTACGGTGCAGTGGGTAAAGAACGGTACGGCACCCGCGGTGGACCGGGGTTTTGCCGTAAGCTGCGATCAGAACAACAACGTAGTGGCCACCGGGCAGTTCTCACAGACCATCACTTTCGACGCCACGCATCCCAATACATCGAATAATTCTGTTTTCGTTATTAAGTTCAATGCAGCTGGCAACGAACAATGGTTCCGCATCATCGGCGGGGCCACCAGCAGTATCTCGCACGATATCGGCTGCGATAACACAGGCGCTGTATACGTCACGGGCGATTTTACCGGGAACCTTTTCTTTTTCCCGAACCTGGGCACACCGCTTACAAATCCGTATACCAACCGTATCTTCCTGGCCAGGTACGATGCCTCGGGCAGCCTGCTCTGGTCAGAGGCCGATGGCAGTGACAGCGAGATCAGCGCTAAGGGACTGGCCGTAGGCACGAACGGCGTGTATATTACCGGCTATTTTAAGTGCAAAATGAATGAATATGCCGATCAATACGGGCAGGGCACGTTTAACAGCGTGGGTTATAAAGACTGTTTTGCGGCCCTGTACAACCTGTCGGGCAGCCGGCAGTGGGCCCGGCAATGGGGCGGCAAAAAAGACGATGAAAGCAACAGTGTGGCCGTAAGTGGTACCACACGCCCCGTTTTCTGCGGCAGTTTCGAATGCAACCTGAATATTCCATCCGCTACCGCGAACGGCTCCTTTATTCCGACCCAGGTAGCGCTGGCACCCAATATGCCCGGCACCTGCAGCGATCCGGACTATAACCGCTACAACAGTTTTATGGCCATCGGCAATAAGGATGTGTTTGTAGGCGGACTGGTAAACCCGGCCCGGCAGCCCTATGATTATTACCATCGCACGTCCACGGCCTGTAACCTGCCTTTTGTAAAGGGCTGCATCAACGATGTGGTGGGCGATCACAGCAGTTGCCTGGGCGATTCTGTAACGGCCTGCGGCAATGTGATCCTGCATGCATCCACGCAGACGGGGAACGATTCTACCACCTGCGCCGGTATCGGCCCTAATTACACGTATCAGTGGTCTACCGGTGGCACCAACGACAATATTAATGTGGTCAACTCCGGCCTGCGCAGCGTAAAGCAGACCACGGAAGACGGCTGTTTCAGCAGTTCGGATACCATATACGTAAACATAAAGCCGCTGCCGCCCAAACCCACGGTTACCGATAACCAGGGCGTGAATAACAATGCGCTTTTCCCGGAGGAGATACGCGTGTGTCGCCCGGCCCAGGTGGTGCTAACTTCATCCACACCGCCCGGTACCACCATCAGCTGGGGAGGAAATCCGCCGGGCGTGAACCCCATTACGGCCCCGAACAACGGCACGTATACGGTAACGGCCACGGGTGCCAACGGTTGCACACAGCAGACCCTGGTGGCGGTGATCTACGAAGATTCGCTTATCAATATCGACCCCACGCTTTTTCTTATGGGCGATGCCGACGGTAACGATTCCATCACCGTGTGCGGAAACATGCCGGTCTACCTCGGTATTTTCGATCTTATCAGCAATCCCGGCCAGCTGCCTATACCTATACCCAATATCGACGGTCAGTGTACTTTTTCTCCCTCGGGCACCATCGGCAATGTGGTAGATGTACCGCCGTTCATGGGTTATTCCTACGTATCGGCCATACTTTCCCAGAGCGGTACCTATACCTGCAACTGCAATATCAAGTACTACAATTCCTGCGATACATTGCTGTACACCACCAGCGATACCTTTTATGTGGACGTGCTGCCGTACCCGCAGGTAGATGTGGAAATTACCGGACCTTCGAGCCTGTGCCCCGGCCAGGTAGGTTATTACGGCGCTTCCGGCGGATCGAACTATACCTGGTACGCCAATTATGTATATACGAACGGTTTCGATAGCATTGGTGTAAACAGCACGCAACTGCTGTATGTGGCCAGTTTTGAATCCCTGCCCAACGGCTGTACGGCCAGCGATTTTGATACGCTTACGGTCACCGTGGTCTCACAGCCTGCCATTACGACCAATCCGGCTTCGGCGGTGATCTGCCCCAATGATTCGGTAGAGATCCTGTGCTCCGGACCGGGCGTGGTGCAATGGTCGGGGCCGGGCGGTATTCTTTCAGACAGTACACACAGCATTTACGTCACCACACCGGGCTCTTATTTTGCCAATGTCATTTTTAACCCGGGTTGTACACTGCTTACCAATACGGTGGTGGTTACCGAGTTCTCATCGCCTTTTCTCACTACGGACAAGCCGCCGCTGATCTGTGCCAAAAACGACTCCGTGCAGATCTCCGTGGTGGTCTCGGGGCAGACCTCCATACAATGGATCAATCCGCCCGGAGCCACGGGCACGTCGGTGTATGTAAGCGATTCGGGCTGGTATTACTGTGAGGTGGTCTCACAGTGCGGTACCATTGCCACGGACAGTATTTATGTACAGGTGAACGATCCGAAGGCCCAGATACTGGACCCAATCACGGACCAGCTTTGTGCAGGCGATACCATTGTGCTCTATGCACAGCAGGGGCCCTATATCTACAACTGGCAGCCGGGCGGCAATACGGCCGACAGCCTGCTGGTAACCGAAGAGGGCACCTATCATGTAACGGTAACGGATACACTGGGCTGCTCCAATCAGTCAGAAGATATGAACATCGACCTCATCAACGATGACGATTTTGTACCGGATGCCGATGATGTAGAGTTCTGCAAACCCAATGCGGTAGAGATCTTCGCCGAGGGCAACGGCATCATCAGCTGGTATGCCACAGAAACGGATACGGCGGCTCTTTTCGTGGGGAACCCTTTTGTAACGCCTGTATTGCAGGGCGCAACGGTATATTACGTAGACCTGAGCCTGAACGGCTGTTACGGAAAAAAGATCGCGGTACAGGCCATCGACGTGCCCTGCGACAGTATCCCGGTGCCTAATGTGTTCTCACCGAATGGTGACGGCATCAACGATCTTATCGATTTTTCCCTGTTCGGACTTACCTGCTTCGAGATATACATTTATAACCGCTGGGGCGAGCTGGTGTTCGATTCCGACGATGTGAACACGATCTGGTACGGACAGTCGAACAACGGCAGCAAACTGGTTTCCGGCGCGTATTATTACATCCTGGAGTACTGCCCGCAGAATGGCGATAAGAAAAAACAGCACGGGATATTTCATATTTTTAAGTAGAACTGTAAATAGCATTAAAGTTCCCCGGGCGCAGCTGAGTTCGCTGTTGCAGATGAAGAGAAAAAAGGGTACATTTACTCTATGAAAGTTGCTGAAAAAAGGGTGTTGTCTCCTTTTCTGAAAGATAAGGCTGCTGTAAAAAGAACGGCTGTTGCGGCTATACGGAATTCGTTTGAAATAGAAGGTATTTATTTCAATGATATCCAGATGGCCCGCCTGATAGAAAAGGCCCGCTCCGGCAACTCAAAAGCCTTCGCAAAATAACCGGTACATTTTCTGGTAATCCTGCAGAGCTGCTGCCTGTACAGCCGCTATATATTCTTCTTTTCTTTTGTTGAGCAATCCGTCGATATCGGGGTATGACCGCGTGTGATACAGAAATATCATAGCCGTCAGCAAACGGGTAGTACGGCCGTTTCCCTCCCGGAAAGGATGGATGAACAGCAGTTCGGCATGCATTTTTGCCAGGTCCCTGACCAGCTCATCTTTTTTGTTTTTGTACGAATGATTTAGCGGCAGAAGTATTTCCTGTTCAAAAGAATGCATTGCCTGTGGCAGGAAGAGGGCAGAAGGAAAGGAAAAACCTGCTTTTGACATATTAACGGTCCGCAGTTTGCCTGCAAAGGAATATACGTTGTCCAGGGCTTTTTTATGCAGCGCATACAGGTATTTCAGGTTGAAACGGGTCTTTTGGTCCAGCGTATCAATGAAGTATTCCTGGGCCCGGAAAAATCCTATAAACTCTGCTTCTGAGATCTCCTGTATGGTCGTATACCCCGGCTTATTCGGCAGAATTTCTCCTTCATTGGCCGGAACATCGTATTTACCGGCATCATCATTGACAAACAGAGGGTGGTAGGGCATTCCTTAAAAATACGGATTTTTCCCGGATATTCAAAGCTTTTTTTGTGTCCGAAGGGCTGAAAAAACAAAGCGGGAACCCCTCCGCTAAAAGGGTTCCCGCGAATTCTATATTTGTAAAGACCAATATTACATTTTCAGGATGCGTCGTGTGCTTTTGCCATTCGGGGTAGATACCGTAAGCAGGTATACGCCGCCCGGGAGCGATTGTACGTTCAGCTGGGCCGGCAGGGTAAGATCGTTACGCAGCAGCAGTACGCGGCCCTGCATATCGCTGAGGGAAACGGAGTTCAGCAGGGTACCCGCCTGATCGGAGATCGTAATAAAGTCCTGTGCCGGGTTGGGGTACACGTTCAGTTCGGGAATACCGGCTTCGTTCACACCTACTGTATTTACCGTGAAACAGGCCGAGGTGTCTGTGCAGCCGTTCTGTGTTACCAGCACGGCAAACTGACCGTTGAAGACAGCGGTATACGTTGCCGAAGTGGCGCCGGCCAGGGGCGTGGAGGTCTGGCAGTTCAGCCACTGGTAGGTAGCTCCGGTAGCGTTGGCCGTAAGTACATGGCCGGACTGGCTTACACTTACGTCTACGCTGTTTACCGTAAGGGTAAGCTCCACAATACTGTCACAGCCTGCGGCCGAAACCAGGGTGTCGTAATAGATACCTGCGGCCGAAAGGATATCGCCGTTAAAGTTATAAAGATCGCAGGTGGTGGCCGTAATGCTGTGCGTGGATACCGGGTTTACGCTCAGGGTAAGGGTATGCACACTGTCGCAGCCGGAACTGCTGCTGAGCGTATCGGTATAGATGCCGCCTGCAAAGACCGGGTTACCTGCAAATACGATGGTATCGCCCTGGCAGATGCTGAGTGTACTGCTGCTGCTGAGCGGAGTTTCACCCGTGCCGGTGATCACCAGGTCCGAGGCGATCCAGTTGGAAGAGGCGCCGTTGAGTGCAAAGTTGTTCAGGGTGCCTGTGGCCGCACCTGTAAGATCGGGCAGGGAAGTGGCACCTGCGTTTGCGCCGCCGGCCGTACCCTGGTCAAAGTTGTAATAGTGTACCAGGCCGGCCTCGTTGCCGTTGAGCGTATGATGCATGGTGGCATTGATCTCACAGGCCGTACGTACATCCTGCCAGATACGGAATTCGTCCAGGGAGCCGTTCAGGTTCTGGGTGCCGTCGGTCTTGCTGCCGATGGCCATAAGACCATTGGGTCCTCCGCTGGTAGAACCGCCGGAGGCCAGGGTTTGCAGCACACCGTTGATGTACATCTGTGTCTGGCCGGCCGAGGCGTCCCAGGTTACGGCAAGGTGTGACCATTGGCCTGCCGGCAGGGTAGTGGTGGTATTGAGGCCGATGGTACTGCCCCCGGTGCTGATGTAAATATACGGTACACCGGATGCGTTCAGCAGGATACTGGTATATACCGAGCTGCTCTGCTGGGCAAAGAATATGCGGGTGGTGCCGAAAGCTCCGGGTTTAACCCAGGTCTCTACGGTAAAATCGTTTGATGCCAGGTTGGTAAATACAGCCGGAATGGGACAGGAGACATGATCGCCGGAACCGTCAAAATGCAGCGCATTACCGGGTGATTGTGCAAAAAGTGCCTGGCTGCCGAGAACAATACATACAAGTGTAAAGAAATGTTTCATAGATGGAATTAAAGAATTTGAGAATGGATATAACAGAAGGGCAGGTGTGGATCTAAAATGTGGAATTACAGGTTTATGATACGGATGATTGATTTTATAATGTTCCCAAACAGGAAATGAAAGTACAAATTTTTTTCATTGAAGATATATCCTCTTAAAAATAAGATAACTATGGGCTCTAAGGGCCGAATTGACTTTTTGGATAGTTTAATTGTATCTAACTGATTGTTTTACATGTATTTGTTCGATTTATGTAAAGGGTTAGATCAGTAGCGGCAGATTAATTGTCTTTACCTTATGTGATTTATAGTTTATCTTTTATTTACTTTTTTGAGGATGTTAGTTTTCTTTATTTTTCATTAAATATCTTTTTATTAATTAATTAAAAATTAATACCTCGAATTTTAGCTAAAAAAGGCGCTGAATTTTTTAACAAGTAAGTGAAGTTTAGTTTATTATTATAAGTTTGTATAACAACGACCGCAGGTTCTTTCTGCCATGACTATCGCCGGCAGTGCGGCCGTAACACCGTTTCGTAAACCTTTTACTATGAATACAACTAAATCTAAGTGGATTTTGATGCTGTTGTTATTCTACCTGACGGGCTATTTAACGTTCGCGCAGGTGGCACAGAACCGGCAGCCATCAAAAGAAGTAGTACACCAGTGCTACACCGATGAGCTTATCAGGCACATGGAGGCCTCCGACCCCAGTGTGCGGAAGCGGCTTGACAAGATGGACGACAACCTGAGTAAGGCGGTTGAGCAGTTCCTTGAAAAGTCGGGAAACAACGGGCAGTTAAAAAGCTCGGGTGCCAATCTCATTATACCGGTAGTGGTATATGTGGTGCACCAGAACGGGCCTGAGAACATCAGCGATCTGCAGGTGACAAGCCAGATCGATGCCCTGAACAATTACTACGATAACTATGGTATCAGGTTCTGCCTGGCCACCACCAAAGGGGTGACGCCGCTGCAGAGCATTACCACCCCAACGGGCATTACCAGTGCCACGCCGGGGATCTTTCACTATTACAGTCCTACGCTTACGAACCATAACGTATCGCAGCAGGCGGCCCTTACGGCCATTTCTTCGGTATTACCTTCGGAGAAATACCTGCGCATATGGGTGGTAAAAGGCATTACATCGAATACCTTACCTCCGGGAAATAAAATTCTCGGCTATTCGATGCTGCCTGAGTTTGCCGCCAGTGCTACCGATGGGATCGTAATGTCTTACGATGCCTTCGGCGACGTAGCCACCTGCGGATGTACCAACCTGGCCCCTTACAGCCAGCTTGGACGCATCCTGGTGCATGAGGCCGGTCACTACCTCGGCCTGTATCATACCTTCCAGGACGGATGTATGGGAATGACGCCATCTACCTGTCTCTTCCAGGGCGACCGCGTATGCGATACGCCGCCCGTTGCCGCTCCGAACTCCGGCTGTCCGGGTGCAGGATGGAATACCTGCAACGAATCGCCCAACCTTCCGGACGACATCAACAACTACATGGACTATGTGCATGAGTCCTGCATGAGCGGCTTTACACAGGGCCAGAACGACCGTATGCTGGCCGCCATTGCCCTGTACCGTTCCGAACTGGTATCCTCCGCCAACCTGGTGTATACCGGTGTAAACTGTACAGGCGGCCTGCTGGCTGATTTTACCGCCAGCAACTACACGCCCTGTACCGGCAGCTCGGTTACGTTCACGGCCGTGTCCATACCCGGAGTTACCTATACCTGGGATTTCGGCGACGGTACCACGGCCAGTGGTAATCCCATCTCACACACCTACACCTCCGCGTACAGCCCGGCTACGGTAGTACTTACCGTAAGCGACGGGGTAAACAGCGTATCCGGCACACAGCTGGTATTTGCTGAAGCCTGTCCGCCTATCCTCAGCGACCAGGGTAACTGGTATTTCTCTACCTACGGCGGTCTTAACTTTGCCGGCGGAGCTCCCGTATACAGCAACGGATCATACGTAAACAACAACTACATTGACGAGGCCAGCGCCGTACTGAGCGATGCCTCGGGCAACCTGCTCTTCTATACCAACGGAGTACGCGTATGGCGCAATAACCACTCGCAGATCAACAGCGGGAACCTGCTGCTGGGGAATACCAGCTCGCGCAGCGGCGCCGTGATCGTTCCCGATCCGGCCAATGCAGGGCAGTACTACATCTTTACCAAGCCCGGTACCAATTCCATGAACGATGTGGGCATGGACGGCTTCCGTTACAGCAAAGTGCAGGTAACGGGCGGCATCGCTTCCATGACCTCTTCGGTAAATGTACCCATAGCGCCTCCCGCGGGAATGGGCTATGACCTGGGCAACAACGGGACCCTGGTGGGCGGAGAGGGAATTGCCGCAGCCTATTCCTGCAACGGGTACTGGATATTTACTTCCGGTAAAAAAGGCAACAGCAACTACATTGTGGTGTATAGCCTTACCACCAGCGGACTGGCCTATCACAGTGAGTTCCAGACGTCGATCATCGGTAACCAGTTTACCATCGATATCGCCCCGAACGGTACCAAACTGGCGGTAGCCTCCGGCAGTGCATACTATCCTACACCCGGCCCGGTGATCTCCGGCCTGGCCGTGTACGACCTTAATATTTTTAACGGTACACTTTCCAATGAACTGGTGCTGAACCAGCGCCGTATCTTCGGCCTGTCCTTCAGCCCCGATTCCCGTCTCATATACAGTGACGGATGGAACAATGACCGTAAGCTGTTCCAGCACGATCTTACCGATCCGTCGCCGGCAGCCAGCGAGATCATGGTGGCCGATATCAATACCACCTGCGAGATACAGCGCGGCCCGGACAACAAACTGTACATGACCCGCATCGGCAGTCAGTACATGCAGGTGATCCACAAGCCCAATGTACGCAGTTCGGTAAGTAATCCGAATGCCTGCTATCATACCTTCAACGGTCCGCAGATGCAGGCCAACCTGAGCTATGGCGGTCTGCCCAACATGATCGATGCCAACCAGCTGTCGGTATTCAACAATACCATCACGGCCACGCAGATCAGTTGTCTTACCTACCAGTTCAGCCCGGGTATCTGCAGCAATACCTTCCAGTGGAATTTCGGCGATCCGGCTTCCGGAACGTCCAATACTTCGTCCCTGGCCACCCCGGTACACGTATTTTCGGGTCCGGGCACCTATACCGTAACAGTAACGGGTAACGGCACCACGGTGACCACTACCGTGCAGATCGGTCTGGATGCCGAGATCTACGGCTCCAATACGGTTTGTATGTCCACGAACAACCTTTCCAATTTATCGAGCAACCTGCAGCCGGGGCAAACGGCCGTATGGACGGTAACGGGAGGCGGTATCGCGGGACTGAACAACCAGTCGAACGTAGACGTGATCTGGACCTCGCTGCCGGGTACCGTTACGCTCACGATCACCGATCCGGCCACAGGCTGTGTATCCGTGGAAACCATTACGGTTATTGAAAACTGCGGCGAAGCCTGCCCCTGCGAGCTGAACCCTGCATTTAAATTTGCGATCGACGAATTCTGTAACGTCGCGTTCAAAGCCACCAGCGGAGGGCCTTCCTGCCTGCAGAACGTAACCTACCACTGGGATTTCGGCGACGGAACCACCGGCACGGGTAACCTTACCTCACACATATTCCCGGGTCCCGGTGTATATGTGGTGTGCCTGGAAGTGACCGCTTCCAACGGAACCCAGATCTGTACCAAAAAGATCTGCAAGGAAATTTTCATTCCCTGCGGTCCGCAAGGCTGTCCCTGCGATCTGAGCCCCAACTTCCAGTACAACGTTACGGCTAACTGTACCTACCAGTTCTTTGGTGTGAGCGGTGGGCCGACCTGTCTGAATACTATCTATAACTGGGATTTCGGCGATGGAACCACCGGCACAGGCGCCAATCCTTCGCACGTATTCCCGGGTCCGGGCGTATACGTAGTATGCCTGGAGGTGATCGCCACCAATGCTCAGGGAGAGGAATGCCGCGAAAAGATCTGCAAGGAAATTTTCGTGAACTGCGAAACACAGCCCTGTCCCTGCGATCTGAGTCCTTCGTTCCAGTATAATGTTACGGCCGATTGTAACTTCCAGTTCTTCGGAGCCAGCGGTGGCCCGACCTGCCTGAATGTAAGCTACGACTGGGATTTCGGCGACGGAACCACCGGCACGGGTCAGAACCCGACGCACGTATTCCCCGGTCCGGGCGGATATGTGGTGTGC
>JACVCJ010000017.1 GCA_016742095.1 Bacteroidia bacterium
AACGTTGTGCGATCTGCCGGGCCTGTTCCGGTAAAAGGGAGACCCTGCCGACATTGATGCCGGTTCGTATTGCCGTATAAAAAAGGTATCTTTGCACTTTCCTACACATTTATGCAGGACACAAATACCTGGGTCATAATCAGTGCATTCCTGGCCGCCGGCCTTTTCGGCAGCCTGTTCCTGCTGCTGTACTGGCGCCGCAGGTCCAGGAATTCCGAAAAAGAAAAGCAGGACCTCGAAACCCGCTTCCGCGAACTGGAAACGCGTGTGAACACCCTGCAGCTCGAAACCCTGGACGCCCGCCTCAACCCGCACCTTTTCAAGAACGTACTTAATTCGATACAATCGCATGCCTTCCAGACCTATTTTGCCCTGGATAAACTGGCGCATGTACTCGATTACATTCTCTATGAAAGCAAGAACGGTTTTGTAAGTCCGTCCGAAGAGATCGGCTTTGCCCTGAATTTTATCGAGATCAACAAGATCAAGGTAAGCCCGCTGTTCCAGCTCAATGTCAAGACCCGCCTGCGCGAGAACGATCCGCTGCTGGCCCAGAAGGTGCTGGCGCCCATGGTATCGGTAGACCTGATCGAAAATGCATTCAAACATGCCGACCTGCAGAGCGCCGACGCTTTTATTTCGGTCGTGTTCGAATGCCGCGATAACCAGTTCCAGCTTACCGTGTCCAACAAAATATCGGGTAAACCGGTCTTCCGCAAGGAAAAAAGCGGTATCGGTTCCAATGCCCTGGAACAGCGGCTGCGGATACTGTACCGGGATAAATACAGCCTGCAGCGATATACCGAAGGAGACGTATACATAGCACAACTAAAAATTAATCTGCTTGACTACCTTGAAATGCCTGTTACTGGATGATGAGCTGCCGGGCCTGACCTACCTGAAAATGCTCTGCGAGCAACTTCCCGGCGTGGAAGTGGTAAAGGCGTTCAACGACCCGCAGAAACTGCTGGATGAAGCGCCTTCACTGGAGTTCGACCTCTGTATCCTCGATATCGAAATGCCGGGGATCAACGGCCTGCAGGTGGCCAATATCCTGAAAGAAGTGCCCGTGATCTTTACCACGGCCTACAGGGAGTTTGCCGCCGAGGCCTTCGATCTCAACGCGGTGGACTACATCCGGAAACCCGTCACCCGCGAACGCCTCGAGACCGCCATACAGAAAGCACAGCAGCGGCTCGAAAAAAATATACCGCCCCGCAGCTTTATCCAGATCAATACCGATAAAGGAAAGGCCATACTCTTTTTCGACCAGATCGAATACATCTATACCTCGCCCGGCGACAGCCGTGATAAAAAGGCCGTATTGCAGAACGGTAGTGAACTCACGCTGAAGAACATCAGTTTCGACCGGCTGAACGGTATCCTGCCCGAAGACCGCTTCTGCCGCATCAACAAGGCTGAACTGATCGCGATACGGAATGTACAGTTCTTTTCACACGATCAGATCACTTCGGCGCTGCTGCGCAACGGAAAACCGCTTATCTTTACACTCAGTCCTGCTTTCCGTAACGATTTTCTCCAGAAAGTAAGACTATAAATTCATTACATTTTTTCAGGTTCTTATT
This sequence comes from Bacteroidia bacterium, assembly GCA_016742095.1. Lineage (GTDB taxonomy): Bacteria > Bacteroidota > Bacteroidia > CAIKAF01 > CAIKAF01 > JACVCJ01. The sequence continues at coordinate 1,587 of JACVCJ010000017.1, forward strand.
ACAGAAAAACATGCGGCGAGACACAGGTACATACAGGATAGCGCTACTTTCCCGGATATTTGTGCCGAATAGATACCGGCCCTGGTTTAAACAGTACAGGATTTTATGAAGAAATACAGAAATCTGATCTTTTATGTAGGTACCATCAGTGTGTTTTCCCTGCTTATGTATCTCATCGTGGTGGCAGGGAATAAACAGGAAGCCGGCCGCAACGTGGTAGAAACCGCTTCGGGCAAAAGCAACTGGACCGAATTTACTGATTCCATGCTGCACAATGTTACGCATCCCCTGGCCATACTGCTGGTACAGATCATAACCATTATCCTGGCGGCACGCCTCTTTGGCTGGATCTTTAAAAAAATAGGACAGCCCTCGGTGATCGGAGAGATCATTGCGGGTATCGTACTGGGGCCTTCCGTGCTCGGGCACTGGTTCCCCGGACTTTCCGAGCAGCTGTTCCCGCTTAAATCCATGGGGAATTTGCAGATACTGAGCCAGATCGGTCTCATTCTCTTCATGTTCGTGATCGGTATGGAGCTCGACCTTAAGGTACTGAAGAACCGCGCCCACGAGGCCGTAGTGGTAAGTCATGCCAGTATCATCATTCCTTTTGCCCTGGGGATGGGCCTGGCTTATTTCGTATATCAGTCGTTTGCCCCGGAAGGCGTACAGTTCCTGTCGTTCGGACTGTTTCTTGGTATAGCCATGAGTATTACGGCATTCCCGGTACTTGCGCGTATTGTGCAGGAAAGGGGTATGAACAAGACCCGGCTCGGGGCCATGGCCATTACCTGTGCCGCCGCCGATGATATCACCGCCTGGTGCCTGCTGGCCGCGGTAATTGCCATTGTAAAGGCAGGGTCCATGGTAAGTTCACTGTACGTGATCCTGCTGGCCGCCGCCTATGTGCTCGTAATGCTGAAAGTGGTGCGCCCCTTCCTGAAACGGGTGGGCGAACTGCATTCCTCGCGGGAGAACCTGAGCAAACCCGTGGTGGCCATTTTCTTTCTTACACTTATTCTTTCGGCCTATGTGACCGAAATTATCGGTATACACGCCCTGTTCGGGGCCTTTATGGCCGGCGCCATCATGCCGGAGAATGCCCGTTTCCGCAATATTTTCATCGAAAAAGTAGAAGATGTGGCCCTGGTGCTGCTGCTGCCGCTGTTCTTCGTGTTCACGGGACTGCGTACACAGATCGGACTGCTCAACGATCCCTATCTCTGGAAGGTGACCGCCCTGATCGTGGCCGTGGCCGTGACCGGTAAATTTGCCGGCAGCGCTGTTGCCGCACGTATCGTAGGACAGAACTGGAAAGACAGCCTTACTCTCGGGGCGCTGATGAATACCCGCGGTCTCATGGAACTGGTGGTGCTGAACATCGGGTACGACCTGGGCGTACTCACGCCCGAAATTTTTGCCATGATGGTTATTATGGCCCTGGTAACCACCTTTATGACGGGTCCGGCCCTGGACCTGATCGAACGTGTGTTCCGCCGCAAGGAATACGCCATCCCCGAAGAGATCAGTCAGTTCAGCAAATACAAAGTACTGGTGTCCTTCGGCAACCCCGAACGGGCCCGCACCCTGCTGAAGCTCGCCAATAGTTTTGTGCGCAGGCTCAACGGCAATGCTTCTGTTACAGCCATGCACCTTACGCCGGCCGGCGACATCAACAATTACAATATGGAGGAGTATGAGCAGGAGAGCTTTGCGCCGGTCATTGCCGAATCGGAGGCTTTGCAGCAGCCGATCACCACGCTGTTCAAGGCATCTTCGGATATCGATGCCGATATTGCCGACGTAGCCAACAAGGGCGATTACGACCTGCTGCTGGTAGGCCTGGGGCAGTCCATTTTCGAAGGAAGCCTGCTGGGTAAAGTGCTGGGATTTACCACGCGCATCATCAATCCCGATTCGCTCATCAATAAATTTACGGGTAAGGAAAAACTCTTCGAAAATTCACCTTTCGACGAGCGTACGCGCCTTATCCTGGCCAAAAGCCAGGTGCCCGTGGGCATACTGGTAGATAAAGAACTGGAAAAGATAGACCAGGTATTTGTGCCGGTATTCGGCCCGAACGACGCCTTCCTGGTGCGTTATGCCCAGAAACTGATCCATAACGCCGGGGCACAGGTTACCGTGCTGGACGCGTCGGGCAGCATAAAGAACCATCCTTCGCTGCGCGAGTCGGTGCGGGCCATCGAGCAGGTTTCGCCCAATCATATTACCCTGCTCAACGAACGTAAGATCGAAAAGGAATTCCTGGCCACACAGGACCTGATGCTGATCAGTCTCGAAAGCTGGAGAAAACTGGTGGATTCACAGAGCGTATGGCTCAACAATGCGCCCTCCACTCTCATTCTGAAGGAATTAGCTACAATACAAAAGTAAATACGAGGAAAAGTACGAGCCAGAGTACGTCGGTATAGTGCCACCAGAAGGCGGCCACGCGCGTTTTTACCAGTTCGAAGGGATTGGTGGTGAGTATAAGTTCATCGGCGGCGTCGCTCTGGTGTCTGCGGAAGGTATACAGGCGTTCGCCCAGCAGCACAAAGCCGGCCACAACGTGCAGCAGGTGCAGCCCGGAGAAGAAGTACAGGTAGGCGCCTCCGCCGTATCCGCCGGAAAAGAAGACCCCCTGTGAAAAAAGCTGTATCCAGGCCAGCAACTGAACCAGCGCAAAGGCAATACCCAGCACAATGCCTCCGGCCAGGCTGTTAAAGGCCCGGCGCAGGGTTCCTCTGCGGAAGGCCCGGTTGCAGGAGGCCACCAGGATGCCCGACCCGATCATGAGCAGGGTACTCCACACAAAGGCCCGTGGCAGGAAAGGCTTTACGATAAGCCCGCTTTCCAGCATCATCTGGAAATCTTCGCGTTGCGACTGTATGTACAGGTGCCGCACGAACAGCAGCAGCAACATCAGGAACAGGATGCCGCTCGCAACGGCCAGCAGGTATACCAGGGCCTGGCGCGGATGTACGTTCTGTCCCCCGAAAATGTTGAGGCGGAACGGCGGTTCTTCTTTTGTATCCTGTATCTGTGGCATAGTGACGGTTTTAGCGGGCCTCTTCTTCTTTGAACCAGCTGCTGTACATCACGTAATTGCCGGCAATACGGTCAATTTCGCCCGAGATCTTTTCCGGCGTGATGTCTTTCACTTTTTTAGCGGGCACCCCGGCAAAAACAGAACCGGAGGGCACATGCGTACCTTCCAGTACCACCGATCCGGCAGCTATGATGCTGTTGCTTTCTACCACGGCCCCGTCCATAACGATGGCGCCCATACCGATAAGTACGTTGTCGTGTATGGTGCAGCCGTGTACATTGGCGCTGTGGCCTATGCTTACGTTGTTACCGATGTTCAGGGGGGCTTTCAGGTAGGTGCAGTGCAGTACGGCATTGTCCTGTACGTTCACGCGGTTGCCCATTTTTATATAATGTACGTCGCCGCGCACCACGGCGTTGAACCAGAAACTGCATTCGTTACCGCAGCTTACCTCGCCTACGATGGTGGCATTGGGAGCCACAAAACAGTTTTCGCCCAGCTGGGGTTCCTTACCCCGAACGGCTAATATTACCGGCATAGTGTATCAGTTTAAGAGCAAAGGTAGGCAATATTTGAGTTGCTCCGGCATTCCTTGCGGTCTCTATGGGGCCATAGCTTTTTTCTATGGGAAGGAAAGGCCCTGCACAGATTTTAATAAGGCTCGTTTAGCGATTTACCCGTATCTTTGCACTTTAATTCTAAAGATCATGTCCGGAACGCCCGTTTTAATATATGCCGAAAGCACGCCCAACCCCGCCACGCTGAAATTTGTGGCCAATGTGTTCATGCTGCCCGAGAACAGCGCCGAATACCTGCGCGCCGAAGAAGCCGAAGGCGCACCGCTGGTGCAGGCCCTGTTCGAATTTCCTTTTGTGCGCAGTGTGTACGTGTGCAATAATTTTGTCACCATCACCAAAAAAGAGTTCACTTCCTGGACGGAGATCATCCCGCAGGTGCGCGAATTCCTGAAGAACTGGCTGCAGGAAGGTAAGGACGTTATTGTAATGATGCCCGCCAAACGCGAAGAGGTAAAACCGGTAAGCATCGACGACCTGAATGCCGAAGGCGTATCGGGACAGATCATTGCCGCGCTCGACGAATATGTGAAACCGGCCGTGGAAAGCGACGGGGGCGAAATTTCCTTCGTGTCTTTTGATAAAGGCGTGGTCACCGTACGCCTGCAGGGCTCCTGCAGCGGTTGTCCCAGCAGCACCGTTACCCTGAAACAGGGCATCGAGAACCTGCTGAAAAAAATGGTACCCGGCGTAACCGAAGTGGTGGCCGAGAACGCTTAATCTTTTTTCTCGAGTACTTTGGGCACGCGTATGTAATCGCTGTCTTTCCTGGGGGCGTTCTTCAGAGCCTCTTCCAGGCCCATTACCTGTTGCGGTACATCGGCGCGGGTCACGTTCTGTTCCTCGCTCATGTACACCAGGGGTTCTACATTGTCCACAGGCAGCTCGCTGAGTTTTTCCACAAAACCCACGATCTTCTCCAGGTCGTTGCGGATCTGGTCCTTTTCTGTTTCGCTGAATTCCAGGCGGCTCAGTTCGGCCAGACGGTCTACGGTTTCCTTGCTTACTTTCATTGCGGACATCTTTGCCGCAAAGGTAGTAAAAAAGCAGCAGACAGCGCTTTATATGTGTGTGTCGTAACTTTGTAGTACTTTTGTACCCGAAATGCCCCGCATAAGTTCCATACAATTACCGGATTTCCCGCTGCTGCTCGCACCCATGGAGGATGTGAGCGATCCGCCCTTCCGTGTGCTCTGCAAGGAATACGGCGCCGATCTTATGTATTCGGAGTTCATCAGCAGCGAAGGCCTGATCCGCGATGCCATGAAGAGCCGTAAGAAACTCGATTTTCATGAAATGGAACGCCCTATCGGCATACAGATCTTCGGCGGCGACGAAGAAGCCATGGCCGAAAGCGCGCGTATCGTAGAAACGGTGAATCCCGACCTGGTGGACATCAATTTCGGCTGCCCGGTGAAAAAAGTGGTGTGCAAAGGTGCCGGCGCCGCGGTACTCAAAGACGTGGACCTGATGGTGCGCCTTACCAAAGCCGTGGTAGACAGCACCCGCCTGCCCGTAACGGTAAAGACCCGCCTGGGCTGGGACGAGGACAGCAAGAACATCGAAGAGGTGGCCGAACGCCTGCAGGATATCGGCATCCAGGCCATCAGCATACACGGCCGTACCCGCGCACAACTGTACAAGGGCGAGGCCGACTGGAGCCTGATCGCAAAAGTGAAGAACAATCCCCGCATACACATTCCCGTTTTCGGCAACGGCGATATCGACAGTCCGCAGAAAGCCGTGGAATACAAGGAACGCTACGGGGTAGACGGCGTTATGATCGGCCGCGCCAGTATCGGTGCGCCCTGGTTCTTCCGCCAGGTAAAACAGTATATACGAACGGGCGAACTGCTGCCCGTACCGCCCGTAAGCGAACGGGTAGAAGTGGCCCGCCGCCACCTGGAAATGGCCATGAAGTGGAAAGGCGAACGCATGGGCATTATGGAAACCCGCATGCATTATGCCACCTATTTCCGCGGGATACCCGATTTTAAGGCCTATCGTATGAAACTGGTAACGTCTGATAATGTCAATGAGCTGATGGACACCTTCGGCGAGATCATTGAACGTTACCCGGTTATGGTGGATTAACATTTCTTTCACGCTTTTTTTTGAAGATAAAATTTGCAGGCAACACTTTTTTTTAATTGCTTTGTATCTCAAAGTGCTTTATGGAAAAAGAAACTGAATACCTGGAATCACTGGCGGTCATCCGTAAAATGATGGAAAGATCGGGGCGTTTTTTCTCGCTCGGCGGCTTAAGCGGTATCCTTATCGGCCTGCTGGCCCTGGGCAGCGCCGGTCTGGCCTGGTTCCTGATAAAAGACAGCGTTCCGCTCTATACCCGGGGAACGGGTTATGCCATATTCGACCTGCTTACCCTCAAATTGCTGGGTCTGGGCCTGCTTACCCTGCTGCTGGCGGTGGTGCTGAGCCTGTATTTTTCCATACGTGCGGCCCGCAGCGAAGGGCACAGCATTTTTTCGCGCCCGGCCCTGAACCTGGCCTTCAATTTCTGCCTGCCCCTGGCCATCGGCGGTGTCATGAGCCTGTATTTCCTGTGGCGGGGTGATGTATGGTACATTGCGCCCTCTATGCTGGTGTTTTACGGACTGGCCCTGTTCAGCGCAAGCCGCTATTCGCTGCAGGACCTTACCTACCTGGCCTATGCCGAAATTCTGCTCGGACTGCTCTGCCTGTTCTTCCTGGGCAAGGGACTGCTGTTCTGGAGCATCGGTTTCGGCCTTTTTCATATTATTTACGGGTTTGCCAACCTGCGCAGGTCCTGAGAGTGCGTATATTGCAGCCCTTATAGCAAAAACGGAAGTTCCGGATGAATGTAAATGATCTCAATAAAGCGTTTGAAAGCAGGGTACGGCTGGGTATCATGTCGGCCCTGGTGGTGAACGAACGTATGGATTTCAATTCACTCAAGGAGCTGCTGGGCATTACCGACGGCAACCTGGCCTCGCACATCGCCGCCCTCGAAAAAGAAGAATACCTGCTGGTGGAGAAGAAATTCATCGGCAAAAAGACCAATACCACCTACCAGATCACTAAAAAGGGCAATAAGGCCTTTAAAGAACATATACAGCAACTGGAAAAACTGCTGAAAAAACTAAAGTAAAATTTTTTTACCCATAAACTTTGAAATTCAAAGTGCTTTTAAATAATAAAAATGGAAACGATTCAGACCCACTTCCGCAAACCCGGTGTTATTGCCGGACTTCTACTTACCCTCCTGGCATCGGCCGTTTACGGCTTTGCACTTTTTATGATCGAACGCAATGACGATAGTTTTTTCCGCATCGTGACCGCCAACCTGGTATTTGCGTTCGGCTACAGTATTTTCTGGCTCATACGTTGTTTCCGCGAAAGGAATACAAGTCGGGTGTATCTCCCGTTCGTGTATGCACTCTGGCTCCTGAGCTGCTTCAGCTGTAACCTGTTCATCAACATTTTCGAGAACCTGCCGCCCTGGGTGTACCTGGTCACGGCCCTGTTCTGCCTTTCTTCCTGGATCCTGTACTGGGATGTAGCGTCGCGTTTCCTGCGCGCACTGGCCGGTTTTGTGAACGGGGTCAGCCTCTGGCTCATGCTGTACTATGCGTTTTTCCTGCTGCCTTACCTGCCGCACAGTTTCTTTGGAATTATTGTACTGGGCATCGGTCTGCACGGCTTTGCCCCGGGGTTTATCCTGCTGCTGCACGGTTTTGGGCTGTATGCGGTATTTACAGAGCAGGGACGCGGGCCGGCCGCTTTTATCAGTGGCTTCTGTACGACCGGACTTTTCATCGTGTTCTTTACCCTGGCCATGCAGCACAAAGCATCGGAAATTAAGCGCTACGCGAATGCCGGCCGTTTTTCTTCCGGCAGCGATCTGCCCGAATGGGTGCGCGTTTCGCAGCAGCTGGCCCCGGATTATTTCAGTGCGCTTATTCTAAAGAAGGACCTGGTGTACACCGGATCTGATAATTTTTTCACGTTCGATCTGTCGGGGCCTTTTGGCAATACCCTTAACTATAATGAGCGCAAAATACATGATCCCCTGCTGAACCTGGCCTATCTCTTTGTAGAAGAGCCCCTGTCCTCGAAAGACGACCGCATCCGCATCCTGGAGGCCAATTTCGGCGAACGTCTGCAAACCGAGCGCCGCCTCTGGTCGGGGCAGAACCTGCGCACCCTTTCACTTACCGAAGATGTGCTCATTTTCCCGGGATCCCGCCTTGCCTATACTGAACTGACCCTGGAGACGGAAAACCTGTACAGACGGAACGGAGAGGCCCTCTATGCTTTCCGCCTGCCCGAAGGATCGGTGGCTTCTTCGCTGTCTTTATGGGTGAACGGTATCGAACGTAAGGCGGTACTGGCTTCCAAAAGCGAGGCGGGGGCCGCCTACGACCAGGTAGTAGGTGTGGAAAGGCGCGATCCCGCGTTGCTGCAGTGGCGCGAGGGAAACCGCATCGTAGTACGCGTGTTCCCCGTAGTGGAAGGAGCTCCGCGGCGTTTTAAGATCGGCGTCACCACTCCGCTCCGTGTGCAGGGCGATAAGGTGCTGTACCAGAGCATCGGCATTAAAGGGCCGGACCTGGCTTCGGCAGATGCTGTAACGCGGGTGCGTGTGGCCGGGGAAGCCGTACCGGAGTTCAGCAGCAAACATTTTGAGCGGGAAAAAGAGGGTTTCTACCGGGAAACTTCCGGTGTGCAGGCCTGGACGCTGAGCCTGGATAAAAGCGTGTTGCAGCCGCAGGTATTCCGCTGGGAAGATCGTGGATATCTTTTGCAGGAAGCCCGTACGGAAACCCGCCCGGCAGATTATAAAGCCGTGGTGCTGGATCTAAATGCCGCCTGGACGGAAGCCGAAGCGCGCAGCTGGCTGGATACGGTGAAGGACATGCCGCTGTACGTACTGGAAGAAGGCCGTAAAAAACGCCTCCATGCCGAAAATTTTGAAGAGGTATGGAAAGCGTATTCCGCATACCGTTACACACTGCCCGCTCTTTATGCACTGTCTGCCGGAGACCTGCTGGTTACGCGTTCCGGCGATTTTTCCCCCAATTTTGATGAACTGGAAGGAAGCGCGTTCCTGGAACAGACCCGCAACGGGGGCCGGGCACGTGGGCTGCGCGTACTGAATACCGGTCCGCAGCTGAGCCCCTACTGGCACACGCTGCGCGAACAGCATTATGCACAGGTGATGAACGTAAGTCCGGAAGAAGCGCTGAAACTGGTAAGTACCCACAGTTACCCGGTGTATGCGGACAGCGGGGACATGATCCATATACAGGACGCGCAGCTTTCCCTTTCCCTGGCCGATTCTGCTGAAAAAGCGCTGCCCTCGGACAATGATCATATTTACCGCCTGTATGCCTACGGACGCGTGCTGCAGGAACACCTGGGCGCGGAAGCCGATACGTCGGAGCACAACAGGGCCTATGTGGCGCTGGCGGAAGATGCCCATATCGTGAGCCCGGTAAGCTCTATGCTGGTGCTGGAGACCGATGCCGACTACGAACGCACGGGCATCACAGAAAATGAGAACACCCTGGGCAATGCGTCCATGAATAATCACGGAGCCGTGCCCGAACCGCACGAATGGGCCCTGATCATTCTCTCCGCGGCCGGTTTGCTGTACTATATACGAAAAAGAAGAAAGAACTATGCTCTTTAATGCCGACCTGCGTTCTATTCCTGTTCCAAAGGTAAAAGCAGTGCCTCTTGCAGGCCTGCTTTACTTTTTGCTGTTGCTCGTCAATTACCGCACATTACAGACCGGCCTGGGCTCCAACCTGTCCGTATTACTGGGCGCGGCCCTTCTGTTCGTATATGCTTCAAGGCCTGCGTCCCCACGTATGTACTACGGAGTTTCCGTTCTGGTGCTGCTGCTGTTCTTCTGCTCCTGGCAACTCTTTACACGCTCTACGCTATCGCTGGCCCTGGTATTGACGGGTATCCTGCTTTTTTACCTGCATACCGGCCGTTTTTCCGCAGGGGCGTTTTTGCTCTTTATTTTTTGTACAAGTGTGTCAGATAAACTCATCATGGAGTTCAGCGTGGAGATAAAGCAGGAACTTTGTACCTGGGCCTACCTGAGCCTGAAAGATGTGCTGTCCATCGAAAAGCAGGAAGGCGTACATCTCTGGATCTCCGGCAGGCGCATCAGTGTGGATACGGCCTGTATGGGACTTTCCATGTTACGTACGGGCTTTTTGTGTGCCGTGGCCCTGCTCAGCCTCGAAGAAAAAAGAAGCGGCCGGCGTTTTTCGTATATGCAATACCTGCTGGTTTTTGCGCTTGCTTTATTTTGTATAATACTGTCTAATTATTGCCGCATACTGATCCTGCTGCTTACGGGAAATACAGAAGAAAACCTGCTGCACCAGCTCATCGGACTTAGCTGTTTTGCGCTTTACATACTGCTGCCCCTGTTCCTGCTTTTCCGTTTTATGAAGCCCCGTACGCCTTACCGCGAAGTGCGGCCGGGATCTTCGTATATACCTGTTTTTATTTTTGGTATACTTATGATCATTGCGGGGGCGCTCAGCCTGCGTATGGAAAAAGGACCGGAGTACAGTCGCATCCTCGAGGGATTGTCTACAGCGGGCGGGGAATGGATAAACCCCGAAGTATATAAAATACAGCAGGAAGGGAAACTGATCTATATAAAAACGGCTTCCCATTCGCCCATGCTCTGCTGGACGGGCAGCGGATATCACGTGCTGCGGGACTACATCAGCACATACGAACATAAACCGGCCCACTGCACCCTGCTCGAAAAGGACGGCAAAGTGCTCTACTCCTACTGGTGGTACGAGAACGGCAGCGAACGGGCGCTTTCGTTCCCCGAAGTGATGCTTACACAGCTGTTCACGGGTAGTCCGGCGCGGCTGATCAATGTGACACTGGAGGAAGAAACGGGCCTGCTTACTTCAGCACAAATTCAGTAAAGAAGGAGTGTATCCTGTTGTCCGGGCTGTTCTTGTAATGGATCCACTGTGTGTGAAAATTCATGTGGTACTGGATCAGCAGTACGTAGGGCTCCAGGTAGCCGGCGTTCATGGCTTCGCGGGCGCGGGTAAATTCAGCGGCCTGTCCGTATTCGCTTTCCAGCATTTTTTTCCAGGCATACACCTCGGGGTAACGCGTCCCTTCCAGCAGCATATCGCCTTCCAGGGCGCCTTCCACCAGTTTGTTGGTATAGGCCTGCCGGGCGGCGTCCAGGTATACTTTCCAGGCTCCGCTCACTTTGGTCTTATCGTCGCTGAGTGCCTTCGCAGGCTCTACACCCCGCTTTACCCACTGGTAATTGAAGTTCCGGTCCAGTTTTTCGGCGATCATTTCCAGTTTGGCGATCATGCCTTTTTCGGGGAACAGCGTAAGTCCGTCGATACAGGCTTCCAGTGCCTCTTCGTAACGGGCCGATTTGTAATAGGCATCCGTGAGGTATTTCGCCGGTTCCATTTCGTAGGGGAATCGTTTTTTACAGAGATCGAAATATTTAATGGCGCTGTCGTAGTCCTGTTTCAGGTAATAGGCGTCGCCCAGGTACAGCGATGCTTTGTAGTAATCGGGCTGTATGGCCAGGGCTTCGCGGTAAAGAACGGCCGCCTGGTTATAGTCCTTGATCTGGAATTTTGCTTCGGCTTTCTCGAAGACCTTCAGGGCCCCGGGATCGATATCCGCCGTATGCTTGATGTCGAGGTATTGCATCCGGTAATAGATCCAGAGAAATTCCGCTTCGGACTGGTACAGGGCGCGAATGAAGAACTGTTTCATTTCCCAGGATTCTTTGGTGGGCAGAGAAATATTGATGGTACGCGACCCCGTATCGTTTTTCACATTATCTATCTTCCACAGAGCTTCGGAAAGCATGCCGGCAAAGGCTTCCGAAGAAAGAGCCGGGGGAAGGCTGGTCTTCCGGTTCTGCGCGCGAACCATATACAGCTGGGCCAGCAGGCTCCATACCTGGTCTTCCGGTTCTTTGGCAAGCACCTTTTCTACATCGGCGATCGCTTTATCGAAATTCCCGCTTTTAAATACTTCTACAGCTTTGTTCAGTTTTTTTGCGGAAGCATCGCTTAACTGTGCATGTACCCGGAGAAACAACAGGCCTGTAAGGAGCAGGAAGAATACTTTTTTCATTTGGAATAGATAGATTTTAGATAGAAACAGTGTAAAAACAGTCAGGATACAGGTATTGTAAGTCAACCTGTAGTATATATAACAAAGAACGAAAATAATATTGTATAACTAAAAAGATAAATTATTTATTTTATCGGCGGAAAAGTCTCTTTATTTAGCTTTATTTCTTCCGTAACCAGCCCAGGATACCGCTTCCCTCGATCTTATAGGTGCCGTTTTTCTGCGTCAGTGTAAATGTCTCACGGGAAGATGCCGCCGGGCCGGGATTCTGCTGTATGATCTCTACCTCATCCGTGCGCACTGCCGAAATAATGGCCACATGCCCGTAGGGATTCCAGTTGTTGCCGTCGTACACGAGCAGATCGCCCGTGCGCGGCGCCGTAGCCGAGGGATTGGCATATTGGGTAAGATTGCGGGCCTTGTTGTAGCTGCCGTCGGACAGGCTTTTGTTGTAAAAGCTTTTGGCATGTCCGTACGAATCGGGCATTTTGTGTTTGTAATGCTGGTAGTAGTATCGTTTTACGAACTCTACGCACTGGTATTTCAGTCCGAGGTTATAGCCGTCGGCCGTGGTGTTACGTCCGGACACATTGCTGATGGGCCCGTTGTAGTACACCCGCACCCTGTTGAGGCTGTCTACCGGATCGCCGATACTGCGCAGCAGCGGATAGCGGTAAAAACGGGTGTGGGCAGCTGCAAGCGAAAGCAGGCAGAACAGTCCGGAAAGGACAAAAACGAGGGATTTGCGTACAGGTGTGAACATGCTCTAAAGTAGGCATTTTCAGCATATACAGATGCAAAGAAGCGTTAAAAGAAAAACGCTGCCCTTCGGGCCAAAGTCATATATATGCCCTGAGGCCTGCGCCGGAGGAAGAAAGCCCCGGAAGCCCCTGGTTCAGGGAGTGTTAATTTTTTGGTTCGGCCTTCAAATATTGCGTACCTTTGCAGCCGCTATGTTAGTTACAGTACTAAAGTCGAAGATACACCGCGTAAAGGTTACGGAAGCCGACCTGGATTATATCGGTTCCGTTACCATTGACGAAGATCTGATGGATGCGGCCAATTTGCTGGAAGGTGAACAGGTGCATATTTTCAATTATACGAACGGCGAACGTTTTATTACCTATGTGATAAAAGGGGAGCGGGGTTCCGGCGTTATCTGCCTGAACGGTCCCGCAGCACGTAAGGTTTCCGTGGGCGATAACGTGATCATCGTGGCCTATGCCTCCATGAGCATGGAAGAAGCCCGTACGTTCAAACCCTCTGTGATCTTCCCCGATACCGAAACCAATAAACTGCGTTAATGGCCGCAAACAGGCTGAAAAGTGTGCTGAAGATCCTCCTGTTCGGGGGATTGGGTATTTTTCTTGCCTGGTTTTCTCTGCGCAACGTGCCTTTCGAAGAACTGAAAATGCACGCCGCCAAAGCCGATTATTTTTACGTGGTGCTGGCCATGCTGGTAGGACTGCTCAGTCACCTGCTGCGCGCCCTGCGCTGGAACCAGCTTCTGCAACCCCTCGGTTATAAAGTGCGTACCGCCAATGCCTTTGCGGCCATACTGGTGGGCTATCTCTTTAACCTGGTAGTGCCCCGCAGCGGCGAAGTGGCCCGTTGCGGTATCGTGCAGAACTACGATAAGGTACCCGTACAGACCTCCGTGGGGACCGTGGTGGTGGAACGTATCATCGATCTGGTTTTCCTGGCCCTGGCCTTTGCCCTTACCTTTGTGCTGGAATTTGACCGCATATACGGCTATGCCAGGACCAGTATACTGGCCCCGGTGGCCGATATGGCCGGCCGGCCCTGGTTCTGGCCCGTAATGATCGCCGTGATGCTGGGCGGTATGGCGGGATTTTATTTCCTGTTCATCCGTAAAAAACAAAAGCAGGCCGAAGAAAAAAGCGGCGGACTGCGTAAATTTATAGACGGTTTCCTGGACGGGCTCAAAAGCATCCGTCATCTGCAGCGCCCCTTCCTGTTCATTGCCTATTCGGCCGGGATCTGGCTTTGCTACTACGTAATGCTGTACATCGGCTTTTTTGCTTTCGAAGGCATGGGCGACCTGGGACCCGGAGCGGCTTTGGCCGTATTCTCCTTCGGCACCATCGGTATGATCGTAACCCCGGGCGGCATCGGTGCATACCCGGTACTGCTGGGCGAAACACTGGCCCAGTACGGGGTAAATACCGCCGAAGGCGTCAGCTTTGGCTGGATCATCTGGGGAGCACAAACCCTGCTTTTTATCATCACCGGAACGATTTCTTTAGTAATATTGCCAATAATTAATACGCGAAAATCTTGAAATTAGCAGATATCATACAAAGTAAGTTTCCCGAGGGAGAAGATGTGGAACGCTATGCCTACCGCATGGGATTCATCGGGAAAAAAGTGGTGTTCACCAATGGTTGTTTTGATGTGTTGCACCGCGGGCATCTTACCTACCTGCGCGAAGCCGCGGAACTGGGCGATATACTCATCGTCGGCCTCAATTCAGATGCTTCGGTAAAACGTCTCAAAGGCGAGGACCGCCCCCTGAATAAGGAAGAGGACCGTGCCCTGGCCCTGGCCTCCCTGCTGTTTGTGGACGCCGTGGTGATCTTTGACGAGGATACCCCCGAGACCCTCATCAAACGCGTAAAACCGCATGTACTGGTAAAAGGCGGCGATTATAATGAAAATACGATCGTGGGAGCCAGCTTTGTAAAGGCAGCCGGCGGCGAAGTAAAGGTCATTCCTTTTATCGAAGGGTACAGCACTACGAATTTTATCGAGCAGGTAAAAGCGAAAGGCTGAGCGCTACAGGCCGCGTGCGGAAAAGGTATCGCCCTGGCGTACGTCGCCCGATTCATATCCTTTTTTAAACCAGTACATACGTTGTTCCGAAGTGCCGTGCGTAAACGCATCGGGAACGGTATAACCCTGTGCTTCCTTCTGCAGGCGGTCGTCACCGATGGCATTGGCGGCGTTCAGCGCCTCTTCGATATCGCCTTTTTCAATGATGGATTTCATTTTCTGCGCGTGATGCGCCCATACCCCCGCGTAAAAATCGGCCTGTAATTCCAGTTTAACCGACATCCGGTTGTACTCGCTTTCGCTTACCCGGCCCCGCATGCGTGCTACATCGCCCGAGGTGCCGAGCAGGTTCTGCACGTGATGACCCACTTCGTGGGCAATTACGTAGGCACAGGCAAAATCGCCGGGTGCCCGGAAACGGCTCTTCAGTTCATCGAAGAAGCTAAGGTCTATGTACACTTTACTATCGGCAGGACAGTAGAACGGGCCGGTCTCCGAAGAGGCCCCGCCGCAGCCCGACTGTACCGAACCGCTGAAAAGTACCAGCTTCGGATGTATATACGTTTTTTGGAAATATTCCGGGAAAAGCTTATCCCATACGTCCTCTGTGTCTTTCAGCACCACCGCCGTAAATTCGGCCTGGTCTTCCTGTGCGGCCTTCTGTTCCGCGCTCATTGGCTGAGTGGTCTGCTGTTCGGCCAGCTGCACCAGTGCCGATGGGTCTTTACTTATAAAAACGGTGATCAGGGCCACGATGATACCGATGATACCTCCACCGGCTAAAAGGCCTCTGCCCATACCTCTGCGGTCTTCCACATTGCCGCTTTGTTCACGTCCGCGCCATTTCATACATCCTATTTTCAGGAAATATACACAAAATTGTAAAAACCGGCCGGGATTTACAGATCTTAAACAATTTACAGTGATGTAAAAAAAGAGGAGCCGTTGAGCTCCTCTTTTCGTATATGCATTGAACAGTGCGTTTTGCTTATTGTTTGATAAAGCTGATCTTTTCGCTCATGCCGTTACCACGATAGAAATAGAAATGCAAGTTTCAGTTTTCGCATATGAATAGATAATTGATTACAGCAGGAAAACGTTTTTGAACGAAAGCCCGGGGTATAATGGGGCCATATCGGACAGGGGTATGCTGAAAAGGAGGGTTCAAACGTTCTGGTATGATAGATTCCAAAACTATGTAAAAAATCAAAGCGGGTATCCTGTTGCGGAATATTTACAATATTTTGGTAGTTAGAGTTCTATTTTATTTCTGAATGTGAACTATTTAGATTGATATAAAAAAAGGACCTGAAAGCCATTTTAGTATAGTAATAAAGCGAAACGTTCTGTTTGCTGTTTTGAAAAAACGAATCCGGGTATTGCTTAAAACAAAAAAGGCCCCCGCAGGAGCCTTTCTATCATTATACCAATTCTTTTATCTTATGGAGCGCGGCCTGTATGCCTGCGGGATTCTTACCGCCCGCCGTGGCAAAGAAAGGTTGTCCGCCCCCGCTCCCCTGTATCTCGGAAGCGATTTCCTTTACCAGCGCTACGGCGTTCCTGCCCTGTGCCAGCAGATCTTCGGAAACGAATACGCTCAGGGAGGCCTTGCCGTCCTTGCCGCTGCCGAACACGGCCACCAGGTTCTGCTCGTCCGTTTTCCAGCCGAAGGCGATGCTCCTGATCTGGTCATTGCCCAGTTCGGTCTGCGTGGCGATGAGGCGTACCCCGTTCACCGTTTCGGCTTTGGACAGCAGTTCTTCTTTGGCGCGCCGGGTCTCGGCCTGTTTGAGGCGGTCCAGTTCTTTCTGCAGCTCGGCCTCGCGGGCCACCAGCTGTTCAGCCTGTTTCAGCGGACTTCCCGCAGCTTTTAGTATATTCTTCAGTTGCTGCAGGGTGTCGCTCTGTTCGTTTACCGATTCTTCGGCTTTATCGGCCGTAATGGCTTCTATACGGCGTATACCGGCAGCTACCGCGCTTTCGGAAACAATGCGGAAAAGTCCGATCTCGCCGGTGGCCTTCACGTGCGTACCGCCGCAAAGCTCAATGCTGTAGTCTTTATCGAAGGTAACCACGCGTACCTCATCGCCGTATTTTTCGCCGAAAAGGGCCATGGCGCCCAGTTTTTTAGCCTCAGCGATGGGCATTACACGTATATCGGCCGGGATATTGTTGCGCACCTGGCGGTTCACCAGCTGCTCGATCTGTTTTAGTTCTTCGTCGCTTACCTTGGCAAAATGCGAAAAGTCGAAACGCAGGTGATCGGCATTCACCAGGGAACCTTTCTGTTCCACATGCGTGCCCAGAACGGTACGCAGAGCGGCATGCAACAGGTGTGTGGCGCTGTGGTTGCACTGTGTCAGCTTACGTTTGGGCGTATCTACCAGGGCCAGGAATGAAGCTTCCGGATTCTTAGGCAGTACGTCGGTGGTGTGGATGATCACTCCGTTCTCGCGGCGTGTGCCTGTTACGGCCACCTGTTCCCCGCCTTCGAACTGCAGTATGCCGGTATCGCCCACCTGCCCGCCGCCTTCGGCGTAGAAAGGCGTTACGCTGAACACCAGCTGGTATTGCGTTTTATTTTTGGCAGTTACTTTACGATAGCGTAGTATTTCGGTTTTAGCCTGTAATTGCGTATAGCCAACAAACTCGGTGGTGCCGGGTTCTTCGGCACTGCCGCGCAGGAAAACCCAGTCTTCCAGGCTCACGGCCGTGGCCTGGCGGGAACGGTCCTTCTGCTCGCCCAGGGCTACATTGAATTCTTTTTCATCGATGCTGAGGCCGTTCTCCCGTGCGATCAGCCCGGTAAGGTCCACCGGGAACCCGAAGGTGTCGTACAGTTCGAAAACGGCGCGTCCGTTCAGTACATGACTACCGGCCTGGCGGGTTTCTGTGATCAGGCTCCCGATGCGGCTGAGACCGGTTTCGAGTGTTTTATAGAAAGCGGTCTCTTCTTCGCGGATCACCTTGCCGATCAGTTCCTGCTGGGAACGCAGTTCGGGAAAAGCGCCGCCCATTTCTTCCACCAACACGGGCACCAGCTGGTACATGAAGGGGTCTTTCATTTCCAGGGTCTGGTAACCGTAGCGGATCGCGCGGCGCAGGATACGGCGTATCACATAGCCGGCCCCGTTGTTCGAAGGTAGCTGTCCGTCGGCAATGGAGAAGGAAATAGCGCGTATATGGTCGGCGATCACCCGTATGGCGATATTGATCTTTTCTTCTGCATCGCTGGGATTAGCATCCGTAGCTACATATTTTTTGTTGCTCAGGGCCGAGATCTTTGCAATGATGCCTGAAAAAACGTCGGTATCGTAATTACTTTGTTTTTTCTGCAGCACGCGTACCAGGCGTTCAAAGCCCATACCGGTGTCCACGTGCTGTTTGGGCAGTTTCACCAGCGATCTGTCGGCACGGCGTTCAAATTCCATGAATACATTGTTCCAGATCTCGATCACCTGCGGATGGTCGGCATTTACCAGTCTGGCACCGTCGGTCTTTGCACGCTCTTCGTCGGAACGGCCGTCGTAATGGATCTCGGAACAGGGGCCGCAGGGACCCACATCGCCCATTTCCCAGAAATTGTCTTTTTTATTTCCGTTGAGTATACGTTCCGGCGCAATGAACTGCTTCCATGTATCGTAGGCCTCCTGGTCAAAAGGTACATTTTCGGCTTCGCTGCCTTCAAAAACGGTTACGTACAGGCGGTCTTTATCAATTTTGTACACATCTGTCAACAGTTCCCAGGCCCAGGCAATGGCTTCTTTTTTAAAGTAATCGCCGAAGCTCCAGTTGCCCAGCATCTCGAACATGGTGTGGTGATAGGTATCTACGCCCACTTCTTCCAGGTCGTTGTGTTTGCCGCTTACGCGCAGGCATTTCTGTGTATCGGCCACCCGGGGGAACTGTATGGGGGCATTGCCCAGGAAAATATCCTTGAACGGGGCCATACCGCTGTTGTTGAACATGAGTGTGGGGTCGCCCTTAACGACCATAGGCGCCGACGGCACAATATGATGCTGTTTCGAAGCAAAGAAATCGAGAAATGCCTGACGTACCTGGTTCGCTTTCATGCGTATGAGATTTTTTCGGAAATTTTCTGTAAAATAAATTTACTTTTGTTTGAAAATGCGGCAAATGTAACGCTAAAACATGTGATTTCGGTAAAGATTGTAAGAATTTTACGGCGTCATGGCTCGGAAAAAGATCAAATACATATATAACCCCGACACCCTTCGTTATGAACCGGCAAAGCCCAAGCCCCGCGAAATTTTGGGCCGGGTGCTCTGGATACTGGCTACAGGCATCGTATTCGGCGGGGTGGTGATCCTGGCCGGCTGGCGTTTCCTGGCTTCTCCGTCCGAGAAAAAAACGGCCCGGGAACTCGAAGATATGCGGGTTAAGTACGAGTTGCTTTCCAAGCGTACCGAACTGAACGAGAAGGTGCTCACCGACCTGCGCCGCCGCGATCAGAACCTGTACCGCGCCATCTTTGAGGCAGAACCCCTGCCCGGTACCATGGCCGAGATCGGGGCCGGTCCCTATGTAAAGTTCGAGGGACTCAGCAACAACGAACTGGTCACTTTTTCCAAAGAGCGCATCGATCATCTTTCTTCACAGATCGTGGCCCAGTCGCAGTCCTACGACCGGCTTTTCCAGCTGGCAAAGCAGAAAGAACAGCTCCTGCGCGCCATACCGGCTATTATGCCCGTGCATGTAAAAGACCTTACCGAAATTGCCTCGGGCTTCGGCAACCGCGTGCACCCGGTGTATAAAACCCAGAAATTCCATGCCGGTATCGACTTTACAGCGCCCACCGGCACACCCATTTATGCCACGGCAGACGGCACGGTGAATACCGAACCCTGTGGCGGCGGATACGGACTTTGTATATTGCTCAATCACGGTTTCGGGTACCAGAGCCTGTATGCGCACTGCAGCCAGATACTGGTAAAACCCGGACAGCAGGTAAGCCGCGGACAGCTGATCGGTAAAGTGGGCAGTACGGGACTTTCTACCGGTCCGCACTGTCATTACGAGGTGCACATCAACGGGGAAGCGGTAGACCCCGTGAATTTCTTTATTTCGGATGTGAGTCCCGAAGAGTTCTCTAAAATACTCCAGATCTCACAAAATGCCTCAAAATCATTCGACTAAACAGGTACGTAGCGGTCGGCAGATTTTTAAAAAAGGCTTAAAAATTCTTTGTATAACTCTCTTTTTTAGTATTTTTCAGGCTGTTATAACCCACAGAATGAAATCCCGCAAAAGTATCCTGGTCCTGCTGGCCTTTCTTATCAGTCCCTTGTTCATAGGCCAGACCCTGCGCCGCGTGCCTGTGATGCAGAAGAGTACCCCTGTTGCCGCTCCCGTTGAAATGACCCTGATGCACCGTTTTCAGCATTACAACGATAAAAATCTCCATAAGAACGACGTATACGACGAGCACGTGCATTCGCCCAAATCGGTGAACATCCTCGACGCAAAGGACAAGTTTTACGTACAGTCGCTCGAAGGCTGTGAGACCATCGTATACAGCCTGGACAGTTTTAAGCGGATCGGGGTCATTCCGCATACGTTCACAAAACAAAATGCCTCCCTGTTTAAGGAAACGAATTATTTCGACTACAGTTTCCGCACCGTAGAAGCCGGCAAAGAGAACCTGTTCCAGGGCAAACCGGTGGAAAGCTGCTTTTCGCACGGCGGCCGTTACCTCTGGGTTACCTATTACCGCCGCACCTACGATGCCAATGCCGTGGACCCGAGTGCGCTCTGCATCATCGATACGGAAACCGACAGTATTGTACGTGTAATGCCTACGGCGCCCCTGCCGAAAATGATCGCGGCATCGGCCGATGATAAATACATTGCCGTAACGCACTGGGGCGATAATACGGTGGGCATCATCGATATTTCCGGAGCAGACCCGCAGCAGTTCCGTTACCTGAAAAATGTGATCATCGACTACCGGCCCGACCTCAACTTCGGCAACCGTGCGGTGAACCGCGACAGCGAATGCGGGCACTGCCTGCGCGGTACCGTTTTTACACCCGACGGTAAATACCTGCTGGTAGGCAAAATGGGCGGAGCCGGGGGCATTGCCGTGATCGAAAGCGCCACCCAGAAATACCTGGGCACACTGAAGGGAAAACGTCCGAACGTACGTCATCTGGTCATTAACGGTGAGAACCTGTACCTGTCTGTAAACCGTGACGGTTATGTACAAAAAATTGCCTATGACCCCTGGATCGCGGGTTTAGAGAACGAGAACGTCCCCGTACCTTCCTGGTATGAAACCCCGGTAGGCGCCGGTGCACGCACCATTGTCCTCTCGCCGGACGGTCGTTATGTGTTTGCCGCCGTGAACAATGCCTGCAAGGTGGTATGCCTGGATGCACAGACCATGCAGAAGGTATGTGAGATCCCTGCGGATGCCTATCCCGTGGGCATGGACATCAGCCGCGACGGCAAATACCTCATCGTAACCTCCCAGGGCAAGGAAAACGGGGGAGGTAACAGCGTAATGGTATATTGTATCGACTATCATTAAGGCTGGTCGCTTAAAAATGCCTACTTTTGCACCTGAAAATCATTCAGGATGCCCAGATATTACGAAAACATACTGCAGACCATAGGTAACACACCAATGGTGAAACTCAATAAAGTGGTTAAAGAGATTCCCGCCACGGTACTGGCCAAGATCGAGACGGTAAACCCCGGTAACTCCATCAAAGACCGTATGGCCGTGAAAATGATCGAAGATGCCGAGAAAAGCGGACTGTTGAAACCGGGCGGTACCATCATCGAGGGTACTTCGGGTAATACGGGTATGGGTCTGGCCATCGCCGCCGTGATCAAGGGTTACAAATGTATTTTTACCACCACGGATAAGCAGAGCCGCGAAAAAGTGGATGCGCTCAAGGCGTTCGGCGCTGAAGTGATCGTATGTCCCACGGATGTAGACCCGGAAGATCCGCGTTCGTACTACTCGGTATCGTCGCGCCTGGTGAGCGAAGTTCCCAATGCCTGGAAGCCTAACCAGTACGATAATCCGAGCAATGCACAGGCCCATTACGAAAGTACGGGCCCCGAAATATGGGAACAGACCGAAGGAAAGATCACACATCTGGTAGTGGGTGTGGGCACCGGCGGTACCATCTGCGGTACGGCCCGTTACCTGAAGGAGAAGAACCCGGCCATACAGGTGCTGGGTATCGATACCTACGGATCGGTGTTTAAAAAATACAAGGAAACCGGTGAGTTCGACAAGAACGAGATCTATCCCTACATCACCGAAGGCATCGGGGAAGACTTCCTGCCACAGAACGTAGACTTCAGCCTGATCGACCATTTTGAGAAGGTGACCGATAAGGACGCCGCCATTTACACGCGTGAAATTCCGCGTAAGGAAGGCATTTTCGTGGGTAACTCGGCCGGTGCGGCCATTGCCGGTATGCTGCAGATGAAAGACCGCTTTAAGGAAGGCGATGTGGTGGTAGTGATCTTCCACGACCACGGTACCCGTTACCTGGGCAAAATGTTCAACGACGACTGGATGCGCGACCGCGGTTTCCTGAAGGAAGAAAAGCCCAAAGCCGGAGATATCGTAAAACGCCATGCCGGTAAAAAACTGATCACCGTAAGTCCGGATACCTCCATTGCCGACGCAGTGGCCATCATGAACAAATACGGCATCAGCCAGATACCCGTGAAAGAAGGCAACAACTTTGTAGGTGCGCTGAGCGATAACCAGGTGCTGAGCAAAGTGCTGAGCGGCGAGGTAGACAAGGCCGATATCGTGGCCCGTGTAATGGGCGCTTCGTTCCCGCTGCTGCCTGCGGATACCGGTCTGGAGGAAGTGTCACGCCATATTAACCGCGACTGTAACGCGGTGCTGGTGCAGGACCTGGGCGGTAACGTACATATCCTTACCAAAGAGGATATCATCAGTAGTATATACTAAAATTAAAAACGTATACACATAAAAAAGCGGCCCTGAAGCCGCTTTTCTTTTTTAGTTTTTTGACGTATAGGCATTGAGTTCCCTGACGTAATTGTCGAACGTGAAGCTGGTATGCGTTATAAAGTAGTTCTGTTTATCGGGGCATTTGGCATAGCAGAGTTTGGCGGCCTCCAGTTTTTTGTTGTCGAAGCTAAACAGGTCCAGCAGTTCTTTTACCTGCATGGCCGTAAAACCGCCCTGGTTCAGCTGGCTGCGTATGGCGTCCAGTTTGTTGTTATCGAAAGAGCGGCTGGCCACCGTGCGTTTAAACATCTGGAAGGTAGCAGGGTCCATGATGCCGTTGCCGTAATACCCGTCCATGCCGTTCTGCGGGGGATAGGGATTTCCGTAGCTGTTATTGTACCCGTTGTTGTAGTTGTTATAGCCGCCGTTGTTGTAATATCCGCCCTGCGGGTTCCCGTAGCCGGGGTAAGGGTTATAACCGCTGTAGTTACCGCCCTGGTAAATGTTTCCCCACATCTGGTTCCATACATCGCCGTAGGAATTACCCCCGAAATTGCTGTACAGGTTTTCGGTCTGCAGCAGGTACAGGCCGTAACCGCTGAAATAATCGAGTACATAGCGGCGGTTGTTCTGCAGGGGGATCAGGGCTTTGTACATGAGGGTACCGTTGCGGAACACGGCAATGTGCTTCTGGCCGGGCAGCAGGTCAAAAAAACGGAAACGTCCGCTGGATGCGGTGATACTCTGGTCGTCGATCATTACGGTGTGTATGCCGGGCTCGGGTATCCGCAGGAATACCTCGGAATAGCCGTTGTATACAAAATTCCAGGTATAGGATGGAGCATTACCGAAACCGAGACTTTTGGCCGCGCCCTGTGCATCTTTGGCTTCGGGCGCCACATTGGGGAGCAGTTCCCCTTTGCTTCCGGGAGTTTGTGCATAAAGCACAGCGCTTATAAAAACGCAGCTGAGAAGTGTAGAGATCCGTTTCATCGTGTCCTCCTTTTTTAAGAATTTGTATAAGTATCTTATTCAGGTCCGATCAAAGGAAATGCCACGAAATGCAAAGGATTTGTTAAGCAGATAAATTAGGAAAAAATTAACGGATATACGAGATCAGCTCTTTTTGATCTTGAGCTTTTGCCCTATTTTCAGGGCATCGCTGCGCAGGCCGTTCCATTCCTTTATTTTCGTATATGCAACGCCGTATTTGCGCCCGATGGCATAGAGCGTATCTCCGCTCTTCACCGTGTAATAAATATACGAAGATGGGGTTGCGGGCTTGGCGGAGCTGCTGCCCGTTTTGGGAGTTGTGGTGGTTTTTGCCGCAGTAGCTGTTGTTTTAGTTACCGAAGGACTGTTGTTGTTCGCAGGCGCCGGTTTGGTATAGTCCGGCCCGAAATCCACCTCTTTATCGTCGCCCTGGTCAATGGTTACGTTCTGGCGTACGTTCTGGTCTTCCTGGGCGTCCACCTGCACGGCTTTGCGGGTAACCTTCACCACGATCTTCTTACCCGGGTAGATCTTGGAACTGCGCATGTTGTTCCAGGTCTTGATCTGGGTTACGCTCACGCGGTATTTGGCGGCGATCTTGCTCAGGGACTCGCCCCGGCGCACCGTATGGTATTTTTTTATGGTCACGGGTTCGCCGGACGGGGTACTTGCCGCAGTGGCCGTAGCCGGTTTGTCCAGGTTCACCGGTACCACTTCCTTCACCGGTTCAAAGTAAAAAGATGCGCGGTGCTGGGCAATGGTCAGTTGCTGGTTGCGGAAGTTCTGACCGTAGCCGATGGGCAGGTGAATGGGATCGCCGGAAGCAATGATCTCCCTGCGGGCCTCCGTATTCAGTTCTCTCAGTATGTCCAGCGGGATCTGCAGCACTTCGCTGATCTGCCCCAGGTGTATCTTTTCAGAAGAGACCACGGTCTCCGACGGCGCCATCAGTTTGGGTACGATGAGCGGCATGCGGTTGCGGTCGAAGTTCTCGCCGATGAAAAGCAGCGCGCGGAAAATATAATAGCGGTTGCGGTATTCGGCCGGCATTTCATTCAGCAGTACGGGAAACTGATCCGAACCGGAACGGATGCGGGCCTTGTTCACGATGGCCGGACTGCTCGAAAAGGCCAGTATGGTCATAGGCCAGCTGCGGTACTCGGCATACAGCGCTTTCAGGTAGGCGGCGGCGGCGTCTGAAGAAGCCGATACGCTCATACGTTCGTCGCGGAACTGGTCGATCGTGAGCCCGTAACGCACCGCATGCGTATACGAAAGCTGCCAGATCCCTTTACCGCCGTTCTCACCCATGTAATATGGGTTCATGGCCGAAATGGCCGCGGGCAGGTATTTCAGTTCCCTGGGCAGACCGGCTTCGGCCAGCTGTTTTTCGATCAGCGGGAAATATTCACGGCAGATAGCGAACAACACTTCGGTGTTCTCGCTTTTTTCGTACGTAAAATAGTGGGTATACATCCGCACGGCATCGTAGTCCTCATGCGGGAAAAGTACGTTCGCTTTCAGGAAGGCCTGCTCGCGTTCTTTGGCGGAACAGGGCACCAGGCAGGCGTTCTCGCACAGGGCGTCCGTTTCCACGTTGCGGTTAATGAGCAGGGGATTTTCGTTCAGTCTCTCAAAGCAGGAAATACTCACCTTACCAGAAAGGCTGTCTATTCCATGGGCATATACCCCGGAAAAGCCGGTAAGGGCTACCAGAATGAGAGATAAAAAGAGTGCTTTTGTGTTCATCACCAACAAGCAAGTTTACTTATTTATCCGGTTTTTCAAAATTTATTTTCAAAACTTTAACAGATAAATAAAATTCCTGATCAGGGTAATATGGCCTTTACAGAGGGTTTCAGCGCTTTTTCCCAGCGGGTGTATCCCTCGGCGTTCAGGTGCAGCATATCCTTACGGAAAAGTGCCGAATCGGGCTGCCCGTTCTTATTGAGCAACGGCGTGCGTACGTCCACGAAACTAAAATTGGGATAACCGCTTTCCAGGGCCTGTACACGCGTGTTGAGATCGGCAAATTTACTGCTCCACTGCATGCGCGAGGGCGAGTCTTTTACGGAGAGAAATACCAGCCGGGTTTCGGGCAGGTCGCGGTTCACGGCATCAAAGAAACGTCGGTAATCGGCAAACACCGAATCCACAGAGGCTGCATCATGGGCCAGGTCGTTCTCGCCGCAGTAAAAAACGATCATCCGGGGCAGGTATTTGGGCACTATGCGCGGGTAATAATAATTGACCTCGGCAATGGTGGCCCCGCCAAATCCGCGGTTTATCACGTGTGCCGGCCGGAAACTTTCCCCGGCGGTCTTCCATAAACGTATACTGCTGCTGCCGAGAAAAAGTACGGCCCCTTTGCGGTAACCCTGCGTACTGTCGGCATGTTCAAAGGCGCGGATCTCTTTTTCGAAGCGCGTGATATTCCCGATCAGGCTCAGCGTACTTACGCCGCGCACGACCACCGTGTCGGAATCGTTCCGCAGTGGAGGCGATTCCCGTTTGGCCATTCCCTGTCCGCAGGATTGCAGCAGGAAACTGAGGGAGATAGTGAGTATACAACCGAACATACCTGAATGTAGTTTCAGGTGTTTAAACGAAAAGTACTGCGCAGGGGTATGTAAAATAACTTTTTTTAGCACAATTATTGTAGGGTAACACGCATCATTACAGGCTGGTGATCACTGTACGCAAAGTTCAGATCGCTGGTTTTTACCCAGTCGATGCGCACATTGGGCGAAGTGAGGAAATAGTCGATCACGATCTTGTCCGTTTTTTCCGGATCGAAGGGCGTTTCGAGCTTGCGGTTGCTGGGCGTGTTGCGGTCAACGCCCCAGTGCCAGCCGTTTTCCGGGAAGTCGGCCGGTACGCCGATCTGTGCAATGGCGTCCTTCTGCTTCATAACGGGTACGGTATAGTCGGGCGGGTACTGGTTCCAGTCGCCGCCTACAATTACGTAATTGCCTTTTTTGTATTCGGCCGTGATGTACTTTTTCAGGGTGTCCATCTGCTGTTGTTTCACGGTGCCGTCGTCATAGGCGCTCAGGTGCAGGTTGTACACTATCAGCTGTTTGCCGTTGCCCATGTTGAATTTCCATTCCAGCAGGCAGCGGTCCAGCATGAACAGGCCTACGGGCCAGGCAGCGTCGGCCGCCAGGGCGATACGGCGCGAAGAAAGCGGTCCGTACGGTGAAAGTGACTGCAGTCCGGCCACGCATTTACCATAGGGATTGCCCAGGGGCTGCGGCACAAAGGCACAGTCGTAGTTGAGGGCAAAAGAAGAGATGCGCTGGGGGAAAAGTCCGGCTATGGAAGCCGATTCGTCCATATAATAGGTCCTTTTGGAGTCTTTATCCACTTCCTGCAGCATTATAAAGTCGATGCTGTCGTTGGCCTGCAGGAAATCGTAGATGCCTTTGGCGTTCTTATCGGTAATTTCTTTGGTCTGCCGTACGCCGGTGCCGCCATCGAAAAAGAAGTCACTTTCCTTGCCCAGTCCGGCATAGCCGATGTTCCAGGACAGGAAGGTAAAGGAGCGGGCACTGTCGGGAAAAGGTTTGGAACTGCCGCTGATGGCCACGAATTCAACGGGATCGGGACGGTAGTCCATTGCGCTCATGAGGCCCAGGAAGCCGAGAAACGCGAAAACAATGATACCCAGGAAAATGCCGGATATTTTAAAAAAACGGCGAACTGCACTCTTCTTGTTTGCCATAACAGGGATTAAACTTTACTATGCAAGTATACTGCAAAAAACGCCGTGCCGCAACAGACATACTTTATTTGACTGGTTTATAGAGTTATGTGTTGCAGTTCTGAAAATTTGTCGTACCTTTGCCACCCCAAAAAAATATATATGAGAAATAAAAGAGGCCCTCAACAGTCGGGAGATTCCAGAGGCGCAGCAAAAAAACCGGGTACGACCCGCCCCGGTAAAAGCATTTCGAAAAACTCAGGTCCTGCACGTTCTTTTTCAAAGCAGGAGCGGAAGACCGATAAACCGGCGTTCAAAGGCACACGTTCTGCCGCCGCCAAAAACACGGGTAAAAGCCATCCGGCTGCCCGGAGTACTTCCGCCAAACCTTTCGGCAAGGCCACAACAGGCAGAAAACCTGCCGCCAAAAAAGATTTTGAAGATTTTACGGATTTCCCGAAGGAAAAAGCACCTTACCGCAACAAGACCAACGACGGTTTTAAGCGTGAGTATAAGCCCCGTAGGGAAGAAACGCCCAAAGAACCTGCTAAAAAGAGTACGGGTAAAAAGAACTCAGCCCTGGCCGAATCGGGCATACGACTCAATAAATTCATTTCGAACAGTGGCATCTGTTCCCGCCGTGAAGCCGATATGTTCATTGAACAGGGCGTGGTAAAAGTGAACGGAAAGATCGTTACCGAACTGGGTTACCGGGTACAGCCGGCCGACGATGTACAGTTCGACGGCAAGCATATCCGCCCGGAAAAACCCGTGTACCTGCTGCTGAACAAGCCCAAGGACTACCTCACCAGCATGGACGACGACCGCGGCCGCCGCACGGTAATGAACCTGATCAAGGACGCCTGCAAGGAGCGCGTATATCCAGTGGGAAGGCTCGACCGCAATACCACCGGCCTGCTGCTGTTCACCAACGACGGCGAAATGGCCGATAAACTGATGCACCCGCGCAAAAGCGTGAAAAAGATATACATGGTCGAGCTGACCAAGAATCTGAAAGAAGAGCATATCGATGCCCTGCGCAACGGCGTGGTGCTGGAAGACGGCTTCTTTAAACCCGACGTGATCGAGTACGTACACGAAAAGGGAAAGATCGAAAAAGCGAAGATCGGCGTGGAGATCCACAGCGGCCGGAACCGCATTGTACGCCGCCTGTTCGAGCATTTCGGATATACGGTGGTGAAACTGGACCGCGTAACCTATGCCGGGCTCACCAAAAAGAACCTGCCACGGGGTAAATGGAGATTTTTGGACGAAAAAGAAATTAACCTACTGAAAATGTTATAAATAGAAAAGGCCGTTCTGCAAAGGACGGCTTTTTGTTTTCTATAGTTATTTAGCTTAATTTTTTTCTTAAATCAGGGAATAATTCCGTTATTTTGCAGAAAATTTCGCAAGGTTAATTATCCATGGATAAATATTCATATACCGGCAATGCAGATCCGAGTGCGATTGACGGTCTTTACACGCAATATCTGAACGATAGAAATTCGGTAGATGAAAGCTGGCAGCAGTTTTTCGAAGGGATTGAATTTGCGGGGAAACATTTTCCGCAGAAACCTTCGTCGGGTTCCGGCGGCGGTGAAGAGTTCCCGAAGGAATTCAAGGTGGTGAACCTGATCCATGCCTACCGTCTGCGCGGTCACCTTTTTACCAAGACCAATCCCGTGCGTCAGCGCCGCCAGTGGGGGCAGCCGATCACGATAGAGAATTTCGGGCTGGAGAAATCCGACCTGGAAACGGAATTCGATGCCGGTAAAGAGATCGGTATCGGCCGTGCCAAACTGAAAGATATCGTTGCCCACCTGGATAAGATCTACTGCGATACCATCGGTTTCGAGTTCATGTACATCCGCGTACCGGAAGAGATCGACTTTATAATAGAGCGTATCGACGTACTGAAGAACGGTAACCCGATCAGCAAAGAAGAAAAATTACGTGTGTACGAAAAACTCTCCCAGGCCGTATTGTTCGAGAAATTCCTCGGCAAGAAATTCGTGGGACAGAAACGTTTCTCCCTCGAAGGCGGCGAAGCCCTGATACCGGGCCTGGACGCCGTGATACACAAAGGCGCCGAACTGGGTATTGAAAAATACTTCGTAGGTATGGCCCACCGCGGCCGCCTGAATGTACTGGCCAATATCTTTGAAAAACCGTACGAAGATATTTTCGTGGAGTTCGAAGGCCATGAGTACGATGATCCGAACCTGGCCGGTGACGTAAAATACCACCTGGGCTATACCCGCAAGGTACAGACCATGGCAGGCAAAGAGCTTACACTGAGCCTGCTGCCGAACCCTTCGCACCTGGAAACGGTCGCTTCCCTGGTTGAAGGTATTTCCCGTTCGGTGCTGGACCGCGAGTTCAATACCGACCTGAACAAGGTTTGTCCCATCATCATCCACGGTGATGCAGCCATTGCCGGGCAGGGAGTCGTATACGAAATTGCCCAGATGCAGTCACTCGACGCTTACAAGACCGGCGGCAGCATTCACGTAGTGATCAATAACCAGGTAGGTTTCACCACCAATTATACCGAAGCCCGTTCGTCCATTTACTGTACCGATGTGGCCAAAGTGACCGGAGCGCCGGCCTTCCACGTGAACGGCGACGATCCCGACGCCCTGGTATTTGTGATGCAGTTAGCGATGGAATACCGTCAGAAATTTCACAAAGACGTATACATCGACCTGCTTTGCTACCGTAAATACGGCCACAACGAAGGCGATGAGCCCCGTTTTACACAGCCGCAGCTGTACAAGAGCATCGATACGCATCCCGATCCGCGTGCCATTTACGTAAAAAAACTTACGGCAGAAGGCCTTATCGACGCCGAAAAGGTATCGGCAACGGAGATCAGCTTCAGCGCCCTGCTCGACGAGCACATGGAACGTTCGAAACAGCGCAGCAAATCGGTGATCCGTAATTTCCTGCCCGAACTGTGGCAGAGCATGCACAAAGCCACCCCCGAAGAGTTTGAAGAAAGCCCGGAAAGCGGTTTTGATGCGGACAAGCTGAAAATGCTGGCCGAACGCATCAGTTCCCTGAGCCCGGAATTCAAATACATCCGTAAAATTCAGAAGATATACGAAGACCGCGCCGCTATGGTGGCCGACGGTACCCGCCTGGACTGGGCCATGGGCGAACTGCTGGCCTATGCCACCCTGCTGGCCGAAGGCGTTCCCGTTCGCCTGAGCGGACAGGACAGCGTACGCGGTACCTTCTCGCACCGTCACGCCATCGTGAAATCGGAAGACAGCGAATCGGAATACTGCCCGCTGAACAACCTCGGCGTTGAACAGGCAAAATTCAATGTATACAACAGTCACCTGAGCGAATATGCCGTTATGGGCTTCGAATACGGGTACGCTTTGGGCGCTCCGCAGGGCCTTACGCTCTGGGAAGCTCAGTTCGGCGACTTCGTGAACGGGGCACAGATCATCATAGACCAGTACCTGACCGCCGCTGAAGACAAATGGACCACGCAGAACGGCCTGGTGCTGCTGCTGCCGCACGGTTTCGAGGGCATGGGCGCCGAGCACAGCAGTGCCCGCATGGAACGCTTCCTGCAACAGTGTGCCGAACTGAACATACAGGTGGTGAACTGTACCACCCCGGCCAACCTGTTCCACGTACTGCGCCGTCAGCTGAAACGTCCGTTCCGCAAGCCGCTGGTGATCTTTACACCGAAATCGCTGCTGCGTCACCCCAAATGTGTGTCTTCCCTGGAAGAACTGGCATTCGGTAAGTTCCGCGAAGTGATCGACGACGAGATCGCGGCCGAAAATGTAGAGAAAGTGGTGTTCTGCACCGGTAAATTATATTACGACCTGCTTGCCCAGCGCGAGAAAACGGGCGATCACTCAACGGCCATCGTGCGCATGGAGCAGATGTATCCCTTCCCGATGGAGCAGGTGACCGGCATCCGTGATAAATATGTAAAAGCCACCCGCTGGATCTGGGCCCAGGAAGAGCCTGAGAACATGGGCGGATGGTGGTATATCCGCGGCCAGTTCACCAACCGTGCCCTGCGCGACCTGGACCTGGAAGTGATCAGCCGCGAACCCAGCGCCAGCCCGGCCACCGGTTCCGCAGCGCGATCGGCCAGGGAACAGCAGTCGATACTGGACCGGATTTTTGAAAAAGTAAACGCATAAATGACAACGCCTGAAGGCAAAAAAAATACAACACTATGGCATTAGATGTAGTAGTTCCAAGTCCGGGAGAATCGGTAAGTGAAGTAGAGATCGCAAGCTGGCTGAAGAAAAGCGGCGATTATGTGAACAAGGACGAAGAGATCTGTGAGATCGATTCCGATAAGGCAACGCTTACCGTAAGTGCGGAAGAAAGCGGTGTACTGGAGATCGTGGTGGAAAGCGGTAAAGTAGAGGTAGGCGCGGTAATTGCCCGTATCGATACTTCGGCCAAAGCCCCGGAAGGTACGGTGGCACCTAAAGCCGAAGAGCCGAAAAAAGAGGCCCAAAAAGCCGAAAAAGAAGCTCCGAAGGCGGAAACGCCCAAAGCTGAAAAAGCCCCGGCACAGAACGACAGTTATGCCAAGGGTACGCCTTCGCCGTCTGCCGCTAAAATGATGGCCGAGAACAACATCAGCGCTTCACGCGTACAGGGTTCCGGTCCGGGCGGACGTATCACCAAAGGCGATATACTGCAGTTCATGTCGGCCGGTCTGGCCGCCAACGCCGCCAATATCGACAGCTGGGACGGCAGCCGCGACGAAGAGCGCAGGAAAATGACCGTACTGCGTCGTAAGATCGCACAGCGCCTGGTTTCCGTGAAGAATGAGACCGCGATGCTCACTACCTTCAACGAGGTGGACATGACGGCCCTGATGGAAGTACGCGCTAAATATGGCGAGAAATTCAAGGAAAAATTCGGGGTAAGCCTCGGTTTCATGAGCTTCTTTACCAAGGCGGTGACCGAAGCTTTATATCACTTCCCGGCGGTGAACTCGATCATCGAC
The DNA here is from genome assembly GCA_016742095.1 of Bacteroidia bacterium. Classification (GTDB taxonomy): domain Bacteria; phylum Bacteroidota; class Bacteroidia; order CAIKAF01; family CAIKAF01; genus JACVCJ01. The sequence continues at coordinate 33,810 of JACVCJ010000017.1, forward strand.
GGCGAAGACCAGATCTTCCACAACTTTGTAGACGTAGGTATTGCCGTAAGTACGCCCAAAGGCCTTATGGTGCCGGTACTGCGTAACGCCGAATCGATGGCCCTGAACGAGATCGAAGGAAAGATCAAGGAACTGGCCATCAAGGCCCGCGACGGTAAAATTTCGGTGGACGAAATGACCGGCGGTACCTTTACCATTACCAATGGCGGTGTATTCGGCTCCCTGATGTCCCCCCCGATCCTGAACCCGCCGCAGAGCGGTATCCTGGGCATGCACAAGATCCAGGACCGTCCGGTGGCTATAAACGGCAAAGTGGAGATCCGCCCCATGATGTACCTGGCCTTTTCGTACGACCACCGCGTGATCGACGGTAAAGAAAGCGTAGGTTTCCTGGTGAAAGTAAAAGAAATGATCGAAGATCCGCAGCTGATCCTTTTCGGTGGAAAATCACCTGAACAGGTACTGGTAGGATTGTAAAACATACCGTATTATTGCAGAAAGCCTTCTCCCGTAAGAGAAGGCTTTTTTTTGCACTTACGCCCGCAAAATCGTAAATTTGTGATAATGAGGACGCCGGTCACATCCGTCAGTAAATTGTTTCAACAGCTTCAGTGTCTTAGTGATATAGAAGTTAAGCGTTTTCGTAATGTGATTAAAAAAGATCATACCGAAGAACGTTCCACCATACTGGGTATATTGCTGCGGGCCCTCAGGAACGGACAGCCCGAACCCGAAAAGGAAGAGGTATATACCCGGGTCTTCAAAGACAGTTATACGAAGGAAAAAGATTACATCATACGGAACGAATACCGGCTTATTTCCGAAGACCTGGAGCAGTTCCTGGCCTCTGCAGCGGCAGATACGCGTGCGCTGCAGTACCTGAAGCTCAATTACCTTTCCCGTCTGCTGCAGGCGGGGGCTTATCACCTTTTCCTGATCGAAAAAAAAGCGCTGCTGAAGCAGTTTCCCCACGCAAGTTTCCTGCAAAAGGAGATCGTGCGTATCGAATCCGATTTCTTTGCCCGTCACAAGCTCAGTAAGCGCAATGCCATAGAGGAATACCGCGGGCTTATCCATACCTTAAAAGAACAGACACGTGCCGACGCGGCTCTTTCCGCATCGGAGATCTACGTCCGCGAAGCGTTCATCTACCGTACGCTGAAAGGCTACGATATTGCACCGGTACTGCCGCAGATGCCCGTCTTTAACGAAGTACCGGCCGGGGTGGAAGCCGACGTGGCGTACAACCTGCTGAAGGCCAGGCAGTACCTGGAAATGGGAGAAGAGAAGATCGCCACCCTGCGCCGTATGCAGAGAGAACTGAAAAAATGCCGGCAGATGCCTGCGTCCGAGATGTATTTTGCTTCGGCTACCATCGGGCTCGAACTGATGATCATAGGTCGCTACGGAGAGGCCGTGGCCGAATTTACGCATACCCTTTCCCTGCCGGGGTATACCGAATCGGAGCTGTTCCGCATCGGCGGTATCTTCAATCACCTGAGCGCACTGGCCAAAGCCGGTTCTTTCCGGGAGTTCGAGGAAATGTACGCCTCGTTCCAGTCGCTGCTGCAGGCACATCCTTACCTGTTCCGCCTCGAACTGATCCGTTCGGTGGTACTGCTGAACCTCAACGAATTCCGTAAAGCCAAGGCCTTAGTGCGCGATTTTAAAATGGAGGACAAAAGTTCCGATTCCTTTTACCTGCGGGTACTTTTTACCTGCTGTTACCTGGGCGAAGGCGACCTGGTGGCGGCGGCCTATGAACTGGAGAATTTACAAAGGGCCCTGCGCGGGGGAGGAGCTACGGAACCGTATCACTATGCCGCACAGGTATTGCGTGCCGCATTGCGCTGGACGCAGAAACCCACGGAGGTCTCTCTGGCAAAACTCCGCGACCTGCTGGAGCAGAGCAAAGCCGATCCCTCACAGGAACTGGAAACCTTACCGGTAAAATGGATCGCCCGTTATGCCGGGCTCAGCGCCTGAGATCAGCGGGCTTTGGCCTCGAATTTAGCGCGGGCGTAGTCTGCTGTGATGTGCAGGTTTTTGGTGCCTTTACTGCCGGGAATTTCGTACATGGCGTCGGTCATGATGCGCTCGCAGATACCGCGTAGTCCGCGGGCTCCCAGTTTGAACTCCACCGCTTTTTCCACGATAAATTCCAGGGCATCGTCTTCGAAACTGAGTTTTACATTATCCAGCTCGAAAAGACGGATATATTGCTTTACGAGGGCGTTCTTCGGCTCCGTGAGGATCTGTTTCAGTACGTCGCGGGTAAGCGGGTCCAGGAAACTAATCACGGGCAGGCGACCGATAAGCTCGGGGATAAGTCCGAACTGGCGCAGGTCGGTGGAAGTAACGTATTGCAGCAGGTTGTCGTAATTGATGGACGATTTCTGCGATGCCGTTTTAAAGCCAAGTTTCTGCTTGTCGAGACGGTTCGAAATGATACGGTCGATGCCTTCGAAGGCGCCGCCGCAGATAAAGAGAATATTGCGGGTATCTACCTGTACCAGTTTCTGTTCGGGGTGTTTACGTCCGCCCTGCGGGGGAACGCCCACCACGGAGCCTTCCAGCAGTTTCAGCAGTCCCTGTTGTACGCCTTCGCCGCTTACATCGCGGGTTATGGAGGGGTTATCGCTTTTACGGGCGATCTTGTCGATCTCGTCGATGAACACGATCCCGTGCTGGGCGGCTTCCACGTTATAATCGGCGGCCTGCAGCAGGCGGGTAAGGATCGTTTCCACGTCTTCGCCCACGTAACCGGCTTCGGTAAGTACGGTAGCGTCGGCGATGCAGAAGGGCACGTTCAGGGTTTTGGCTATGGTGCGGGCCAGCAGGGTCTTACCGGTGCCGGTCTCGCCCACCAGGATCATATTCGATTTTTCGATCTCGGTATCATCGCCGTTGTTTTTGGCCAGTATACGTTTATAGTGGTTGTACACGGCCACGGCCAGCGATCGTTTGGCGGTTTCCTGCCCGATCACGTACTGGTCGAGGAAGGCAGTGATCTGCACCGGGGTTTTCAGTTCGATCTTATTGAAAGTGTTGCTGCGCGGGGCAGGGCCGTTCGCCTGGGGAATACCCATCACTTCGCGTACCATTTTATCGGCCTGGTTCACACAGTTATCGCATATACGGGCATCGGCATTGCCGTTTATCAGTATCTGCACTTCGTCTTCGCTGCGTCCGCAGAAAGAGCAGTGCTCCTTTGTCGTCTTTTTCGTTCCCATGTTCTGTAAAGGGCGGGCTAAATAAAGTGCAAAAGTAATACCAATTCCGGGTATTCCGGTCACCCCTATGTGTAAAAAACGGCAAAGCGCCCACTGGGGGCGCCTGCCGGACGTTAAATAACTATGTTTTTATGACTATGCTTTCGGTTTGCGTTCGAGCACTTCGTCGATCATGCCGTACTCTTTGGCTTCGGCGGCGATCATCCAGTAGTCACGGTCGCTGTCGCGCCATACATCTTCGTAGGTTTTGCCGCTGTGGCTGGCGATGATGGTGTACAGTTCCTTTTTCAGTTTCTGGATCTCACGTGCGGTGATCTCGATATCGGAAGCCTGTCCCTGTGCGCCGCCCAGAGGCTGGTGGATCATGATGCGGGCATGCGGCAGGGCCGAACGTTTACCTGCAGCGCCGGAGCACAGCAGCACAGCGCCCATACTGGCGGCCAGACCCACGCAAATAGTAGCTACATCGCAATGGATGTACTGCATGGTGTCGTAAATCCCCAGGCCGGCATAAACCGAACCGCCGGGAGAGTTCATATAGATCTGGATATCCTTGGTGGAATCGGCACTCTCAAGGAACAGCATCTGCGCCTGGATAATGTTGGCTATATAGTCATCGATGGGCGTACCAAGAAAAATGATACGGTCCATCATCAGGCGCGAAAATACGTCTACCTCACGGAAAGGCATCGGGCGTTCTTCAATTACCGTGCGAGTCATATCCTCTACCGTAGACATGTATTTCTCCAGGTGCATGCTGCTGAAACCATGATGTTTTACGGCATACTTTTTAAATTCATCTGCTGGAAACATAATTAATCTGTATTTTATTTATGGAGTGAAGATATAAAGGAAATCGGAAATACGGGAGTACCGTTTCGACAAAATAGGTCCCGGGGCTGCCGAACATGAAAAAACCCCCGTATTTCTGCGGGGGTCTGTATGCTGAAGTAAAATCTTTAACGTGGAATTAACCGTTGTTTTCCAGTTTAAAGAAGTCCTTATAATCGATCTTTTCGGGCTCGGTGCTCACCAGGCCTTTCAGGTGATACAGTACTTTTTCTTCGGCGATGGAAGCGGCGATACGCTCGCGTTCCTGCTGATTTTCCAGTACGTTGTGGGCAATGGCGTGGATGCGCTCATGATCGTCGAGCGGCATACCCATTTCGGCCAGGCGGTTGCGCACCATGGCTTCGGCGCGGTCGTGAATATCCTGCTCGGTCACTTTCAGATCGTTGGCATCCGAAATTTTCTTACGGATAATTTCCCAGCGGATCACGTCGCGTGAGTTTTCGAAGTCCGCAGCGATCTCCTCGGCGCTTTTCTTACCGTCTTCCTTGATCAGCATCCAGCGTTTCAGGAAGGCTTCGGGGATCTCGAAGTTGTGTGTTTCCAGTATTTTGGCGCGGATATCGTTCAGCAGGCGGAAATCGGCTTCGGTCTGGGCATCGCGTTTCAGGATGTTCGACAGTTCCGTGCGGAATTCCTCTTCGCTGTTCACTTTACCGGCACCGAACAGGGCATCGAAGAACTCCTGGTTCAGGTCGGCCTGTTCCATACGGTTGGCTTTTTCCACGCGGAAACGCATAGAAGCGTTCTTTTCGGCCAGTTCTTCCTTCTTCATGCCCAGGTAGATCTCGGCGGTAGTATCGTCTTTATAGGCTTCGAGGGGCGTAATAGCGATCACGTCGCCGGCTTTGGCGCCGATCAGCTTTTGTTTGGCCTCTTCGGTATTGATGCGGTTGTGGAAAATATAGGTCTGTTTCGAAAAGCCTCCTTCCACGGGATTGCCGTTCTCATCGGCCTCGAAAAACTCGCCCATTACCATGTCGCCGTCCTCCACGCTGTCGGCCTCTACGTTCTTGCCCATGCGGCGGCGTTGTCCGTCGATGTTCTCGTTCAGGGTATCCTGGTCGATGTCGATCTCGTAGTAACGGAATTTTTCTTTGGGAATTTCCAGTTTGATCTCCGGCAGGATGCCCAGTTCGTAGATCACTTCGTATTCTTTACCGAAATCGAAGTCGAGGGCCGGACTTTCCTCTGCCAGGATGGGATCTCCGAGGAAATCGATCTTATTGTCCTGGATATATTGGTACAGGTTGTTTACGGCAATTTTACCCACTTCGTCGGCGATGGCGGATTTACCGTACATCTTTTTCACGAGTCCGGCAGGTACGTTACCCTGGCGGAAGCCGGGCATATTTACGTTTTTACGCAGCTTTTTCAGTTGTTCCTCCACGCGGCCGGTATAGTCGTCGGGAGTAATGTTTATCTTGATCCTGCTGTGTAAATCGTTGAGTTTTTCCTGTGCAATATTCATGCGTAATGGTATTTATATCTTGATAAAAACGGGTGCAAAGATACGGGAAGGTTTCGAACTTCTGAAAAATTTTTCCCGATAGCCTGCCAGACAGAATAAAAGTGCTACATTTGCACCCCAATTCATCCTCAGGATGCCCCGCGGGCGTGGTGAAATTGGTAGACATACCAGACTTAGGATCTGGCGCCGCAAGGCATGGGGGTTCGAGTCCCTCCGCCCGCACTGGTAAGTACCATACGATCCCGGAACTTGTTCCGGGATTTTTTTATGTCCTGAAAGCGCGTTGAATGCATTCAAAAGCGCGGAGGGACCACGCAGTAATCCCTCCGCGAAAAGCTTATAGCCAAAGCCGTACGCCTTCCCAACACGCAAAAAAAGCCACTCCTTTCCGGAGCGGCTTCTAAAACGGGTGGCCGACAGCCAAATACCTGAAACGATACGTACCGGCTGTCAGCTCTTAGCTATCAGCTTCTTTCTTCTTCCCCGTCCATTTCCGCACCCGTGCGTTCAGCTTATCGTTGATGAGGTACATCGCCGGTACGGCCACCAGGGTAAGGAAAGTGGCAAAGGTAAGCCCGAAGATCACCGTCCAGGACATCGGGCCCCAGAACAGGGCATTGTCACCGCCCATGTAGATATCGGGGTTCCCGTTGTTGAGCAGACCGATAAAGTCGATATTGAGACCGATGGCCAGCGGTACCAGACCCAGTACGGTAGTGATGGCCGTAAGCAGTACGGGACGCAGGCGGGTGGCGCCGGCATCCACGATGGATTGCATGAGCTCGCTCATCGGCAGCGGATCGTTCTTGCCCAGGCCCAATTCTTCGCGTTTGCGTTCGCGCAGTACATTGGTATAGTCGATGAGTACGATGGCATTGTTCACCACCACACCGGCCAGGGAAATGATACCGATACCACACATCAGGATCACAAAGTCCATGCGGAACAGGAACAGGCCCAGGAATACCCCGATGGTACTGAAAAGCACCGACGACATAATAATAAGCGGGGCCGTAATGGAGTTGAATTGCGCCACGATAATCAGGAAGATGAGGAATACGGCCACGATCAGTGCCATCATAAGGAATTGCGAAGATTTGTCCTGCTCTTCCTGTTCGCCGGAGAACTTATAGGTATAGCCGGCCGGCATTTTGTATTCGGCCATCAGTTCCTTGTATTCGGCTACGATCTGATTGGCGTTGTAGCCCTGCTTCACATCGGATGAAATGGTAAGTACGCGGTCCATGTCCTTGCGTTTTACGGCACCGTACGACGAGGCATCTTCCATGCCGGCCACGGCATTAATGGGCACCTGTACGATCTGGCCCGAGGTCATATTGCGGAAGGTAATACGCATATTCATGAGCGACTGTATATCGTAGCGGTACTGCTTGGCCAGGCGCAGCTGTATCTCATAATCGTCTTCGCCTTCCTTGAATTTAGATATTTCCTTACCGAACAGGGCCGTACGCATGGCCATACCGATCTGCCCGGTGCTTACGCCGTAGCGCCGTGCCGCGTCTTTGTTCACGTGCAGTATAATTTCGGGTTTACCCGTTTCCAGGTCCATTTTCAGTTTATCCGGACCGGGAATATTGGAGGCGTTCAGGAATTTCAGGATGTTCTCCGTAGTTTTTACCAGTGTATCATAATCCTTACCAGCTACTTCCAGTTGTATCGCTTTTCCCACGGGCGGACCATCGCGGTTCTTTTCCACCGTGATAATGGCCTGGGTCTCGCCTTTTACCGATTCGCGGATATCTTCCAGGATCTTATTGGTACTTACGTCCGAAAAGTCGATACGGTCTTCATAGGCCAGGAACGAAACCGTGATGCGGGCTTTATTCGGTGAAGAACCCATGGAGGGGCCTTCGTTCGGATCGGCCGTACCTTCGCCCACCTGGGCCACAATGGCCTCTACCACGTTTTTATTCGGCTCAACGGCTTTACGCACTTTGCTTTCCAGCCGGCGCGTAAGGGCATCGGTTTCGGTAATATCGGTGCCGAGCGGCGTTTCTACGTATACATTTACGTACAGGGGTTCGTTTTCAGGGAAGAACAGTACTTTGGGGTTCGATCCGAAATACACCATCATGGTCACCACCATCATGAGCAGCAGTCCCAGGAACAGGAATACCGGTCTTTTTCCTTTAAGTATAAGCTGCAGGAAGCGGCGGTACCCGTTCTCGACCTTCACCATGGTACGGTACTGAAAGCGGTCGGCCAGAGGTTTGATGACGAAGCGGGAGAGCGGATTGAAAAAGGCAAAGAACAGCAGCAGACTGCCCAGCCAGCGTACTGTAAAAAGGAAGAGGATACCCAGTACGAACAGGATGGCGGTAATGATCCAGAAACGTTTCGGGGAACCGCTGCGCTGCCCTTCGTGTTCCAGTTTGATGAACTGTGCCGTAAGCACCGGGTTCACTACCAGGCCCACGAACAGGGAGGCTCCGAGGGTCATGATGAGCGTAAGGGGCAGGAACTTCATGAATTCGCCCATGAGGTCGTTCCAGAACAGCAGGGGCAGGAAAGCCGCCACCGTTGTGGCCGTAGACGCAATAATGGGCCAGGCCACCTCGCCCACACCGTATTTGGAGGCCCTTTCCTTGTCCATACCTTCGGAATGCAGGCGGTATACGTTCTCCACCACTACAATGCCATTGTCTACGAGCATCCCCAGGGCCAGGATCAGCGAAAAGAGCACCATCATGTTCAGGGTGGCGCCCATCATGCTCAGCAGCAGTATACCCATGATCATGGACACGGGAATGGCCACGCCCACGAACAGGGAGTTGCGCATACCCAGGAAGAACAGCAGTACGCCGATCACGAGAATTACCCCGGCAATAATGTTGTTTTCGAGGGAAACCACCATGGAATTGGTCTGTTTCGACTGGTCGCCGGTGATCACCACGCGCAGGCCCTTCGGAAACACGTTGGCCTGTGCCTCGGCAATGACCCGGCGTACGCCTTTGGCGCCTTCAATGAGGTTCTCGCCCGATTTTTTCTTGATGTCGAGCATCACTACGGGTTTGCCGTCGAGGCGGGCATAGCTGGTGGGCTCTACCGGACCGAAGCGTACCGTGGCGATATCGCGCAGGTACACAATGCGCTGGTTCTCATCTTTTACGATGATATTCTCGAATTCGAGCGGATCTTTGGCCTCCCCGTCTATGCGGATGGTACGGCGCGCTCCGCCCAGCTGGGTGCTGCTGTATATTTCACCGGCCGAAAGTTTGATGTTCTCGTTGGCAATGGCCGTTTCTATGTCCTGGAAGCTGATCTCCATGCTTTCCATCTTGGGCAGGTCCACACTGATCTCCACTTCTTTTTCTACCAGTCCGCGTATGGCCGCTTCGGACACCTGGGGTATTTTTTCCAGTTCGTCCTGCAGGTATTCGGCGTTTTTCTTCAGTTCGTCGTAACCGTAATCACCTACCAGGTTCACGGTCATTACAGGGAATTCTGAAAAGTCGAGCTCGAAACAGTTCGGATCGGCGGGCAGATCGTTCGGCAGTTCACTTTTGGCCTTGTCAACTTTATCTTTTACGTCCTGCAGGGCTACCTTGGGATCGATATTACTTTCAAATTCTACAACGATCGTTGAATAATCCTGTATAGACGTTGATGTAAATTTTTTGACATTCTTGAGTGTCTTTATTTCCTTCTCGATCGGACGCGTCACCAGGTCTTCCATTTCGGCGGGCGAGTTACCGGGATAGGGCGTGCCGATGTATATGGTCGGCTGCTTGATCTCCGGGAAACTCTCGCGGGGCATATTCATGTAGGAGATCATACCCATCACCCCGATGATGAACAGCAGTACGTATACCGTTGTTTTATTATCCACCGAGAAGCTGGACAGGCCGAACTCCTTAAACAGGTTCTTTTTTTCTTTTTCCGTACTCATCGCAGGTCTGTATTAGGTTAGGGTTTTGCAGAAAGCGTATCGCTGTTGTTGCGTTGCGAACGGATGACGACCTTACCGCCCACTTCGATGCTTTTGATGCCTTCGGCGATGATCTTTTCCGAACCGCTGAGTCCGCCGGTAACTTCGGTAAGTCCGTTACTGCTGCTGCCGGTTTCTACCATTACTTTTTTCACCACGTTATTTTCGGCCGCGAACACAAAATTGCCCTGCGGATCGAACTGGATGATGTTCGTAGGCAGCACCACCGCATCGGGTTTGGTATAGCTGGCAATGGAGATGCTGGTGAGCATATTGGCTTTGAGGATATCGCGGTTCTTAGGCATTACGGGGTCTACAATGAGGCTGAAGGTACGGTTGTTGGGGTCGATCACCTGGCCCACGCTGCGGATCTTTCCTTCCAGGTTCTCGTTGAGCGCGGTGAGCAGGATGTTCACTTTTTCGCCTTTTTTGAAACGGCCCACGAATTTCTCGGAAATATCCGCCGTGATCTTGATGCGGTCGTTGTTCACCACGCGGCATACGGGAATACCGGGTCCGGCCACTTCGCCCTCTTTCAGGAAAAGTTTGTCCACCATGCCGGCCACGGGAGCTTTCAGCGTTTGTTTGCCCAACTGGGTACGCAGGGTGTTCAGGCGTTTTTCCAGGTTCTCTTTCTGGTTCTTGGCCTGCAGGAACTGGATCTCACTGCCGATCTTCTGGTCCCAGAGGTTCTTCTGACGCTGGTAGCTGGTTTCCGCCAGTTCCAGGGCATTTTCCACTTCTTCGATGTTTTTGGCGATCAGGTCACCGTCCAGCACGGCCAGGGCCTGACCTTTACTCACCATGTCTCCTTCTTTTACCTGTATTTTCAGGATCTTTCCGCCGGTTTCGGAGCTCAGGTTCACGTTCTCTTCCGACTCTACCACGCCCTGGAAATTATCCGTAACCGTAAAGGGGATCTTACCGGGCACGATCACGGCCACTTCTACGGCTTCCTGTACCGATGTATCGCTGGCGCCGATCTGTATCTCCAGTTCTTTGATGCGTTTTTCGATATCGTGTTTCTGCGTTTTCAGTTCCTCCAGTTCGGCCCGGGGGTCTTTAGAGCCGCAGGCAGCTACCACAAAGGCGGCCAGTATATAAATGCTTAACTTTTTCATGTTTTTTATAGTTTGTTGGTGAGTTTATCGTAATCGAGCCGGTTCTGCAGCAGGTTGAAGAGGGTGCTGTAATAGGCGTTGAGTGCGTTCAGGTACTGGTTTTCGGAGTTGATAAGCTCAAAACTGCCGATGAGACCTTCGCGGAACTTGGTGCGGTTGGTTTCCTGTATCTTCTTTGCCAGGTCTATATTGCGCCTGTCGTTGGCCAGGGTCGACAGGTTGTTCACGTATTCGGCCTTTATGTTCTTAAAAGCCATTTTCATGTTCTCTTCGGCTTCGGCCTTCTGTATCTGTACCTTTTCGGCCTCGAGTTTTATTTTCTGCTGACTGGACACACGGCCCCAGGACGAAAAAATGGGCACGTTCAGCGTGGCGCCCAGCAGGGTCCCGCCCCGGTAATACGTATTGCCCGGACTGAACAACACCGCTCTTTTCTTATCGGTATTGAAGCCGCCGTACGACCATTGAAAGAACGCCGAAAGCGAAGGAAAGGCCTTGGAAAATTCCACCTGGTAATTCTGGCGGTTCACCCTGTACAGGCGGTCGAGAACCTTAATATCGATATTGCTGGCCGGATCGAAGGTCGTGGAGGCGTCCAGCATATAATCCACCGGTTTTTCGGCATCCAGGCTTTCGAAACTGTCGCTGGTGTTCATTACACTGTCTACCGGGAAGCCCATGCTCATTTTCAGCATGTTCAGGGCACTTTCGCGCTGGGTTTTCAGTTTGTTCAGCGTGTTTACGGTAATGTCCTTATTCAGCACCACCTGCTCTACGTCCAGGCCTTCCCGGAACCCTTCCTTAAAATACGCTTCTGTTTCAAAAGCCAGTTTATCCAGGTTTTCCACGGTTTTGGTAAGTACCTCAATGTTCTTGTCGATGAAAAGTACATTGTAATAGGCCCGGGTCACGTTCTGCTTTATTTTCTGCAACTCGCTCTCCTGCTGGTTCAGGGAGAGTTCCTTATAAGTTTTGGCGGCCTGCACACCGTAAATATAACTTCCGTCCACCACGATCATGGAAGCCGTGAGGTTGGTAGTGACGGTGGTGGGTGGTGTGGCCTGCAGCTGTATAAAGTTACCGGAACTGGGATTGGTAAAGTCGGGCAGCAGGAATACCTGGGGTTCTATGTTCCAGTTATAGTTAAGCGTACCGTTCACCTGGGGCAGCCCGGCGCTTACATACTGCATGTATTGTTTGCGCGAGATCTCGTAGTTCTTCAGGGCCAGCTGTGCCGCGTAATTGTGCTGTGCGGCGTATTCCACGGCCTGTTTCAGCGTAAAGGTCTGGGTGCTGTCGCCCGCCCGGGCAAGGGACGGTAACAACAGCAGCATCATTAGAAGTAGTCGGGGATTCATATATGATTTTTAGTTGTTTCGGAATTCTTTTTTCAGCAGTTTTTCCATCACTTTGCGGCCCTTGTCGTTGGTGATGGCACAGAGGTGATAGGTGATGTATTCCCGGAAAAGGTCCATGTGGTTGAATACGGGGGTATGGGTGTCGATCATATGGAAGAGCGAGAGTTCGAATACAGAATAGAACCCGGCCACCATGGGCACATTCAGGTCTTTACGGTACAGGCCTTCGGCAATGCCGCGGCGCAGGTTGGCCTCCACGAAACTGCGTACAAATTCTTTGGAATGCTGCTGCATACGCTGCCACAGGTTCCCGTAGTATTTCTGTATATCGTGAATGGCCGCGGGGTGTATGCGTGTATAGTCGCGGATCACCAGGGTTACGGCCGTGTAATACTCTTCTATGGCATCAGAGGCTTCGGTGGCGCCGATCTTCAGTTCACAGATGTGTCCGTCCAGGAACCCGCTGAGCAGTTCGTTCACCAGGGTTTCCTTATCGGCATAATAGAGGTAGAGGGTTTTTTTAGATACGCCGGCCTGGGCCGCGATCTCGTCCATGGTGACGGTTTTGATGCCCATACGCATGAACAGCTGCAGAGCTTTTTCAGCTATATATTCCTTTTTTTCCACCGTTTCAAAAGTAAAAAGCTTTTTTCGCATTGGAAACTTTTAAAACGTCAAAAGTTTCCTTTGTAGAGAAACACAGCTTTTTTGTAGACGAACGCAGTGGGGCGTATCGACCAACAGGAAAGGGGGCAGGCAAGGTATAGCGCCCGGCTTCGTATAGTGTTAAATGAATATGAAATGCGGAGCGGAAGTACAAAAGCTGACGTAAATCATTTCGGGAAGAGAGCTTTTTTCATATCTTTAGCTTTAGAAAAACTATTGAATTATGGAACCTGTTTTTAAGAATGTGATTGCCGTGGCGAACGATTTTTCGCACGAGAGTTTTACAGCGATCGATCATGCCGCAAAGTTTGCGCAGCGCGATAAAGATGAGCTGCTGCTGATCCATGTGCTGGACGACAAGACCAAGGAAAAACTGGAAAAAGGACATAAAACGGCCGAGTTTATCCGTTCGGTACTGGAGGTACATTGTGCCAAGATCCGCAATGCTTACGGCATCGAGGCGCGTTTTACCATGCCCGAAGGCGATATTTTCACATCCATCGGCGAGGCGGTAAAAGCAGAAAAGGCCAAACTGCTCGTAATGGGTACGCATGGCATACAGAGCGTAGGCGAGCGCGTACTGGGTTCCTGGGCGCTGCGCATCGTGGACTCGTCGCCGGTGCCGGTGATCATTGTACAGAACAAGGGCCCGCGTGAGGATGGCTATAAAAAGGTGCTGATCGAGCTCGATAACTCCGACCAGTGCAAACGCCTGCTGCCTTATGCCGAGCAGTTCTATAAACTGTATAACTCCGAACTGGTGCTGTTCGAAGATTACGAAGAAGATGAATTCATTGCCAAAGAAATTGCCCTGAACAAAGGTTTTGCCGAACAGTGGCTCAAAGACCGCGGCGTTCCGTATACGATCACCGTTCAGCGTAAAGGCACCACCTATTTCCGCGATATGGCCGCCTATGCCGGTGAGAACGATATCGACCTCATTATGGTAGTGGCCCATAAGGAACGCGGTTTCGTGGAGCTGATCAGCGAACCTGAACAAAAGGTGATCTACAATAAACAGGAAATACCCGTACTCTGCATGACGGCCATTCAGAACCACTGGATGGGAAACTTTATTCAGGAAGTACAAACCTGGGATTGATGATGAGAAAAAGCATTCTATTCACAGGCCTGCTGCTGTTCTTCTGCCTGTCCGTACGGGCACAGAAGGCGGCGGACGTGCACGAAAGCGTGGTGAACAGTCCGCACGATCACGGCAAGGTAAGAGAACTCTATCATCCCGACTCCAGCGTGTATAAAGGTTACCTGTTCCTGGGCGAACTGCCTGTGACCTGGGTGAACAAGTCCATCGGTAAAAAGAAGATGACCGCGGCCATGATGGGCGGCGATGTGCTGTACCTGAACAAGGCCGGCAACTGGGAAGCCTGGGCCACCTATACCGTGGACGAAGCGGTGGTAAAAGGGCACCTGGCCGAAAAGAGCAGTTTCCAGGTGATCGATAAGCTGATCATCCGGGTGGGGCCGCAGGCCTATGAAGCCATTGCGCAGAAAAGCCGGGCCGAGCTTACCGGGGTGGAAACGGTGGACGGAAAAGTGTACATCATTGGCAAAATTCCGGGAGAGTCCGCACGACGTTTCCGGGTTACCTATGCCAATGCTACCCGCATGAATCTTTGCACAGACGATAAAGAACTGACCACGTACCTGATCCAGGTAAAAGGTTGACAGTTGTGTATGATAAAAACGAAACAGCGATATCCTTTCGGGTATCGCTGTTTTTCGTATAAAGAGGTATATACGTTTTAGTTCTGTAAAGAGCGCAGCTGCTCTTCAATGAGGCGTATCTTCGCTTCGGCATCGGCCTGTTTTTTACGTTCGGCCTCGATCACTTCTGCTTTGGCGTTTTGTACAAAGCGCTCATTGCCCAGCTTTTTGGCCACACTTTGCAGGAATCCCTGTGCATAGTTCAGTTCTTCCTGTAATTTTTTCACTTCGGCCTCTACATTGATGCCTGCACCGATCGGGGCAAACAGTTCCTGCGTGCCTACGCGGATGGCCAGGGTACCTTCGGGTTTGCTATCTACCTTGCTGATGGCGGCTACATTGGCCAGTTTGCCGATCACGGCGGTATGGTCAAAGTGACCGGTGCTGCTCAGTTCCAGTGCGTCCCGCATAGATATACCTTTTTCATTGCGGAAGTTGCGCAGGGCCGTTACGGTGTTCAGCGCCTGTTCAAAGCGGTTCAGCATGGCAAGGTCGGGCGTTTTTACCTCCGGCCAGGCGGCAAACATGATAAAGTCGCCCTCTTTACGGTCGGCGATGTGTTTCCACAGCTCTTCGGTAATAAAGGGTACAAAGGGATGCATGATCTTCAGCAGCTGTTCAAAAAAGTGAACAGTTGTGTCAAGTGTCTCCTGTGCAATACGGCCTTCTTTGGGTTTGATGATCTCCAGGTAGGTACTGCAGAAATCGTCCCAAACCAGCTTGTACGTAGCCATCAGGGCTTCACTGATGCGGAACTGCGTATATAGATCGTTCAGTTCGCCCACCTGTTGGGCCAGTTTGTTGGAGAACCATTCCACGGCATCTTTCGACTCCTGCGGAGCGGCTTCGTTTACGCCGGTCCAGCCTTTGATGAGGCGGAAGGAGTTCCACACTTTATTCGTGAATTTACTGCCCTGTTCGCAGAGGCTTTCGTCGAACAGCAGGTCGTTACCGGCTGCCGAACTCAGCAGCATGCCCACACGTACGCTGTCGGCCCCGAAGTTCGAGATCAGGTCCAGCGGATCGGGGGAGTTGCCCAGTTGTTTGCTCATTTTGCGGCCCAGCTTGTCACGTACGATACCGGTGAGGTACACGTCGCGGAAAGGCGGCTGGTCCGTGTATTCGTAGCCGGCAATGATCATACGGGCTACCCAAAAGAACAGGATATCCGGACCGGTAACCAGTACGTCGGTGGGGTAGTAGTATTTCAGATCGGCCGGTATGCGGTTCATTTTGCCGGTATGCGGATCGTAATCCTCCAGTCCGTCGAACACGGCTATGGGCCACAGCCAGGAGCTGGCCCAGGTGTCCAGTACGTCTTCGTCCTGGCGCAGGTCGCTCAGCTGCAGATTTGCATTGCCGGTGCGGCTGCGGGCGGCTTCCAGGGCTTCGGTCTCGTTCATGGCCACCACAAAATCGTTCTCACCTTCGCCGAAATACCAGGCCGGTATGCGGTGTCCCCACCACAGCTGACGGCTGATACACCAGTCCTTCACGTTCTCCATCCAGTGGCGGTAGGTGTTCTTGAATTTGGCGGGGTGCAGGCGTACTTCGTCGTTCTCTACGGCGGCCAGGGCACGTCCGGAAATGTCTTTCATGCGGATGAACCACTGCAGCGAAAGTTTGGGTTCCACTACGCTGTTGGTACGCTCCGAGCGACCGATACGCGTGGTGAAGTCTTCTTTTTTCAGCAGCAGTCCGGCCTCGTCGAGGCGTTTTACAAACTGTTTACGGGCTTCGAAGCGGTCCATACCGATCATCCAGTCCAGTTCGGTGGCGGCGTTCATGGTACCGTCGTCGTTCATGGTGTCGATCACGGGCAGGTTGTGGCGCTGACCGATCTCGTAGTCGTTCACGTCGTGTGCGGGCGTTACCTTCAGGCAGCCGGTACCGAATTCCAGTTCCACGTAATCGTCGCCGATAATGGGAACGGCGCGGTTTACGAAAGGCACCACGGCCTTTTTGCCGATCAGGTGTTTATAACGCTCGTCTTTGGGGTTCACGGCCACGGCCACGTCACCGGGAATGGTCTCGGGGCGCTGGGTGGCGATCACCAGGTGTTCGTCTGTACCCTCAATGGCGTACTGCACGTGATACAGAAAGGAGCGTTCGCCGCCTTCGGCATAGATCACCTCTTCGTTACTGAGGGCGGTGCGGGCCTCGCAGTCCCAGTTGATCATACGCAGACCGCGGTAGATATAGCCTTTGTTGTAAAAATCCACAAAGGTCTTGATCACGGCCTCGTAATATTTGGGGTCCATGGTAAAGCGGGTGCGGTCCCAGTCGCAGGAGGCGCCCAGTTTTTTAAGCTGTTCCAGGATGATGCCGCCGTATTTATCCTTCCATTCAAAGGCGTATTTGAGGAATTCCTCGCGGCCGATCTCCGATTTTTTGATGCCTTTTTCACGCAGCATGCCTACTACCTTGGCTTCGGTAGCGATGGAGGCATGGTCGGTGCCGGGCACCCAGCAGGCGTTCTTACCCAGCATGCGGGCACGACGGACCAGCACGTCCTGTATCGTGTTGTTGAGCATGTGGCCCATGTGTAGCTGCCCCGTAACGTTCGGCGGCGGGATCACGATGGTAAAGGCCTCTTTTTCATTCGGCGTGCTGGCAAAGCAGCGGTTTTCCATCCAGTTTTTGTAGATGGCTTCTTCTACAGCGCTGGGCTGATAGGTCTTTGAAAGTTCCTGCATAATGTGCTGATTATTGAGAAAACAAGGTGCAAAAGTACGAAGAAATCTGCAGAAAAGAGAAGGGGCTGTGAGCGGGGAGCTGATAGCGCGTAGTGCTTGGAATGAGAATAAAGTTAGAAGAAAAACTTTGCAGATGTGTGTGAATTTATATATTCGTGGTTAGTTTAATCCTGTCATTTAATGAGTGTTTGGGCCTCTGGAGCTGTAGAATTATTGAGTCATGCAGCCCAACATATTAGTTTAAATTCTGCGTTTGATAAAAGAATAGCTTTTATTAGCATAGATAATGCTGTTGAGATAATGACAAGGATTTATCTTAATCTTCCAAAGCAATACTTTAATGGTCAAAGAGGACCAACCAGAAGAGAAATTGAAGATTGCAATAATAGTTTTTCAGCATATCTTGAATTATTAAACCGTTATTTTAGAGAAAAGATTATAGGTCTTGATGTTGGAGACATCGAGTATTACCATCGTCTCAGAAATAAGCTATACCATGATGGAACCGGACTTTCCGTGGATGAGGAGCATTTGAAGGCATATTTTACTATATCAAAAATATTGATACTTCGGCTATTTGATATTGATTTTAAAACAGATTATGAGGAAGCAAACCTTGAGAAGCTTATTGGGCTCTGGAATAAAGTAGAGGAGAATTTAAACGAGATTTTTGAATCTGATATACTTCGAGATGATACATTTAAGTGGGAAGATGCCTTGTCCAGCGGCTTACTAACCACGGAGATTATAACAGAGATCATATCTGTAAGATCACTGAGAAATCAAATTGTTCATGGAGATAATATAAATGAGGAGAGGTTACTGGATGCGTATAAAAAGGTAAAAGAGGTGTTGACTAAGCTTGAAAAGAATGTAGCTTGGGTTCGGGATAAAGTAAGAAACAGAAATTATTTCTTTGAACCTGTGGTTTCTGAAATAAAAGGTCAAATTAATCGGGAATGTTATCCAGGTCCTCCTTTCTTCTCAGAGGATGAAAATGATTTTCCTTCAGAAGAGTACGAAATTTGGGTTTTGGATCTGGAACAAAGTATTAACGTGCATAGCGAAGTACGTCAGGAAGATGAAGGATTTAATTCAACGCAATATAATGTTGATAAAGTCCAGCTGTGTTCGCGAAGAGAAGACGTGAAAATTGAGACATATGAAGGAAAAGATGTTGTTGTAAAGGGGCGTTTTTTTGGAGCGCATACACAGTTTCATTTTGCTTCTGTCTTGATGGAAGTAATAAATATTAAAATGAATCTTGATGGATAGCCTATTTAATTTTCAAATTGGCACATTTGCGGAAGCTAGCCCTGGATGGTTTGATTGGTTATCGCTGATAATAAGTGTTAGTGGTATTTTCGCTGCTTATGGCATAGCAAAACATGTTTTCAAAAAAGAACAAAGGGAGAAGTTGCAGAATGATGGGCGATTAAGGGATATTGAAATGAAGATCTTCAAACAAAGGATTTTTAATCTATATATCGCTATTAGTAATCAGATTAAGAAATTAAGTGAAGACTCGGATTCATTTGTTTTGGAAGTTATAGCTGGAATTAATGTTGATTTTCTTTTAAGTACAGATTTTGTGAAAATTTATGAAGAAATAGGTGTAAATAATGAAAAAGAAATTGAGGCTTTGAGTAATTTAATGGCGGATATCTCTGGTCTAAGTAATATACCTAATTCCTTGCGTGAAGAAGGAAGACGGTTTAATGAGATGTACAATTTTCATGAGCAGAAGTTCTATTCATATAGAAAACTCCTGGGTACTCATTTTCATAAACTTTGCAACTCAAGAAAGGTAAGTGTCAGTAATGTGAACGGGTTGATACAATGGAAATTTCAGCCCGGCGATAGTTTCATGTTTGAATATCAGAATCTGTTAGATAAAACTTATAGAGACGAGAGTATTATAAAAGATGGGCTTATAGTTTCACGGGAACTACTTACTAGACGTTTTGTTGTTAAACTTATGGACGTTGTACATAGGTATATTTTAACGGACGCGGATGCCGTTAGTACCAAAGATTTGGGTAATGAAGTTATATTAGCACATGATAATATGGAAGAAGTAAAAAGAGTATTCGAGCTTACTAAAAAGTCCTATAAAGAGATTTTGGAAAAGGCAAAAGAGTCTATTGAAGCTACGAGATTAATAAGTTAATGATATAAAACTTCTGTCGTTTCATAAAAGCTATCTATTATCTATTGGTCAAGCATCTTCTCCAGCATGCTCACCTTCTCTCTCCTCCTGCAAAAGCCGTTCATAAAGTTGCTTGTTCTCTTCTACAAACTCCATAAGTCTGTTCAGCGGAATAAAAGTGCAAACGAAATTAGTCTCCGTACTATCTCTTAAAGTGTTCGCGACAACGCTGTCGCGAAAATGGTTGCAATAACGTCCACTGTTTGTTCTTCGTCAAAAGATTTTAATGGTGTGTTAATTACCCTCTCAATCTTCCGGCTTCCAACGGAACTTTTCTCTCCCTCGCACGTATAACACCTCATGAAAACACGCTGTCTGCTTAGCTTTGTTTTTCTGCTGAACCTTGCGCATGCACAGGTGTCAGACACGGCCCTGTTCTTTAACAGCGGCGTGCTGGGCTTTACACAACGGGGCCCCGGAGCAGATACGCTTATCCTGGAACGGATCGGTCTGCCGGATACGGTGGGGCTGAACGACCCGGATTCCGTACGGGTATACGCTGTAAAAATGGAACGCCTGCAGACCTTCCTCTGGACGGAACGCTTTTCCCTGGACGACAAAGGGCAGCTGCATGACTATGTGTACTGGATCAATTGCCCCGTAGGAGAAACAATGCGTAAAATGCTCAGGTTCAAAAGGACCGGCCCTGAGGTCTTTATGACCTTCAGTTATATACCCTGGAACGAAGGACAGAGGTCCTGGAAAATAAACTACCGCTATACCATAGCCCGTCTTAGCGAAAACAGGGCAGAACTGCATAAGGTGAAAAACCGCTAAGTGCGGCTGATCCGTCCGCATTCAAAAATCCCGCCCCGTCTGAGTCGCCCGCAGGGGACTCAGGCGCATAGCCACTCCTTCACTCCACGAGCATCTTCCCCTCCAGCTCCACGCTGAACCGAACCTTCGCACCCAGGGCATCAAATACTTTTAATATGGTTTCGAAGCGGGCGTTTTTTACGCTGTTCTCGATCTTGGAGATCTGGGCTTTCTGTACGCCGACCAGCTCGCCCAGCTGTTCCTGGGTAAGCTGACGTTCGCGGCGGGCCTGGCGGATGGCGTGACCGAGCAGTTCGATCCGGAGTTCGTTCTCGAAGGTTTCGCGGGCCTCAGTGCCCCGTTTGCCTACGTGTTTGTCGATGAGTTCATCGAGGGACACGGTTTTCATTTTCTTTTCCATGACTTATCGTATTTTGAGGTATTGTTTTCGCATCTCTTCTGCCTTTCGTATCTCCTTCGGAGGCGTGCGCTGTGTTTTCTTCAGGATACCGTGTGTGGTTACCACTACCGTTTCGGTAGCATCCTGCCTGTGCCGGAACGCAAACAAACGATATGCTTTCCCCTGGTACAGGGTCCTGAATTCCCAGATATGCTCATTCAGTTTTTTGAACAGTTCCGGATCGTTGATGCATTGTGCCTTGCGTATATTGTAATATACCCTGGCGCGGGCCTTTGGCTCCATATTTTCAAGAAAACGAACGGCATCTTCCAGGAAGACCACCGTAAAAGCGGGTATCAGTTCTTTCTCCATCACAAAGGTATTAAAAATTTCCTGAATAGGAAACAAATTCATTTTTTTCAAAAAAAAGCACTCGGCGTTGTAAAAAAGTCCTTCCCACAGTATGCGGGAAGGACTTCCTCTCATTCATCAGCTCAACTGCCGGTGACCTTTTTACAGGGTTTAACCGGAAGAGGGCTGTCGCTCCTCGTCGTGCCGGACGTCTGGCTGTAACACCAACTCCCTTATGCATCTTATACCATGCAAAAGCCAGGTCCTGAACACTCCGGGAAACATCTTTCTAAAAAAGACTTTCGGCTCTAAATTTGTTGACCAAAATTACGGCGGCATCTTCCGATGACCAAGCTTTTCGTAAACTCAAAACCCACGTTTACAAAGTTTTAGTCTGTCTTTAAGATCATGCGGTCCGCCGGCCCGTTTTTTCGTATACTCAACAGAATACATGTGCCTGTATGTGCTCTGAATAGGATACTTTCGGGAGGTATATACGCAATAATTACCTGAAATTTGGACACTTCTGTAATGGACTTTAATTGTTTTTTGCCGCCTGCAAAAGCAATAGTCCGGCTTAAGTTCTTTCACCGTAAAGACGGGTATTTTAAGAAGAAATAAAAATAAAGTTTTAAATATATGAAAATCAATTAGTTGTAATTTAATGGCAAACATTTTCGGCATTACGTTATCTTTAACCGTAAAGTAAATCCCTATGGCAAAGACCGATTTTAAGACCATCGATGAATATCATAATGCTTTTCCTGCAGAAATACAGGAAAGAATGCAGCAACTGCGCAACATCGTAAAGGAAGTGGCGCCGGATGCCATAGAAGTGATCAGCTACCAGATCCCGGCCTTTAAAACGGGTAAAAAGTTCCTGGTGTACTATGCGGCGTTTGCAAAACATATCACACTTTCCAGTCCCTGGAGCCAGGCATTGCTGCAGGCATTTGAAAAGGAACTGAAAGGCTTTAAAGTGAGTAGATCGGCCATTCAATTCCCTAACGATAAGCCGCTGCCGCTGGACCTGATAAAACGGATCGTGATTTTCCGCAAAAAGGAGAACGAAGCGGCATAGGCGATCCTTTTTTCTTATCTTTCCATATACGACCTGAACCATGGATAAAAAACCGTTTATTTTTCTGGGGATCGGCGCCTCCCTCCTGCTGGGTGCCGCAACGTTCCTTTTTGTCGGGGGAGGCTCTTTTTTCAGCCGTCCGGAAAAGCCCGGTACGCTCTCGAACCCGCGCATGGCCGAAATGCTGAACGAGGCCCTGGACCAGCGCATCCGCAGTATAGGCGATAGCATTATGTACCCCGGTTATACGCGTGAAGCCGACGATAATGCCCGCCTTTTCCTGAAGGAAGTGAAAGAAGTGGTGCCCCGCTGCACGAAAGGCCCGAACGACAATGCCAGGTTCAACAAACGCGTACTCGACGTTACGCTGAACAACGGCACCGTGCTCGAAGATCAGTATACGGGCGAAAGTTGTTATTACATGATCGAAAAGCCCAATATATACCGGGTTTTCTTTAAGGATGGCCGGGTAGTGGACGTGCAGTCGGACGGTCGTGAAAAAGAACGCCCCGTGGAGAATTTCAGGGTGGATGCCAACAGTTTTGCAGAATACCTTATCAAAGTGGACATCGGGCAGCACAAAGACCGTTATTTCCCGCGGGAGAAAACCCGTAAGGAGATCCGCGATGAATGGGAGAAATAGGTCTGTTCAGGGCTTTCCGGCCTGCTTACCTTCTTTGTCGATATAATACCAGTGTTCGCTTTTCCACTCCACATGCTCAAAGAAAGAAAAGGCCTCGGTACAATCGTCGGCAACTTTGGCCAGGCCGTTTTCAAACGGAAATGCACAGGCGAATTTCGGCTCGATCACGACCTTCCCCTTTGTGTCGGCATAACCGAACTTCCCGTCCTTTACAATGCGGAAGAGTCCTTCCTGCGGGTAGTCGGGGCCGTTGTCAAAGTTAAAGACCTCGAACAGTACCCCGGCATTTTTATCGATCCCCAGTATTTTACCCGTTTTGTTTTCGGCCACCATTCCCAGGTCCTGTATGGTGTCGGTAAAGCAGAAGGCATATTTTCCTGCAGGTACAAGGGTATCTCCAACCTGGTTCAGATAGCCGCATGCTTCATCCGGACCGAATTTTACCAGGTATTTGTTCTCGGGTTTTTCTTTCGGAATGGACGAAGCACAGGACATCAGCAGTAAAAATGTGGTGGCAGGGACGTATGTTCTCATAGCAGTGGAGTGTTTGGTGTGGATTATTTAGTGTGGAAAAATACAAAAAGTATATTTTACCCGTAATATTTTAACCCTTCTTTAGCGTGAACGGGTTAAAGGATCGTATATTTATAAGCACATTAACGCTATAAATCTCCCAGGAATGACAGACCGGGAATCTCTTAAACGATTACGTATCCCCGACACGGAGCAACCTTTACGTATACTCATGAGCGCATGTCTGTCGGGCATCCGCTGCGGTTACGACGGCACGGCGAATGGAGAGTACCCGGCAGCGCTGAAACTGCTTGAATACGATACGGTAAAGATTTTTAATTTCTGTCCCGAGGAATTTTCCTTTGGTTCCCCGCGCGAAATGTGCGATATCTATGGCGGCACCGGTTTTGATGTACTCGATGGCCGGGCGCGTGTGCTTACGGAAAGCGGCGTTGACTGGACAGAAGGAATGCTGCGCGCTTCGGAAAAAATGCTGGAAATTGCCCGACGGGAAAAAATAGAACTGGCACTGATGATGGATATAAGTGCGGCCTGTGGCAGCCAGGTGATCTACGACGGCAACCGCTTTGCGGAGAATAAAGTGTACCGGGCCGGAGCGGGCGTATGTGCGGCACAATTGTTGCGGAACGGATTTAACGTGATCAGTCAGCGCGATTATGCTTCCCTGGAAATTCTCTACAATAAACTGGATCCTGCGCACGTGATCGATGAAACAAAGACCGACCACCACGAGACAGACTGGTACAGATCCTATTTCGGCTAAGCGTTTTCAGAAGATCACATCTCAGGAATGATTATTTTTACCGGGATAGTCGCTTATGAAAAAAATAAATCTCTATTTCCTCTTCTCTTTTGCATTTCTCTTCGGTTCCTGCGATTTTGCGAAAATAGACCAAATGCTGCGGGACTCACTGAAAGAACGCGTGAAACCTCATATCATGAAAAGGATGAATGAAGATAAACAACGCATAGATTACCTGTACCGGCACAGAAAGAGTCAGGTGTGGAAGTATGTGAAAGTGAAGGGAGAACAGGACGTAGTACCCTTGCTTACGGAAAATTATCCCGATGATGTGGATACTTTTTTTTATGTATTGCGGGGAGAATTCGGTCAGGTACTGCTTTGCTCCGAACGTATCTATAACGATCGCCGGCCCGTAAACACCTCTTATTATTTTGACGACGAAGAGAGGCTCTTTCTGCTGGAACGCTCGGCCACGTATATAGATCCGGCCTGTTCTGGTCTGTAGTCCGAAAGTCCGTGGTCCGGACCCTGCGTTCCGGGAGATAGTCCGTAGACTCATTACACATTCCTCATTCCTCCAGACTTTCGGGCTCCGGAATTTCCTACCATTAACAACATACTAACGTACGTTCATGTACTTTTTTCGCGTTGGAAACGTATATTTGATATACCTGCAAACGCTTTTACACTTTGAAGACCGTATATCTGATCCCCGTATTCGCCCTGCTGCTCTGCACGGCCTGTGGCCCCGGCAAACCCGGTGATGCTTCCGCACGCAGTATTCCCGAACCCGATATCGTGGAACGACTGCACGTTCAGAAGAAAGAGATCGAGGAACGTTTCCGCAGCGAACCCTTCCGGATATTGCTTTATACAAAGACCACAGCCTATGGTATTCCCCGCCTGGTGACCGACGATTTCCCGGAGGAAATGCATACCATGTACGAGATCCTCACCGATGATGAAGGGCGTATGATCTGTGCCTGGGAATTCCCGATGATCTCAGCCGGAGAATGGAACATTTCGTATATTCATTATTTTGATGAAAGCGGCCATACCTTTGCCTTTGAGCGTCAGTGCAGTTTCCTGAACAGTCGCTGTACACCCGGGGTGGCAAGGGAAGTACGCACCGAATTTTTCAACGGCTCTTTCCAGATGGTAGATCGGGAATACGAACTGGTGGATGCACAGAACAAGCCGCTGCAGAAGGGCGATTGTGTATTCCCCTTCAATTTTATTTACCAGGCGTCCTCGGATACGGGCGAATACCTGAAGGCCAATAAGATCAGACGGTAGCACCTGTTTTTCTGAGATCTCCGGCGAAAAAAACAGACACTTGTGTATAAAGGTACAAAGAGGTGCCTTTTTGTTTCCTTTCGTTCGCAAATGGATGCAATAAGCTGAATTTTAGTTAGCTACAGTTTTGTTTTTTTTTACTACCTTGCCTTATCGTTTAACCGCACTCCATGCAAACCCACACCCAGCAGGCTGCAACGTCCGAAAAGACGGCCGCGGCCCAACGATCTTTTCAGGAACCCGGATCCGGGGAGAAAATGGCCGCTTCAACGGGCAGCAAACTCCCTTTTGGTTCTGTTGCCGTATCTCCGCCGCCCGTACAGCGGAAAGAGAACCGTACCGGTATGCCCGAAAATCTGAAGGCCGGCATTGAAAAACTCTCCGGCTATTCCATGGACGACGTAAAAGTGCATTACAACTCCACGGCGCCCGCACAGCTGCAGGCACACGCCTATGCGCAGGGTTCGGATATACATATTGCCCCCGGACAGGAAAAACATCTGCCGCATGAGGCCTGGCACGTGGTCCAGCAGAAGCAGGGACGCGTACAGCCTACGGCGCAGCTGAAAGGGAAAGTACCGGTGAATGACGACAGCGGTCTGGAAAAAGAAGCGGATGTAATGGGTGCGAAGGCGGCACAGATGCTTACAAATGACCCTGTACACCTGCCGGAGCGGTCACCTGTAGCGCCGGTATCTGCTCCGGTGCAGGCTAAATTTATAAAATTGAGCGAAGAACGGATCATAGCCGTACGGGATGCGGCTAAGATAAAGGGAGAAGACCTGGATTCAGAATATTTACAGGGACTGTATATTAAAGAAGAAGATGAAGAGAATGATACTCCGTCTCTTTTCTTTAAGGTAATTGAGCTGAACAAAGCATACCTTACCGGCAATCGTGACGATACCTTTAAGCCCAGGGTACCTATGTTTGCTAAGGTTGAAACGGTAGAAGATGCCGAGCTCAAAGAAGAAGCATTGAAAGAAGAAGTGAATGAGCAGGATCGTCTCGATCTTCTGCAGATACTGGTTTCTGACCTGGAATTGTGGAGCCTGAAGGAAGACGGCCCCTATTCGGTGGAAACGATCTGCTCGAATGCGAGAGGGCTCTTTGGAGATTTTTTCGGGCAAGCTGAAGAAAACAATATTGTAGGTAATGTACTGCTTGGGGGACTGGAAGAGGATGAAGGCGGTGGATACGGAACAATTGAGTTTCGCTTTAAGGCGGCTGCCGGAGATCTGTATCTTATGGAAGGCGAGGAATATGAAAAGCCTAAAGAAGAATTTGAAAAATACTATCCGGGATTACGTGTAATACAGGAGAGCGAATTCATGCTGGCTAAGATTGCCGAGGTGTATTACCGGGCAGATCTTCCGTATGCCGATGAGCGCGTAAGTAATGACTATATTTTTGTGGAAGAAAGCCTTACGGAGGCCTTTGCTACCGCTTATATTGAGTTTTTTACGGGTAAAGATATCACAGCGAGAAACGCGGGTAAAGATCTGCCTAAACCTACGGGTGGACTTGCTTTACCGCCGGCACCTATTGTCAGTCCGAAAACCCGCAGTAAAGAGTATGAACACCGAGCTACACGCGGAAGCCGGGAGGCCGGACAAAAAGCGGCTATGAATAATTATTCGGCAAAAGAGTATGTAAAACGGTTCAGCCCGGAAGAAGCCGGGAATAGTAGCTGGGAGTGGCTTCATATACAGGGAAGCCGGCTGGGTGGCCCTAATCGTCCTGAAAACCTGGTTGCCGGAACCGCAGATGCAAACACGCAGATGATACCCTATGAACGGGCCATTTTTGAACTGAGCGGACTTGCCACTAAAGCTAAACCCCTGAAGGTGGAATGGGTCGCTACACTGCGGAATGACGGCGATGGAAATAAGACCCATGTAGGTAACGAAATAACCATTGAGGCCGATTTCCCGAAAGGCACCCCGGAGGTAGAAGAAGACAGTTCTATAAAACCGGAAGCTGCACTGCGATTGTTTCCCGGTAAATTTAAAGCCTCTGACGGGGCTCCTTTTACCAAAAGAGACCGTGACCTGCTGGATGATGTAAAAAGCGGGGACTGATACACGTTGTAATGTATGAAAATAGACAATATTGTAAAAAATATACAGCCGTCGACGGCGTGGAATGCGGTGTCGCGGCACGCCCTGTACCTGTGCGTACGATAAAAAAAGCAACTGTATAAAAGTACAGGCTGATTACCCGTAGGTAGAGAATTAGGCGAAACGTAAAAAAAGTATTTTCAATTTATATACGAAATGAAAAAAGAGGAAATAGAGCTGCTTCTTTTGAAAGTAGTGGTGAATGAAGAAGAAGCCCTGTATATGAAGATATATAGAGATGGTACCCTGATCCGTCACGGGGTGGGCGGTCTGCCCCAACTGGGCATTTCGGCCATGAGTGTTTTTGAAAGGTCGCCCTGTTTTGAGACCCTGCTGGCCCGTATCCCCGATCAGTTGCTGGAAGAGCCCCTGCATTATACCGAAGAAACGCCCAACGGGGCCCTGGAATACCTGCTGGCCTGTTATGGCGTGTCGGCAAACGGTGAAACGGGCGAACAGGCCGCCTGGACAAGATCGACCGGGATCCGCTTCCTGCTCGATGCAAAGACCTCTTTCAGCCATCCTGTCCTCGGTTTCCTCGATCACTTTGTGATGGATGCGGCAGAGATCAGCAACGAATGGTATTTCGACGTGATGGTCCATGCCCGTTACGGAGCCCTGAGTTCCGCCCTGCCGGCACAGACCATGATCGCACAGCCGCAGACAGAAGAAGAGGTCCACACTCATTTTGAACACTACATAAACCAGATGCTGCAAAGCGCACGCCGCTGGGACATGAACGCTTTTGCGGCCGGAAAGACCTACTCGGCCGGGGAAGAGACCTATACCGGTGTGATACAGCAGGATGTGCAGTCTTTCCGCATCGATTTTCTGCCCGGCCCGAAAGCCGCGGGAACCCAGCCGCCGACAGAAGTGCCGCCAAAGAAAAAAGGCTGGAAATTCTGGTGATCTTTTGGACACTCGTGTCGGGGCCTGATTTTGGTCATGGGTTCAGGCAGATCAGAAAATAAACACTACATTTCCCTGTCTTTTGCGCATGTATACATCACCTCTGCACCATGAACTTCCATGAACTTTATGCTGAATATAAAGACAGGGTGTACAACCTGGTGCTGCAATACGTGCATAACCGCGAGGATGCCGAGGAGGTGTGCCAGGACGTATTTGTAAAGCTGCACGAAAAACTGGGTACTTTCCGGCAGGAATCCTCCCTGAAGACCTGGGTGTACCGCATTGCCGTGCATACGGCGCTCGATTTCTGCAAGGCCCGGCAGCGGCATAAGCGCCGTTTCCTGCTTTCTGCCCTGCGTCTGGGCGGTACGGAAAAAGCGCCGGACATACCCCATTTCGATCATCCCGGGGCCCGGCTCGAGGAAAAAGAAGCCCTGGCCTTTCTTTTTGCCTGTATACACCGGCTGAACGAAAAACAGCGCACCGTCATCATCCTGCTTAAAATAGAGGAACTCTCCCAGAAAGAGACCGCAGAAGTAATGAGGCTCAGTCCCAGGGCCGTAGAGTCACTTTTTCAGCGGGCAAAGGCGGCACTGGAAAAAATAATACGTGAAAACGAAGGAAAAGGATAAAAACATCGTCTAAAACCATATAAGATGCAGGAACCATTCGATATACTCAAATCCCTGGACAGGGCACAGGCCCCGGAACTTTACCCGCAACTGATGCAGCGGATAGAAGAGACCCGCCGGCGCAGGATCCCGGTTGCACGGGTGCGTACCGTTACCCTGCTGTTCATCTGCCTGTTGTCTGCCGAAGCCTATATCACTTTCCGGCAACATAGCCGTGACCGTCAGCGCGAGGCGCAACTCCTGGTATCACCCGTTGACAACAGCCTGTACCATGAATAAGTATACGTTCTATACGATAATTATTGCGGGACTGCTCATTTCGAACGTATTGCTCGTGATCTTTGCCCTGGATCCGTCCCGGCCCCGTGGTTTTGATCCCGACCGCCCCCGGAATATCATCATCGGGCGCCTGGACCTGGATGAAGAGCAGGTGCGCCGGTACGACATACTGATACAGGCACATCGTACGGATATCGCCGCAAAGGACCGGGAGATCATGCACTGCAAGAGCGAACTGTATGCATATCTTACGCAGGAAAAAGGCCCGGCACCGCTCGATTCTCTCAGCGGAAAGATCGGGCAGCTGCAGCAGGAAGTAGAGAAGATACATTACGCCCATTTTTTACAGATCAGGGCCTTGTGCCGCCCGGAACAACTGTCGGCCTTCGATGCACTGAGCCGGGACATTGCCGGTATATTTAACCCGCCACATCCCCGCCCGCGATGAAAAAGATGCTGATCTTTTCCCTTTTATGCCTGACAGAGGCCGCATATGCACAAAGCAGAACGATTAATATACGTTTTTTACCTGTATACGAAGGAAAAGAATTAGTACTATACCAAAAATATGCTTTCCTGGACGACAGTGTAGAATTTAGCTGTCTTAAATTTTATGTATCCCGTATACAGCTTGGTTTTGAAGATGGGAGTACAGAAGAGGTACAGGAAACTTTCCGGCTGATCGACCTGGAAGATCCGGCTTCCTGCAAAATTACACATGTGTCCAAAAAAATGACTGCGTTGCACGCTCTTCGCTTCGGACTGGGTATAGACAGCCTTACCAGCAGTTCAGGCGCTATGAGTGGGGCCCTGGATCCGGTGCACGGTATGTACTGGGCCTGGCAGAGCGGTTATATTCACTTTAAACTGGAAGGCAGCACAAAATATGCAGCATGCCGTAACGGGCATTTCCGTTTTCACCTGGGCGGTTACCGTTACCCGTTCAACAGCTGGCGCGAACGGGTTTTAGCGGTTCCGGATGCAGATACGCTTAGCGTACAGCTGGACCTTGCTCCTTTTATAAAGGCCGCCGACTTGGTCCATAGCTGCGAAGTGATGAGTCCCGGAGCCCGGGCCCTGGAGCTGGTACAGATGCTTTTACCCCAATTTACCCTGCGCCCGTGAAAAAAGCCGTATTGTTATCCGGTCTGTTTCTTACGCTGTTGCCCCTGTTCCGGCTGGATAAAAGACCGCGGAGCTACCCGGCACACTTTCCCGAACCGCTCTACCGCACGGGCAGCGGCCGGCAGGATTCCCTGCAGCGGGAACTGGGGCGGGCCCTTTTTTACGACCCGCTCTTATCGGCCGACAACAGTATTTCCTGCGCCTCCTGTCATTCGCCCTACAATGCCTTTGCCCATACCGACCACGACCTCAGTCACGGCATTGCAGACCGCATCGGCAAACGCAATGCCCCGGCGCTCTTCAACCTGGGCTGGCAGCCTTTTTACATGTGGGATGGGGCTGTGGACCACCTGGACATGCAGGCCCTGGCGCCGATCACTCATCCCGATGAAATGGGTTCCGGTATCGGGGAGGTACTGGAAAAGCTGCGGAGTTCAGACCTGTACCCGTTCTTTTTCAAAGAGGTGTACGGCGATACCCTCATCAGCAGCGAACGTTTCCTGAAGGCCCTGGCCCGTTTCCAGCTCAGCCTCATTTCTGCTGATGCACGCTACGATCGCGTAAAACAGGGCAAAGCCGTATTCAGCGAACAGGAGCAGCGCGGCTATACCTTATTTCTTCAGCATTGTAACAGCTGCCACCGGGAACCTTTGTTCTCTACCTACGGTCTTGCGGCCAACGGTCTGCCGCCTGATAGCACGCTCCGGGACTACGGCCGTTATACGCTGAGCGGTCTGCCGCAGGACAGTCTCCGTTTCAAGATCCCCAGCCTGCGCAACCTGGCGTATACCTATCCGTACATGCACGACGGACGTTTTACAAAACTGTGGCAGGTACTGAACCATTACAGCGGTATAAAAGCGGGGAGCGTACTTTCTGCGGGACTTTCCGGGCCCTTGCCCCTGCAGGCGGACGATAAGGCCGATCTGCTGGCATTTCTTTTCACCCTGAACGATAGTACGTTCGTTTTTGATATCCGTAACCAATACCCGAAAAATATTTTTGCCCGGGACGAAGGAAAAGGACGATAACGTCGTCTAAACTTCTAAACAAACATCCTGAATGAAAAAAACACTCCTGATCCTCATCACCATGTCCGGCAGTGCCCTGTCAATGGCACAGCCCGGTCCGGCCGTTACGTCCTGGCTGCAGAACACCACGGTCACGGGCAGTTATTACATGAGCGGTAATTCCACGGCCATCGGCAACGGTATCCCGGTCAACTGCCAGAAAGTAGAATATTCGGCGAACTGGGTATACGTACACACCCATGGGATCCCGGCTTATCCTACGGGGCCTTTCCAGGACGGGAACCCTTCGCAGGCCTCCGATCAGAACGCGATCTTTAAATTACCGCTGCAGCCACAGCCCAATACGGGAACACTGACGAATACCAATGCCGGAAATATTGGTATATTCATCAATGGCGTGGCTCTGTTCGATTACCGCGACGGCGTGGCCTGGAATACGAATACGTCTTCCCTTTGCGGGGGCCCGGGGAATGCACCCTGTCCCGGCGGTCCCAATGCGGTACAGGCCTGGAACCGCGATGCCATTCCGGCCGAAAGAGCGGGGTTCGACTGTTCCAAGGGGCACCCGGCCATGGGCAATTACCATCATCACCAGAACCCGAGCGCATTTAAACTCGATATAAATGTAATTTCCACCGTGTGCAATCTCTACGATGCAGACGGCCTGTACGTGATCGATCCGGCGCAGCATTCACCCCTGATCGGCTATGCCTATGACGGCTACCCGGTATACGGCGCTTACGGCTATAAGAATGCCAACGGCACGGGCGGCATTGTACGCATACGTTCGGGATACGGTCTGCGTAACATCAGCCAGCGCACGCACCATGCCGATGGTACGGATGTGGCTGACGGCCCGGCAGTGAACGGTACGTATTTCCTGGGGTATTTCCGGGAGGACCATGCATTTACGGCGCATCCCGGGCAGGAAGAATACCTCGATGAGCACAACGGCCGTTTTTGTGTAACACCCGAATATCCCAACGGTACCTATGCCTATTTTGCCACGGTGGACAGCAATCATAATTCGGCATACCCCTATGTGGTAGGGCCTACATTCTACGGAGTGGTGAACGGCGGGAAAGTAACGTCGGTAAGCGAAACCACAACTATATACGAAAATACAACATCTATATACGAAAATGAGAACGGTCAGCCGGAAATGAACGTATTTCCCAATCCGGCCGGCGACCTGGTGGCCATACAGGTGAACGGACTGCTAAAGACCGTTCAGCAGGCCGAACTGCTCGATATGAACGGCCGGGTGCTAAGGAGTACGCGCATCAACCCGGGGCAGACCATTGCGTATTTCGACGTACAGACCCTGTATAACGGTACTTACCTGGTACGTGTTTCAGACGGCGCACAGAGCTTCAGCCGCAAGATCATTGTCCATCATACCCAGTAAAGCGGATACCTGCACACCCTTTCAAGTGCAGAGCGCAGCGCCGGCAGCGGCATAAAAGGAGAACGGGAGAAACTGGCGTCCTGTTACCGGAATTCCCTTATTCTTGCTGTAGAAAACGACTGCCATACCATTGCATTCCCGAATATAAGTACGGGTATATACCGGTTCCCTAAAGAAGAGGCCGCTGTTATTGCGGTACGTACAGTTAAAGAGTTCCTTGATACGGAAACGACGATGAGCAAAGTGACCTTCGTTTGCTTCGATGAAGAAAATTACAATGCTGTACAAAAAATAATTTCCGCATAGTTCCGGAAGCCGCCGGGGGCCCTTGATTTTATGTATATACGAAAATTATGATAATGCATGTGCCGAATGAAAATAAAATGTACATGTGTTTTCTTACTACCTTGCCGTTATGATAACTGCCTACCTTGAAAGCACAGGTATCCTCGGCCCCGCGGAAATAGAACAGGTGTTGCCTTTTCACCGCGAACGCACCCTGAAAAAGAACGATCTTTTTGTCCGCGAAGGCGAATACTGCCGCGAAGTAGCCTTTGTAAACTCGGGCATTTTCCGTTCGTTCTATACGTCAGACGAGGGAGAGGAGATCACCTATTGTTTCCGTTTCCCGGGAGAGTTTGTCACAGCCTATTCGGCTTTTATTACCGGGGAGCCCAGCCTGGAGAACATGCAGGCCATCAGTGCGGCTACGCTTACGGTGATCCGTAAAGAAGACCTGGACCGTTTGAGTGCAGCGAATCCGGCCTGGCTGCGGCTTATGAAAACGATGGCCGAACAGGAGTTCATCGGCCTGGAAAAACGGGTGTTCCAGTTACAGCGGATGCAGGCGGCGGAACGTTACCGCATGCTGCTGGAGTACCAGCCCGAATATGTACAGAACATTCCCCTGCAATACCTGGCCTCGTACCTGGGCATCAGTCAGCGGCACCTGAGCCGCATCCGGAAGGACCTCGTTTTTTAGACATTTGTCCTGTGTGCCCGCGAAAGGCGGACCTACCTTTGCGGTATGAAAATTCTGATCATCAACGGGCATCCCGATCCGCGATCTTTTAATGCCGCTTTGGCAGCAATGTACAAAAAAGGCGCCCTCGAGAGCGGGGCCGAACTGGAAGAGATCGTTGTCGCCGCGCTACAGTTCGATCCGAACCTGCGCTCCGGTTACCGTAAACGTATGGAACCGGAACCTGATCTGCAGGAGGCCTGGCAGAAGATCCTGCGGGCCGATCACCTGGTTTGGGTGCACCCGGTGTGGTGGGGCGGTCTGCCGGCGCTGACCAAAGGCTTTGTGGACCGGCTTTTCCTGCCCGGTATGGCTTTCCGTTACCGCGAAAATTCCGTTTTCTGGGATAAACTGCTGAAGGGAAGAACGGCCCGTATCCTTACCACGCTCGATCAGCCCGGCTGGTATTATCGCCTGGCTTTCGGCCGCCCGAGTGTGAACCAGCTGCGGCGTTCCATTCTGGAATTCTGTGGTATAAAACCTGTGAAAGTGACGTATTTCGGTATCATCCGCAATTCAAAAGCAGAAGAGCGCGAAAAATGGCTGCAGAAAGCCTATCGCCTGGGCCGGAAAATGGCCTGATCTTTCCTGATTTTTTTGTACACTTGTGTAAGCAGCGTTTCTTAAACCTGTTTAAGATCTCCCGGGTATACAGATCGTAACTTTGCTAAAACATTTGTTATGCAACTGCAGAAAATAAGTCAGCTCATACTGCGTGTGGTACTTGCGGCCACTTTTCTTTCGGCCGTGGCCGATCGTTTCGGATTCTGGGGCGCGCCGGGAGAACCGGGTGTGGCCTGGGGCAACTGGGAGAACTTCCGGGTGTATTCCAACAGCCTGAACAGCTTTGTGCCCGAGTCGGCGGGCGATGTGCTGGCCATCGTTGCCACGGTGCTCGAAGTGCTGTTTGCCCTGCTGTTGCTGGCAGGCTTTAAAACCCGGTTTACGGCCCTGTGTTCGGCCGTGCTGCTGGGACTTTTTGCCTTTTCCATGAGTATGAGCCTGGGCATAAAAGCGCCGTTTGATTATTCGGTATGGACGGGCGCCGCGGCGGCACTGCTGCTGGCCGCTCAGCCTTATTATGCCTGGAGCCTCGACGCAGGGTTGCAGGGGCGCAGGAATACGTGATACTTTGCAGAAATTCCTGCCGGTGGATATCGATCACCCGGTATGACAGGACGCATAAAAAGAGGGCGTCTCCCTGCGGGTCGGGCTTTCCGCTTTTATTTTTTCAGTTGTTCCATTACTACTTTCGCAATTTCTTTTGAACTGAATGGGTTTTGTCCTGTGATCAGATTTCCGTCCACAACAACTTTTGATGTCATTGGAATAAATGCTTTTGTGTATTTTGAAGTTCTTTTTTTCAGTTCGGCTTCAAGGTTGAACGGAACTTCCTTTTTGCGTTTTGCTAAACTTTCTTCAAACCAATTAAATCCTGTAATAGTTTTATCTTTCACTAAATACTCGCCATTAGAAAGTTTTACGTTCAAAAGCCCGCTTACTCCGTGACAAACCGCAGCAACAATTTTTTTGCTTTCGTATTGCTCTTTGATGATGTTTTGTAAAACGGTATCGTTCGGAAAGTCATACATTGTTCCGTGTCCGCCTGCCAGATAAACAACGTCAAACGGTTGTCCTGCAACTTCGCTCAAACTTTTGGTGTTTTGCAACAACTTCATAAAATTTGTGTCTGCGTAATATTCCTTATGACATTTTGTCTATCAACATTGGTTTAAGACTTTCGGGGTCGAGAGGAATGTTCCCGCCCTGAGGACTTGCAATTGTTACTTCGTAACCCTGCTCTTTTGCACGGTGATAAATATGTGCCAATTCACTTAACCACAAACCTGTTGGCAGGTTCCCGCTTTCATACATAGCGACATTGGTAACTATAATCAGAATTTTCATAATTGTTGTTTTTGTTCGTTTAAAATGTTTGTAATGCCTTCCCGATAAGTCGTGAACTTAAACCCGGGAAATGTTTTTTTGAATTTATCGGAAATAAAAATGTTGTCATACCTGTAGCGTGGTAAAAGTTCCTGCAACTCTTTTGCCTGTTTGTTGAACAAACTGCCTAATCGGAACTGCCACATTTTTAGAACAGAATAGTTGAACTCTTTTTGATGAATTTCTGAAACAAGATCTATCAGTTCTTTATATGTTGGTCTGTCGTCATCACAAGGCAAATGCCATGTTTGATTATACGCACCTGGCGTATTACCGATTAACGCCATTGCCCGGCTTGCATCAGGTGTAAAGATCAACGTCCGTTTTGTATTATCGTTAATGGGAACTTTTAGTTTTTTGCCTTGTTTGATGTTGTTGAAAATCAATGTGTTGGTTATGCTTTGGGTTTTTCCTGTACCGTAAAATTCGGGTGCCCGGCAAATAACCGCTTCGATGTTTTTATTGTTTATTTCGTCTAACAACATTGTGGCCATTTTTCCTCTTACGTTTGATTTTTGTCCGACAGGAACAAACGGGCTTTCTTCTGTTTGCGGTTCGCTGTTTTTTGCATACATATACGTATTGTCAAAAAACACCAACTTCGTCTTATGTTTTTTATAGGCTTCAATTACGTTTTTCATCATAACTGGGAACTGTTCCGTCCACACTTGAGCGTTCATCGGCAAGCCAGCTGTCAAATAAGCGATTTCGCTGCCTGCAACGGCTTTGTCCGTTGCTTGTGCGTCTAATAGATCAGCAATAAAAAGTTGGTCGGTGTCGTTTACTTTTTTAGGATCTCTGCTTACCAGGCGAATATCAGTCGTGTAATTTTTATGCAGTTCCTTTGCTAATTCGTCTGCTATTTGTCCGTTTGCTCCGAGTATTGTTTGCATACCTGTTTTATAACTCTCGTTTTCAGGAGCAAAGGTCAAACTATTTGCAAAGCGAAACAATGAACCCAGGTTAATAAATGCGTCTTCGTATTCTGCTCAACGCTTGTGGCGTGACTCCGATATACGAAGCAATGTATTTCAGCGGAACTTTTTGTAAGAGTTCTGGTTGTTCGTTGAATAAATTCAAGTAACGCTGTTCGGCTGTTAAGTTTAGGAGTGAAAGTTCCCGTTTCTGTTTTTTCAAAAACAATTCTTCGCCTGCTTGCCGCCCGATGATGTTGCCCAATTCGGTTTCTTTGTATATGGTTTGCAGGTCGCTGTATGTCATTCGCCAAAGCACCGTGTCCGTCAGGGTTTCAATATTGTACGTCGATGGCGTTTGCGTTAAAAATGAGTCATAGGCACTTAAAAATCCGGTGTCGAAAACGATATTGAACGTTACGTCATTTTCTTCTTTGGGAATGTAAAATCGTGCAACTCCGCTTTCAATGAAATTGAGATAGTTCTCGGTTTGTCCTGCTTTTGAAAGTATGTGCTTTTTCGGAATTTCCTGCCTGACGAGTTTCGGCAAAATAATTTCCCAGTCTTTTTCACCCGGAATGTGTCCTGCCAGACGGGAACTGTCTTTTAAGTATGCTTTCAGTTGTTCCATTCGTCATCAAAATTATACAAATAACTCAATTGCCTGTCGGGTTGACGTAGATATCTGCCATTCAGGTATTTGCAGTTGCGTGAGGGATAGAAGCGGAAATCCTTTTGTGAGGAACGAGCAAAAGATTATAGCGGATAGCCCGACCCGCAGGGGCACGCCCAGAAGCGAATGCCATGATCCTGACGTATACATATGAAGGCCGTAATTACAGCAGTACAAAGACAGCCGTAAAAGTGGAAAGAAAGAAGCCTGACGACCGTATTTTTGAATTGCCGGACCTGCCAGGGAAGAAGTGGATATTTTACATGTACTTGTCTGATCACCCGTGGACATTTTCCCCGAAGCGGGTAATTTTCTACCGTTGTAGTCACCGCATTCAATTTTTTAATTTGCTTATTTTCATTCATTTATAATTTTTGGGCTGCTCTTTGTCTTTTCTTTCATCAAACCTTGGCGTATGAACAGGAACGTTGGACGATGGGCAGGGATCATTTCATTTACCGTACTTACAGGCTGTGCGCCGGTATACTACGGGCCAAATACGCAGAATGTGCCCCTGCTGAGCGAGAAAGGAGAATATAACGTGGCCGTGACGGGGAGCCATCAGCTGCTGGAATTCCAGGTGTCCGGCTCCCCGACCAATAACCTCGGTATGCAGCTGAACGGTTCCTGGTATATACCCGAACGCGACAGCGGGGACCGCGGCGCCGGTTATTATACCGATGCCGGTATCGGGTTCTACAAGGCCTTTGGCCCTAAAAACATGCTGGTGTTCGAAACCTATGCCATAGGCGGTATCGGCGGAGTGCGTAATACGTTTGAACCCCGCACCTGGAGCAATACCTACGGTACCATTTACAGCAATCTTTCCCGTTACGGTGTGCAACCCGTTTTCGGTGTAAAATGGAAATACCTCGACGGGGCCGTGTCGGCACGCTTTGTGGGCCTTTCCTATTTCAATACCTCGGGCAACCTGGTATTTGAAAGTACTAACCAGCGGGAATACCTGGCGCAGAACCGGCATTCCTTTCTAATTGAACCGGCCGTTACGCTGCGTGCCGGTATAGACGTGATCAAGGTGCAGCTGCAGTTCGTGGGAAGCTACAATGTGAGCAACCCCGATTTTCATCAGCGTGGCGCCTCCGTCACCATCGGACTGGTGGCCAGTCCCACCCGCGGAAGACAGAAGTAAACACAGGATAGCAAAAGAAAGAACCCGGTACCTATGGCGCCGGGTTCTTTTTTATATAAAGAAAAACAGTGTCGTTACGGGGCTCAGGCCACTTCTTCCAGTTCGGGCAGAGCCGCGGGAACAGCTACGCAATTTTTGTCCCCAAATTGTTTTAACGAAAGACCATGCTCATATATTGCCTTCAGGAACGTTTCTTCGTGATAATAAGGCAGCCCGAATTCGAGGGCGGTAGCCTGCACGATCGGTGAAAGCCGCTTGTAGTGTACGTGACAGATGGTAGGGAACAGGTGATGCTCGATCTGGAAATTCAGTCCGCCCACATACCAGGAGAACCAGGTGCTCTTATTGGCAAAATTCTTGGTGGTAAGTATCTGGTGAATGGCCCAGTTGTTCTCCAGCGTATTGTCTTCGTCGGGAACGGGAAATACCGAATCAGAGGTAACGTGTGCCGGCTGAAAGATCACCGCCAGGATAAAACCCGCCACGTAATGCGCCAGGAAAAAGCCGAGGAACACCTGCCACCAGGCAAAGGGCAGCAGCACCATAGGAAGCACCAGGGCATAGGACAGGTACAGGGTCTTGGACACGAAAAGCATGATCCATTCGCGACGGGCCGAGCCCTGCACACGTTCCACCAGGCCGTCGCGCTGGTATTTACGCAGGCGTGTAATGTCTTTTACAAACACCCATACAAAGGTCATCAGTCCGTACAGCGGCCAGGCATAAATATACTGGAAGCGGTGTATGGGCTTCCAGGGGGCATGCGGGTTCAGGCGGAAAATACCGCGCTGGCTCACATCTTCGTCCACATCGTTCACATTGGTATAGGTGTGGTGCAGCACGTTATGCTGTATCTTCCAGTTAAAGGCATTGGCCCCGATCACGTTCAGCGTGTAGCCCAGCCAGCGGTTCACCGCGGGGTTCTTCGAATAGGCGCCGTGGCAGGCGTCGTGCATCACCGAAAGGCCTATGCCGGCAATACCCAGGCCCATAAGCACACAAAGCCCCGCCATGATCCATACCGATTGTATACCGGCCGTCATCATAACGATAAAGGGCACAAAGTACAGCGCAAGCATAAATGCCGTTTTAACCCGCATCTGGTTATTGGCATGGCGGCACAGCTGGTGTGTCCTGAAGTATTCGTTTACGCGTTGGTTTAAAGTGGTATAAAAGTCGGTCCTGGTCTTTGAAAAGCGCAAAGGCTGAAAAGGTGTCATGTATCTGTATTAATGGTGTATCGAGAATGTTATTCCGGAACCCGACTGGCGAAATGCAAAACCGTACTGCGAAATAAAACCCGGTCAAAAATAGAATAATAAACGGGCTATGAGCCGTTAAAGTATCCGGGAGGGTATCACAGAGGGCCAATTTAACATAACGTTGAGGTTTTTGTCGGGAAGTGTTAAACAGGAAATAGCTGCGGAAGCCCCGTAAAAAGGGGCCTGTCACTTAATCAGGTGATAATTTGTGCCGGAAGAATATTTCCTGGTCGTTCTGCGGAAGGGGCCCGTACAATTTCGCCGGTCATATTGTATTTTTTATACTACCTTTGCCTAAAATTGTAAACAAAAATGTTGTCACACATTTTCTTTGGTGTAATTGGTCCCTGGCAGATCGTGCTTATCGTGGCCATCGTTCTGTTGTTATTTGGTGGTCGCAAGATCCCTGAGCTTATGAAAGGTCTGGGGCAGGGCGTACGTGAATTTAAAGACGGAATGAAAGGCGACGAAAAGCCTGAAGAGAAAAAAGACTGATGCACACCACACTTCCTTCGTATTTTTCGGACAGAAATGCTTTTTTATCCGGCGGGTTCAGCTGTGCAGACCGTGTAGACGGGTTCCTGCGCCGTATTGAAGAAACCAGCCACCTGAACGCTTTTGTGGAAGTATTCGGCGATGAAGCACGGCAGGCAGCCGCGGAAAGCGACGCCCGTTTTGCAGCCGGTAACCCGCGCAAGCTCGAAGGTATGGTCATCGGCCTCAAGGATAATATCTGTTATAAAGATCATGCAGTTACGGCCTCCTCGCACATGCTGGAAGGTTACGTAAGCGTGTTTTCGGCAACAGTGACCGAGCGTCTGCTGCAGGAAGGGGCCATTATCATAGGCCGCCTCAACTGCGACGAATTTGCGATGGGAAGCAGCAACGAAACATCGGTATACGGCAAGGTGCTGAACCCGATCGATACGACCCGCGTTCCGGGCGGATCGAGCGGCGGATCGGCAGCAGCCCTGGCCGCAGGACTGGCACACGTTACCCTGGGCTCGGACACGGGCGGCAGTATACGTCAGCCGGCCGCTTTCTGCGGACTGTTGGGCCTTAAACCCACCTATGGACGGGTAAGCCGCTGGGGACTGCTCGCCTACGGCAGCAGTTTCGACCAGATCGGTCCCTTTACCCACAGCGTGCAGGATGCCGCCCTGGTCATGGAAGTGATCAGCGGAGCCGACGAAAAGGACGCCACTGCCAGCCACAAGCCCGTGCCCGCTTACCTGGACGCCTTGCAGCAAAAAGACGTTAAAACCATAGCCTACCTGCCGGAACTGATGGAGAACGAATCCATTATACCGGCCATACGCGAAGCCTACCGCAACACCGTGGAACAGGCCCGCAGCAACGGCTACAAACTTACGGAGGCCCGTTTCGATTATTTCGATTACCTGGTGCCTACCTATTATGTGCTTACCACGGCCGAGGCCTCCTCGAACCTTTCACGCTACGACGGTATCCGCTTCGGGCACCGCACTGCCGCCGAAAAAGTGGACCTGGACGGCCTGTACCGCAAATCCCGCTCCGAAGGGTTCGGCTGGGAGGTAAAACGCCGCATTATGCTGGGTACCTTTGTACTGAGCAGCGGTTTTTACGATGCCTATTACGCAAAGGCCCAGAAAGTGCGCCGCGTGGTAACCGAGGCTACCGACCGTATACTGGAAGGCGCCGACGTACTGCTGCTGCCTACCACACCGGATACGGCCTTTGAATTCGGAGCCAACTCCGACGATCCCATCAAAATGTACCTGCAGGATATTTTTACCGTGCAGGCCAATGTTACCGGGCATCCGGCCATTTCTTTCCCCAGGGGGAACGATGAAAAAGGCCTGCCCCTGGGTATGCAGCTCATCGGACGTAAATTTGCCGAAGGTAGTCTGCTGGCCCTGGCCGGTGAACTCATGAACTAACACGGAAGCTTCGCTAAATCAGGCCCGGGTCGTTAAATAATTCCTAATTTTCACTAATTTTAACATTGCTCATGTACCAATGCATAGAGCTTAGGGTTTATTTTTTTTTCTTTGAAGGTTTGATTTTACTATGAGCTTACATCGTTATATACTTCTTGTTTTTCTTACACTTACACCGTTCACCCTGTTCTCACAGATCCGCTCCGACGACCCGGTAGTGGAAATGCTCGACAGCCTCGACCTGGTGCGGTATTTCAGGAACAACAAGTTTACGACCGACCGGAATTCACAGAACATTTACAATTTCCGTGAGGATGAGATCCCGGAATATACCGAGGACGAATTCCGTAAGCGCATCGAAAAGCTGGACGCGCTTTCACCCTTCAGCCTGCAATACAATCCCAGCGTAAAAATGTTCATCGACCTGTATGCCAAAAAGCGCCGTTCGCTCTGTTCACGCATGCTGGGTCTCAGTCAGCTGTACTTTCCGCTGTACGAAGAAAAACTGGCCAAGCACAATATTCCGCTCGAGCTCAAATATCTCTCCATC
The DNA here is from genome assembly GCA_016742095.1 of Bacteroidia bacterium. Classification (GTDB taxonomy): domain Bacteria; phylum Bacteroidota; class Bacteroidia; order CAIKAF01; family CAIKAF01; genus JACVCJ01. The sequence continues at coordinate 75,836 of JACVCJ010000017.1, forward strand.
GTAGAATCGGCCCTGAACCCTACCGCCACCTCGCGCGTGGGCGCCAAAGGCCTGTGGCAGTTCATGTACCGCACGGGCCTTATGTACGGCCTGCAGGCCAACAGTTATGTAGACGACCGCAGCGACCCGGAACTGGCTACCGAAGCCGCCTGTAAATACCTGAAATACCTGCACAGCCTGTATAACGACTGGAACCTGGCCCTGGCCGCCTACAACGCCGGTCCGGGTAACGTGAACAAGGCCATCCGCCGTGCCGGGGGCAGCAACGATTACTGGGTGGTGCGCAATTTCCTGCCCCAGGAGACACAGAGTTATGTGCCCGCCTTTATCGCCGTGGTGTATGTAATGAACTATCACAAAGAGCACAATATTTTCCCTGCGGAGCCCAAATATTTCAATTACGAGATCGACTCGGTATACATTCACAAGAACGTTACGTTCCAGCAGATCAGCGAACTGATCAATGTGCCCTACGAAGACGTAAAATTCCTGAACCCGATGTACATTAAGGACCTGATCCCGGGTTCGGCCAAACCGTACCCGCTCTGGCTTCCAAAGAAATTCGTGGGCGATTTCCTGGCCAATGAAAGCAAACTGTACGTGGCGCCGGTAATTCCGGCCGATACCCAGAAGACTATTGCAGGCGGCACAACCCCCGTAGTGGAAATGCCGGTTACCGATACGGCCAAGGTACGTGTGGACTACGTGGTACAGAAAGGTGAATACATATCGCTGCTGGCCAAGCGTTACCAGGTGCGGGTGACCGATATCATGGAGTGGAACAAACTGACCACGCAGACCTTGAACATAAACCAGAAACTGGTGATCTTTGCCGAAAAAGGAGTAGTGGCATCCCTGCAGAAACAGTCCCTGAATACCCCGGTAAAAGAACAGGCACAGGTAACGAACCCGGCTACACAGGCCAAATACAAGTATTATACGATACAGTCAGGAGATACGTTATATAAAATAGCGGCAAAATACCGTGTAACCGTTGCCGATATTATGAAATGGAACAACCTTAAGTCCAAGACCATTCATACCGGTTCAAAACTCAAGATCAAAATAGGCTAAACCGCCATGAAAAAAATAAGACGTATCTTCCTGCTGGGCCTGGCCCCGCTGCTGCTGTGGGCCTGTAAAGGCGATATAACCGGGCTTTTTCCTGAAGCCGGCGGTAAAATGGGCGAACTGGTGCTGGTAGTGAACGAAGAAGACCTGAAAAGCGAATGGGTGGACACCCTGCAGGCATATTTCACCCGCCCTATGCCCGTGTTGCCCCAGGACGAACCCTACTGGAAACTGTACACCATTTCGCCGAGCAGCTTCCAGAACCTGTACCGTGTGCATCGCAACATACTCATTATAAGCATTAATCCCAAACAGACCGAAGCGGCCTATGCCGTAGAGAAGGACGGTTATGCCACCGGACAGCTGGTGGTGACCCTGGCGGCAAAGGATAAAGCTTCGGTACTGGCCTATTTTAAACAGGTACGCGAAGAAATAGAGACCATGTTCCGCAAAAAGGATATGGAAAAACTGGTCCGGGAATACGATAAGATCGTGAACCGGGAAGCCCAGAATAAAATGAAAGCGGTAACGGGCCTGCGTCTTTCCATACCGGACGGCTTTTTCGGTGTGCGCGATACCACCGGTTTCGTATATTATTCGCACGAGGCCACCCGGCAGGCCAAAACAGACCGCGAAAGTTACCCGGCCAAGATACAGCGCGGCATCTGGGTAGCTTCAGGCCCCTATCTTTCGGCAGATGTATTTAAACCGGCCGTGGCCCTGCACATGCGCGACAGTATTACGGCCCTGTACATACCTTCGTCTAAGGAAGGCTCTTTTATGATGACCGAACCCCGCGTTCCGTCCGATACCGCCATTGTGAACTTTAACGGGCAGCGGGCACTGATCCAGCACGGGCTCTGGCGTATGAAAGATGAATTTAAAGGCGGCCCCTATGTGAACATTCTCACATACGACCCGCAGAATGCCCGCTGGGTAATGATCGACGGTTTTGTGTACGCTCCGCAGTTCGACAAGCGCGATTACATGCTGCAGGTAGAGAGCATCGTGCGCATGGCACGTCCCTAATTAAAGATCTGATATCCGTACCAGGTGCGTGTTCCTTTGTCGTACAGCCATACGTGGCCGTTGCAGTACGAAATATTGAACGCATAGACCGGCTCGGTACCGTAATAGTCGCTCAGTTTAATGCGTGCACTCTGTTTCCCGCTTTTTATATCGAAGAGGTACAGTACGGTCTCACCGGCTTCGAGCAGGCCGATCTCATAGCCCTTAACACCTGTCCACAGCGGCGACTGTACCAGCTGAACACCTTCGGAGGCCGGCTGTAGTTTTACCTTTTTCGCTTTGCGGGAATTGGCCTTGAACAGGTGTACCTCGTTCGATTGTACAAAGATCACCTGTTTTTTCACCGGATCGTAGGTGGCCACGGCCTGGGCGTCCATACCGTAGGAGAAGGCGGTTATGTTATTGTTGAGCGGCGTTCCGTTCATATCGAGCGTAATGAAAAATCCGCCCGTATTATCGTACAGGATACCTTCGAGCCTTTTGGTAGCGGGATTGTACCACATGCCACGGATATCCGCCCCGATGGCCCCGGTATATCTGGAAGAACCGTACGCGTCGAAAACTTCGATGGGGTAGGAGGCATTGCCGGCGTAGGAGGTATAGTAGAGCGCCTTTGCAGGGTCGTACGCAACGGCCACACCGTTGTTGCCGTCTTCACTGTAAATGGGGAGGGTAAGGTCGTTGATGGCGTTGCTTACCGGGGTCTGTGCGCGGAGAGAACTGCCGCTGACCAGCAGGGAAAGGGCGAAGAGAAAGAGTTGCTTTTTCATAGTGAGTATCGGTTATTTTGGAAAACAAACCTAAATTTTAATTCGGCCGGATGCAAATTTTTGCCTAAATTTAAGGCATATGTAGTATATATGTGGAAAGCGTTTATCAACCTCCTTTTTCCACGCACCTGTATTTTGTGTAATACCCTGTTGTTGCCCGAAGAAACGGTAGCGTGTTTAGCCTGTGTACATACCCTGCCCGGCCTGGAACTGCCGGCGGAGCAACGGGCCCTGCAACAGACCTTTGCCGGCCGCCTGCCGGTACAGCATGCCTATGCCTGGCTGCACTTCCGCAAGGGGAGCGTGGTGCAGCAGTTGTTGCATGAGGCCAAATACGGCGGCAGACCCGAAATAGCCCGCTGGTGCGGCATGCACATGGGCCGGCGCTGGAAAGAACAGGGCTCCCTGCCCGCGCTGGACCTGGTACTGCCCGTGCCCCTGCATCCCCGGCGCCTGAAGGAACGCGGCTTTAACCAGAGCGAAGAGATCGCCCGGGGCCTCTGCAGCGTAACCGGCTGGGAACTGCACACCGGCAACCTGGTACGCAGCGTATACGCCCGCTCCAATACCCGCCGCAACCGCTGGGCCCGTATGCAGCAGATGCAGAACAGCTTTAGCCTGCTACAGCCCGCCGCGCTGGAAGGTAAACATATACTGCTGCTGGACGATGTACTGACCACCGGGGCCACCATGGAAGCCTGCGCCGGACAGCTGTGCAGCGCTTCTTTGCAAAGTTTTAACGTGGCCGCCCTGGCCCGCACCCTGTGACTACGCGCCGAAATAGTATCTTTGTTGCCATGAAGTCCGAAAAATACACACAGTTACTGAAAGAAGCCCGGGCCCTGCTGCAGGATGAGACCGACCTCACCGCCTCCCTGGCCAATGTGTCGGCCCTGCTGAAGACGCATTTCAACTTCTGGTGGGTGGGCTTCTACCTGGTAAAGAACAATGAACTGGTACTGGGCCCCTTCCAGGGACCGGTAGCCTGCACGCGCATCGCTTACGGCAAAGGCGTTTGCGGTACTGCCTGGAAAGAAAAAGCATCCGTACTGGTGCCCGACGTACACGAATTTCCCGGGCATATCGCCTGCAGCGCCGCCAGCAACAGCGAACTGGTAGTGCCCGTATTGCGTAATGGCGAAGTGCTGGCCGTGCTGGACATCGACAGTACCGAATTCAACCATTTCGACGATGCTGACCGCGAAAACTGCGAACGTCTGTGTGCCCTGTTAAGTGATCTGTTTTAGCCTATGACCAAGAGACACCTGCTGCTTTTCGTTCCGGTACTTTTCCTCTGCGCCTGTGCCAAGATCGTGCCCCTCACGGGCGGCGACAAGGACATTACCCCGCCGGTAATGACGCGTACCGAACCCGATACCTTCAGCACGGGCTTCAGTGGTAAGGAAATACGTCTCAGCTTTAACGAATATATTACGGTGGACGATCCTACACGGCATGTATATTTTTCACCGGTACTGAAAAATGCCCCGCAGTTCATAGCCGGGAACAAAAGCCTGCTTATTAAAATAAAAGACACCCTGCTGCCCAATACCACGTACACCGTACGTCTGCAGGGCGCCATCAAGGACCTGAACGAGGGCAACCCGCTCGATGAACAGCTTTTTGTATTCTCCACCGGTGCACAGATCGACTCGGGCAGCTTCAGCGGGTACGTGCGCAATGCCGAAACCAACGAAGGCGTAAAAGCCGCCAAGGTCCTGCTGTACGACGCCGGTTCGGACCCGCTGCGCGTGAAGACCGAAAAGCCCACCTATTATTCCATCTCGAGGGACGACGGTTTTTTTACCATTCCCTACATCCGGGAAGGCAGTTATAAAGTATTTGCCCTGCAGGAAGAAGATAATTCCCTTACCTACGACCGGGCCGGGGAAGGCATTGCCTTTATCAGTGCCGATATCACTACCGGGCAGGATTCCTCGCTGCAGCTGCGCCTGTTCCGTTCTGCCGACGATACGCTGAAGCTCCTGAAATCGAAATACGAGACCGAGGGCCGCTTTTCCTTTAAATTCAGCAAAGGCGTTCCCGACCTGCAGATACGCGCCGAAGATTCTACCGGCCTGCGCGAAATGCTGGTGTACAGCAATACCAACGGCGACAGTGTGAACGTATGGCTGCGTGGTCAGCCGGCCGATTCCACCGTGTTTTACCTCAGCGCACGCGATTTTTCAGATACCGTTTCCCTCAAAAGCAAGGCCCCGGTCACGGGGGGCGGCAGCCGCGGACTAAAGACCGGGGGCACGTCCAAACCGGTCATTACACTGATCCCGCCGGCGGGCAAAGAACTGAGCCTGTACGATACCCTGGCCGTCAGTTTTTCCAAACCGGTGTTCCTGCGCGACTCTTCCCTGATCGTGCTGCTGGAAGATTCCGTTCCGCATCCCTTCCGCCTGGAACGCTCGCCCCGCAACCCGCTGCTCTGGAATATCTTTTTTACCCCGCGCAGCGATGTAAACTATACGCTCGACTGGAAAAGATCGGCATTTGAACTGTATTCCACCCGCGACACGGTGGATTCGGCCCATTATGAATTTTCCTATCTGCCCGTGGAAGACTACTCCCAGCTGAACGTGGCCGTGCGCCATGCCGACCGCAGTGCGCCGCTGATCGTTTCCCTGATGCGCGATACCAAGGTGCTGCTTACCAAACGCCTGGGTGAAAACGATACCCTCATCAGCTTCAGTAAACTACCGCCGGGAAGTTACTCCCTGAAAGCCCTGGCCGACCAGAACAACGACGGGGTGTATACCACCGGAAGCCTGCCCGACGGCCGTCAGCCCGAAAAAATATACTACCTGGCCAGTCCCGTGGTACTTCGTAAAGGTTTCGACCAGAAAATCGTGTGGGATTTCGATAAAAAGGGAAGATAACACTGCCGGAGATTTTGGCACAAATTTTGTGAATTAAACAATAAGTATGTATTGTAGTCTGCTTACATCGGGTAGCTACCTACATCTGTTATAGTTGCACACACCAATTTGAACAAACTCCATGGGAAGAAAACCACTACCTAAACAACGCACGCTGGATACCGAGATCCGACGTGAGTGGTTAAAAAAACTGATGCCCTTTTTTACCAAATACGGTTTTTCATCGATCCGTATGGACGAGATGGCCGTACAGGTCGGTGTGAGTAAAGCTACCTTTTACAAGCATTTTATTTCCAAAGAAGACCTTATCTCTTCCCTGCTCAAATGGAAGATCGAGGAAATATCGGGTTATATGCCTATGCTGCTCGACAGCACCACGGGTTTTGCAGAACGCTATTTCAAAGCCGTGGAAATATCCCTGATCGGCCTGGGCGGCATTTCAAACGTACTGCTGTCCGACCTGGAACGCGAGTACCCCGAACTGCACAAACAGCTGGCCACCTTTCAGAAACTGAACCTGAAGGTGCTGGGTGAGTTCTATACCGAAGCCAGGAACGCCGGTTTTTTGAAAAGTTCGATCGACGTAAAGACCCTGCTCATCATGGAAGAACTGATCCTGCTGCAGATCACCGACCCGAACTATTTAAAGCAGAAACAGATCACGCTCAAGGACTTTTTCGTAAAGTACCTGCACATCCGCTCCGAAGCTATTGTGGCGGATTTTACCCCACAGATGCGTGCCTACTTTGCCCAGTTGGAAAAGAAACTTCACGTGTAAGTCGTTTTTTTTAGTGCTTTGGTCTAAATTTAGTGGAATTCTGATGTGAATTAACGAATTTTCACACCTGATTTAATGGCCGAAGGAAGCATACATACCCTCACTGGGAGAGCCGCCCGGAATATCTACTTCTGGGTTATTTTTCTTGCTATACAGATGTTCTCATTCCTGCGTGAGGACTACAGTGCAGCGCTGATCCTCCAGTTCGTATACTCCAACCTGGTGGTTACCGCTATGATGGCCGTGATCGTGTATGTGAACAACCTGTTCCTGCTGCCCCGCTATTTCGACAAAAAAGAATACCTCATTTATTTTATCGGCATCACTGCCTGGGTGGTGCTGTCGTCGGCCGTTCTGCAGAAGCTGTACAACTTTATGTTCTCGTCCTTCCCTGAGCTGTATACCAATGAGAACGGTATGCTGGTACAGATCGATTTCTGGGAGGTGATCTTCATCAACGTACTGTTCGTCTTTGGCTTTACCATGGCCAAATTCGCCAACGACTTCTTCAACAGCGAGGAGCGCCTGCGCAAGATCGAAAGCAAGCAGATCGAGAGCGAACTCAATTTCCTGCGTTCCCAGATCAATCCGCACTTCCTTTTTAATACCCTGAACACGATCTATGCCCTTTCGCTGAAAAAATCGGACGAAACGCCCGAAGTGGTGCTTAAGCTCAGCGATCTGCTGCGGTACATGCTGTACGAATGTAAAAGCGAAAAGATCGAGCTGGAAAAAGAGATCAATGTACTGCGCAGTTACATCGAACTGGAAAAGATACGTCTCAAGAACACCGACGCCGTTTCGGTAGAGATCGAGGGCGATCCGCAGAACCGTTTTATTGCGCCGCTGCTCTGGATCCCTTTCGTAGAGAACGCTTTTAAACACGGGCTCAACACGCGCGCCAACGACGGGTATGTAAAGATCCGCATTCATATCCGCTCCCGCGAGATCGTTTTTTACTGCGAGAATAATTTTTCACACGTACCGGCCGATTCCAAAACGGGCGGCATCGGGGTGGACAATACGCGCAAACGCCTTGCCCTTATTTACCCGGGTAAACATAAGCTCGAACTTTTATCCAAGGACCAAATATTTACTGTAAATTTAATTCTTCAATATCCTACAACATGATACGTTGCTTAATAGTTGACGATGAGCCTCTGGCTGCTGATGTAATGGAAACATTTGTACAGAAGGTGCCCGACCTGGAACTGGTTTCCAAGGTGAACAGCGCTGCCGAAGCCTACGGCGTGCTTACAAAGGAGCCTGTGGACCTGATGTTCCTGGACATACAGATGCCGGAGACCACAGGCCTCGAATTCCTCAAAAGCCTCAAAAATCCTCCGCTGGTTGTGTTCACAACGGCGTACCCGAATTATGCCCTCGAAAGTTATGAGATCGACGCGGCCGACTACCTGCTGAAACCGATCGCCTTCGACCGTTTTGTAAAAGCTGTGGAAAAGGCCAAGGAACGCCTGCGTCTCATCAACAGCGCCGCTACCGGTGAAGATCCGGAAGAAGTGCCCGACTACATCTTTGTGAAGGCAGATGGTAAACACATCAAGGTTACCCTGTCGGAGATCTATTACGTGGAAGGTCTGAAGGATTACGTG
>JACVCJ010000018.1 GCA_016742095.1 Bacteroidia bacterium
AGAAGAGCTTTATGCGAACGTATAGTCTTCATGAGTCCAGGCAGGCGTATGCGTTCAGCCATGAATTGGCCGTTGTTGTCTGTATATAATCGATATCGCGTTGCAGCAGTCTGCGTTCTTCCTGCAGGTCGCCGGCATCGCGTACATCGGTAAGGCGGCAGTTGCCCGTTCCTTCGTTCTTTGTCACCCGTGCAAAATACACCGGCGCTTCCGAGAACTGTGTTTCCGGGTTTATCTGCACGCGGCCGCGGGGTGAATCCAGGACGATCCCTTCCGGGCTGCCCGTTTCCGTAGCGGCTATAAAAAGGGCGGCTTCCCAGCCCAGCAGTGAAAAAATATTGGCTTTATTCTCACGGATGCCTTCCAGGGTACTGACAAATTCTTCGTTTGCCGGCGTGGCGATGCTTCTGGCCCATGGAACGGCCGCATCCCAGTCCTTACCCGGATAGGGTATTTTGGCCAGCCACTCTTCCTCGGCCGTAAATGCGGCGCCGTAGGTATCGTAGGTGGTACTCAGCTCCAGGCGGCTGCTTTCCCGGAAAAAATCTTCGGCCATATCGCCGCAGAAAGAAGCCAGCATCGCGGCATCCTTATTGTCTCCCAGGTATTCGGCCAGGCGGTCCAGGCTGAACTCGGCCCGGCGCAGGGGTGTTATATGGCTCAGGCCCACGGTACCGCCTTTGTCTTCGGCCGCCGTGGTATAGCTGTATGAAGGACGGTAACCCGCATCGTAGAAGGAACAGCTGAGTGCAAAATTGCGGTAACCGTCCGCAGCGGCCTTCTGCATAATGGCGCGGCAGCAAAGATTACCCTGTAAAGAAAGGAACCAGGCATGGGAGAGTTTTCCCTGGAATGCCGGGAAATGATACCCGCTGTCGAGCACCACCAGGCGTTTGCCTGCGCTCTGGAAAAGAGCGTGTACATACTCGGCCGAAAGCGGGTTCATATACGCCACTACCACATCGGCGCCGTCGAGCAGTACCTGCTCGCAACGGGCATAGATCTCCTCGTTTTTGGCAGCCAGACCTATACTGGCCGAAACTACCTCGCAACGGGTATCCATACCTGTTTTTTTCAGGCCCGATCTCAGTCCGTCCATCATGTCGAAAGACAGGGACGGGTACAGCATGGAGCGGGGTAAAAGTAAAGCTATTCTCATGTATCGGTTATAACAGGGAATCCCCCGACGGTTTTTGCACCGCCAGGGGAACCCGGATTAATGTATTTTCGGATGTTTAACCTCTGGAGGGAAAAATTCCATACAGACAGATTATATAGTTCATTCCGAGATAAGGCTGCATAATGTTCATGGGCTGATTGCCTCCGGTAACACCTACCGTTACGCTCGAGCTGATCGCTTTCATGGTCGTATCGGGCGTTTTGTTGGTGTACAGTCCGCTGAGGGCTGCCAGGTGATTGCCGGTGGGTGTTCCCACATCGCCGGAATCTGAATAGGCGGGGATATTCAGCACCAGGCCCGGTGCCGGCGCGTGTGTGTGCGCAGGCATATTGCCCATAGTGGCCGTTACGTTGTTCACGCCGTTCACTTCGCCCAGCTGGTAAGCGTTAACAGCCGATACGTTGCCGGTTCCCATAGGTATACGGCCACGCAGGTCGGGCAGTGCGAAGGTCTGGATACCATTGCCTCCGTATGTGGTGCCCAGCAGGCTGAACAGGGCCTGGTTGGTATTTATCGGTAAAAGTTGTCCGGCACAGTATGCCCAGGATTTCGGTTCGAAGTTCCCGGCAAAAAGGCGGATTTCTGACATTGTTCCTTCCATAATTTCAAAAAGGTTTTGAGAATTGTTGTGTTAAGGATTAATTGTTTCTGCTGGGGAAAATACCTTCCACGCAAATGATGTAATTAAGAGCAGTTATCGGCTGTATGATCGGGAACGGGATACCCGCACCGGCCGTGCTCAGTGCAACCGGGGCCGAGATCGGGGCCAGGTGCGAATCGGGCACTTCTGCCGAATAGGCGCCTGCCAGTCCGGCCAGGTAGTTATTGGTGGGTGTTCCCTGTGTGTCGGTACCGCTGTATGCCGGCATGGAAACCACGGCCGAGGCAAAGTGATTGTGTGCAGGCATCTGGTTCACCGACATGCTTGCCGTTTCTGCTCCGGCGGCCGCACCCAGTGCAATGGGCGTAAGACCGGGGCCTGTTCCTGCACCTACGGCCACACGGCTGCGCAGGTCGGGCAGGTCGAAACTGGTAACACCGTTTCCACCGAATGTATCGCCGATAATGGCGTACAGGGCAGAATATTCTGATATGCTCATGGAGCTGCCGTCGCAGAAAGCCCAGCTGCGCGGGGCAAAATTACCTGCAAACAGGCGTACTTCTCCTATATAACCTTCCATAAAATTTTAATGTTTAATAAGTTAAGGTGTAACTTGCTTAATAAGATCTGTAGACACAATTACTGTCTGGCCGGGAATACACCGTACATACAGATAACGTAGTTCATACCCAGTGAGGGCTGTGTAATAGTAAGCGCCTGACTGGCACCGGCTATACCCACGGTTACGTTGTACGGGATACCGTGCAGGTTCGTATCGCCCGCCAGGTTCGTGTACATCTGACCTTTGGAGGCAAGTACGTTGTTGGCCGGGGTGTTGGCCGTACCTTCATCCGAATAGGCAGGAATAATGATGTTGTTGGTTGCCGTGTGCGTATGCGGCGGGAGGTTCGATGACAGCAGCGTTACAGTGTCAAGCCCTGTCATAGCTCCCAGGGGGTAGTAGCTGAGGCCGTTGCCCTGCCCTGCTCCCAGAGCTGAACGTCCCTTCAGATCGGGTAAGGCAAATGTCTGCACTCCGTCGCCACCGTAGGTGGTGCCCAGAATGGAATAAAGTGCCGTATTGGATCTGATTGCGATGATCGAGCCGTCACAGTACCACCAGTTTTTTGGTGCGAATGTAGCGGCAAAAAGGCGGATTTCTCCGATTGTACCTTCCATAGGCTCAGGTTAAATGGTTAAACGATTTAGATTCTTTAATGGTGAACAAATATAAGCGACTAAAAAGGACTCCTGCAAATTAAGTTTAGACGGCCTTCTTTTATATACGAAAAAATATCAAAAACAACTGCTTGATTAACAACACATTGAATTTAATTATGAACTTAAACCCATGCCATTGTATACCCCAAATACAGGTAATTTCACCCGGAAAGTTTTTGCTTTCCGCCTATGTGAAATGTATGTGAAATGTATATTTTATTATCCTACTTATTTGGTAGGATAAATAATTTGATATAGTTTTGCTCCCGAAACAGAAAAACAACCGTTCCCGGTGAAAACAACATTAACACATAACGCTCCGTGCATGCATCTTGCCCCGAAGATGTGGTCATGTATGTGTATGTGTACACGTTACCGGACAAAACCTGTATAAATTCGTCAGATACGTACTTTATATAGAACGCTCCGGGCAATTCCGGGGCGTTTTTTTTTGACATAAACAGAAAGTGACAGACATGAAAGCGATGATCCACAGCAACACGATCCGACCGAACCTGCGGGCGAACGACAACAATATGAAATGTTGGCGAATGCACATACATACGATGCACGGCTTATAATACTTTTTCTTTAATTGGTTAAAGAGTCCCGCCGTGCCTTTGTACAGCGGGACTTTTTTTATTTCAAAAAAACGATCTGATATGTTACGTAATACAATACAGAAGAGAGCGATCCCGCTCGCCTTCGCCAGCATTTTTATTATATGGGGTTCTACGTTCCTGGCGGTAATGTACGGCCTCAAAGGTTTCCCGCCCTTTATTCTTTCGGGGTTCCGCTTCCTGGCGGCGGGCCTGCTGCTTTTCGCCTGGAAATACGGCAGTGGTGAACGCCGTCTGAGCCTGCGCGACTGGGGCCGCAATGCCCTTACCGGTATACTCATCCTTACCGGCGGTACCGGGCTGGTGGCCTGGGGCGAACAATACGTAAGCTCTACCGAAGCCGCCATTGCCATTGCCACCGGCCCCTTCTGGTTCATTGCCATCGACCGCAAGAACTGGAAACACTATTTTGCCGATCCCTTTATTATCATGGGCCTGGTCATCGGGTTCATCGGGCTCTGGCTTTTCCTCAAAGACAGTGTAAGCGGCCATGCACACGGCGAAGGCAGCCTGCGTGCGGTAGCGTTCATTGTACTGGCGCTGAGTTCCGTCTCCTGGGTGATCGGTTCCATCTTCTCCCGCAATTACCCGGCTAAAGGCTCCACGGTCATGAACACCTCCCAACAGCTGCTGATGGCCGGTGTGGCCAGTATGCTCATTGCAACCTTCCGTGGCGAATGGAACACGTTCTCTCCCGCGCAGGTACCGCTGAGCGCCTGGGCCGGACTGGGTTTCCTGGTGTTCTTTGGTTCCATTATTGCCTACCTTTCCTACATATGGCTGCTGAGCATGCGCACACCGGCCATCGTAAGCACGCACACCTATATTAACCCGGTGGTGGCCGTGATCGCGGGCTGGCTCTTCCTGGGCGAGACCATCAGCGGTAGTCAGTTCTACGGTCTGAGCGTGATACTGGCGGGCGTACTGCTTACCAATGTACGGCATTACCGCATCGGGCCACGGAACAAAGTGCGTCTGCGCCGTGTCCGGCGCCAGGTGCAGGGCTTCATCGCGTATTCACTTATTCCCCTGCGCTTTAACCGCTAAAGTCCTGCATGAGCTCCGAAAACACACTCCGTTCCGAAAAAGGCAACCCGCTGGCCCTGCTGCCGCTGCTGCTCTTTGTTCTCATCTACCTCGGTGCCGGCATTGCCTTCGGCGACTTTTATAAAATACCGGTGCCGGTGGTCTTTCTGCTGACCGCCGTCATCGGTTTACTTCAGTTCCCTTCGGTGCCTTTTACCCTGCGCCTGCAGGAATTCTGCCGGGGTGCCGGGCACAGCGATATTATGCTCATGTGCCTTATTTTTATACTGGCCGGGGCTTTCGGACAGCTGAGCAAAGACATCGGCGCCGTCGATTCCGTGGTACAGTTCGCCCTGCACTACCTGTCGCCGGGGACCTTCATCGCCGGACTTTTTGTCATTGCGGCTTTTATTTCGCTTTCGCTGGGCACTTCGGTGGGCACCATTGCCGCAGTTACACCCATTGCCGTCGGATTGAGCCAGAGCGTACCCGGAAGCCTGGCCCCTGCGCTCGCTGCAGTGATCGGCGGAGCCATGTTCGGCGACAACCTCTCGTTCATTTCAGATACCACCATTGCCGCCACACGTACGCAGGGCGTGAACATGCGCGATAAGTTCCGCCTCAATTTTATGGTGGTGCTGCCCGCCGCGCTGCTTACCATTGTACTGTATATTTTCTACGGCATACAGCAGCAGGAACTTCCGGCAGCCGGCGGTTACGACCTGCTTACGGTATTGCCTTATGCCTTCATTTTTGTGCTGGCCCTCGGCGGCCTCAACGTCCTCTGGACCTTACTGGGCGGTATTCTGCTGAGCCTGGCCCTGGGTATGTACCGGGGCAGCCTGTCCCTGTTGCAGGGCATCGCGTCGGTAAATACGGGCATGTCGGGCATGTACGAGCTGTGCATCATCTGCATACTCATCGGCGGAATGACAGGGCTGATCCGCTACCACGGCGGCATACAGTTTCTACTGCAGCGCCTGGACCGGCACAGCGGTTCGCCGCGCAGGGCCTCCCTGGGTATTGCAGCACTGGCAGCGGGTGTAAATGCCTGCCTGGCCAATAATACCATCACCATACTGATCACCGGCCCCGTAGCCCGCGAAATTGCCGTAAAAAATAAGGTTGATCTGCGGAAAAGCGCCAGCATACTCGATACCATCACCTGTTCGGTGCAGGGCCTGCTTCCCTACGGTGCACAGGTACTTACGGCGCTGGCCCTGGCCGCGTTTGCCGTACCGGCCTCCGCACTTATTGCCGTACTCTATTACCCCTTTCTTACCGGCCTCAGTACCCTGCTGTTTATCCTGTTCTTCAGCCGGAAAAAAGATACATAGAACAGGAATAAGGCCCCGTGGCTGAGTGGTAAGGCGTGGCTCTGCAAAAGCCTGTACATCGGTTCGATTCCGTTCGGAGGCCTCTGAATTTTTCGGGTGCACGCAGTATGGCGTAAACCGAATTCCTATATTGCCAAAAAAAAACAATGGCCGAACGAATAAAAGAACTCCTCGAAGGGAACCGCGAATGGGTAAAGAAAATGAACGAGACCTTTCCCGATTTTTTTGAGCAACTGTCTAAGGGACAAAACCCGCAGTATCTCTGGATCGGTTGTTCAGACAGCCGCGTACCCGCCACCGAAGTTACCAATCACCTGCCGGGCTCTATTTTTGTACACCGTAATATTGCCAATATGGTGGTACATACCGATATGAATATGCTGAGCGTGGTGTATTTTGCAGTCAAACACCTGAAAATAAAACACATCATCGTATGCGGCCACTATGGCTGCGGAGGTGTGAACGCGGCCATAACCGGCGATAACTATGGTTTCCTGAACAACTGGCTTTCGCATATACGCAATGTGGGCATGCTGCATAAGGACGAACTGGAGCTGATCACCGACCCGCAGAAAAAATCGGATCGCTACGTGGAGCTGAACGTACAGGAACAGGTAAAGAACCTGTCGATGGTATCCTTTATCCAGGATGAGTGGGAACAGGGAGAATACCCCTATATACACGGCTGGGTATACAGCCTCGAGGACGGGTATATCCGCGACCTGAAGCTTACGCGTAATTCCACAGCACCCCTGTAAGCATCAACCTGCGTTAAATGCTGAATGAGAGCGATTTACCCAAACCGATTACGCCTGTAAACAATATTTTAATGTAGAAAATGTAACCCGGCGCAGCCAATTTCAGTATAATACGGATAGAGGTAATGCGCATACCTTATTCATGACACAGGCCTGCTATTACAAAAACCTGCCATCGTACCCGCTCCGAGTTTTATAAATAACAGTAATCATGAGTAATAAAAAGCATTTAGAAACGGTTAGACGATTTTATCCTGATGCGCTCGCAAGTGAAGATGCCATAACCATGCTGCTGCAGATGATCTCCGATCATGTGGGTTATAAGCCTGCCCAGCTGGTGTATGCTGATAGTATAGGTTCCGACGAAATAAACTCCGTACAATATCCTGCCAATGCCCTGCAGATGCTGGGGCCCTTCCGTATGGGCGGTTTGTGCGGGTATCCCTTTGCGGGCAAGACCGGTATGCAGATGTTCGCACAGCACGTACCCGAAGACGGGGCGGCCTGCATCCTGTATGCGCCCAATACCGGGGTTACCAAGGACGCCAATATCGGGGCCGTACTGCGTTCAGGACAGATCAGTTATTCGCCCTGCAGCTATCCCGTGCATGCGGCCATAGCCAAACTGCGGGCGCGGCGCATAGAGCCGGGCAAACGCTCGCTCTCCGACCACCAGATGAACATCATTGAACAGATCCTGTACCAGCATGAGAACCGCATCATTACTGCCGAAAATCCTGTGCTGGAAGCTACCGGTATTATGTACGACGCCATCAACCAGAAGATCGAAGAACTGGTGGCCGGTACCAAGTTCACCTGCAGACACGTGATCCTGGCCGGGGCCATCTTTATCAACGGCGACTACGACATGGGTTCCTTTATCTCGTTTAAACGCATCGGGATACTGGATACCACTACCAACGAACGTACCGAACTTTTGCAGACCCTCGCCTGAAAAGCGGAAAAGTTTGCGTAATTTTTTGTATTTTAGGTTCGTCCTTCATCGGGACGAACTTTTTTTTGCACACCAACAATGAATGACAGACCACTGGTATATCTGAGTCTTGCCGTTTTCTTCGGCCTGCCCCTTGCAGCCATAGGCCTTGCTTACCGGTTTGATTATAAAGCCGGTAAAAAAGCGTTCACCCGCAGTATCCACAGTATGGGTATCCCGGCCCTGCTGCTGCTGCTTTTTGTACTGGGCAGTCCTTTTTTGCAGAAAGATCTTTTCCCGCTCTGCGTAATCGACCGTAATTACAATGCACAGCGCCTGCAGAAAGGGATCCCGCTTATCGAAGAGAACTGGTCATTGCAGGAAGAAGACGGTAACCGTTACCTTAAAATTTACACATATCCGTATTCCGGGGCAGAAAAACGAAACATTCATATACGTAAATCCGTTACATATAACCTGCTTGGTCCCGAAACGGAAACGGACTTTTTCAGGGAAGGGGACCAGATGCTCGTTACCGAGTATGATTACCGTCAGAATAAAACCCGCTATACCCATATAGATCTGACCTCTGCTGCAGCTTCAGGCCGTGTTCATTACAGCCAGATCACCGGTGAACAGTTTAAAAGCATCCTGGACAACTGGACATTGATTGAACTGAAATAAACTACCGCTTATGCTGATCTTTATAAAAAAAATCGCCGCTATCCTCATCATTGCACTCTGGGGCTACCAGCACAGGTCAGCTCCCGTACAGCCCAGACAGCAGATCATAAGCGCCGGAATTTATGAATTCCGCCTTCCCGACGGGCTTTCCCATTCCCGCGCCAGGGGTTCCGACGGACAGGCCGGCTGCCTGTACAACGACAGTCTCGTTATTTATTACGGCTGCGGTCCCTACGTAAGCGATCTGCCTGAAACGCCTTCGGAATTTTTTGCTTCCAACGAATGGTACGGCAATGCACTGAACCACATCATCAGTAAGGGACTGTTCAGCGGCGGCCCGCGGCCCGATATACAACTGCTGGACTACTATCCTGTTTACAACGATTGCAAACGTCCGCAGTACATCGTCGTATGCCGCTACAACGAAACCGTATTCGAAGTGCCGGTTCAGCTGCCCGAACACATGCGCGACTACATCTTCCGGGCCGATACCATGCACCGGCAGTATCGCAAACTGGTATTTCCGAAGGAAGGTACCGAAGGCCGCTGCGGCATCTGGATCGATCCGCAGGACAGCCTGCTTTCCGAAACCTATGGCCCGCTCTCTTTTATAGCCCCCGACGGCAGAACATCACAGCGTAAAGTATTGTTGCAGCTGATGGGCTCGGTACGTATAAAATCCGTTTATCTATGAGTAAAAAGATCCTCTTCATCCTTTTTTTCATTCTTCCGTTTTACCTGCCCGCCCAGACGGATAACGCAGGTAAGGCGTTTAAAAAAGTGCTGGACAAACGCAGCGGCATCCCCATTTATTTTGAATGCGGTGCGGAGACCTTTCCGGCATACTGGCATACGCCCGAAATTTCAGCGGAATGCAGCAGCCTCGACCGCGAAGAACGGGACCGCAGTGCCGAGCTCGTAAAAAAGGCCATGGCCAAATACCCCGTAGCCGTGCTGCAGCAAAACATTAAAAAGGTGTATGTATTAAAAACCATCCGTTTTTACGGGCAGCCCTTCGGCGGTACCAATTCACTGGATGCCGTGTACCTGACCAATAACGGTGTATCGCTGGGCTATACCGACAGCTATATCGAACAGGTGTTCCATCATGAATTTTCGAGTGTGCTGCTGCGCAATTTCCCGGCCGAACTGGACACCGGCGCCTGGGTGCACAACAATACCGCACCCTATGGCAAAGGCGGCGTATATGCCCTGCAGTCCGTGAGTGCCGGCACCGTATTCGATTCCCTGTACTGGAAGCATGGTTTCCTGTACCAGTATGCCCAGTCGGACATGGAAAATGATTTCAACTCCTTTGCGGAGAATATCTTTGCACCCAATCCCGGTTTCTGGGATGCCATATCACATTACCCGGCCCTGCAGAACAAGCTAAACCTGATCATCGCGTTTTATAACCGGCTCAACCCGGCCTTTACCCGCGATTATTTCTACACCATAAAATAAAAAAGGATGCGATCAGCCCGTATTCAGCTTCCGCCCCCCTGCACAAGGTGGACGATTTTGCCGCACCTACCAGGGGAAAGCGGCGGCTGGGAGTATCACGAAAAGGACAGTAAAGATGTCCCAAAGAACAAATAGAACGGATCAGGAGCGCATTCTGGCCAGCAGAGCACCGCTTAACCCGCTTAGTCCGCCGATAAGCGCGCCCACAAAAACCGTTACCAGGAAGAACCAGGAAGCCTGCGGAGGCAGCGTAATTACTTCGGAAAGGGCCGCCACAAACTCGGGACTACCCTCGCTCATGCGCCAGGCCGCCGTGCCCGCCCACATAAGGCCAATGGCCAGGAAACCCGACAGGAAGGCCTGACCCGGTTTGGGCAGTATAAATGCACAGAACACAAAAGGAACAATGGCAATGATCCACCAGGGCAGCAGCCATTCCAGGCCAAAAGCTACCAGGGCGGTAAGTATCGTTGTAATTAAAAAACGTTTCATGTCTGGTCTCGGGTGTTTAGTGAAAGTATTTCTGATGCTGGGTCTCTGCCGCAGCGGCCTCATCGGCATTTTTAAAGAACTTCAGTTCGTAGTAACGGCCGCCGGCCCAGTCTTCGATCATATTGGCATAATAGGCACTGCCCGGGTTACCGCTTTGTCCGCCGGGATAGATACCAAACGCTTTTACCCCGTTCTCAAAAGATACGATCATCCGCCAGGACGGCCCCCAGCGATCGCTGCAGGCATTGATGATGGAATAGTTACCGCCCGCTTTGATGCCGAAACGGCTGAACGGTTTCAGCTGCAGGATATGCTGTACCGACGTATTCTTGAATTTATACCATTGCAGGGCCTCGTCGCTGCCTTTGCTCAGGGAATCCAGGTCGGCCAGGGCCCTGGCCAGCGACAGGCGGCAGATGGCCTTCCCGTCTTCTACGGTGGCCGTATTCTTTATATCGAAAACCTTCGAAAAAGGCTTGTCTTTCAGCAATAGCCAGGTGCTGTAGGTCCCGGGCAGTTGTTTTTCACCTTTTACGCCGTCCCATTCGTCATAGGTCATGGCTTTAAAGTGCCGCAGCCAGCTTTCGAAAATGGCCGGCGCCACCTGTCCGGCGTCGTTAAAGTAGTTCCAGCTTTTCAGTATACCCAGCCAGTTTTCGTGCCCGCTCCAGTCGGCCGGTGTCACGTACGACAGCATCAGGGGCAGGTATTCCGAGGCAATGGTGTTGTAGTTGTCGTTCTGCATGGTCTTCATGAACTCCACGTCCATGCCCGAGTTCTGCGTAAGCAGGTAATTGATGCGGCGGTTGCGGTAATGTTCGAACATACCGTCGTAGATGTAGGGATAGGTAGAATCGGTGGGATGCTGGTTGGCCGAACTCACAAAACCGCGGGCCGGGTTCAGCACGTGCGGGTTCTGGCTGTAGGGAATAACCTCGCTGATGAGACTTTCGGAAGAACCGCCCTTCATAATGCCCCAGTGCGTTCCTGCCGGGTATTTGAGGTGAGCGCCCTGCTGTTTGATGGCGATATCGCCGTTGGCACAGGCAAACACAAAGTTCTGGGCCGGGCAGCCGAAATTGTCCAGGGCCGTGATGTAATCGGCATGATTGGCCGCCTTGTTCATCAGGATAAAGGTTTTGAGCTCGTTGGCGGGAATAAAGGCCGTCCAGTTCATGGCCAGGTCGCGGCCGAAACCTTCGGTCATCAGGCTGTCTTCGTACACCACGCGGCCCATGCGGGTAACGGGAATACGCTGCACCAGCGGGTCCTTACCTTTTATGTGAATGGTATCCTGTTCAAATTCCGTTTTTTCCCAGGCGCCGTTCCATTTGTATTCACTTTTAGAAGCGTCTTTCCACTCTACCTCGTACCAGTCGCGCACGTCGCGGGTACCATTGGTCACGCCCCAGGCAATATTGTTGTTAAAGCCCGAGATCACGCAGGGCGAACCCGGCAGCGAAGCTCCGTACACATTGTATTCCGGGCTGCACAGCTGTATCTCGAACCAGATGGAAGGCAGGTTCAGGGCCAGGTGCGGGTCGTTGCACAGGATAGGCTTGCCCGATCTGGACTTGGCTCCCGTCACGGCCCAGTTGTTACTGCCGATGCCTTCAAAATAAAAGGGATTTTCCATTTCGGGGTAAAAACCGGCTACGGAAGGCACCGCGGCGGGCAGCGAATCGGCCACAGCGGCAGAATCGCGCGGTACAGTAAAGTTCCAGGGCGTTCCGGAGGGAATGATCGGGTCTGTCGTTCCCTTCGGAAAACGTGTGTAGAGAAGATCGGCGTCTTCCTTGTCAAAGAGTTTATAGGCATTGGCAATACCCAGGTCGCTGTCGTTATCGGTGAGCATCTGTGCCATGTATTTCAGCAGCAGGGCGCTTTTCAGGGGCGACCATTTTTCGGGACGGTAGTTCAGCAGTTTATATTCCAGGGGCAGGTTGCGGTACGAAAGACGCTCGATATAGGCATTGATCCCATCGCTGTACGCCTGTGCCACCATGGCCGTGAGTGGGTCTTTCATCATTTCGGCGGCGCTGGCCTTAGCCGAACTGAGCATGCCGTTGCGGCGCTGCAGACGGTCGAATTTCAATACTTTTTCGCCCAGTGTGGGGTACAGCACTTCGGACAGGCGGCCGGCGGCGGCACGCGTCTGAAAGTCCATCTGCCACAGACGCATGGAAGCCGTTACAAATCCCTGTGCAAAGAACATATCGCGGGTGCTCTGCGCAAACACGTGGGGTACCAGGCGGTCATCCCAGTAAATATGCACCTCTCCTTCGAGCCCGTCCATCTTCAGCGCTTTCTGGAACTGCGGCTGTGCCGGTTCCATATTGGCCCAGAAACCGTTCACCGGATCTACCAGCCTGCCCAGCGGAGGCACAAAGGTGTTGTTTATCTTAAGACTGTTGTTGAGAAGAACGGTAAGGGCTGTGAGAATAACTGCCGAAAGAAAGAATTTGAAAAACTTCATGCGGTTTGGGTAGAATTAATGTTTGAGGTTTGCGTCAGAGCCGTTTTTTTTACTTCCTCGATAAAGGTAGCAACGTTTTCGAAAGATCGGTCGGCCTGCGGTAAAAAACCTCCAAACATCTGGAAAACATGGATCATGCTTTCATAGGATTCTACCCTGCACAGAACGTTTTTTTCCGCAAAACACTCGCGGATACGTTCTGTATCGTAATACAATACTTCGTCTTCGCCGATCTGGATCAGCAGCGGACAAAAATCTTCATAACTGCCGTAAACAGGCGAAGCCAGCGGATGCCTCAGTGTACCTTTGGCATATTTCTCGCCCCAGAGGCGTACGGCTTTAATATCGATAAAAGGATCGCGTTTCTCGCGCGAGGCCACGTCAGGATGCGAACATTCCAGGTCGCCCCAGGGCGAAAAACAGGCAATGGCCAGGGGCAGCGGCAGGTGATGATCGCGCAGCTGCAGGGCCGTAGCCAGGCAGAGTCCGCCGCCCGCACTATCGCCCGAGAAAATGATCTTTTCGGACGGGATGCCCTGTAAACGCAGGTAGCTGTATGCCGCCACCGCATCTTCCACCGCAGCCGGGAACGGGAATTCCGGGGCCAGGCGATACTCGAAGATCAGTACCCGGCATTTGCATTCCAGGGCCAGGCGCGTCACAATATTGCGGTGCGAACGCATGGAACCGTGATTATAGGCCCCGCCGTGCATGTACAGGATCACATGATCGTTCTTCATATTATCCGGCCCGATCCATTCGGCCGCCATATTTCCCATGCGGAAGGGCGATATTTTTACCCGTTTTTTCGGGTAGCCCAGGAACGAGGTCAGGAAATCCATGCCCTTGCGGTATTTATCATCCGCATAATCATACCGGAAGACCATCGCCTTGGATATGATAAAAAACCATTTTACCAGTCGGATCTTCAGCTTTGCCAGGGTACCGAATTCCTGTTCGGTGTACTCCTGCAGGCTGAAATACGGAAGATGCTGTACCGGACGTTCCATGGTTGCAATGTTAGCGTTAATTACATAAAGATAGCAAAAATACTGTATGCTTACATACCTTTTGTCGGCAACAGATCTCAACATGTTCTTTCACAGGCATTTCAGCGTATACAGCCATTTAAACGTATACAAAAAACATGCCTTTTTTACGGCCATATCCGTAACGGAAAATACCTGTATATTGCGGGACGAAAAGCCTGCTGAAATGGCGTTTGCAGCTTCCGGAAGCCTCATTTCTTAACATTGGCTTAACATTGGAGGTAGTAATATTGCACCACATTTTAAAAGCATGTTCGGATTAGATGCTGATTTAACACTCCTGTTACTGCTGTGCTTACTGTGCGCATGTGTATTTGAATTTATCAACGGGTTTCACGATACGGCCAATGCCGTAGCTACCGTAATCTATACCAATTCACTGAAACCGGTGGTGGCCGTTATTTACAGCGGCCTGTTCAATTTTGCCGGAGTACTTATCGGCGGTACGGCCGTGGCCATGGGTATCATTAAACTGTTGCCGGCCGGGGTACTTACCGACCAGGACCTGATGCATAATATTGCCATGATCCTGTCGCTGCTGCTGGCGGCCATCGTATGGAACCTGGGCACCTGGTACCTGGGCATCCCCGCTTCTTCGTCGCATACGCTCATCGGTTCCATACTGGGTGTGGGTATCGCCTATTCACTCATCGAAAACATCGACCTGGCCCAGGGTGTGAACTGGAGCAAGGCCACACAGGTGGGCCTCAGCCTGCTTATATCGCCCCTGGTCGGCTTTACGGGCACCTTGCTGTTGCTGAAGCTGGCCCGCAGGTTCATAAAAAATCCCAAACTGTTCTCCGAACCCGATAAGACCGCTACCCCGCCCTGGTATATCCGCTGGACGCTGATCGGCACCTGCGGCGCGGTAAGTGTGGCACACGGAAGTAACGACGGACAGAAAGGCATCGGCCTGGTAATGATGATCCTGGTGGCCATCGTGCCCGCCAAATTTGCCCTGGACCATTCTACCGACGTAACAGCCCTGCACCGCGAGATCGTAAGTATATCGGCCACGCTCGACAAAGCGCCCGCTTCCCTGCTCGATAATAAGAATTACCTGAAGGCCCGTAAAAACCTGGCCCACCTGGACAGTTCCCTGGCCGGACTGAGCAATTTTAACGGACTGAATGCCGAACAGGTACAGGACATACGCAAAAGCACCTACGACGCCTCTTCGGCGCTTGCTAAAATGAACGAAGACCCGGCCGTACTGGTAGCCATGCCCGATGCACACCTGGGCAAAGCCGCCAGGAAGATCAGCATGCCCATCGAGTACGCACCGTTCTGGGTAGCCGTGATGATCGCCCTCTGCCTCGGTATCGGTACCATGATCGGCTGGAAACGTATTGTAAAGACCATCGGCGAAAAGATCGGTAAAGAACACCTTTCCTACGCACAGGGGGCCGGCGCCGAACTGGTGGCCGCCACTACCATACAGCTGGCTACGGCTACGGGACTGCCCGTATCCACCACCCAGGTACTTTCGTCGGGTATTGCCGGAAGTATGGTGGCCAGCAACGGTATGAAAAATCTTCAGAAAGGCACCATCCGGAATATTGCCATCGCCTGGCTGCTGACGCTGCCCGTGACCATGTTACTGGCAGGCGGATTCTTTGCCCTGCTGCGTTTTGTATTATAGTACGGCGCGGCCCTAATTACAAAAATTTAATATTAAAAAGAAACCGCAGGCATTTTTTCACGTATAATTAGTGAAAACCCCAATTGCATGCGTCAGCTTAAAATTTCAAAACAAGTAACAAACCGTGACACCGCTTCCTTTGATAAATATCTCCAGGAAATAGGTAAAGTGGATCTTATTACGGCCGATCAGGAAGTGGAACTTGCTTCACGCATCCGAAAGGGAGACCAGTATGCCCTTGAACGTCTTGTTAAAGCCAACCTGCGTTTCGTGGTCTCTGTGGCCAAACAGTACCAGAACCAGGGACTCAGTCTTCCCGACCTGGTAAATGAAGGGAACCTGGGGCTCATCAAGGCGGCCCAACGTTTTGACGAGACCCGCGGTTTTAAGTTCATTTCCTATGCCGTGTGGTGGATCCGTCAGTCCATTCTGCAGGCCCTTGCCGAACAGGCGCGTATTGTACGCCTCCCGCTCAACAAGATCGGATCGCTGAACAAGATCAACCGTACTTTTTCTACCCTGGAACAGGAGTTCGAAAGAGAACCCTCGGCCGAGGAAATTGCCGAAGCCCTGGAACTTTCTCCCGAAGAAGTGAAGGAAAGTATGATGAATGCCGGTAAGCACGTAAGTATGGACGCTCCGCTGGTAGACGGCGAAGAGGCCAATATGTACGATGTGGTACGCGGCGAAGACAGCCCCAATCCCGAGGACGGACTGCTGCACGATTCCCTGAAAAAGGAAATTGAGCGTGCCCTGAGCACACTTACCCCGCGCGAATCGGACGTAGTGCGCCTGTTCTTCGGACTGGAAGGCAAACCGGCGATGACGCTGGAAGAGATCGGCGAAAAATTTGACCTCACGCGCGAACGCGTACGTCAGATCAAGGAAAAGGCCATCCGCCGCCTCAAACAGCAGAGCCGCAGCAAACAGCTTAAATCTTACTTAGGTTAGGGCTAAAACCCCCATTTTAGCTGCAAACCCCGTCAGTACCCCCTGCCGGGGTTTACTTGTTAACGTATGTTGCGCTGGTTCAGCGCCCGCTGAAATGCCCTTGCATTGCGGGTATGCTCGGTCAGGGTAGCGGCAAATCTATGCGTACCGTCGAGCGCTTCGGAGGCGCACATGTACAGGTATTTATTTTCTTCGGCATTCAGCACGGCATCCAGTACACCCGGCTGCACCATGCAGATGGGCCCCGGAGGTAAACCGCTGTTTTTATAGGTATTGTAGGGCGAATTTACTTCCAGGTCGGCATAATACACCCGGCTGGCCGTAAACTTACGCAGTGCAAAAAGCACGGTAGGGTCCGACTGCAGCGGCATACCCATGCGCAGGCGGTTCAGGTACAGCCCGGCGATGCGGGGCCATTCCGAAGCGATACGGCTCTGTTCGCTCTGCACAATGGAGCCCAGCACGGTCACCTGTTCCCTGGTAAGGCCCAGCTTACGGGCTTTTTCCAGGCGTTCGGCATTCCAGAAACGGTCGTATTCCTTTTTCATACGGCGCATAAAACCATAGGCATCCGTATTCCAGTACAATTCATAGGTATTGGGAATGAACAGGCCGATCACATTCCCCGTATCGGTACCCAGGGAATCCAGGAAATGCCGGTCGTTCATGGCTTTCATCAGGGAGGCGGAATCGGCTTCGATCTTGTTGGGTACACGCCCCGCGATCGTCTCGCGCAGGCGGGCATAGGTAAGCACCACTTTCACGGGTTGCTGGCTGCCGCTTTTCAGCAGGTTGATCACATCCCGGTCCTTCATTCCTTTTTTTACATGGTAACGGCCGGGGCGCCATGCGCTGGTATCGCCCGAACGGTATACGGAAGCCACAAAAGCATCACGGTTCTTAAACAGCGAATCGGGCATCTGCTCAATGCTGTACGAAAAGGGCTTTGAACTGTATACGTAAATATAGCCGTCCTTTACCACGTTCTTTACAAACCAGGTATGGTAATATCCACAGGAGGATACCAGGAGCACCAGGATGGGCAGCAATATGCCCGCTGTTTTTTTTTCCGGGAAAAACATAGGCCTCAAAAATACGCAGTAGCTTTACTCCGCGTTCTATTTTAAGCATTTTATTTTTTATGAAACGTTATTTTCTCCCCTTTCTGTGTCTTATACCGCTGCTGTATGCAGGCTGTAAAAAAGTTCCCCGGAAGGATTACCGCGGCGAAATGCGGCAGTTCGTAAAAGAAATTGCCACGTATGCACGCAGCCAAGACCCTGATTTTATCGTGATCCCTCAGAACGGACAGGAACTCATTACGACCGACGGCGCTCCCGGTGGCCCGCTTGCCTCCGAATACGTGTCGGCCGTGGACGGCTGCGGACGCGAAGACCTGTTTTTCGGCTATACATCCGACAATACCGCCACGCCTTCTGCAGATCATACGTATATGCTGGAGTGGGTCGCCCGCTGGCGCGATGCCGGAAAGACCGTTATGGTAACGGATTATGTGTCCGATACCCAGAAAATGGAATATTCCTACGAGCAGAATGCCCTGCAGGGCTTTATTTCCTTTGCGGCCGATGAACGGAACCTCAACGATATTCCCTCCCAGCCGGTACAGCCTTACAACCATCACAACGGCAATGTAAGCCAGCTGAGCGATGCGCGTAATTTCCTGTACCTCATCAACCCGGAAAAATTCGCCGGCAAAAGCGCTTTTCTGCAGGCCCTGCAACAGACCAATTACGACCTGATCATCATGGATGCCTTTTTCAACGATGAAACCTATACCCCGCAGGAGATCGCATCGCTTAAAACCAAAGGGAACGGTGGCAAGCGCCTCGTAATTTCGTATATGAGTATCGGTGAGGCCGAAGACTATCGTTATTACTGGAAAAGCGCATGGAAAAAGGAACAGCCTTCTTTTATATACCGCAAAAATCCGGACTGGCCCGGTAATTACAAAGTATTTTACTGGGAACCCGAATGGAAGGCCATTATCACGGGCAATTCTGCGTCCTACACCCAAAAGATACTGGATGCAGGCTTCGACGGCGTCTACCTCGATATCATCGATGCCTTCGAATACTACGAAAAAGACTAAAAACAAAAAGCCTCGCTTACAGCGAGGCTCTTCTGATCATTACGGAAAAGAATATTTTTTACCAGCCGAACTTAACACCTACGGTAGGCAGTACCGGCAGCTGGTTCACCCGTTCTGAGGTGAGACGGTCGATATAAAATACGTTCTTACGGTTGTATGCATTGGTCACGGCCAGGTTCACCTCGAAGTTGAGCCTGTCGTTGATCTGGAGCATGTACTTGGCGCTCAGGTCCAGGCGGTGGTACCAGGGCAGACGGCCGGCGTTGAGATCGTCGTAAATAGTGCCGATGGTCCCGTTGGCCGTGGTATAATCGGTCTGGATACCGTTCTGGAAATCGAGCAGTTCATACGTACCGCTGGTCTGTGTAAAGGGGAATCCCGAACCCAGGTTCCAGCGTGCGCCCAGTTCCCAGTTCTTCTTTTTACCCAGGCGGTACGAAGCCACCAGGTTGATGTTGTGACGGCGGTCGAACACCGGGTAATAGGTATCGATCTCGTCGTAACGGCGGGTATAGGTCAGGGAGTATACTGCCCAGATGTACAGGCGGTCGGTCTTGTAGTTCAGCAGGAAATCGAGACCGGCCGCATAACCGCGCTCGATGATAAAGTCTTTCTTGAGGCGGTCGGGTTTATCGGCATTGAGGGCGTTATCCTCGTAAATTTTGTCGCGGTTCAGGTTGGTCAGCTGCTGAAAGTTCTTGTAATAACCTTCCAGGTTCAGGCTCAGGTTGCGGGTAATGTCGTACTCGAAACCGAGAATGGCATGCTGGGCCTTCTGCAGTTTGGTGCGCACCTGTTTGCCGTCGAAGGTCTTGGGCAGGTTATCCGAGCCGCTCAGGAAACCGTAGAAGAAGTTCACCACGTCGCGGTCGCTGTTGGCCGCGATCAGGTTCTGGCTGTACATACCGCCGCTGAGTTTGATGCGGAATTTCTCGGACGCGTTGTACTTAACGGCCAGGCGGGGTTCTGCCGAAATGTTGTTGAGCGAGGCATAGTAATGTAAACGGAAACCCGGATCGAACACCCATTTGCCGCGGTTCATCTTATAACGCATAAAGGCGGCGAACTCCGTGGTGTTCTCTTCCTGGGAGATGGCGCGGTTGGCCGCATTGTAGAAGCTGAAGTTGGTATTGAAGCCCACTACTTCCAGGCCATAGATCAGACGGTCGCGGCGGAAGAAGCTGTTGAAATTGAGGCCGAAGTTAAAACCGTTGATGCTGCTGGAACGGGGCGAGTTATTGCCTTCGAGCAGCTGTATCTTGTAGCTGGAGTAACCGAAGTTACCATCGATCTTCAGGTTGCTGCTGTTCGGTACCAGGGTAAAGTTCAGTCCGCCGCCGTACTGGTTCCATTTTACATCGGAAATGCCCTGGAAATTGGCACGGTCTGTATACGTAAAACCGAACATGCTCACTTTATTTCCTTTACCGGCATTCAGTGATATTTTACCGTAGATGTCGCCATAACCGAAAGGCAGACCGTCTTTACCGCGCTCGCTGTACTGGTACAGCAGTTTGGAAGAGTATGGCAGGTACGAATATTTACCGGCGATCATGTACGAAGCGCTTACGTTCGACTTTTCGCTGATCTTTTTAAAAGGTCCTTCCAGGATCAGTTTACTGCTGAAGGTATTGGCCGAGATCTGGCCGGAATGTCTTTTCAGGTTACCGTCCTTGGTGGTAATGTCCATGATGGACGAGATACGTCCGCCGTAGTTGGCGTTATAACCGCCTGTATATACCTCGGCGCTGCGAATGGCCTCGGTTTCGAGTACGGAGAACAGACCGATGCTGTGGAAGGGATTGTAGATGATCATACCGTCGAGCAGGAGCTTGTTCTGTACGGGCGTACCCCCGCGTATGTACAGCTGACCGCCCTGGTCGCCCGTCATATTTACCCCGGGTACTACCTGCAGGAACTGTGCAAAGTCCGGGTCGCCCATGGTGGGCAGACGTTTTATGTCATCGGGCGTTACATTGATGGTAGACACCCGCGTATCTTCCTTTTTATTTACCGTTTCCCCAACGATGGTGGTACCCGAAAGACCTTTGGCCTCGGGCTTCATCAGGTAGTTCCGTATCACGGCCTCCCCTTCTTTAACGGTGATCTGTTCGCTGATGGTCTCATAGCCCAGGTAGGTCACCTTAAGCGTATAGGAACCCGCAGGCAGCTGGTTGAGTGAAAAGAAACCCGACGCATCCGAAGTAATACCGTACTTGGTCCCTTCCAGTTTTACGTTGGCCGAGAAGATGGGTTCCCCGTTTTTGTCATTCTTAATAAAACCTTTGATGGTGGCCGGTTTCTGGGCAAGAAGCGCCGCCGCCGGCATACATATGAGGGTGATAAGGAATGTATATAACTTTCTCAACAGCATGGAATTTTTGTAGATTAACCCTGCAAAGTTATTCGTTCAATTGAGAAAAAGAACAGACAAATAATACTGTTTATCGCAGGCTTTCGTTTTTAAAGCTTTTTATGAACTACAGGGTTTCTTCGGTCATCTCCGGCTCCAGGGCCCGCGCATTCCTGGGCGGACGGATAAAATCGAGCGGTTTGCTCCGGGCGTGCAGCCAGAGTTCATGCATAAGCGCGCGGGTCTGCCTGAAATCTATGTTGCGCGAGCGGATGGCCACAAACAGTGCCAGGCCGAAGCTTACGGCAAAGTTCATGATGCCGATACCGACAATACCGGCTATGGAGATCAGGATCACCTGCCAGCTCAGCTGATGTTCCAGCCCCGCCATGGCCAGGCCGAAATTACCCGATACAAAGCTGATGTGCCGTATATCCAGCGGCAGGCCGAAAAAGGCACCCAGGGTACCGATACTGCCCAGGAAAATACCCAGGAAAAAATTCCCCGCCAGGCTGCCCATATTGTGTTCCAGGTAACGGCTCAGCTTGTCGAGGGCCCGGGCCGGCATAATGCGGCGCAGCAGGGGATGTTCCTTTACGCGCTGCGGTATCTTATTGAATATGACCCCGTTGTCGTAATAACCGGAAATGAGTCCCGACAGGAACAGGCACACCCCGGCAATACCGGCATGGAACAGGGCCAGGCTCTTCCAGGGATGCAGTTCATCGATCATGTGATGTGCCTTTTCGGGGCCGGCAAGGTGCTCACCGAACACAAAATAGTATATCCATGCCAGTATATACGCTATGGGAAATGCAACAAATACGTTACCCACAAAGGCAATAAGCTGACTGCGCGACACCTTCACGATCAGTTCGGACAAACCGGGGATATCGGCCTTATCACGCTCCTTGCTGTCGAGCGAGGCGGCAATGTGTGCGGCCGTCATGGCGGGCTGCTTGGTGGCGATGGTACCCCGTATCAGCAGCACGGTGATGAACCCGAAAGAATAGTTCATACTGTAGAGGAACGCCGTACCGAAAGGCGATAGTTTCAGGTAATAGATCAGGGTTTTGATGGCACTGAGAAAACCCACGATAAAACCGCCTTTCATGGCCGAATACAACATGGTAATGTATTCCCGGCGGGAAGACGTGATGTAGTGCTCACCCGTTTTACCGGCATGCTCGGTGATCTGGTAGGCCAGCATACCCAGGTTCTCGGAAAGGTGTTTACCCAGGTCGTTGCGCAGGTTTTCCTGTCGTACCGTAGCCTTAAAAAAGGAAATGATACGCTGGTTGCGGCGTTCGCTCTTTTCTTCGGGCAACAGCAGTCCGAAAAGAATTTTAATACGGTCGATGCTCTGGTGCAGACGTATCAGCAGGTAGGTAAGGCTCAGGCTGGTACCGTTCACGTAGCGCTGTTTGCGCAGGGTATGCAGTACATCCTCGCAGATCATCAGTTCTGCATGGATACGCAGCCAGTCCCGGTTAACGTCTTCGGCAGCGATGCCCTCTTCACGGACCTTATCGGTAAAGGCCACAATTTTTTTATTCTGGCTGATGAAGGGCGAACTGTTCTGTTCCAGTTCGGGCATCTGGTTGGTAAGCACGGGTTCTATGCCCATGGCGGCAATGCGGTGCGATACAAACAGCACCGAATCGAGCAGGGAATTCTCTATCTCTTCTTCCTTGCGGTCGGCCGAAGGGTCTCCGAATTCGATCTCTTCAAAGAGCTCGGCCCAGAGGCTGTCAGGCACGGCGTATACCCATTCATGATCCGATTCACGATGAAAAATGCGGATAATGACGTCTTTCAGTTCATGATCGTCGAGAACGGGCGGAAATATCTTATAGGATATTTTGCGGAAAGTTTCGGTAAAAAAACCTTCGTTGGAAAGAATGCCCGATTCGGCCAGCAGGTCCATATGGGCACGGGAATTCAACAGGTCCAGTATACAGTTGCGCAGGCCTTCCTTCAGTTCGGGGTAACTCTTAAGCAGGGCTATGAGATTTTGTACCTGCGAAACGGCAAATGCCTTCTTTTTAAATCTTCCGGGCCGGATATGATCTACCAGGCGGATCATGAGTTCCAGCGAACTTTCGTCTCCCTTACATGCTTTCTCCAGTATCTCTTTCATAACAAAAAACAGGGGTTTGCGCGTACAAAGTAAAAGAATTCTGTGACAATGGCCCTGCAGAAGCGAATTTCATAAATTACACTTATCAAAAATTTAAAACCATAAGAAAAATATATCACGAAATAACGCTAACTTATAAAATGTGGCATCATACTTGCATATCACCTATCACCAATTGTATTTAACAACAGTCAAATAACACCTCCATCACCTTCCTTTATTAATTTATGAAAAAGATCACTGTATTGTACGGCACAATCGCTGCTGTGTGTATGTTATTGTCGTGCCCCTCCTTCAGCCAGGCACAATGTTTTTCAGCACCCGTGGCCGGTGTCTGCAGCGGCGGAAACGGCACCCTGGGCAACAACGCAAATGTGAACGGCGGCCAAACCTATATTTACGGAGGTTCCGGCTCGGTAAGCAATGTAAACCTGAACGGGGGTACCATACGTGTGTGTGGCACACTTACCATCTATTCGTTAAACTTCAACAGCGGACGCATCCTTGTGGAAAGCGGCGGCAGCCTTACCCTGATGAACGGGTTCAACATGAACGGTAATTCGATCATCGTTAACCGTGGACTGCTTGATATCCGCGGAAGTATTACCATGCAGAACAGCAGTAACTATGTGCTGAACCTGGGCGCTTCGGCAGTGCTGCAGATGAACAATACCGGTACCCGCCTGGAACTGAACTCTTCCTCCGCCTATTTTTCCAATGAAGGCGTGGCCAATATTTACGAACTGCGTATACAGTCGCAGGCTGCGGCCGGCAGCGTATGCCTGGGCAAAAGCAGCTGCACACAGACCCAGTACATCAACAACAACCGTGCAGGCGCCGTAACGGCCAACAGCCAGAAAGCGGCCATCAGCGTGGGACAGAATATTTACCTGAACCAGCCGCTCACCAGCGATACCGCCCTGGTCATCTGTCAGCGCAGCGGGAGCAGCAAAGGCGGTCCGGCGGCCTACGGTACTCCGAAGATCTATACCGACTGCCCCTCCTGCAGCGTGGCTCTGCCCGTATCACTCACTTCTTTTGAAGCCGGATACCAGGACCGCGATGTGGTCCTGACCTGGAGCACGGCCAGCGAAAGCAACAACGCCTACTTTACCATTGAACGCAGCAGCGATAACAGCAACTGGGAAGAGATCGGCACCGTAAGCGGACAGGGAAATTCCAACGAAGTGGTGGAATACAGCTATACCGATGCCGCTGTACCTGCAGGTACCTGGTACTATCGCCTGCGCCAGACCGACTACAACGGGCAGTCCGAGGTTTTTGCCCCCCTCAGCGTACTGGTACAGTCTGCTTCAGACGCGAAGTTCTCGGTATATCCCGTGCCTTTTTCCACGCAGCTTACGATACAGTTCAGCGGCGAAGAGGACAGCCACCTGGTGGAAATACTCAACGGCGTGGGCCAGGTGATCAGCAGTACGCGTATAACAGGCAATATGGCCCAGTTATCTACCGAAAACCTGCAGCCCGGCTTTTACTTTGTACGTTCCGGCGCCGAAACCCTGAAGGTGATCAAAAAGGGATAAGCTTAAGCATTTGTATATAAAGGATAAAAGATTCTTTTTTTATGTCCTGGCAAGACATTTCGCCTCTGCTTACGGCGCTCAAAATAACCGTATTTTCTGTTAAGTGCTTTTATAATTCATAACTATGCCGTATCTTTTCTCAAAAAAACAGGTATGCGGTAAAACTATCGCGCCAGACCTGTTATTATTTGTATGAAGATAGTTTAACCATTTAACCTTCATATACATATGAAAAAAACGGCCGTTTCGTATGTTAATGGCCTTTCTGTCACCTTTTATTTTTACCTGCTGCTGTATGGCCTTTCCCATGCACAGTGTATGTCCGGTCCGCCACCGGCCCCCTGCAGCGGGGGAAACGGCCCCCTGGTCAGCAATGCCAATGTAAACGGCGGCGAGACCTATTATTACAGTGGTTCCGGCACGATCAGCAACGTGAATATGAACGGTGGAACGATACAGGTCTGCGGTACACTGACCATCAATTCCTTCAATTTCAACAACGGACAGGTGATCGTGGAAAGCGGGGGAAGTCTTACCATAACCAATGGCTTCAACATGAACGGCAGTTCCGGTCTTATCAACCGCGGCCTGCTTCATATCACGGGAAACGTGATCATGCAGAACGGCAACAACTTTATTATGAACCTCGGCAGTTCGGCATTGCTCCAGATCAACAGCGCAGGCACGCACCTGGAACTGGAGGCTGCCACCGACCATTTTGTCAACGAAGGTACCGCCGATATTTTTGACCTGTACATAGACCAGGTGAGCAGCGGCAACATCTGCCTGGCGCATAACAGCTGCCTGCAGGCCCAGAACATTCATAACAATGCCCTCAACCCGGTAACTGCCAGCGGGCAAACGGCTGCGATAAGCGTAGGACAGCAGATATACCTGAACCAGCCCCTGACCAATGATACCGCCTTAGTCGTCTGTATGTACCCCGGCAGCATCAAAGACGGCCCGGCCCCCTACGGTACAGCCCATGTATACAACAATTGCCCCTCCTGCAGCTTTGCACTTCCGGCCTCGGTCGTCTCGTTCCTGGCATGGGTGAATGGCCGGGATGTGCATATAGAATGGACCACCGCCAGCGAAACCAATAACGCTTATTTTTCCATAGAGAGAAGCAGCAATAGTACAAACTGGGAAGAGATAAAGACCATAAACGGACTTGGACATTCGAACAAGACCGCTCACTATACATATACCGATGCCGGCGTACCTGCGGGTACCTGGTACTATCGCCTGCGCCAGACCGACTACAACGGCCAGTTCGAGGTTTTTGCCCCACTGAGCGTACTGGTACAGTCTGCTTCAGACGCAAAATTCTCGGTATACCCAGTGCCTTTTTCTACCCAGCTCAGCGTACAGTTCAGCGGCGAAGAGGACAGCCACCTGGTAGAGATACTCAACGGTGTGGGCCAGGTGATCAGCAGTACCCGCGTAAACGGTAACCTGGCCCAGTTATCTACCGAAAACCTGCAACCCGGCTTCTATTTTGTACGTTCCGGCACCGAAACCCTGAAGGTGATCAAAAAAGGATAAGCTTAAGTATTTGTATATAAAGGATAAAAGATTCTTTTTACCTCCGCAGTAAAACATTTATCCCGCACTCTCCGTATACTCAGGTACTATGAAATTCATACTCAAACTACTCATTACAGCCCTGAGTGTGGTAATATGCGCATGGCTGCTGCCGGGAGTTTCGTTCCCGGCCCTCGAACAGAACGACTGGCAATTCAGTGCCCTGCTGGGACCGCTGTTGTTTGCACTGGTACTGGCCCTGCTCAATACGTTCATAAAGCCGGTGCTCAAGGTGCTTACCTTTCCCATTACGCTGGTCACCTTCGGACTTTTCCTGCTGGTGATCAATGCGCTTATGATCGGTATTGCCGACTGGCTGCTGGATTCCATCGAGGTTACCTCGTTCTGGTGGGCCATTCTCTTCAGCATACTGCTCTGGGCGGTGAACGGACTGCTCGACAAAGTTCTGGGCCTCAACGAGGACGACCGCGAAGAGTAACTTACACCATACGGGCAGCGCTCTCTCCGGTTTCGAGGGCTCCTTCCATAAATCCCTGCCAGTCGGCCAGGTGTTCTCCCGCAAAGAAAATGCGGCCTTCCGGGGCCCACAGGGTTTCCCGTATGCCAAACCACTGCCCGGGCCGGTACATGGCATAGGCTCCGTACGAATACTTGTCCGTACCCCAGTAATAGCGTGCTTCTTCCTGCAAAGACCGGCGACGCTCACGGAAAGCCGGTCTCAAAGTTTCCAGGAACATATCTCTGCGGTATGCTTCCGTCTGATTGTGCAGCAATTCGGCCTTATCGCCCGTGCTGTATGCGATGAGTGCTCCCGAACCAGGCATCTGGGCTTTGGTGGCATGGTATATATAATGACTGCAGGTATCGCTCACCGCGCTGAAATCTTCTTCCCAGAACTTTTCACTGAAGGCAAAGGCATGCTTCTGTATACGGGCATATTGCAGGCTGCGCAGGGCCGTGCTTTTTTCTTCGCTGAGACCAGGTTCCCAGCCGATCTTCAGCACAGCGGGCGCAGGCAGGGTACATATAATATGGGTGCCGGTATAGGACTCTGTACCCGGGCGGGCGGTACTTTCGCAATATATCGTATATTCATCGTTGCTGTACCGCACCTGTTTTACCAGTTTGCCCGTGAGTACCGTACCCGCATTTTCCACGCGCGACCGCAGGGTTTCAGCCAGACGTGTATTGCCGCCCTGTATCTTTTTATCCATCTGGTTACGGGTCGGTATATGGCCATAGTTCTCGGCATATTCGGCCAGTGCGGCATACGCGGATACATGACGCAGGTTTTCCCCGAAATCGGTACTGTCGTTCAGTTCATGTTTCCAGAGGTCGGGTTCGGGACATCCGTTCTCGCGCAGGTACGTATACCAGTCATAGCTGTCGAAACGGCGGATGTATTCTTCGTCCTCCCGCCGCCCGTAAAAATTCTTCAGCAGGCCGTTCAGCTTCTCTGTCCAGTCCGGGCTGTAGATATCTTCTGCCGGCGGCGTATAGCTATTCTGCAGCAGCCGGGCGGTGCGCAAACTATTGTCGATCAGGGGCAACTCCAGTTCATCACAGAGCGTGAGCAGAGTACTGTGACTGTTTCCCACCCATTCGGCGCCGAGTTCCACCTGGTGCCCCGTTCTCATGGTATGTGTGCGTACCCGGCCGCCCACGCGGGTCTGCGCTTCGAGCAGTGTATAGGGTATCCCTCTTTTTTGCAGGGTATATGCAGCCGACAAACCGGCAAGTCCTCCGCCGAGGATCAGTACATGGGGCGATCTGCCGATAAAAGGTGCGGCCATCAGGTCAGTGCCCAGGGCAGAGCCCAGGCCGGCCAGGCCCAGGGTTTTAATAAAGGTCCTACGGGTATTCATTGAGGTTTAAGGATTTAAGGCCAAGATAACCAAAAAAACATACAAATACTTTTCGCCGCATTTATTAAAGGACTTGTTACAAAAGGCCGGGCGCTTCTTTCAGAGGCCCCGGGCCAGACGGGTATATTTTGCTGCTTTGCAGGTAAAAACCGACAATGCAGATCCATTTCTACTCCGGCGTCCCCCGCTTTCGTTCCCTCTTTTTTGCCCTGCTGTGCATACTGGCAGGCAGCAGTCTGTATGCCCAGGATAACGCCGCCGACAGTACGGCCAAAGCCCGGCCGAAGGTAAAGCCGGCCCTGTTCGACGGCAGCGTGATCGTCGGGTATGTAGACAAAGGCGCTTTCCTGAACTTTACAGGGCCCAATATCAATATGAGCATCGGGAGATCGCGGATCGTGCTGGGCATGCTGCCCTCCCTGCGCTTTAAAAAAGACCATTCCCCCGTGCGCAATTCCCTGGTCACACCCAACCTGGGCGCAGGCATTACATATAGTTACGGGCGCATTATTGCCATACAGATTCCCGTTTACTACAACACCAAAACAGCTACCAGTAACGGCCGCTGGGAAGTAGGCATAGGCCTGGGCGTACGGCTCAAATAAAAAAAGGCCTCCCCTTTCGGAGAAGCCTTTCCTTACTGAACTAAGGTATTATTTTTCGGGTTCCAGGAAGGGGTAGCGGTAATCTACCGGTGGAACGAATGTTTCTTTAATGGTACGCGGACTGAGCCATTTGTACAGGTTGATCCTGGAACCTGCCTTATCGTTGGTACCGCTGCCCCGGGCTCCGCCGAAAGGCTGCTGACCTACCACGGCACCGGTCGGCTTATCGTTTATGTAGAAGTTACCGGCCGATTGTTTCAGTTTTTGCGTGGCCAGGGTAATGGCATAGCGGTCGGTGGCCAGTATCGCACCTGTAAGTGCGTAGATAGACGTGCTGTCCACGATCTCCAGCGTTTTTTCAAATTCGGCCGCAGGATATACGTAAATGGTAAGCACCGGACCGAACAGCTCTTCGCACATGGTCACATAGTTCGGATCTTCGGTACGGATCACCGTAGGCTGAATAAAGTAGCCCTTGCTCTTGTCGTAGGTACCGCCCGCCACGATCTCGGCGCCGTCGGCCCTGGCACGGTCGATGAAACCGGCCAGTTTATCAAAGGACTTTTCGTCGATCACGGCATTGATGAAATTACCGAGATCTTCGGTCCCGCCCACTTTAAAGCTGCCCAGGTCGCGGATAAGGCCGGCCTTTACCTCTTCCCACATATTGTCGGGGATATAGGCACGTGAAGCAGCGCTGCACTTCTGGCCCTGGTATTCGAACGCTCCGCGCGAAAGTGCGGTAATGACCTCCTGCGGATCGGCCGAAGCATGGGCCACCACAAAGTCCTTACCACCGGTTTCGCCCACGATACGCGGGTAAGAATGGTATTTGTGAATATTGTTGCCGATGGTCTTCCAGATGTTCTGGAACACTTCGGTAGAACCTGTAAAGTGAATACCGGCAAACTGCGGATGGCTAAAGATCACATCAGCCGCATCCGGGCCGGAAGGATAAATGAGGTTGATGACACCGTCGGGCAGACCCGCCGCCTTAAAGATCTTCATAAGCACATGGGCCGAATATACCTGGGTATTGCTCGGTTTCCACACTACCACGTTGCCGCCCATAGACGAGGACGTGGGCAGGTTACCGGCAATGGCCGTAAAGTTGAACGGTGTAAGTGCGTATACAAAACCTTCGAGCGGGCGCCATTCCAGGCGGTTCCACATACCGGGGCCGCTCTCGGGCTGTTCGGCATATATCTCACTCATATACTGCACATTGAAACGCAGGAAGTCGATAATTTCGCAGGCGCTGTCGATCTCGGCCTGGTAGGCGCTTTTCGACTGACCCAGCATGGTGGCGGCATTCAGTTCGGCACGGTAAGGACCGGCGATCAGATCGGCCATTTTCAGGAAGATGCTCATGCGGTGTTCCCAGGGCATCTGCTCCCATTTGCTTTTGGCGGCCAGGGCGGCATCAATGGCACGGGTAACGTCTTCCTTGCTGCTCTTGTAAAAATACCCCAGGGTGTGGGCATGATCGTGCGGGGGTGAAATACGTACCTTCTGTTCGTTACGTACTTCCTCGCCGCCTATGAACATAGGTATGTCCCGTACTTCGGCGCGCATTTCGGCCAGTTTGGCCTGCAGGGCTTTTCTTTCCGGGCTGCCCGGGGCATACGATCTAACCGGTTCGTTCTTAGCTACCGGCACTTTATAATGACCACTCATCTGTTTAAATTTTGGTGCAAAGATAACCTTTTGAATACAAATAAATAGGCAAAACGCCCATAAGTGCGGACTATACCTTTATAAGTAATTGTTACCATGGGGAGTCCGGAAGTCCGAAGTCCGATAGTCTGAAGTCCGATAGTCTGAAGTCCGATAGTCCGATAGTCCGAAACAGGATTAGTTGCCTTTCCAGGGTACTTCCATGCGGAATTCGGGGATATCCACCATCAGGTTCTCGTGTGTTTCGAGGTCCTGCATCAGGTAGGAGCCTTCCATGAGGCCCAGGTCGGTGGTAAAATTACAGCCGCTTTCGTAGGTAAAATGATCGCCGGGGTGCAGTACGGGCTGCTGCCCGATAACGCCGGAACCTTCCACCTCGCGGAATTCGCCGCTGCTGTCGGTGATCTGCCAGTGCCTGTAGAGCAGCTGCAGAACACGGTTGCTTTTGTTCTCGATCGTAATGAAATACCGGAAAAAGTAAAAATGCCGGCGCGGATCGCTCTGTTCGGGATCGTACTGGGTTCGAACGCTCACGTTCACGTCTTTTGTAAGTCGGGCCTGTGTCATCTGTCCAGAATGGTATTAAATGCAGCTACGCCGATGAGGCGGTCGTTGCGTTGATATCGGTCACGGTAATATACCAGCACCACGTACGTATTTTCGGTACGGGCAAAATCGCCCTCGAATTTGCGTGTATGGCTGTAGCTGGCATAGGGACTCGTGTTCAGAAACATAAAGTTATAATAGCCGGTCTTGAGCTTTTTCTCCAGGAAGAACTCACGGCGGTCGTAGTCGTAATCCATCTTCCATTCGGGCGAAAGCTGGTAGTTGGACATCTGTCCCATTACGTACACGTCGCCCATTCCCTGCGGACTTTCGTCGTAGGCCAGGGCAAAGCGTACATAGCTGTAATCGCCGTCGGTATTGTTGTTAAAACCGTCGCGGGTCTCTATGTAATACACCCCGTTCAGGTCCGGCAGGGGCGAATATTCCGTATTCCCTCGCGAAGGCAGGGCAAACAGCTGCGAATAGGCCAGGCCGTTCTTTTCGGTAAGTTCGCGGGTAATATTGGTCTTCTGCCGCAGGGTACGCAGGTCCAGGAAGCGCCATTCATTGCCCCCGGGGAAGGTGGCCGAGTTATCCAGGTTATCGAAGGTAAGCTGTGTACCTACCTGTATGGCCGGTTTTACACCACGGCGGGCATTGTCTTCGCGGCCGTCCTGCAATATGTCCACAAAAATGTCCATACGCGGGTTCACGTTCTGTATAGCGGCCAGGTCCATTTCGAACACCACGTCCTGCGAGCTGAGGCGCAGTTCGGCATTAATGGCATCGCGGGTGCGGCCGGTAATGTTCAGCAGGGGCTCCACCACGCGGAAGCGTTTTACAAAAACGGTATCGGTATTATCGTACTGGCGGAACACCACCAGCGCGTAGTTGCCGCTCATCTTGGGCCGCATATCGGCATTGGGAAAATCGATGGAATAATGCGTGTACGACTGTTTGGTACCCATGGAAAAATCCATCTGGGTGATATTGGCCTGCATAAAACCGTTCAGGTACATGATGGGTTCCAGGGGCGAAGGCGTCCAGTCGTAATTGCACATCACCATGGTATAGTTATACACGTCGCTGCCGGCATTCAGGTCATCGAAATGCAGGGAAAAGGTCTCGGCGGAGTGCAGCTGTACAAAAGGCACCATGGAAGGTTTGCCCTCGCGCAGCAGCTGAACGGTGGCTATGTTGTCCTTATATATACTGTCACGGAACACACGGGCCTCCAGCAGGGCCGGCGAAGTAACAGCGAGCAGTAACAGGGCGAAACGGTATAACATAGGACAATATAACTCCATTTTTCGGTTTAGCGTATACATGAGGGTAAAAGTAGGGTATCCGGGGCATATTAAAAAACAGGCCGGCGTTAAACAAATGGTAAAAAAAAGCCCTGCGGGAAACACATCGCATAAAAAGGGGATGCATTGGGTATCCGCCCGCAATTTTTGGGGATATTTTTGTTCTTTTCCAATAAAAAAATGTGTACGTTTGCCGCAAAATAATCTACCAAACAACGTATGTAAAAGCGTATGGGGAAGTCAATAAAAATAAAGAAAGGGCTTGATATCCGGTTGATTGGCGAAGCTGAGAAAGTAACGGTATCTCCCGATTCGGTGGACTCAGTGGTCATCCGTCCTACGGATTTTCATGCAC
The DNA here is from genome assembly GCA_016742095.1 of Bacteroidia bacterium. GTDB lineage: Bacteria > Bacteroidota > Bacteroidia > CAIKAF01 > CAIKAF01 > JACVCJ01. Next base: position 32,486 of record JACVCJ010000018.1, read on the forward strand.
TCGTTCCGAAATGTCTGGTAAATCCCGGCGATGTTGTAAAAGCCGGAACACCTCTGTTTTTCAGCAAGAAACACCCTGAAATCCAGTTCTGTTCACCGGTAAGCGGCGAAGTGACCGAGGTAGTACGCGGTGCCAAGCGCAAGCTGATGGCCATTCGCATACTGGCCGACAAGGAAACACAGTACCAGCAGGCAAACGTACCTTCTGCCGAAGGCGCCTCCCGCGAAGAACTGATCGCAGCGCTCTGTGCCAACGGTCTGTGGCCGTACATCAGGCAGCGTCCGTTCGACGTGATCGCAAACCCGAACGTAGCGCCCAAAGCGATCTACATTTCGGCCTTCGACAGCAATCCGCTGGCTCCGGACCTCGATTTTGCCCTGCAGGGTTATGGTACGGAATTCCAGAAAGGTCTGGACGTCCTGGCCAAATTAGCCCCGGTAAACCTTACCGTGCATACCTCACGTACCAAGAGTGAGATATTCCTGAAAGCTAAAAACGTTGATATTCATACGATCTCCGGTCCGCACCCGAGCGGGAACACCGGGGTACAGATCCACCACATTTCACCGGTGAACAAAGGCGAGGTGGTATGGACAGTAAACCCGCAGGACGTAGTGATCATCGGCCGCCTCTTTACCGAGAACCGCTACAATGCCCTGCGCGTGGTGGCCATTACCGGCAGCGAGGTCACACGCCGCCGCTATGCCAAAGCCATTACCGGCGTGCCCATGCGTGCCCTGCTGAGCGGCAACCTGAACCACGAGAACAATGTACGCATCATCAGCGGCAATGTACTCAGCGGTACCAAAGAGAGCATCGACGGCAACCTGGGCTTTTACGACAGCCAGGTGACCGTGATCCCCGAAGGGTACGAACCCGAACTGTTCGGCTGGGCCCTGCCCGGTTTCGGCAAGTTCTCGCTGAACCGCTCCTTCTTCTCCTGGCTTATGCCCGGTAAAAAATATACCCTGGATACCAACCAGCACGGCGAAGAGCGCGCCTTTGTGGTATCCGGCGAATACGAGAAGGTATTTCCCATGAACATTTACCCCGTGTACCTGCTGAAATCGATACTGGCCAACGATATCGAACGCATGGAACAACTGGGTATCTACGAAGTGGCCCCCGAAGATTTCGCCCTGTGCGAGTTTGTATGTACATCCAAGATCGAGACACAGAGCATCGTGCGTAAGGGTCTGGACTTTGTAATGTCGGAAACCGAATAATAATTAACGTAAAACGAAATAAATACAAGTGAAAGCGTTACGTAATTTCATGGAAAAGAAACTGGAACCCAGCTTTAAAGAGGGGGGAAAGCTTCACAAATTCTGGCCACTTTATGATGGTTTCGCTACCTTCCTGTTCGTACCTGGTCACGTGACCCACAACGGGGTGCATGTACGCGACTCCATCGACCTGAAACGCACCATGTCCGTGGTGATCCTGGCCCTGGTACCCTGCCTGCTGTTCGGTATGTACAATACCGGTTACCAGCATTTCCTGGCACTGGGACAGACGCCGGAACTCGGGGCCAGCTTTTTATACGGCCTCCTCAAGGTACTGCCCATCGTGGTGGTTTCCTATGCGGTAGGTCTGGGTATCGAATTTGCCTTCTGCATCATTAAAAAACACCCGATCAGCGAAGGTTACCTCGTTTCGGGCATATTGATCCCCCTGGTACTCCCCGCCGATATTCCGCTCTGGATGGTAGCCCTGGCCGCCGCCTTTGCCGTGATCATCGGGAAAGAGATCTTCGGCGGTACCGGTATGAACGTGCTGAACGTGGCCCTGGTGGCCCGCGCCTTCCTGTTCTTTGCCTATCCTACCTATATGAGCGGTGATATGTGGGTTTCCATGAACGACCGCAACGGGTACGAAGTGATCAAAGAAGGTCTCGTGGACGGTTATTCCGGTTCCACCCTGCTGGGACAGGTAGCCGACGCCGGCTTTAACGGCACCTTTAAGAACGTGGCGGGCGCCGATATCACAAGTACCGTGTTCAGCGATGCCTTCTTCGGGTTTATTCCCGGTTCTATCGGAGAGACCTCTACCCTGGCCTGTCTCATCGGTGCAGCTATCCTGATCATCAGCGGTATCGGCAGCTGGAGAATTATCTTCTCTACCTTCCTGGGCGCCTATGCCATCGGACTGCTCTTTAATGCAGTGGCAGGCAGCAATGCCTACATGGCCATGCCGGCCCATTACCACCTGGTATTCGGCGGACTTGCCTTCGGTGCCGTATACATGGCCACCGACCCGGTCTCGGCCGCACAGACCAAACTCGGAAAGCTCATCTACGGCTTCGGTATCGGGGCCTTTGCAGTGATCATCCGCGTGGTGAACCCGGCCTACCCCGAAGGTGTAATGCTTTCGATCCTGTTCTTCAACGTAATGGCTCCCATTATCGATTACTTTGTGGTACAGTCTAACATCAACAAAAGAGTTAAACGTTTTAAATTAGCTTCCAATGGCGTTAAATAAGGAAAGTAACGGCTATGTGATCATGTTTTCCGTTATACTGGTACTGGTTACATCGGTGGCACTGGTAATTGCTTTCGGTTTTACCAAAGACACCATTGCTAATAACCAGAAGCTGGAAAAAATGCAGAACATACTGCAGGCGGCCCGCATCGACGTAGAGCGTGACCAGGCCGAACCCGAGTACAAAAAATCCATCATCGACGCTTTTGCCCTTACGGAAAAGGGAGAGGTAAAAATGAAAGGTGAGATCGACAACGTATTCAACATCGACCTGGCTACCGAACTGAAGAAAAAAGAAGGCGACGAAAAACTGTTCCCCGTGTTCGTTTGTAACAAGAACGACAGCACCTTCTACATTCTCGGCATGCGCGGTAAAGGTCTCTGGGACGCTATCTGGGGTTATGTGGCCCTGCAGAGCGACATGAACACCATTTACAACGCGGTATTCGACCACAAGGGCGAAACGGCCGGTCTGGGCGCCGAGATCAAGGAAACCTGGTACACGGCCCAGTTCCCCGGTAAAAAAATTGCCAATGAAAAAGGCGAATTCGTTTCCGTTTCCGTTATTAAAAAAGGAACGGCCCCGGCCAGCGATTACAATGTGGACGGCGTATCGGGAGGTACACTTACCTCGAACGGTCTGCACGACATGCTGAAACAGTTCTTCAGTGCGTTCTTCGAGTATTCCAAAACGCAGAAGAATGCGGCTCCGGTTAAACCGCAGCCCGTGCCTGCCGCCAACGACAGCATTCCGGCCGACAGCCTGGCCGTAAGCGCCCCGGCAACGGATTCTTTACATACAAACACAACAACCACAAATCATTAATACGATGGCAGAAGTTGCAGTACAACAGGAAAAAGAGGCGATCTTCAGTAAGAAGCGCATCAAGCTGCTTACCGACCCTCTGAACGACAACAACCCGGTTACCGTACAGGTACTCGGTATCTGTTCCTCCCTGGCGATCACCGTACAGCTGAAACCCGCCCTGCTCATGTTTGCAGGCGTGCTTTTCGTGGTGGCCATGGGTAACGTAGTGGTTTCGGCCCTGCGTAATCTCATTCCCAACCGTGTACGTATCATTGCCCAGCTGGTGATCGTAGCGGGTCTGGTATCGATCGTGGACATGCTCCTGAAAGCTTACCAGTACGACGTAAGTAAACAGCTTTCGGTTTTCGTAGGTCTGATCGTTACCAACTGTATCGTAATGGGCCGCCTCGAGGCCTTTGCCATGGCCAACAAGCCCTGGCCTTCGTTCCTCGACGGCGTGGGTAACTCGGTAGGTTACGGTATCCTGCTTATCATTGTAGCCTTCGTACGCGAACTGTTCGGTTCCGGCAAACTGCTGGGCTTTACCATCGTTCCGCCTTCGTTCTACGAACACGGTTACGTGAACAACGGTATGATGATGATGCCTCCCATGGCCCTGGTGCTGGTGGGGATCATTATCTGGGTGCAGCGCAGCCGCAATACCAAACTCATCGAAGTAGAAGAATAATAACATTCAACTGGAGAAGAAATGGAAAATCTGCTAAATATATTTGTTAAGTCGATCTTTATCGACAACATGATCTTCGCTTACTTCCTGGGTATGTGTTCCTACCTGGCCGTTTCCAAACGGGTAAGCACGGCCATTGGTCTGGGTGCCGCGGTAATTTTTGTACTGGGTATCACCGTTCCGATCAACTGGCTGCTCGAAAACTATGTACTGAAAGCCGGCGCCCTCTCCTGGATGGGCGAACAGTTCAAAGACGTAGACCTTTCGTTCCTGTCGTTCATTATGTTCATTGCCGTGGTAGCCGCTATTACGCAGCTGGTAGAAATGGTGGTGGAAAAATTCACGCCTTCGCTCTACAACTCCCTCGGTATCTTCCTGCCGCTGATCGCCGTGAACTGCTCTATCCTGGGCGGTGCGCTCTTTATGCAGTCACGCGGGTACGAATCCATCGGTGAGGCATCGGTATTCGGTATCGGTTCCGGTATAGGCTGGTTCCTGGCTATTGTGGCCATTGCCGCCATACGCGAAAAAATGCGTTATAGTAAAGTACCTGCTCCCCTGCGCGGACTGGGTATCACGTTCATCTTAACCGGGCTGATGGGACTGGCGTTCCTGAGCTTTGCCGGTATCAAACTGTAATTGTAGAACCTAAAGAAAAACAGAAGAAAACATGGATGTAACACTCTTAATAGTAGCATCGGTCGCGTTCCTGGTGATCATTATGCTTCTCGTAGGTATGCTTTTGTTTGCCAAATCAAAGCTTACCAATTCAGGTCCTGTAAAAATTACCATCAATGGCGAAAAGACCATCGAGGTAAATGCCGGTTCTACCCTGCTCAGTACCCTGAGCGCCGAAAAAATATTCCTGCCTTCGGCCTGCGGGGGCGGTGGTACCTGCGCCATGTGTAAATGCCAGGTGATAAGCGGCGGCGGAGAGATCCTGCCTACCGAAACCGGGCACTTCACACGCCGTGAGATCCAGGAGAACTACCGTCTGGGCTGCCAGGTAAAAGTGAAACAGGATATGGACATCCGTATCCCGGAAGAGATCTTCGGTATCAAAAAATGGGAATGCGAAGTGGTTTCGAACTACAACGTGGCCTCTTTCATTAAAGAATTCGTGGTGAAACTGCCCGAAGGCGAGACCCTGCACTTCGAATCCGGCGGTTATATACAGATCGACGTTCCCAAGATCGAAGTAGACTTCTCTACCATCGACATCAAACCGCTGCCGGACGACCCGGCCGGTCCGGATAAATTTAAAACGGAATGGGACAAGTTCAAACTCTGGGACCTGAAAATGAAGAACCCCGAGCCCATCTTCCGCGCCTATTCCATGGCCAACCACCCTGCCGAAGGAAACATCATCATGCTGAACATACGTATTGCCACTCCCCCCTGGGACCGTGCCAATAACCGCTGGATGAACGTAAATCCGGGTATCTGTTCTTCCTTCGTGTTCTCCCGCAAACCGGGCGATAAAGTGACCATCTCCGGTCCCTACGGGGAGTTCTTTATCAAGGATACTAAAAACGAAATGATCTACATAGGCGGTGGTGCCGGTATGGCCCCCCTGCGTTCGCACATCTTCCACCTGTTCCATACCCTGAAAACCGACCGCAAGGTTAGTTTCTGGTACGGTGGCCGCAGTAAACGCGAGCTGTTCTACGTAGACCATTTCCGCAAGATCGAAAAGGAATTCCCGAACTTTAAGTTCTATATCGTACTGTCTGAGCCCCTGCCGGAAGACAACTGGAAGGTGAAGGACGGCCTCGACGGCGAAGGAGACGGTTTTACCGGCTTCGTTCACCAGTCGCTCATCGACAACTACCTGGGCAAACACCCCGATCCGGAAGAAGTGGAGTACTATTTCTGCGGACCGCCTATGATGAATGCCGCCGTACTGAAGATGCTCGACGATTTCGGGGTTCCGAAAGAAAAGATCGCCTTCGACGACTTCGGAGGATAAAAAATAAATCACAAAAAAGACCGGCATGTACCGGTCTTTTTTTATTTTAGGCCATGCCCAAACACAGCCCGCTCTATCTCCTCTTCCTGTTGCTGTCGGTACAGCTCCCTGCCCAGGACCTGCCCGAACTGAGCCCCGAAGCCCTGTACCATAACGACAGCCTCTGGAACATGACCCTTGAAAATCCGCCACTGGCAGTACCTTACGGGAAACAACTCCTCTCCAGGGCCCTGAAAGAAAGAAATATAGAATGGTGTGCCGATATCAGCGCCCGCCTTTCCGTAGCGTACGACCTGCTCGGGTACAAAGATTCGGCCGCCTATTTTGCCCTGCGCGCCCTGCCCGTGTACGAAACGCTGGAAGACCTGGCCGATATGGCCTTTGTATACAACGGGCTCGGACTCATCTACTACAGCCAGAAACAATATCCGCTTGCCATTTCCTATCACAAAAGATCACTCGATACCGAAATACAGCTGAAGAACCTGGAAGGGGTAGCCAGTTCCATGGTAAACCTGGGCATCTGCTACGCGTACCTCGACAGTACGGAACGTACCATACGCTACTACCTGCAGGCCGACAGTATTTACAGGAACAACGGCATGGAACAAATGCGCTCCGGCGCCCTCTCCAACCTGCTCAATATGTACCTGCGGCTCAAAGAGTACGACAGGGCACGGACCATTATGAACGAGCTGAAAAAATTACCTCCGAAAGGCTTGGAACTGCCCGAGGACCGGATCATGCAGCTGAACCTGGAGGCCAGCCTGCTGCTGAACACGGGACAGCCCCAGGCCGCCCTGGCCCTGCACCGCAAAGCCACGGCCCTGGCCGAACAGTTCCGCATGCGCGAAAAAATGAGGGAATGCTACGAAAAACTGGCCGAGAACCACGCCCGCCTGCAGCGGTACGATTCCGCCTACCATTACCTTTTTAAAAGCACCGGCATCGGCGATTCGCTCTACAACGTACAACTGGCGGCCCAGGTGAACGATCTCAGCCTGCAGTACGAGACCGAAAAAAAAGACCGGGCCCTGGCCGAACTGCGTGTACGCAACCTGCAGGACATACAGAAACAGCGTTTGCAGGACGAAGAACTGCGCGAAAAAAAATTACAGATCTACATCCTGGGCCTCCTCATCTTCATTGCTTCGGGCACCGTACTTGCCCTGGCCTACATTGTACGTACGAACCGCCGCAATAACCGCCTGTTGCAGGAAAAGAACCGCCTCATCGAGGAAAACCTTCAGCACCGCGAAATACTGCTGGGCGAAGTACACCACCGGGTAAAGAACAACCTGCAGCTGGTGGTGAGCATACTGCAGTTACAGGCCCGTTCCCTGGACGACGAGAAGGTGCGCTCCGTCCTCGACGACTGTATACACCGCATCCATACCATGGGCCGCATACACCGGCAGCTGTACACGGGCGATAATCCCGAGACCGTGGCCATACGCCCTTTTATACAGGAAATAGCCGAAGTACTGGGCGAGAACGGCAAACCCGGTGCCCCCGTCCGTTTCGAAAGCGATATCGAAGCCCTGCAACTCCCCCTGGAATACGCCGTACCGCTGGGACTCATCATCAACGAACTGCTTACCAATGCCGCCAAATATGCCTTCGACGACAACACGGCAGGGACCATCGGCGTAAGCCTGCACCGGGACGGAGAACAACTGCGGCTGAGCGTTTACGACAACGGCAAAGGCATGGACCCCGGCAGCACGGGCGATTCCTTCGGGTTCCGGCTCATCGGCAGTATGGTACGCCAGATCGGCGCTGAGTGGAATACCGGATACAGCGGCGGCACCCGGCACATTTTTTTCATACCTTTCACAGGCCAATTTAAAACCACATGAGCACAACCCGCATCCTCATCGTAGAAGATGAGGCCCTCATTGCCGATCACCTCGAGATACTCCTGCGCGAGAAAGGCTATACCGTTACCGGCATCTGCGACGAAGCCGGCGCGGTTATGACGGCCATTGCCGCCGAACGGCCCGACCTGGTGCTGCTCGACATCATGCTGAAAGGCGCCCTCGACGGGGTGGACATAGCCCATACCCTGCGCCATAAACACGGCATTCCCTTTGTTTTCATCACCTCTTCGGCCGACGAAAAGACCATTGAACGTGTAAAACATACCGACCCGGAAGGCTTTATCCTGAAGCCTTTCCAGGAAACCGACCTGCTTACCCAGGTAGACATCGTTCTGCACCGTCTGCGCCACAGCGCCGGGAATACCGCGGAACACGATCCCGATAGCATTTACGTAAAAGACAAACACGCCTGGGTAAAAGTACGGCTCGGCGATATCCTGTTCGTAAAGGCCGAGGACAACTATACCCTGCTCTGCACCGCACAGCAGCGCTACATTGTGAACCGAAACCTGAAATCGGTGGAAGAGAACCTGCCCGCCGGCCGTTTTTTACGCGTACACCGTTCCTATATCGTCAACACCGATTACATTACCCGCCTGCAGCCCAATTCGGTACTGGTGCAGGAGGAAGAGATCCCCATCGGTAATACCATGCGCAACGAACTCATGAAACACATCCGCACGTTGTAGAAAAATAGCTGTTAATTAAGAAACATTCCGTCACAAAATACGTACACAATAAGTATGCAAAAATTACCTGCTCAAAGCAAAAATTTCGACAAGAGGAAGCGTCTGGCCCTCATTCTGAGTATCGTTTTTGATGCCGTCGGTATGATCTCGTATATCTTTCCGGCGCTGGGCGAATCGTTCGACTTTGTGTGGGCCCCGATAGCGGGTCTGGCCAATATACTGCTGTTCGGCGGGTGGGCCGGTATACTGGGTGGCGTAGGCACCTTTGCCGAGGAACTGCTGCCTTTTACCGATTTTATCCCGAGCTTCCTGATCATGTGGTTCGTGAAGTTCATCCTGCTCGAAAAACGTACCCGTCAGCAACTCGACGGCGAGGCCGCCGACGCGTCAGAAACCCGCGAACTGGCAGGGCAGAACAAATAAGGGCATCGATAAAATTTATTTCTCGAAACTAAAGGTTAATTCTACCTTTGTTTAAATCTTTCGTAATTCAACAATGAACAGTTATGATGTTGCCGTGATCGGCTCGGGACCGGGTGGGTATATTGCCGCCATCCGTTGCGCACAGTTAGGAATGAAAACAGCTATTATCGAACGGTATCCCTCACTGGGCGGCACCTGTCTGAACGTAGGATGTATTCCTTCCAAGGCACTGCTCGATACTTCGGAACATTTTTACAATGCCGGTCATAGCTTTGCCCAGCACGGCATCCTGCTGGATAACCTGCGCCCTGATTTCGGTCAGATGATCGCCCGCAAGGCCAAAGTGGTAAAGGACAACTGCGACGGGGTGGCCTACCTGATGAAGAAGAACAAGATCGACGTATATACCGGTCACGGTTCCTTCGAGAACGCCAATACCCTGCTCATTACCAAGGATGACGGCAGCAGCGATAAAATTTCAGCCAAAAAAGTGATCATTGCCACGGGCTCCAAACCTTCGACCCTGCCCGGGCTGGAGATCGATAAAAAACGCATCATCACCTCTACGGAGGCCCTGGAACTGAAAGAGATACCCAAACACCTGGTGCTGATCGGCGGCGGGGTCATCGGTATCGAGCTGGGTTCCGTTTACGCACGCCTCGGCAGCAAGGTTTCGGTAGTGGAATATGCCGACAGCATCATCGGCAGCATGGACCGTGAACTGGGCAAGGAACTGCAGAAAATATGCAAAAAACTGGGCTTCGAGTTCTACCTGAAACACAAGGTGACGGGCGCGGAAAACACCGGTGAAGGCGTAGTGGTGAAAGCCGAGAACATGGCCAATAACGAAACGGTAAGCATCGAAGGCGATTACTGCCTGGTAGCCGTAGGCCGCCGCCCCTACACCGATAAACTGGGACTGGAGAACGCCGGTCTGCAGACGGACGAACGCGGACGTATCCCGGTAAATGCCCATAAAGAGACCAAAGTACCCGGTATCTTTGCCATCGGCGACGTGATCGAAGGCGTGATGCTGGCCCACAAAGCCGAAGAAGAAGGCGTATACGTGGCCGAATACCTGAACGGCCAGAAGCCGCACATCAATCCTCTGCTGATCCCGGGTATCGTATATACATGGCCCGAAGTGGCTGCGGCAGGCTATACCGAGGAACAGCTGAAAGAAAAAGGAACGGCTTACAAAAGCGGTAAATTTCCCTTTATCGCCAGCGGCCGCGCCCGTGCCAGCATGGACACCGACGGTTTTGTAAAAGTACTGGCCGACGCTGCCACCGACGAGGTGCTGGGCGTGCACATTATCGGGGCCCGCGCGGCAGACCTGATCATGGAAGCCGTGGTTGCCATGGAATTCCGGGCCAGCGCCGAAGATATTGGTCGAATTTGTCACGGTCACCCCACCTTTAGCGAAGCCCTGAAAGATGCGGCCTTAAATGCCAGTGACAAAAGGGCTTTGAACATGTGATACTACCTGTAATCGTTACCACAGGCTAAAAATAATAGTATGGTAATATTATAGAAAAGTTGTTTGTTCAATTTTAATTGTATAGATTTGTAAGAGTAAATTTATAATAATTAGCAAAATGAAGAAAAGATTACTATTTCTGGCCTTAGGCGCCTCTTTGGGATTTACAGCCTACAGCCAGGTACAAACACAATCTGCAATGCCTAATTTAAAGTACAGAGTTGCTCCGACTCAGAAATACACGGTTTCTGACAAGGCAACAGGCTCTTACTATGTGGATGCCGAAGGTTATGACAGCTACCTGCTTTCTAACCCGAACAGCACTTTCGTAGCGCCTGTGAACCGCAACTTTGCTGACTCTTTCGAGTTCGGGGTTACTTACCAGGTTTACAAACAAATTGCCCGTACTACGGACTACACGAACTTTGAGCTGGTACCGAACGCGAACATCACCTCCATGACCATCGACAGTATCTTCATCAATACCGCTCACTTCAGAAGTTCTACCACGCCTTCCAACGTAAACGACTCCCTGTTCGTTGCACTGGTACGTGTAGACGCTAACGGCCGTCCGGTTGACGCCACAGCTGCTGACGTATACTGGAGAGATACCATCGTTACCAACGTTGACCTGGTTGGTCAGCCTTCAGGTACAGGTTATCCGACCGCACGTCTGATCTTTACGCCGAACATCACACTGCCGGCTGCTGCCCAGGGTGCTTTCGCCATCCGTATGGAATACCGCGCTCCGATCGGTGACTCCCTGATGCCCGTAGTATCTTATCCTACAGATGGTACTTCACAGTGTCTGACCACAGACGGTATCTTTGAATCTTTCTTCTACCCGTCTGCTTTCTACAGAGTAGTTCTGCCTCCGGCGATCTCTGTAATGGTTCCGACCACTTCAGGTGACTATGTATGGTACTATGACTGTAACAACAGCGGCGCTCCCGACGGTCCTGCCGAAAACCCCTACCAGACATGGTCTCAGTGGGCTTATGTAACGATGGCCGATAACGTATCTATCGAAGAGCACGCCGCTGCCGGTCTGAACTACATCTACGCCGCTCCGAACCCGGTAACCGATATGGCGAACATCAACTTTGCCGTTAGCAAAAACATCGAGAAAGCCGAACTGAAAATTACCGATATCACCGGTAAAGAACTGCAGCGTATGAACCTGGGTTCACTGACCAACGGTAAATTCGTTCGTTCGATCGACTTCAACCAGTATCCTGCCGGTATCTATTTCTATACCCTGATCCTCGACGGTCAGAGCACAACAGGAAAACTGATCAAATAATTATCGTACATACGATATCGAAAAGGCCGGTACACACCGGCCTTTTTTTGTGTCTTTTAATTTGGGATTGCCAAAGGAAACTTTATATTTGTGTTATAAACACAACAACATATATAAGAAATGAAGAAAATTTTTACAATTGCAGCCATTGCTGTAAGTGTTAGTGCATTTGCACAGAGAAATGTAAGTAACATTACCTCCACCACCAGCCGTACTATCGGTAACACATTCGCAGCCAAAGCCGACACCTTATTACTTCCGGGTGCAGCAAGCGACACAGCCTGCTCCAGCCTTGCCACATATACGTTTAACCAGGGCGGTCAGCCGGGTGGTTTTATCACCGGCGTGAACGTATTCGCCGATGCTGAAAAAGGTCAGGTATTCAGCACCAACCTGCCGGGCGCCAGTGTAACAGGCGCTATCGGGTTCTTTGCGATTAAAGCGGTAATGACCCCTGCAGGAGCTGCGGATAACTATGTAGCCAAAGTGTACAGCCTGAACTCAACCGACACTACCGTTACCCTGCTGGGTACAAGTCTGCCGGTTGCACTCTCCGCTATCGACACCACATTCGGTCCCAGTGGTCCGGCCGCTACTCCATTCCTGTTTGCCTCACCCGTTTCCGTTCCTTCTACCTTCGTGGTAACGTTCGAAGTAGTAAAACTGAACGCGAACGATTCCATCACTTCAGGTGTTGTACTTTACTCATTTGAAGACGGCTGTGGCGACGGAGCTTTCGAGATCTGGAACGACGGTACACCTTCCTATATTTCTGCAGCATGGGGACTGAATACAGACCTGCTCACTGCCGTAAGCATCCAGTACGGAACCGTAGGCCTGGACAACAACGTAGCTGAAAACAGCTTTAGCATGTTCCCGAACCCTGCTTCCAATAACGCTACCATCAACTACAACCTGACCGAAGGCGGTAAAGTGACCATGCAGGTTACCAATATGGCCGGACAGGTAGTAATGAACCTGAACGAAGGCGTTAAAGGTGCCGGTAACTACACACGTAACCTGGACCTGAGCAGCCTGAGCAACGGTATCTACGTGTACAGCATCAACGTTGACGGTAAGATCAGCAAAGGAAAATTCGTAGTAGCCAAATAAGGCATTGCGATAAAACAATATGCGAACCGCTTCCGCTACGGAGGCGGTTTTTTTATTTCTGTAAGGACTGTTTACGGATCATGGACCGGGAGGAATTCCCCGGCTGTATCTCCGGACCATATTGTCGATCTGTCTTTTGTTCTGCTGCTGCAGTAAGGAGGGATACAAATTCAGCGGTATGTTCATGAGCATACCGGCCGCGGCGTGCAGGTATAGGCCATCCATGAGTTTTATCACCGCAAAAACTGCAACGAATACAAACCCGATCAGGTGGCTTATCTCTGAAAAGGTCATTTCGTTCCGTAATTCCTGCAGCCGGCTTATGCCCGTACTGCCTTTCAGCTGCAGTTTCTGGTTCAGGTATTTAAAGAAAGTGTTTTTTACGATCCACTTAAATACACCCAGCCCGATCGCTTTATTCAGGGCCCCGCTCTTTATAAAGTTCAGGCTGGAACGCTTGTAGTATGCTGTATTTCTCAGGAACACGGTAAGGAGCATTCCCGCCGTCCAGGAAATAACGGTTATGGAAAGGCCGAATGTAAAAGCTTTGATGATCATTGTTCTGTAGTAACCTGGAAGTTATTGAGTCAGACTTATTTTAGGAGACGGTAGTTCCGGTAGGAGAAATCGAGCCCGAGGTACCTGCGCAGGAAACTTTTGGCCCGTTCCTTGAACGAAGTACGGTTAAAGGCGATATCATAGTCGAATTTCCAGTTTTTACGCCTTATACGCTCTTCCATTACCTTCGGGTGGGTTCCTGTATACCTTTCGAGCTGATCGATGCCGCTGTAGTGAAATTCTTCGGCTTTGGCCACGTGTTTTTCGAGCCAGGCATCGTCGTGCCACATTTTATGAAAGTTCTCCTGCTTGCGTTGCATGGCCGCAGGCTCTTTTACCCAGCCGTAATGGTGTATGTAGGCCGGCATGGCCACTACGTTCAGTTTCTGGTCATTGTCCTTGCGAAAGCCCTGGGCATCGCGGTACGAATAGATACCGGCCCGTTTCCGCACTACCCGTATCTCGTTGCGGTACCAGGAAGAACTGGCCCCGGTGTAATCGTAGGACCCGTAGAAATGCCGGTAACGGAACAGCAGTCCGTCCACCCGTTCATCATCCTTATACCTGTGCATAAAGGTATACACGGTCTGTGCATCGCTTTCGGGCAGTACTTCATCGCCCTGGATGTAAAAAGCCCAGTCGGCATCTTCGGGTACGGCGGCATAGGCCTTGTCGGTCTCCTGTGCCAGCACGCGGCCGCCTTCGCGCAGACTGTCGTCCCACACCGTATCGATAATGCGGACCCGTCCCGGGGCGATCTGCTCCACCAGTTCACGTGTGCCGTCGTCGGAATTACCCACGGCCACAATGACCTCGCTGCACAGCGGCAGTATGGACAGGACGGCCTCCCGCACGGGATAATCGTACTTTACCGCATTGCGTATAAATGTGAAACCTACTACTTTCATGCCCTGCAAAGAACGCAAAAAGTGGCTTAACGGCCTTCGCGGTCCGAATAAAGTTGTCCCGTTCTCATTTTGTACAGTATCTCCAGCGAGCGTTTTATACGGCTGTCCACGTTCTTTACGCTGGTAACATAGTGCACTACGCCGCGCTTTTTGCCGGTGGTAAAGGTCTCGAATATGGCACGGGCCTCATCGTCCTGTTCCAGGGCCGCCTGGAGCTCTTCGGGGATCTCGAGGTATTCGTTATCGATCCAGCTGAACTGCACGTGCACTTCGTCGCCCTGTTTTATTTTAGCTTCCCGGCGCAGGGGACCGCCTACCATAAAGAATTTGCCGCCGGAGCGTTCGCTCTGCACGGCCAGGTTAAAGGGCGTAACCCCGTTGAGCAGTCCCCGGGCACGCAAACGGCCTTTGGGCAGCACCGCCACGATCTCTTCGGGCAGGTACAGACCGGTGTGGGCTTCTTTTTCGAGCAGCTCCAGGCGGGTTATGAAGGAAAATGTGTAGTCCATAGCGTCAGAACCATTTTTTAAAGCGGAAATACAGGAAAAGCACGGCGGCGATCAGCACCATGGAAAGGATCACGATGATAAAACCGTAGGGATGGTCCTTGAGCGGCAATACCTCGAAGTTCATGCCATAGATACCCGCCAGCAGGTTCAGCGGGATAAATACCGCCGACACAATGGTAAGCACCTTGGTAATGTTGCCCAGGCGTGTATTGGAGGTACTGATGTACACGTCCATAAGTCCGTTGGCCATATCGCGTACGTTCTCCGTATTTTCGGCCACCTGCACAATATGTTCGTGCAGTTCTTTCAGGTATTTTAGGGTACGTTTTTCGAACACCTTCTCTTCGGCATGCAGCATGAGAAATACGGCCTCCTTGAGCGGGAAAACGGCCTTACGCAGCAGCAGGGCCTCTTTTTTGAGGCGGCGTATATCGCCCAGGGATTCCTTGTCGGGATTGCTGAGGATGGAATCTTCGGTGCTGACGATGTTCTCCTCTACGAGGTCGAGCACCCAGAAATAATTATCGATCATTACGTCGAGCAGGGCGTAGAACAGGTAGTCGGACTTCCGTTGCCGGATCCTGCCGCCGGAGCTGCGGATGCGGTCGCGCACCTTGTCGAACACATCGCCGTGCTTGAACTGGAAAGTGAACAGCATATTGCCGATGAGCAGGAAGGAAACGTGTTCTTCGAGCACATAGCCCTCGCTGGGTTCGCGGTACAGCATTTTGGCCACGGCAAAGGCATAGCCTTCGTACACCTCGAATTTGGGGCGGGTATCGGCATCCAGTATATCTTCCACTACCAGGCGGTCGATGCTGTAGGCTTCCACGATCTTTTCAAAAACGCTGATGTCCGATGTGCCTTCTACGTTCACCCACACGGTTTCGCCGCTGTCGCGCAGGGCAAACACCTCTTCGATGGAACCGCACACCTGTTCGCTGAGCGCGCTCTCTGCATATTTTATGTAAGAAATGCGCACAGGCCCCCTGTCGTCTGACAGAGAAATGATGGTACCCGGCGGCAGTCCCATTTTTTTGGCAGCAAATGTCATACGTCCTCCCTGTTAAAAGGTGAATTCTGGTTGTGGATCCGGATGGCACGCACCGAAAACCAGATGCCGAGTACCAGGGATACCGCGGCTCCGATCCATGCGTATGCCGAATTCGTTACAAATAAAGTAAAATCATAGGCACCGTGCATCAGTACAGGTATCAGTAACGAAAGACCGAACTGCAGGCTGCGTTTGTGGTCCCGGTGTTTGGCCTGGCCCAGGTAAAAACCCATGATGATGCCGAACACGGTATGAGCCGGTATGGCCGTAAACATGCGCAATACGGCAATAGGTACGCCACCGGCATTGATATACAGTACGTTCTCCACGAAGGCGAAGCCCAGCGAAACCATGACGGCATAGGTAATACCGTCGTAGGGTTCGTTAAAGTCCTTGCTGCGGTAGGCCAGCAGGATCACCACCACCCATTTCCAGAATTCTTCGATAAGGCCTACAAAAATAAAGGCGGATACCAGTATGCCACCGATACCGGCTTCGCGCGGTTTGTTGAAAATAAGGTCGGCCGTGAGTTCCATAATTACGATGGGTATACAGCTGAGCATACCGCCCAGGAAACAGAAGACCAGGCGTCTGACAGGTTCCTTTTCCCATTTATCTCTCCAGTATATCAGGGCCGCCGCTGCCAGTACGGGGGCCAATGCCAGTGCTACTACCTCCAGAAAATTCATATGACTAAAGATACTACTTTTTTTAAAACGCAGTTATACCTTGTACCAGGTACAAAAACCACAGGACACATGTGTTCTTTTTGTTATCTTCGTAACCTGAAGCAATGACCCGTTACAGCAGTGATATAAGCGATGAAGAGCTCATGCAGAAAGCCTCGCAGGGCGACCGCCTGGCCTTTGCCGCTATTTATGACCGCTGGTCGGAACGCATCTTCCGTTTTTTCCGGAAAATGCTCTGGCAGAACGACGATGTGGCGGCGGACTTTACGCAGGACCTCTTCCTGAAGATCGCCGAAAAACCGGGCGCTTTCAACCCGCAGTACCGTTTTTCCACCTGGGTATATACCCTGGCCTCGAACATGTGCAAGAACGAGTACCGCAAGCAAAGCATACGGCACCACGTAAGCGCCGACGACAGCGGGGTAAGCCGCAGCGTGGCCGATACCGGCTACGAAAACCCCGAACGTACGGTAGACAGCGCTAATTTTGAACGTAAACTGCAGCAGACCCTCGGTACCCTGTCGGAAGAACACCGTACCGTTTTTGTGCTGCGCTATAAAGAAGAACTCAGCCTGAAAGAAATAGCCGATGTGACGCAGGTCTCCGAAGGCACCGTGAAATCGCGCCTGTTCTATGCCATTAAAAAGATCAGTGAACAGGTAAAAGATTTCCAGTTTGATTGAACCAAAAAACCGGCCATGTGTAAATACGAATAACCGTGAATGAAGAACAGCATATAGAACGTATCGAAGCCCTTCTCCGCAAAGGCTCCTTCGCACAGCTCAGTGCAGAAGACAAGGCCTTTATGCTGGAACAGGGCATCGATGAACAGGCGTTCCGTTTCCTGGCTCAGGGTATCGGGCCCGACCCGGAACCTGTTCCTGCGCTCCCGGAAGCCATGCGCGCGGCCGTGCTCAGCCATTTTGACGCACATGCCCCGCAGAGCACTTCTTCCAACGGATCTTCTTCCTCCGCTGCCGGAAAAACAGGCGGCTCTGCCCTGCGTATGCAGATCTTTAAGTACAGCGCCATAGCGGCCGTGTCCGTTGGCGCGGTGCTCAGTGTGTTCTTCCTGCTGAATTCCAATAAACAGAGCATGCATGAGGACGTAGCCGTGGTGCAGAAGCACGACAGCATGCACACTTCGGAGGCCGCAAAAACAGCGCCTATGGTTCCGCCGTCACCCGCCGATACCCTGCGCAGCGCAAACGCCGCGGAGCTCAGCGTGGCCGGCTCCTATGCCGATGACGCCTACGCGGTACCTGAAGTATCTTACGGATACGGCGCCTCTGCTCCAGCCCCTGCGACAGAAGAACTGCCTTTTGAACAGGAACAGGCGGTCCGCGACGAAATAGTGAAGGAAGCCGAGAAAAAAACGGGGTCTGACCTGAACACCGACCTTAACGGGTACTATAAGACTTCCGCATCCAATACCATTGTACAGGCAAATAAATTACAGCGCAGGGACAAAGAAGGTAAATGGAGCAGCAAGGGAACTAAAAACGAAGCTTACGACAACGATAAAGAAGAAGACGCCAAAGTGAAAAAGGAAAACCAGCAACTGGATGAAATAGTTGTTTCGCAGAGTAAAGGCCCCGGCAGAACTGCCATGCCGCAGTACCCGAGCATTGAAGAAGTGGCCAACACACGCTACCAGGGCGGCTACCCGGCCTTTGACAAGTTCCTGGCCGATAACCTGAAATTACCGGCGTACCGCAGTAACTATACGCAGATCGAGAATACCGTAGTGATGGAGATCGATATCAATAAAAACGGGATCATTTCGCGCAGGGCGCTGGTATCCTCACCCGACACGCAGCTTACCCGCGAGGTAAACCTGGTGCTGGATAAAATTCCGCCCTTTACCAAAGGCAGGAACGTAACCGTACAGATCCCCTTCCGCTTCCGTTAGGGATGGGCCGCGTACATACGCGCGTAAAAGGACGAAAGCACTTCTTTCATCACCACATCGGGCAGTACGTTCAGTATGCGGTTTATATTGGCCATGCGTTTGGGCAGGGTATTCATGTCTACGCCCAGGCGGCTCATGATGCGGTACAGCACTTCTTCGGAATATCCGCCGGCCGATTCTTCCGCCACGATCTTTTCCACCTCGGGATATACGCCGCTGCGCACTTTCTGCACGCAATAGACCAGGTCGTGCAGGAACTCCTCTTCCACCCCGGTATGCGAACGGTTTATGGTAAGGTGTATATTGGCCGGACAGGCATCGGAAGCCAGCTGTAACTGCACTTTCCAGCCCAGTTCATCCAGTTCGTCGTTCAGTTCAAAGATGTTCACGTCGCTTTCCGTCACAAAATCGAGCAGGCTGGCTTCGGGATCGCTCACGATACGCAGCCCGGGAATGGCTTCGATACCGGCGCGTATCTTACGTACGGTGTGCATGGTTTCCCGGGCCAGGCGGGCATAGCCGTCTTCGCCGTAATAATTGAGTACGGCCCAGGCTCCGGCGGTAGGTCCGCCCGTTTTACTGCTGAGCATGGTGGGGTTCACAATGCTGTAGCCCGTCCAGTCGGTACACACAAAATACTGGTATTTACGGTGGGCATGGTTGCGGTGCATGAGCACGCTGCAGCCTTTGGCGGCATAACCATATTTGTGCAGGTCCAGCGATATGGACGTTACACCCGGCACACTGAAGTCCCAGGGGCGTACCTGCATGCCTGCCAGGCGCATACCGGCCAGCATCAGTCCGCCGATGCAGGAATCCACATGCAGCGGAATATTTTTTTCGAGGGCCAGCAGACCCAGTTCTTCTATGGGATCGATCACCCCGAACGCGTAGGACGGCGCCGAGGCTACCAGCAGAACGGTATTGGGCGTAACGGCACGGCGCATGGCCTCCACATCGGCACGCATATCGGCACGCACCGGCACGGTAACCGCTTTTACATTAAAATAGGAACAGGCCTTGTAAAACGAGGAATGCACGGTGTAGGGCAGGATGATCTCCGGCTCGGTGATACCTTTTTCGGCACGGGCGCGGTCGCGGGCCGTTTTTACACTCAGCAGCAGACTTTCGGTGCCCCCGGTGGTAAGGTGACCTACGGTTTCGGCATCGCCCTGCAGCATGGTACGCAGAAAATCCATGATATCGTTCTCCATATGCATCAGCGAAGGAAAGGCGGTGGGATCGAGCCCGTTCTCGCTGAGGTATTCGGTATATGCCTTCTTGATGAGCTGTTCCACTTCGGGCTCGGCCGGGTACACATAGCTGAAAAGGCGTCCGCTGCGCCAGTTGATATCGTTCTCGCGGAGCGTTTGTAAACGGTTTAAGATGTTCTGTGCAGATTGTCCTGTTTTAGGGATAGCCATTGTTTTGTTACGGAAAATATTGATTACGAAATACGCAGAGGAACAATTGCAGGAGTTATATACTGAATTTTTCGGGCAGGGTATGCGTTCTGCCTTTATTCTGTTCTTTCAGGTACACCATCAGCGGCTCAAAATAATCGAGCATCGGTTTGGCGGAAATACCGCTTCCCAGGTGCTTTTTCATGTCTTCGCGCCAGTCTACGGTAGCTCCCGTCTTCATCACGTCCGACAGGAATTTGCCCACCTCTTTGTTACCGTAGTAATTGGTATTGTGCGGGTCCTGTTTCAGGATGTTGCGGGCGATGTGATCGTGGAACTGGAACAACAGCACGCCGGAAAGAGCATAATCGTAATACTGTGCCGGATCGTCGTTGATATGCGTTTTGGTAGCGGCATCGCAGTACTCTTCGCCACGGGCCGAAGGCGGTACAATACCCTGACATTTTTCAACGATCTCCCACCAGCGTTTATTGTACTGATCCGCAGGTAAATTTTTGGCGTACAGTTCGTGCTCAAATTCCGTCATGGTACCGGCCGCCCAGGGCAGCAGCACCACGTAGTTCAGCGCTTCTTTCAGCAGTACGCGGGTTTCGTCGGTCTGTGCATCGGCAGGCACCAGTTTGTATTGCTGCAGGAAGGGCTTCTGCATGGAGGCCAGCCCGATCATGGTACCGAAGGCCTCGTGGTAGGCCCGGTTGGCGCCGTTACGCAGCACCAGGGGTACCTCGGGGTTCGAGTAGCTCATGTAGTAATAGATATGCCCCAGCTCGTGCAGGGTGGTCTCCCACCATTCCGAATTGGGTTCCACGCTCATGAGCGAGCGGATGTCCTTATCATAATCCATGTGCCAGGCCGAGGCATGCGTGTTCTTTTTATAAGCGGCGCCGGCCGGCAGCGGGTACAGGTCTGACTTTTCGTAGAAAGAGGCGGGTAGTTTCGGGAAGCCCAGGCTTACGTAGAACGCTTCGCCCTGTTCCACGATCCATTCCGGTTTTTTCGTCTTCAGCGAATCGTCGGCATTCAGGCCTTCTACCTGCACCAGGGCCGTCCAGTCCTGGCCCCAGCGGTTGGGCAGCCAGTGGGCGGGCAGCATCTGCGGCACGGGTTGTTTGTATTTTTCAGCCAGGGTATAACGCGCCCAGGTATGCAGTTCGCGGTACAGCGGCCATACTTCGCCGACCAGCTGGCGGCAGAGATCGGTCATTTCCCGGGAGCTCATGCCGTAATCCGACACCTGGTATTCGAAATAATCCTTGTAATCGAGGGCCTGTACGGTACGGTTCCGCAGCGACTGCAGTTCCACCAGGCCGGGTTTCAGGCTTTTGCCCACTTCCTTGCTGGCATTCCATACGGCCAGGCGTTTTTTCACGTCCGTTTCGGTACGCAGGGCCTCGTCGATCCCGTTCGGCGTAATTTCCTTACCGTTGAGCATAAAACGATACCCGAACAGGGCCTTGGTCTGGCGGTTCTGCGCATCGATGCGCTCCTTTACCAGTTCCCCGGCCGTTTCAGGATTATTGCCGGCCATATACAGGATGGCATTCAGCTGCCGAACCTGCAATGGGGTCAGCTGCTCTTTTTCTTTCAGGAAACCCCGCACTTTTTCAATGACCTCTGCATTGCCCGTAAATTTCGAGTACGCCTCATCCGCGGCCGCCGCTTCCTTTTCGGTAAGCGTATCGCCCTCCACAATACGTGTGTTCAGCTTCCACTGGGCCTCCGAAGAAGCCGTTACGTAGCGCTGCCAGTCGGTATTGTACGTATCGAGCCAGGTCTGTACTTCCTTCTGCTTTTCCATATTGCCACCGTTTCCGGAATCATTTTTTGGACCTTTACAGGCTGCCAGTAAAAAAAGGCAGGCCGCGGCCAGGGTAATTTTTTTCATGAGTTGCAGGTTACGTTGTTTCCCACGAAGATAGAAGAAAAATAGGGTTTTACATAGCCATTGAGCGCATTCCTTTATATTTATGCCGATGAAACTGCTGATCAGCCTCCCCGTTTTTTGTATCTCCGTACTTACTGCCTGTGCGCAAACCCTGCTCAGCGAAAAAGTGACCGCAGACGCACATGCTTCCTTTGAACCACGGGCCATGGCGCTGCACAACAACGGCAACGTGTACGTAACCGGCCGTTATGAAACCAGCGTGGGTTACTATACCAGGCGCAACGGCGTTACGGTAGTGGCCGATACCAGCCTGCCCTACGGTACGCGTATGTTCGTGATGCGGCTCGATTCCACGGGTAAAATGCAGCAGCGTATATACCTGCCCGCCCTGGAAGGACTCGATATACGCATTACCCGCAGCGGCGATATACTGGCCTGCGGATTCCTGAACGGTTACCGCGAAGAAAATTACGAAGGCGACCGCACCCAGGGCGTTTTTGCGGCCCTGCTGAACCCGCAGCTGGAACTGATCTGGAAACGGCTCTATCCCCTGCCCTATAATTCCACCCCGCGAAAGATCGTGGAAGCGGCCGACGGAAACATTTTAATTCTGGCAAATGCCCAGGTAAAAGCACAGCCCAACAGCTTCGGACAGAACGACCTGATGGCTACCCGTTGTATACTGACCGATGCACAGGGCAAACTACGGAAAGACTCCCTGATGTATGCACCGGTATACCAGGTGCCGCACAGTCTGTACCCTTACGATGCCTGCCCGGCCGACAGCGGTTTTATGCTGCTGGGCCAGTACCAGTACCCGGGCGCAGGCGAGGTACTGCTCGTGAGTGATCTGGACTCCGAACTGAAGGCGCGCCGCGGGGCAAATGTTGTATATTACAAAGAGAACAGCACTGACCGGGAGAATGTGATCGCCGGACATATGTGCATAAACCAGGGCCGGATCTTTGTAGCCGGACTGAGCCAGTTTGCCGAACAGAAGTTCTTTGTACGGGCCCTGAACCCCAAAAAGCTGGACTCGGTGTTTACACAGCGTATGCCCGGCAAAATACTGGAAATGCCCATCATTTGTGCCCTGCCGGATGGCGGTGTGGTCGTGTTCAGCCGGAACGACCAGAAAAAGCCCCTGCTGCATTTCATAACTGCAGAAGGAAAAATGCATACCCTGACCCTCAGCAGCAGCCAGCACAGTATTAAAGATCCGCAGGCAGCCGCCGTGCGTGGCAATACCCTATACATCCTTGCTGAAATACACAGGGGCGAGGAAGACGGCGTATACCTGGCGCGCTTACGCTTAAAATAAGGTGTTGTTACGGATAAGTCCGGGGCGTTTCAGTTGCAGGCCACATACGGTATTTACGCGTTCCACCAGGTAATCGGTGAGTTCGGGCGAGTCTTTTTCATCGTGCTGATGCATGAAGAAGTACACCTTGTGTATGCCGCGTTCTATCCAGTCGTTGAGACGGTCCACCCAGGCATCGATGCGCTCATAATCCGTTTTATGCAGGTTATTCCCTACAAAACGTACAAAGGTTTCGGGGATGGTCAGTTCCATATGCGCACAGTCGCGGCGGCCCGAGGTATCGGTGATCACGGCGCCCACAGAAAGCTCTGCCAGGATATTAAAAAGTTCGCGCCGCAGCTCTTCATCGGCAAACCAGGACGGATGCCGCAGTTCCAGGAAAAAACGTATATCCTTCGGCAAGGATCGCAGGTAGGTATAAAGCTGCTCTTTACGTGCCGGTGCATACTTTTCGCTCAGCTGCAGGAAAACGGGGCCCAGCGTGGGACCAAAAGCCTGTATCCCGGCCAGGAAGGCATCGGTAAGGCGGCGGGCCTGTTCCCCGGAAAGATCGCTGTAATGACTGATGACCTGGGGCACTTTGGGACAGAACTTAAAGTCACGCCCGGCAGCTTTCTCTGCCCAGCGGCCAATGACCTGCTCCGGGTAGATCTGGTAATGCGTGGCATTGAGTTCGATGCAGTTAAAATGCCGCACGTAATGGTCCAGGAACGCACTTTCTTTGGTACCCTGCGGATACAATTTGCCGATCCAGTCCTTGCGCCCCCATTTGGCACAGCCGATGTATACCTCCAGGTCTGCATGGCGCTTTCCCTTCAGTACTTCCTTTACCAGGGGGCCGTCCGGGGCCAGTGTAAAATCCGTTTTCTCAATATCCCGTTCCTCTATTTTGCCGAAATCCATATTCAAAAATACGTATTTCCGTTCATCTTCGGAGCTTCTATTGTTACGTAAAACAATACACGACGGCCCTACAGGTTAACGGACACGCGTGGGAACAGCGCTCCGGTCAGGCTTCCACCGGGGCAAAGACCGAGGCCAGGTGTGCCAGGTATTCTTTCCGGTAGGCTTCTACCCGTTCCGGAGTAGCATTTTTTTCCATATCGTGAAAATGGAATCCCGGCAGTTTTTCCATACCGGTAAAGGCGTTCATACGGTGAAAACCAAACATTACCCCATCGTCTACGGAAGTTTCCAGGAAGAATTCACCCGGCAGCGTAAATGCTGTGGCCGGGGCATTCCAGCTGGTGGTGAGCATGTATTTGCGGCCCTGCATCATACCGCCCGTGCCGTAATTGATGTCCGGATTGCTGCGACTGCGGCCGTCGCTGCGGTAAATGCCCTTCTGATGGCCGGCGGTGAACACCTCGTCGAGGTATTGTTTAAAACGGAACGGCAGCTGGAACCACTACACCGGCGTATGATATATAATGACGTCGGCCCACACGAACTTTTCCGCTTCCTCATCCGCGTCCCATTCGTCATTGATATCCGTAATACGCAGTTCAGCATCTGTAAAAAAGCCCGCTGTCCATTCTGTGATCGTTTTATTGAATGTTCCGCCTGAATGCGCGAATTTCTGTCCTCCGTTAATAAGCAGTATTTTTCTCATTGTTATGCATTTGCCGGGATCTGTTGCCCGGTCTTTTGTTTGACGGTACAAAATTAGGGCAGCCAAATTCATCATCAAAATAATTTAAATTGTACATTTGTATTATAAAAGTGATGATTTTATGATCCTCAACCTGGAATGGCTGCGCACCTTTAAAGCGATCTACGAAGCAGGCACGCTCACCGGCGCGGCCCAGGCCCTGTATATATCCCAGCCCGGCGTAAGCCTGCACCTGGGTTCACTGGAAGCCTATACCGGCTATAAACTGTTCGACCGTTCCGCGCGTAAAATGGTGCCCACGGAACGGGCCAAAGTGCTGTACAATTTTATCCTGGAACCCCTGGGCAAACTGGAAACGGCCGAGCAGCTGTTTCACCGCAGTTCCCGTACAGACCGGGCCACCATCAGTATCGGCATGTGTTTTGAGACCTTTCAGTTCACGCTGGAACAGCACATTTCGCAGCTGCCCTTCAATGTGATCATTAAATTCGGCGAATACCCCGAAATGCAGCAGGACCTGGACAAAGGCCTGCTCGACCTGATCATAACCCCGCAGAAAGGCAACCAGAAGAACCTGGAATACCAGCCTTTTTCCAGTGAAAAGATCGTACTCATCAGCGGCGGCAGAACGGATACCCGCAACCTGGAAAAACTGCTGAAAAAGGGTGCTACAGACGAGGCGCGCGCATGGCTGAAACAGCAGATCTGGTACAGTACGGCCGGCGATATGGAGAACCTGAAAAAGTTCTGGAAAACGAACTTTGGCGAACATCCTGATTTTAAGCCCAATTACATCGTGCCCAATATCTGCTCCATTGTACGCTGCCTGAGCGATGCGGAGGGTTTTGCCATTGTGCCCGATTTTCTCTGCCGCAGTGAGCTGGAGAACGGCAAAATAAAACAGGTGTGGGAAGGCAGTAACCCTATCGGGAACACCCTGTATTTCGGTACCCGCAAAAAGACCATGTATGCCCCGGAGATCGGCCGCATAAAGCAGATCTTTGAACAGGGCCCCTTAGCCTGAACAAAAATTGTTTGAATTTCGCAAGTATGTGTTTGATTCGCGTAAATACCGGCCGGAGGATACATCCTACATTTGTATCCCTGTAACAATGCCGTTACAGCACACAGAATATACACAATATGGAAGCGGAAAACAACTTTACAGGCATGTGGGTTACCGCCAACGGCTATATACGCCAGGAACTCCTGCCCGACGGACGTTACGACGAAACCCGGGGTACGCGTAAAAGCGCCTATACCGGGCGTTACCGCGTCACAGGCAATTACATTATGTACTGGGACGATATGGGCTTTACAGCCGACGGCAGCTTCATCGACGGAGATACCCTGCATCACGGAGGCTATATATTTTACCGGGAAAATAAACCGGCAACAGCCACCACCATTCAATGATCTGCAATATCTTTAACCTATGGCAAAGACGGAAACACTCGAAGATTTCTACAGACAAAAGTTCAACTGGCTCCCGGAGAACCTCCAGAAGGACATCGGGCATTTTAACGTATTCCGTACCGAAGATTGCAGCGGGCCCGGCAAAGCGCCGGTACGTTATAGCCGCCGTGACTATTACAAGATAGCCCTGATCCGCGGCCGCAACGCCTATCACTATGCCGACCGCAGTATCGAGGTGAACGGCAGCACGCTCCTGTTCTTCAGTCCGCTGGTGCCTTATACCTTTGAACGGCTCACAGACGACAACAGCGGCTTTTTTTGTATATTCAAGGATGCCTTTTTCGATGAGCGTCTGCGCGGCGGCATACGCGATATGCCTATGTTTCAGCCGGGCAGCAAGCCGGGCTATGAACTCAATGCCGAACAGGAAAAGGTAATTTCAGGCATCTTTGAAAAAATGCTGGAGGAGATCGGTTCCGACTATACCTATAAGTACGATCTGATCCGCAATTACGTGACGGAAATGATCCATTACGCGCTCAAAATGCAGCCGGCGGAGACCCTGTACCATCACGCGGACGCCAATTCGCGCATTACGGCCGTGTTCACCGAACTGCTGGAACGACAGTTCCCCATCGAATCGCCCGAACAGCGTTTTTCCCTGCGTTCGGCCCGTGATTTTGCCGAAGAACTTTCGGTACACGTGAACCACCTGAACCGGGCCATACGCCTCACTACGGGTAAGACCACCAGCGCCCATATCTTCGAACGCCTGGCCACAGAGGCCAAAGCCCTGCTGCGCCACACCAACTGGAACATTTCGGAGATCAGCTACTGCCTTGGTTTCGAAGATCCCGCGCATTTCAACCATTTCTTCAAGAAGCAGACCAGTCTTACACCGTCTGCCTTCCGGGCCTGATCCGACTGCTTTGATACAGATCACGTCCATAGAGAACCTCCTGGTCATATGTCATTTACCGGCATATAAGGGCAAGGGAGCGGCCTGCTACCTGCACAGCCGCTTTTTTCCGCCCGGACTCTGGCAGCGCCTGCGTGCCCTGCCTTTTTTCAGTACGGCAGACGGCGCTTCGTACATGCTGAACAGCAAAGAAGACCGGGAAGCCGGCCTTATCTTCGGCAAAATGCAGCAGGAAGCCGCTTCCGATTACCTTTTCACGGCCGATCTGCAACGCACCTACCTCATCGAACTGGTACACCTGCTGCTGAAAGTACACCAGAAACAACAACCGGCCTGATCCGCATTCAAAAAAACGTATATCCATAAAAGGCACAACCGATGTGCCGGTAATATCCATGCATATACGTTTTACAACGGACGGAATTTTGTTTGAATAATACAATTTTTCGTTTGAATGCTGTAAGTCGCGGCCCGGAAAGCCGCTCTACCTTTGTCCCATTCCATTATGTATAAAAACGATCCTTTAAACACGACAGATCATGAAGAACAACGTATGGTTCGTAACGGGCGCCTCGAAAGGACTGGGGCTGTCCCTCGTAAAAAAACTCCTGGACGCGGGTTACCGGGTAGCAGCCACATCCCGCAATCCCGAACGTCTGCAACGGTCCGCCGGAGCAGGGCCTGAGCGCTTCCTGGCCCTGGACATGCGTCTTACCGATGAAAACAGCGTAGCCGCTGCCGTACAACGTACCGTGGAACATTTCGGACGTATCGACGTAGTGGTGAACAATGCCGGTTACGGTATGATCGGCGCCCTGGAAGAACTTTCGGACGAAGAGGCCCGCGCCAATTTTGACGTGAACGTCTTCGGCAGCCTGAACGTCATCCGCAAAACCCTGCCCTACCTGCGTGCACAAGGCTCCGGGCATATTTTCAACGTAGCTTCCATCGGCGGATTCAGCGGCGCCTTTCCCGGATTCGGCATTTACTGTGCCACCAAATTTGCCATGCATGGTTTTTCTGAAGCCCTGTCCGAAGAAGTAAAACCTTTTGGTATACAGGTAACGGTGGTGTCGCCGGGCTATTTCCGAACTGATTTTCTCAGCAGCAATTCCCTGGCAGTACCACAGCAGGAAATGGATGTATACAAAAACGTACGTGAAACCCAGACCGTACACCAGAACAGCTACAACGGTCAGCAGCCGGGCGACCCCGACAAGGCTTCCGACGTAATGATCCGGGTGTCTGAAAGCAGCGACGCTCCCCTGCATCTTTTCCTCGGACAGGATGCCTATACCATGGCCGGACTGAAGATAGAGGCGATAAAGAAAGACCTGCGTTCGGTACAGGACCTCGCTACGGCCACCGGCTTTGAAATGTAGAATATTTTTCGTATCTTAATGGTTTATAAGGTAGTCCTATGGCAAAAAAGGTATATAAAAAAACGGATTTCCCCGTGTGGGAGGTCCGGCGTTTCCTGGAACCGGGGCCTGTTGTCCTCGTAAGCTCGTCCTGGAAGGGAAAGTACAATATCATGAGCATGGGCTGGCATACGGTCCTTGAGTTTTCCCCTTCGCTCATCGGTTGTATGATCACCTCGGCCAATCACAGCTTCGGGATGATCGAAAAAAGCGGGGAATGCGTGATCAATATACCCACTACCGAACTCATGGACGAAGTGATCGGCATTGGCAACTGCAGCGGAAAAGACACGGATAAGTTCGAAACCTTCGGGCTCCGTCCGCAAAAGGCCTCTGTGGTAAGTGCCCCGCTCATTGCCGAATGTTATGCCTCGTTTGAATGCAAACTGGTGGAAAAGCGCCTGCTGAAGGCCTACAACTTCTTTATTTTCGAAGTGGTAAAAGCCCATGCGGCCAAACGCCCGAAATATCCCGAAACGATGCATTACCGCGGGGACGGCGTGTTTATGATCTCCGGCAAAAATGTATCGCGCCGCAGTAAATTCCGGCCGGAAAAGCTTTAAAAAACGTATATTCATAAAAAAGCCGGGATAGTTCGTCCCGGCTTTTCGTTAAGTGCTTTTTCAAGAAACCTGATGAAAGCGCCGAAACGTATACGCAGTTTTTGCAGGTAGTGTGTTCCTTTCATCCGGTCTGTATTTTATTCTATGCCTCTCAGTTCTTCGGCGCGCTTCAGGATGCGGGGCAGCAGGGCTTCGTATTCCTGCAGGTCCGTACCGGCAAAAAGCTCTGCATCGGCCTGGTAATCGGAAATGAACAACTGCTCACTGCGGGCGCCCGTAAGGGTATATACATAAAGTTCCAGCGCCTTGTCGCGCTCGCCCATCATGAAGTGTGCATGCGCCTTATTGAAGGGACAACTGTACTCATCACCTTCTTCCATACCCCGGCCGGAATAATAGGCGGCTTCTTCGGGGCGACCGAACTTAATGAGGTAATAGCCCAGGTTCACGTACGAAATTGTATACGAAGGTGCGGTTTCGATCGCTTTTGCATAACAGGCCATACCTTCTTCGACCTCGTTGCGGCGGAAGTGCATTTTACCCAGCTCCGACCAGGCCGCGCCAAACTCCGGGTCCAGGTCACGTGCGTACGTAAAGCTCTCTTCGGCAGCCTCCATCTGGCCGGAATCGCGCTGCAGCACACCCTTGTTAAACCATATCTTGCTGTTTTCCGGGTACATTACCGTAAGCACTTCGTAGCACTTCAGGGCCATATCGTGTCGGCCTGCGCGTGTATATTCGGTACTGAGCCGGTCCCAGGCGGCTCCGTCCGCAGGGTTTTCATACAGCTCTCCGATCAGTTGGTTCAACGCATCTCTGCCTGGGAGGGTTTCGAGTACGCCAAGCTCTATAAGGGGCAGGGCCTCTTCGTTCCAGTCTTCGTCTTCCCCTTCTTCTCCGGCTGCGCTGCCGGTCTCCCAGATACGTATGCAGCCGCCATAGCCGGTATTACCGTCCACATGCTGTATGGCAAAATACATTCCGTCGGGCGACCAGAGCGCGGGGCCCATAAAACTGCCGTCGGGCGGGCCCGTGCGGAATACTTCGCGGCCGCTTTCCCATTCGTAAATGCGCAGGGGCCCGTTCATAACGCAAACCGCCAGCAGCTTTGCCTGCGGATGAAAGGCCAGATCGGAGACACGGCTTCCTTCGGGTAATGTGAGCGTTTGCAGCAGCGTTGCCGTAGCCGCTTCGTATATATATACGTTATTGAAATCGCCGCCTGTGGCGAAATAGGTTTCATCCGGTGTAAAAGCCAGGGCTGCGGCATAACCCGGCAGTTCCAGGCGTTGTGTTTCACGGCCATCCGCGTCGGTAAAGGACAGGGTCTCTTCATCACCGAACACTGCAAAATAACGGCCCAGCGGAGATACATAACGCGCCGCGGACAAGGGCTTTTCGGCACTTTGTGTGCCGTTTTCCGTATTCCACACGTGTTGTATCTCTCCGTCGTAGCAGATCCAGGCGATGCCTTTACGATCGTCCCGGTTCAGGAAAGAGAGCATGCTTCTGCCCGGACTGCGCCAGCGTTCTTCCCAGCTGCCGGTTTCCAGGGCCAGCAGTTCGTTTTCCTGACTCAGCAGGAACAGACGGCTTCCGTCGGCCGAAAACTGCATGGTACCCGGGGTCCCGGCTTCCTGCGGACCTTCGAAAGGCGCTAACTCCACAGGTTCTCCGCCGGGGAAAGGCAGCGCAGCGACAAAATTGCGGTCGATGCGCAGTGCACGGGTCTGGTAGGCCGTGGTGCCCCAGGACATGCCTTCGTACAGGTGCTCTATATACCGTTCATCGCTCACGTACACGTCAAATTCGGCCTGAACGAGTTTATCCTCGTCCTGCCAGCGGCCGTCGCGTTCGTAATAGAAATCGTTCATGCCCGCATACGTTCCCAGCGGAAAATTACGGGTCTGCAACAGCTCCACACCATCGATAAAACGCCAAGTATTGGCATCTACCCAGTTCTCGTCCAGGATATCGTCCACATCGATCGCATCGCCGATGGGCCCTCCCCTGCCAAAACGGGTATCGCCCTTATCCCACAGCACTCTCAGGAAAAAGCTGTGATCTTCGGGGATGGGTTCATGACTTTCATACGCTGCATCGTAATACACAACAAATACTTTCAGACGCACGCGG
Organism: Bacteroidia bacterium; assembly: GCA_016742095.1. Lineage (GTDB taxonomy): Bacteria > Bacteroidota > Bacteroidia > CAIKAF01 > CAIKAF01 > JACVCJ01. The sequence continues at coordinate 63,647 of JACVCJ010000018.1, forward strand.
CGCTCTTCGGGACTTGTTTCCAGTACCCGTATTCCATATAGATCCGTAGACATATTTTTTAGGTTTCAGAAGGTTATTTTTATTTTCTGCTATAGATCTGGCTGCAAAAAAGATGCCATTTCTTCATACAGCCATGGCTGGCGGCCAGCTGTAGCGGGTAAAACTGCCGGGTATCGGGGTTATCGGGACTGGCGCCGTGTTGCAACAACATGCGTGCCCTATCTTCCGGGCGGCCGTCCCCGGCAACCCTTACAATGGCCTGAGTGAGATCGAGTGACATGAGAAGGATATGATTTTGTGCGTTAAGGGATCAGGAATTGTAATAACGGCTCATCCATGCGGCAAATTCCGCGGCGTATTTCTCCTGGGCATGGCGCACCACCTGGTCGGGCAACGCAGGATGTATACCCGCCAGCTGTTCCGATACCCAGTTGCGGAAAGCGGAACTGTGTACACTGGCGTCTTCAGGCTCTGTTTTGAAATACGTAACACCGTCCCAGTCTACCATGGGCTCTGTATCGAAAAGCAATATCTCCAGCAATTCGGGCAGGTTACGGGCCACGATATGAAAACCGCCTTCGCTGCCGAATACGGCCACGGGTGTTTCCGTTTCACTCTTGTGCCAGAGCACATACATGGAGCCGGTGCCATCGGCCTGGGCAAATTCGGTGAGTTCATCCAGGAAGGTCTCATCTTCGCTGTAGGTACGCAGCAGGCCCTGTCCGGAAGCGGGCAGCAGTTCAAAACCCTGGGCGTAATAATCGCGGGACGGCAGGCCGTTCTCAAAAATCACCAGGTTCTGCAGGAGCTCAGGTACGGGTTTATGCCCGAAGTTACCGTTAAAATCGGCAGGATTGATCATAAGTTGTTATCTGGTCAGTATGTGGTTTACGGACTAAATATACTAAAATATCCGGATGCGGACTCCCCTGTTTTCGTATATAAGTTACATGGTCTTCCCCTATTACGCTCGGTTCGTGTGAAAAAGGAATTGTACACATACAGGAGGCAAAGGCCGGAATACAGAAAAAAAAATCCCCCGGAATGCCGGGGGATAAGGATGTGTTATTATTTGTTGTAATATGTGACCGGCGGCGGGTTCAGCGTAAGATTGCCCCGCTGGTGCCAGTACGGATAAATGGTAGGCGTTTCGCTGGCCTGGTCCAGGCGTTTTACCTGTTCTGCATCCAGGTTCCAGCCGGTGGCGCCGAGGTTCTGCTTCAGCTGTTCCTCATTGCGGGCCCCGATGATGATGCTGGATACCGTAGGACGCTGCAGCAGCCAGTTAAGGGCTACCTGGGCCACGGTCTTACCGGTTTCGGCAGCAATTTCGTCGAGTACGTCCACGATATTGTACAATATTTCGTCGCTCACGGCCATCTGCGGAACGGGACTGCCTCCCTGTGCCACGCGGCTGTTTGCCGGCATGGGTGTTTTGCGGCGGTATTTTCCGCCCAGGCGGCCTGCGGCGAGAGGCGACCAGATAATGGCTCCCAGGTTCTGGTCATTTCCCAGGGGCATCAGCTCCCATTCGTACTCACGGTTGGCCAGTGAATAATACACCTGGTGCGCCACGTAACGGTTCCAGCCGTACTTTTCGGATACGGATAAGGACTTCATCAGGTGCCAGCCCGAGAAATTGGAAGCGGCGATATACCGTACCTTACCGCTCTGTACCAGGTCATCGAGCGTGCGCAGGGTCTCTTCCACAGGCGTATTGCCATCGAACCCGTGCATATGGTAAATATCGATGTAATCGGTCTTCAGGCGTTGCAGGCTGCCCTCGATCTGTTGCAGGATGCGGTAGCGCGAAGAACCCTGGCGGTTGGGCCCCTCCCCGAAAGGAAAAGTGGCCTTGGTGGAGAGAATAAGCTTATCCCGTTTGCCCTGTATGGCCTTACCCAGTATTTCTTCGGCAAGTCCGTCGGAATAAATATCGGCTGTATCGAAAAAGTTTACACCGGCGTCGATACAGAGGTCTGTCATACGTGTAGCTTCTTCCACCTGGGTACTGCCCCAGGCCTTAAAAAAATCGTTGCCTCCTCCGAACGTAGCGGTACCGAAACTCAGTACCGGCACGTACAGGCCGGAAGCGCCCAGTTGTCTGTATTCCATATCTCTTTATTTTAGTATATTCATTGTTCATAGATCTCCAGCGGGAGTCCGTCGGGGTCGGCAAAAAAAGTAAAGCGTTTGCCCGTATGTTCATCGCTGCGCAGGGTTTCTGTTCCTATGCCCTTTTCGTTGAGTTCAGCCACCGTTTTTTCAATATCCGCAACGGCAAAGGCCAGGTGCGCAATCCGCAGGCTTCAGGATACGAAGGGCGCGGCGGCGGGTCGGGGAATGAAAAAAGTTCCAGCACGTACTCTTTGCCCAGGGCCAGGTCCAGCTTCCAGGAACGGCGTTCCGGACGGTATACTTCCCGGATGATGCGCAGGCCCGGCAGCTCTGTGTAAAACGTTTTGGAACGTTCGTAATCCGAGCAGATCAGGGCTATGTGATGCAGACGCAGCTCCATCAGTTCTGTACGATGGTAAATTCGGGCGCGTCGAGCCGGTGTACTTCCACCGGGGCCAGCAGCATAGGCCCGATGGTCTCCCGGAAAGCCGCCAGGTGGGCACTGCCGTTGTGGGTATCGAGCGCGTCTTCTTTCCAGCGTTCGTAAAAGAAAAAAAGGCCGTTATTGTCTTTGCCCCGGTGCAGGTCGTACTGCACGCAGCCGGGTTCCAGGCGGCTGGCCTGTACCAGTTTTTCGAATATGGGCATGGCTTCGTCCGCCTGTTCGGGCCGGACCTGTATTCTGGCTATGATCGTGATCATCGTTCTATCGCTTTAGCGGAGTATCGTGCAACGAACCCCATGTACGAAGATACAGCGAAAACGGCAGAAATCCTTGTATCTTTTAAGGCTATACTTGTACCTTTTTGTTACAGATCAGAACTCGATCTCGGGACGGTTCTCCGGCGAAGGTTTGCGGTAACGGCCGAAGGGCAGCAGCAGCAGGCGGCCCAGGTTACTGTGTTCTGCCTTAGTGGGATAGGTATCCAGCCCGTAACGCAGGGTCTTAATGTCTTTTACTTCGGTAAAGGTGCGGAACATGCGGTCCCAGATGGAAAAGATATTGCCGTAATTGCTGTCGGTATACGGCAGTTTGTAGTGATGGTGCACCTTGTGCATATCGGGCGAAATGATAAACCAGCTGAGGGCCTTGTCCAGTGCCTTGGGCAGACGGATATTGGCATGATTGAACTGCGAAAGGATGACGGAAAGCGACTGGTACATCATAACGATCCACATGGGTGCACCGAGTATGGCCACCCCGGCCATGGTAAAAATAACGCGTATCACCGATTCCAGCGGGTGGTGACGGTTGGCGGTGGTGGTATCTACCAGGGGATCGGAATGGTGAATGAGGTGAAAACGCCAGAGGAAGGTGATGCGGTGCTCCAGCATATGCGGCAGGTAGGCGCCGATGAGGTCGAGCCCCAGGAGGCCCGCCAGCATGAACAGCCACAGCGGCATATCCACCAGGTGCAGCAGGCCCAGTTCATGCGCTACGGTATAATCGCTTATTTTCAGGATGAGTACGGCGAACAAAAAGTTCACCACCACCGTGGTAAGCGTAAAGAACAGGTTGATGCCCGTATGTTTTACCCGGTTCTTTTTGAAGCGGAACAGAGGTATAATGGTTTCCAGCAGAAAGAAAAAAGTAAGACCGCCTACCAGTATGGCCGAACGGTGCGAGGACGGGATGTGCGTGAAATAGTCTACAATAGTTTCCATAGGTTTCATAAAGATACGGAACTTCTGAAAAAAATACCAGCAGAAAATAAGCACGCTGCAGAACATTTTTCAGTCCAGGCGCTCGCAGTGGTAACCCGATGCCAGCAGAAGCCCGCGCACCTCTTCGGGGCATACGAAGGCCGCTTCCACGCGCAGCACGCGGTCACAGTCCTCCAGGTCGAAATTAATGCGGCTGCCGGGAAGCTTTTCTGCCAGTTTCCCGGCCATTACCGCCGCTTCTTTTACCGTATCGATATTGGTACGGAACACTTCGATCATATTCATGCAGGCACTGCGCTGTTTTTAGCCTTCAGCAGTTTATGAAAACAGATGTACGAAGTGACCAGTATAGCCAGCAGCGGAAAGCAGGACATGGCACTGAACCCGTCCACGGCCACATGCGCTACAAAAGCCGAGATCATAGATATACCAAAACCTGTGTAGGCCCATTCCTTGTAACGCGGCGGAATACCCGGAATGATCAGCGCCAGGGCGCCCAGCACCTTGCAGATGGCCAGCTGTACCCCGAAATATTCCGGGAAACCCAGGTGACTGATACCTTCCTTTGCCATATCCGTCTGAAAGGTCAGTGCCGGCATCACGCCTTCAAAAAGAAAGATAATTACCGTGCTGATCCAGTAGATAATGCGGTATTTTTTCATATGTATCTTTCGTTTTCCTGGTTAAACATCCATACTTTGCCAAAACGGTCGAGCAGTACACCGAACAGCTATCCCCAGAACGAAGGGGCCAGCGCTTCGATCACCCGGCCGCCTTCAGCCAGTCTGTCAAAGGTTTGCCGGGCTTCTTCCTCCGATCCAAAATGCAGGCTCAGCGCCATATCGGTGCCCTGCAGGTAGCCCTGCGGACCGGTCATATCGGTAGCCATCAGCACCATATCGCCGCTAACGAGCATGCTGTGCATAATGTGTTCCTGCATACCTGCCGGACATTGTGCCGATACCGGGGTTTCGGCCACGGTCTGCATGCTGAGTTCACCGCCCAGGCATGCGCGGTAAAAGTTCATGGCCTCGCGGCAGTTGCCGTTGAACGTAAGATAAGGAGCCAATTTTACAGACATATACATTCGTTTTAGTTGATTTTTTACGGCTTCGGGATCTGGCTTTCGTCCATGAAACAGATCTCCCACTGGTGCCCGTCCGGATCGGCAAAGCTGTGCTGGTACATCCAGCCGTGATCGTCCGGTTCCCGGTAAAGACTTCCGCCGGCTGCCAGCGCCCGGCCTATCATTTCGTCCACTTCGGCGCGGCTGTCCACGCTCAGGGCGATCAGCACCTCGGTATGCGTATGGGCATCGCAGAGTTCTTTCTTTGTAAAGCCTTTAAAAAAAGGCTCCGTAAGCAGCATCGCATAAATGCTTCCCTCGCGGATCACAAGGCAGGCGCCCTGTTCATTGGTAAAATCCTTGTTGAAGGAAAATCCCAGCGCTTTAAAAAAATCCATAGAGCGCTGCAGGTCTTTTACAGGCAGGTTTATAAATACTTGAGACGGCATATTGATAGCTTTATCTGGTTTTACAGGACAAAGGTAAAAGGCCCGGCAGCAAGACCGGATACGATAAAAAGTCAACTTTCGGGGCATTCGGGACAAAATACTATCTTTGTAAAAATACCTTCCTGCGATGCGAAAAACAGCACTGATCGTCCCTTACGACTATAAACTACTAAGTGTAGCGGCCATACTGGACGTTTTTGAGACCGTGAACCGCCTGTATGCCGAACGTGGCGAAGAGGCCCCCTACCAGCTGCATATTTACCAGCAGCCCGAACAGATGCGTGCGGGAAGATCGGCCTTTCACGGCTACGATATCTTTTCTGCAGAAGATAAACAACAGATGGACCTGGTGCTGATACCGGCCTTCAGTACGGAAGATATGCGGCAGACCCTGGAACGCAACCGGGTGTGGATACCCTGGTTACAGCGCCAGTTCGAAGGCGGGGCCGAAACCGGCAGTTTTTGCACCGGAGCCTTTCTTTTTGCCGCGTCCGGACTACTGAACAAACGCGCCGCCACTACGCATGTAGACGCGTCAGACGCGTTCGGGCGCCTGTACCCGGAGGTAGTGCTGCAGTCCGAACATACGGTCACTGCCGACGGCCGGGCTTACACCAGCGGAGGTTCCACTTCTACTTTTCACCTGTTGTTACTGCTGGTGCAGAAGCATTGCGGCGCCGATACGGCCATACGCATCGCCAAGATATTTGCCATCGACATGGACCGCTACAAGCAGAGCTACTTCAGCACGTTCCGGCCCGACTATACCCACAACGACGAGCTGGTGAAAGACGTACAGAAAAAGATCGAGAACGCCTACCGCGAGGCCGAGACCATTGAAGAGATCATTAAAGATATTCCCGCCAGCCGCCGCAACATCGTACGGCGTTTTACGCAGGCCACGGGCATTCCGCCCATCGAGTACCTGCAGCACGTACGCATCGAATCGGCCAAACGCCTGCTGGAAGGTACCAACCAGAGTATTACGGAGGTGATCGATAATACGGGTTATTCCGATCCCAAATCGTTCCGCAAGACCTTCCGCCGCATTGTGGGCATGGCTCCCCAGGAATACAAAGAGAAGTTCAGGGTAAAATAACCCCAGACTTCTCTGCAACAAATAAAGATGAAAAAAGCTACGCAATTTTAGCCAGCCATTCTCTGGCCGGACCCACGGGTACGCTCCAGCGACGGTCTTTAAAGGCTTGCAGCAGTTCTTCGGCTACTTCGGACGCGGGTATGCCTTTTTCACCCCCGATGGCTTTGGAGAATTCCGTATTCACCAGCGGCGGGATCAGTTCGTATACTTCCACACGACCGTCCAGGCCCTGGCGCAGCAGATCGGTATAGACATGCAGGGCCGCTTTGATGGCCGAATAGGTAGGCAGTATCTTCGCCGGAAAAAAGGCCACCACCGAGGTCACGTTCACAACGGCTGCATCGGGTTTACCCAGTAATACGGGCAGCAGCGCGTCCGTCATACGGATCACCGAGAGATAATTGGTGTCCATTTCACGTCCGGCACGTTCCCAGGCAGAGCCGACACCACCGAGCTCATAGGCTTCGGCATAGCCGGCATTGTTAATGAGTATATTGAGTTCGGGATAATTACGCTCTATTTCTGCACGCAAAGTCTCTACATCGGCGGCGCTGGTCACATCCGCACGAAAGGGGATAATATTGCCGGAAAGGGCCGCCGCACGGGTCAGGCGCTCTTCGTTGCGACCGGTGATGATCACGGTATTATCCTGTGCGACCAGTAATCTGGCTATTTCCAGCCCGATGCCGGCCGATCCGCCCGTAACCAGTACGGTATTCTTCGTCGTTTTCATTTGTATATCCTGTATATTTTTTGTATATTAAAAATTTCAGGAACGCTGTAAATTCTCTATCAGCAGTGCCGAAGCCCCGCCACCGCCGTTACAGATGGCCGCCATACCATAGCGTCCGTTGCAGTTTTTAAGGATATGCGCCAGGCTCACCAGGATACGCGCACCGGAAGCGCCCAGGGGGTGACCGATGGACACTGCTCCCCCGTTCACATTGAGGCGGGCCGCATCGATACCGGAGAGGCGCGCATTGATCAGGGGCACATTGGCATAGGCCTCATTGATCTCGAAAAAGTCGATATCTGCCATGCTGAGTCCGGCTTTCTGCAAGGTTTTGGCAATGGCCAGCGAGGGCGACGTGCTGAACCATTCCGGGGCCTGGGCCGCATCGGCAAAAGCCGTGATGGCCGCCAGAGGCTGCAGGCCGTGTGCCTGTACATATTCTTCCGAAGCGAGCAGCAGCGCCGCCGCACCATCGTTCAGGTTAGAGGCATTGGCCGCCGTAATGGAACCTTCGGCCTCGAAAATGGGTTTCAGCTTCGTCATTTTTTCCTCGTTCAGCTTCAGTACGTCCTCGTCGAGGTCGTAGATAGTGCTGCCCTGTTTGCCGGGCAGTTCCAGCGGGGTAATTTCTTCTTTAAAGAAGCCGTTTTCCTGCGCCTGACGGGCTTTTCGATAGGAATTCAGGGCGTATTCGTCCTGTTCGACGCGGCTTACGCTGTATTTACGGTTGGCCATTTCGGCCGCATTGCCCATATGAAAATTGTGGTAGGGATCCCAGAGTCCGTCCTTCAGCATACCGTCCACCAGGTTTTGGTTACCGGTTTTAAGGCCGGAGCGGTGATCTTCGAGGTAGTACGGCGCATTCGACATACTTTCCATGCCACCGGCCATCACTACTTCAGCATCTCCCATCGCTATGGACTGTGCCCCGTACATCACGGATTTCAGGCCGGAAGAACATACTTTATTTACAGTGGTGGCATCGGCTGCATCCGGAATTCCGGCGGCGCGGGCGGCCTGACGTGCGGGCGACTGACCCAGGTTGGCCGAAAGCACATTACCGAAGATCACTTCGTTCACATCCGTGGCCGGTATGCCCGACTTACGGATGGCATCTTTCATTACTTCTGCACCCAGCTGTACGGCGCTGAGGGATGACAGGCTTCCCAGGAAGCCCCCGGTACCCGTGCGGGCTGCCGATACGATAAATACCCTGCGTTTCATAGTTTCTTTCATTTTAAAATATACCATTCGGTATATTAAAGGTTAAAAATTTTTGCCGTATACATTTAAAAGGTTTTCCGCATTTGGCAGATCAAAATTATACCAATCGGTATAAATATGCAAATAAATTTTCAGGGAACAGCACGAAGTATAATTTTCGGCAATAGAGGCATAAGAAAAACATATGATACAAAAATAGAGAGCAAAATAAAAATTCTGAATTACAGTCATTTAAATAAAATATAATTTTATATTTATTCAATATTTGAATTTTTAAACATACATTTACACTATATAAATCACCAAGTAAAGAACCCTCTAATCTGAAAAGACTATGTTTACGCGCAATTTACCTACGGTTTTTACTACCCTTTTCCTGAATATTTTATTTATTTTCAACACAAAGGCCCAGATATTTGAATCGGTAGGACAGTTTACGTCGGACAATGTTTCGGAAGTACGCTTCATCCGGAATGCACAGGGCGGAAAGCTGTATACAGTAGGCTATATATCCGGCAACACTGATATAGATCCCGGCCCGGGAACCCAGCTCATCAGCAGCAATCAGGAACGCGTATTTTTAAGTAAATCGGATACCGGAGGTACATTCTATTGGTATAAAACCTTTGCCGATACGATCGCATACAGAGTTACCGCTGTCAAAACAGATATACACGATAACATTTACCTTGCCGGGCAGGAGAAGCCACGCTATACACCCGGTAACGATTATATATATCCGAATTTCCTTATAAAATGTGATCCCCAGGGGAATCTGCTCTGGCGTACTACTTTTGGCAATAATGCAGCTACCTTCGGTTCTTCCACGATCAACCAGATCCACGTACTTGATGATGGTTCTGTATTTACCTGCGGAGAGTACGATGAAAATGAAGACCTTATACCCGGAAACACCATAGAACCATCTCCCACAAGTCAGAACAGCAGTGGGTTTTTACAAAAATTCGATCAGAACGGGAACCTCGTCTGGCTGCGCCGGTTCTGGGGGCTTGCGGATCCTTTGTTCACATCTATAACAGGTTCCGGAGCTGATTTATACGTATACGGACGTAAAATTTACCATACAGATGCCACTTTTGAAAATACGCCGGTCTCTTTTCCCTTTATCAACGCAGCCTCTTTCATACTGAAAGCAGATACTTCCGGCAATCTGCAATGGATAAAAAGTATAGGCGCCGGCGCTCTTCCTTATGAGATTATGCTTAGTAACAACGGTGAGTACCTGTATTGCAGCGGTACCGTAAACTATATTACTGATTTTGATCCGGGACCTGGTCAGTTCGTTGTGGATAATCCCACAAGCGGCCAGTTCATCCTGAAACTGGATACTGCCGCAAACTTTCAGTGGGTGCGCCCGGTATTCGATGGCAGGGGATATGAATATGCCGGAGGAAAGGTCCTTTCATTAGCTATAGATGCCCAGGATAATGCTTATTTAATCAGTCAGTTCGGAACAGACTTTGATATGGATGCCGGGCCTGGAACGCATTTAGAAACAGCAAACGGACCGGATCTGCATGCTTATGTAGTCTCTGTGACGGCTGCCGGTGATTTTTCCTGGGCAGCAGCCATCAAAGGTTCGGGAATGGCTATTGTTCATAGCCTGCAGGTATTGCCCAACCAGAGTCTATTACTGGGCGGAGCTTTCAGCGGCACCAATGATTTTGACCCGCAGACCGGTGTACATAACCTCACAGCAACACAAACGGATGGATTCCTGTTACGCCTGCGTAAGGATCCCTGTGCCGATCTCCTTGTAAGGACCGACAGCGTTACCGGTCTTACCTGCCAGGCAGTTGCCGGTATATACCTGCACAGCCTCGGCGGTACGGCTCCCTATACCTATACCTGGAATAATAATGCCCCCACGGCCGACTCTGTTTTTTACACCGCTACACCCGGTATACATAATGTAGTGGTAAATGATGCCGGCGGATGCAGCCGTTCGCTCTCCTTCCTGATGAACGGGCCGCTGCCTGCCACTGATTTTGACCTGGAGGCGAACCTGGAAACCGGTTCTTTTCAGCCGGGTTTCACTACCCAGACACGGCTTTTCCTGCTGAACAATACCTGCATACCGGCCAACGGGCAGCTGATGCTGGTTTGTGATTCTGCCCTTAGCTTCAACAGTGCTGTACCGGCTCCGTCCTCAGTTTCCGGCGATACGCTTATCTGGGATTTCAGCAACTTTAAATGGGATACGCCATTCAGCGATCCGCTAATCTCATTCACCACCGCTGTATCTACTCCGCTGAACGATACGCTCCACCTGGTACTGCTCGCTGTTCCGCTTTCCGGGGATGGTGACACCAGCAATAATATCCGTACCTATACCATACCTGTAACTGGCGCATACGACCCCAACGACAAGAAGGTATACCCGGCAGGAGTATGTACCCCGGGATATATTGAACAGGACCAGACACTCACCTACACCATCCGCTTCCAGAATACAGGTACCGCGCCTGCACACAATGTGTATATTGAAGATGCACTGAGCCCGGCACTGGACCTGAATTCCCTGCAGGTGACCGGCACCAGTCACGACATGTATACTAAAATAATGCCCGGCAATGTTCTTCACTTTATGTTCGACAATATCATGCTGCCTGACAGCAACAGCAATGAACCGCTGAGTCACGGTTATGTGGTGTTCCGCATAAACCCGCTCCCCGGCAGTACACCCGGTAGCGAAATACGTAACAAAGCAGGCATCTATTTCGACTACAATGCGCCCGTGATCACCAATGAAGTGCTGAATACCATTGCCGACAGCAGTTATATCGGTAATCATACCCAGACCACCGTAAGTACGGCCAACAGCAGTTATACCTGGCATGGTGTTACGTACAACGCTTCAGGGACCTATACCCGTGTATTCCAGAACATGCAGGGTTGCGACAGCATCGTGGTCATGACCCTTTCCCTGAACGCCAGCAGCCTGGCCGGGTACGGACAGAACGGCATACGCCTCTTCCCGAATCCCGCGCAGGATCAGCTGCAGCTGGAAAGTAAAGAGCATGTGGACGGCGGTATACTGCGTATATATAGTATCACCGGTCAGCTGGTCCGCGAACGGAAGAACGTTTCGGGCACGCAGTTCAGCATCGACCTTACAGGACTCGCTCCGGATGTATATACCATAGAATTGTACGACGGACAGCAGAACCGTCGCAGCCGTTTTGTGAAACAGTAAAAGCTACACCGCGCATTTCTCGCGGTACACATCGCCCAGGCAGGCATTGGGCATATGCGGCAGCACCAGGTTCCCGAAGTGATCGCACTCTTCGCGCAGCGGGAAACCGGAATGGATAAAGGCCCGGAAACCGATGTCCATATATTGCTGCAGCTTGTCCTGCACCTGCGCGGCACTGCCTACCAGCGCGCTTCCGCAGCCGGAGAACACCTTGCCCACGGAACTCCATACCAGGGGCTCGATAAAACCTTCGCTGTCGGCCCCTTTCCGCAGCTCGTCCTGCCGGAACACACCGTAGGAAACAGCATCCTGGTGGCGGGCACGCTGAGCATATGCCTCCGTATCGTTGAGCCTGGAAACCAGGCGCCGGGCATAGGCACGGGCTTCGGACTCCGTCTCACGTACGATCATGTGTATACGTAAACCGAAATCGATCACGCGGCCGTGTTTATACGCACGCTCGGACACATCTTCGATGGTCTGCCGCATCATTTCCATTTTCTCCGGCCACATCAGGTATACATCGGCATATTGGGCGGCAATTTCCTTTGCCTCCGGCGATATGCCCCCGAAATACACGAGCGGGCTTCCGCTGTAACGGCATTTGGCCGGGGCGGAATCGAGATGTATATTGTAAAACGAACCGTCGAAACGGATCTCGTCCTTTTCCCAGCCCTGGCGCAGGATGTTCAGTATCTCGCCCGTACGGCCGTAGCGCGTCTGTGCGTCGGTCTTCTGCCCGGGGAGATCCGAAGAAATGGCATTGATGATCACCCGCCCCTGCGAAACTTCGTCGAGCGTGGAAATAGCGCGGGAAAGCGTAGTGGGATAGATCTCGCCCATGCGCAGGGCCACGATCGGCTTTATCTGCCGGGTAAGCGGCAGGGCGGCCGCGGCGAACGTAAGCGGGTCCATGCCCGTATCGTAGGCGGCCGGCAGCAGTATGCCCCGGAAGCCATGTTTATCGGCGGTCTGTATAATATCGAGGCAATGCGGAAAAGAGCTGCGGCGGCCCGGATCACGCTCTCCCAGGAACTCCGTATCCCCGTCGCTCATGTCATCAAACCAGGAAAACTCGGCGATACGTTCGGTCGTTTTAATATGGATCATCTATTAGTCTACTAAAATAATGGACTAATATACTTTAAAAAACGGACCTGCCGAAAAAAATGCGTTCTTTTCAGGATTCGGGGATATCCATGCGCAGGCTTTCGTATACACGGTCGATACCGTCTTTGGTATCGGAAAGCACAATAAGTCCGTCGCCGGCTTCGAGCACGGTTGAACCGCCGGGGGTCAGGTACTGGTCGCCCCGCTTGATCATGGCAATGATGGCCGAACGCGGAAAATTCAGGTCCACGATCTTTTTGCCCTGTGCATAGCCGTCCACCGAAATTTCGATCTCCCGCATGACCGCTTTGGGATTGTGATCGGCCATAAGGATCTCGGTAAAGGCCGGGGCCGGTTTCACCTTTTCGGGCAGGGCCACGTGCAGCCAGCGGGCCACCGTAGACAGTGAAGTACCCTGTATCAGCAGTGAGGTAACGGATATAAAGAATACGAGGTTAAAGATCATGTCGGCCTTTTCGATACCGGCCAGCAGCGGATAGGTGGCAAATACGATGGGTACCGCTCCGCGCAGCCCCACCCAGGATATGTACAGCCTGCGCCGCATTTTCATTTTAAAGGGTATCAGGGTGATAAATACGCTCAGCGGACGTGCCAGCAGGATCAGGAAGAGCGAGATGAGCATACCGATGCCCAGCACAGGCACCATACGTGAGGGAAATACAAGGAGGCCCAGCGTAAGGAACAGTACGATCTGCACCAGCCAGGCAAAACCATCGTAGGTCTTGAGGATGGTCCTTTTGTGGATCAGTTTCTGGTTCCCGAGGAAAATACCACAGATATACACGGCGAGGAAGCCGTTACCACCGATAAAGTCGGTTGCGGAGAAGGTAATGAACATGAGCGAGATCACCAGTACGGGATACAGTCCCTCGAAGCCGAGTTTGATACGGTTGATGACAAAAAGGCTCAGGCGTCCGAACAGGAAACCGGCCAGTCCCCCCAGGAGCATCTGCTGCAGGAAGAGCAGCAATACCGACCAGAAACTCTGCTCCGGGTTTTGTACCAAGCCCAGGAACACGATGGTAAGTACATAGGCCATAGGGTCGTTACTTCCGCTTTCCAGCTCCAGCAGCGGCCTCAGGTTACTTTTCAGGCCCAGGCTTTTGGAACGCAGCAGTGAAAACACCGCCGCCGCATCCGTAGAAGATACGATGGAGCCCAGCAGCAGGCTTTCATAGATGGTAAAATCGGTAATGAGCCAAACGAAAAGGCCCAGTGAAAATGCAGTGACCAGCACCCCGGCGGTAGAAAGCACCAGTCCCTGTGCCAGTATGGGTTTTACGCCGTTCCAGTTGGTATCGAAACCGCCGGAAAAAAGGATAAAATTCAGCGATACCACGCCGATGAACTGTGCAATGGCCGGGTTGTCGAACTGTATGCCGCCGATGCCTTCGGAACCGGCCAGCATGCCGATAAGCAGGAAAAGGATCAGGGTGGGTACACCGTAACGGTAAGATACCCGCCCGGCCATGATACTGATGAAAAGCAACAGCGATCCTGCCAGTAATATATTCTCGATGGTTAAATTCATAATCGGTAGTATTTGGCGGAGGCCCGGCAAAATACGAATAATATGCTAAAAAAAGCGCCAAGCCCCCGTAATATCTGCATTATATACTAAAAAACGACTTTCTCAATGCAAAAAACACCTGCACATTGCTTTCCGCAGAAGGCAATATGCGGGCACCCGTACAACTCAGTACCAGCCTGCAAGACCGGGCATTCAGTCCGGGCAAAAGTACAAATATTATTCGCAAAGCCTTACCCATGGCGAAGATCAATTTCAACGAATTCATTTACAACCATTTAAACCAACCTGAAATTCAGGCACTGCAAACCGTTTAATTTATCTATATTTAGCTGCCCCGTTTCTGCATGCCGCGACTCTTATACCTTCTTCACCGGTATACATTGTAAACCGTAACGCGATGCATAAACTGTACACTGTTGTCTTCCTGTTTCTCACTTTTTCTTTTGCCCGTGCGCAGGACCTGTCCAATCCCTGTCTGCGGAACCGGAGTTTTCATGTGGTGGTGCTGGGCTCTTCCACTTCGGCAGGTACCGGCCCGTCCGTTCCGGACAGTGCCTGGGTAAACCGCTACCGGAAACACCTGCAGTCCATATCGCCTTCCAATACGGTAACCAACCTGGCCATCGGCGGTACCACCACCTATCACATCATGCCCGACGGTTTTGTGCAGCCTCCGGGCAGACCGGCCACAAACCCGAACAATAACATCAGCAAAGCCATCAGCCTGGGTGCCGACGCCATCATCATCAATATGCCTTCCAACGATGCGGCCAACGGATTTACGCTCCAGGAACAGATGTCGAACTTTAACCTGCTGGCGGCTACGGCCGCAGCCGCCAGTATACCGGTGTGGATCACGACCACACAGCCCCGCAACAGCCTGAGCGCTGCCGGAGATCAGCTGCAGCTCGATGTACGCGACAGTATATTCAGCCGTTTCGGCAGTTATGCCGTCGACTTCTGGAACGGCATTGCCGCCGCCAATAACGATATACTGCCCCAGTACAACTCCGGGGACGGTACACACCTGAACAATGCCGGGCATGCGGTCCTCGTACAGCGCGTTATCAGTAAAAATATACTGAGTACCATTTACGATACACTCCCCCAACCCGACCTGGCCATTACAGACTGGCAGGTGCTGAACCCTTCTGCCTGCGGAGATACGCTCACCCTGCTTCGGGGACTGCTCAGTAATTACGGCACGGCTTCCACAGCCGATATTCCCGTACAGCTGATGGTCAGCGATCTTTCCACCGGCATTACGAACAGCCTGTACGACACGTTGTACGGCGGCACCGGCAGCTGCCTCAGCGATACGTTCTATTTTGGCATCAACACTTCGATCGCAGGCACATTACAACTACAGTCCGTATTGCAGGGTTCCGATACCGATCCGCAGAACGACAGCAGCAATGTGCTTGTGTATACCAGCAGCGGACTTCCCCAGCTCAGCGTACAGCATGATACCGTTTGTCTCAACAGTGCGGCCCTGCTGCTTGCCCAGGCTTCTGCCGGGGATACCGTTGTGTGGTACGATCAGGCCCTCGGTGGCAGCATACTGGCCTGGGGCGACAGCCTGCTGCTATCGTCCGTAGGGCAGTCCCAGCATTTTTATGCCGAAGCCGTACGTTTACCGCTCCATTACACAGGCTCGCTCGCTGCGGCACAAAGCGCTGCCACCAGCTGGAACGGCGTTATGTTCAACATCATCGCCCTGGACACCCTGGTGATCGACAGCCTGGGCCTGGAAGCCGGAAGTACCGGCACACAGGGAATACGCGGCTATACCCGGAACGGTTCCTATGTAGGCCATGAAAACAATGCCGCCGCCTGGACCCTCTGGGGCAACGATACCCTGCAGATACCTGTTGCCAATACCCGGCATTCTGCATATTTCGGGCCGAAAAACCTGCTGCCGGGAGATACCCTGGGCGTGTACCTGCACATGCAGCAAAGCGGCTCTACCCTGCGCTACCGTAGCGTTACACAGGCCCAGACCTACACCAATGCCCATATACAGCTTGTTTCCGGCGCCGGCATTGCCTATACCTTCGGTACGGTGTACAGTCCGCGCGACTGGACCGGCGAAGTGTATTACCATTACGGCTTTAACCCCGACGGACAGTGCCGCTCGGCACGGGTAGCCGTACAGGCTGTGCTCAGCACGCCACAGATCGCTCTGGGGAACGATACGGCCATCGGTAGCGGGGAAACCCTGCAGCTGGACGCAGGCAGTAACTTTGTACACTACAGCTGGAGTAACGGGGACACTACGGCTGTTTCGCTTATCGATACAAGCCGTTACCCGCCGGGTACGCACCTCATCTGGGTAAATGTACAGGATGTCAATGGCTGCGAAGCTGCGGACAGCATAGAGGTAACCGTCGGTGCGCCTGTATCCCTTGAGAATGCCTCCGTCCAGGACTTTCGCATCTACCCGAACCCCGGGAACGGCATTTTTACCTTCAGCAGCAGTCAGGGGATAGCTCCTCAGCGTATCCGCATTTACGATCTTTCGGGGCGGGAGGTATTTTACCGCGTACAGCCGCAGGAAGGTCAGTGGATCGATACCGGTCTGCCACCCGCCCTGTACATCCTGGAGTTCAGCCGGGGTCCATATCCGGAACGACACAAATGGCAGGTGACAGAGTAAGTCCCTGAAAGTAAAGCAGAAAAAAAGACAAGTCTGGCAAGATTTTTGTGCTGAACAAAAAATTGGTTATACTTGTCCTGCCTTGCAGGCACCCCGTCTTTTTTATACGGAGATATAATTTCATGACATTCGACGACTTCGATTTTGCGCCGGCCCTTTCGGAAGGCATATTTTACCTGGGTTTCAGTAAACCGACCCCTATTCAGGAACAAGCTATTCCCGTGATCCTTTCGGGCAGGGACCTGATCGCCTGTGCCCAGACCGGCACGGGAAAAACCGCAGCCTATGTGCTTCCCCTGCTGCATAAGATCATCGACCACCGCCAGGAGGGCCTCAATACCCTGATCCTGGTGCCTACGCGTGAACTGGCCGTACAGATCGACCAGCAGATAGAAGGACTTTCCTATTTTACGGAAATCAGTTCCATACCGGTATACGGCGGCGGCGACGGTGCTGCCTGGGACCAGCAGAAACGTGCGCTGCTGAGCGGTGCCAACATCGTTATTGCGCCTCCCGGACGCCTGATCTCACACCTGGCATCGGGGCAGATCAATCTGAAACATATACGCCACGTGGTGCTCGACGAGGCCGACCGCATGCTGGACATGGGTTTCTTCGAAGACATCATGCGCATTATGAGCTACCTGCCGCCGGAACGTCAGACCCTGCTTTTTTCGGCCACCATGCCGCCGCAGATGCGTAAACTGGCGGCCAACCTGCTGAAGGAACCGGCCGAGATCAATATTGCCGTTTCGGTACCCAATGCCGGGATCAACCAGCAGGCTTATATGACCCACGATCCGCAAAAACTGCCCCTGCTGCTGAAAATACTGAAGGAAGGCGATTTCGGCAGTGTGATCATTTTTGCATCGACCAAAGACAAAGTAAAAAAACTGGAACAGACACTGCGCCGTTCCGGGATACAGGCCAGCGCCTTTCACTCGGACCTGGACCAGAAAGAACGCGAGGAACTGCTGCTGAAGTTCAAGCACCGGCAGATACCCGTACTGGTAGGTACCGACGTACTTTCGCGCGGGATCGATATCGAAGGCATCAGCCTGGTGGTGAATTACGACGTTCCTCCCGATCCGGAGGACTATGTACACCGCATCGGACGTACGGCCCGCGGAGAGCGCACCGGCACGGCCATCACCTTCATCAATGACCAGTGCCGTCCTAAATTTCAGCGCATCGAACGCCTGATCGGCCGCGAGATACCCAAGACACCCCTGCCCGAAGGTATGGGCGAAGCGCCTTCGTACACAGCAGCCATGACAGCGCGTAAATCCAACCATAATAACAACAAAAAAGGCGGCGGATACTGGAAAAACCGCAAGAAAAGCGGACGTAAAGGTCCGGGAACTGCCGGCAAAAGCAGCGGAGAAGCCCCCAAAGCTTCCTAAGCGTTCACCAGCAGGCGTTTTTCCTGTGCAGCGGTAAAGTGTCCGATAGGCTCTGTAAATGCCGCATAGCCATTGGCCGAGAGTATTTCCTGCACATCTTTCAATGCGTGGGGCGCCACCGCCAGCAGCATACCGCCATTGGTCTGCGGATCGGGAAGCAGCTGAAAAGCTTCCATGGCATCTACTCCGGCCCCCAGCTGTATTTTTTCATGCATGGACTTCCAGTTGCGGAACGTAGCATCGGGGATGGTCTGTTTCGACAGGTAATAGGCCAGGGATTCCACCCTGGGCAGGCGGGAATATTGAATTTTTGCACTCAGACCACTGCCTTCGGCCATTTCGAGCAGGTGCCCGGCCAGTCCGAAACCGGTTACGTCCGTCATGGCGTTTAGGCCCTTTACCGGGCCAAGCAATGCTCCCACGCTGTTGAGGCGGGTAAGCTGTGCATACAGGCCGGCTTCATCTTCGGGGCGCAGCTGTTCTCTTTTGGCCGCCGTGGTAAGCAGGCCCACGCCCAGCGGTTTGGTAAGCAGGATCAGGTCGCCTTCACGGGCGGTATTGTTGCGGACGAGGTGTGCCGGTTTTACCCTTCCGTTCACGGAAAGGCCGAAAAAGGGTTCCGGGGCATCGATGCTGTGTCCGCCGGCCAGGGGAATTCCGGCTTCGAGGCACAGTTCGCGGGCACCTTCCATGACGCGGTTGGCAAGGGCGGCGGGCAGTTTTTCAACAGGCCAGCCTAATACGGCCAGGGCCATCAGCGGCGTTCCGCCCATGGCATACACATCGCTGAGCGCGTTGGCAGCCGCCACTTTACCGAACATATAGGGATCGTTGACCACCGGCGTAAAAAAATCGGTGGTACTGATCAGGGCTTCTTCGGGATTCAGCAGGTACACGGCGGCATCGTCGTGGCTCTGGTTGCCTACCAGCAGATCGGGATAAGAGCCCGCCATCTGGCCCTTGAGTATCTCGTCCAGCACGAGGGGAGCTATTTTACATCCGCAGCCGGCGCCCCGGGCATATTGGGTAAGACGGTAAGGGGTATTTTCGGTAGCGTTCGTCATCCTGTATATTTTTTTAACTGCGCAAGGAGGCCGGGGATATCCCTGCCGTCCCACTCTGTGTGTTGTACTTTTCGTTCTCCGCTGAGGCTGCTGTTGCGGTAAAATTTATCATAATAACGCAAGAGTATACGAAAACAGCCGGCGGTGTCGCCTTCTTCCAGGAACTGCAGGGCATTTCGCGTATACTCATCACCCAGGCGGCGGCGTATGCGGTTCACCGGGTTCGACAGTTCTTCTGCCGAAAAGCGGCCATAGTCCTTCAGCACATTTTCCAGGCGTACCTCAAAGGGAATGTCGAGGAAAACAAAAGGTACGGCACGCAGCTGACTGAAAAAAGCCTCGGGCAGGTTTATGTTACCGATGCGCCGGCTTTCATCCTCGAGCCATATGTGGGTGTTACCTTTTTCGATACGTTGCTGTTCGGTCTTAAGCAGGGCCAGGGCCAGGTTATTTTCTACCTGTTCGGCACCCGGCTGCGGAGGCAGGCCCAGGTTACCAAAGGCCGAACCTTTGTGCCCGGCCAGTTTTTCCAGGTCGATCACGCTTTCACCGGACTCTTCGAGGGCAGCGAGCAGCATGGTCTTTCCGCTGCCGGTATAGCCGCCCAGCACGGCAAAGGGACGGGGTTCCCTGAACAGGTCCAGCGCCCAGTTCCGGAAGGCCTTATAGCCT
>JACVCJ010000019.1 GCA_016742095.1 Bacteroidia bacterium
GTGTGTACAACAACCGTCCCGGTATGGGTAACCTGGTGGCGATGCAGCTGGAAAACAGACGCTTATTCATAGCTCCGAACCAGGATATGTAATTGGTACGAAAATTGCATACAATTCCATTTAAGTCTCCATAAAAATTTTTAACGGCCTGGTTTATATTATTTTAAAAAAATGAATCCGGGTTTCAAAAAAAAGCATTTACTTTGGTAAAGATTATGCGCACCACATTACACCTGCTAATAACCACAGCTGCGTTCTTCTGTACCCTTAAGGCACGTTCGCAGACCTATGTTTTCGCCCAGTTACAGGGTTTTATTACCATGAACACCACGGGCTGGAATATGAACGGAGCTGCTGCCGTGGGAGATACTCCCGGAGACGTTGACCCGTTTAACAACGAAATGGTACTTACCAATGTAGTACAGAATACCAACGGAGGTATTTTTTACGGTACGCCCATCAACCTGGCCATGTGTACCAGATGGACGGCCGAGTTTGAATACCGGGTATGGGACGGTACCGGGGCCGACGGACTTGCATTCTGTTTCCTGCCGAACCCGCCCGTAGGCTTCCTGATCGGCAGCGATATGGGTCTTCCGCCCGCCGCGCCGGGACTGAAAGTGGTGTTCGACTCCTTTGATAACTGCGGGAACATGAATCCCGAGCTGCAGATATACGAAGGTACCGGTTACGGGGAATGTATCGCAGGTATTTCCAAGATCGACAATGCCCTGGGCAATATGTGGTTCCTGCGCTCCACCAACTACAACGCCGCCCGCATCACCTATGACAACGGACTTATCCAGGTATATGTGAACGGCAACCTGATGCTTTCGGCCAATTTCCCCATCAATTATGTAGGTTACATGGGTTTTACGGCCAGTACGGGAAACAGTACCGACCGCCATTCCATCCGCAACGTGATTATCTATACCGAGCAG
Source organism: Bacteroidia bacterium (assembly GCA_016742095.1). GTDB lineage: Bacteria > Bacteroidota > Bacteroidia > CAIKAF01 > CAIKAF01 > JACVCJ01. The sequence goes on from JACVCJ010000019.1 coordinate 942, forward strand.
GCCACTTCCAATGCCGGCCCGGACGTATCCATCTGTTCCGGCGGTACTACCCAGATCGGTGCGGCCAATAATGCAAACTATCATTATTCCTGGAGCCCGGTGAACGGCCTGAACCAGACCAATATTTCCAATCCGCAGGTAACTCTTACCAACGGAGCCAACACGCCGGTAGTAGAGCAGTACATCGTTTCTACCTCCATGGCCAATAATGCCGGGGTATGTCCCACGAACGACACGGTGAACGTTACGGTGAATCCCATGCCGCTGGCCGATTTCAGCATAGCGGACGATACCATCTGTCTCAATGTACAGACCGGCATAACCTATACCGGTAATATGACGGGAACAGCCGCCTATACCTGGAACTTCGACGGTGGGACCGTGGCTTCCGGAGCCGGGCAGGGGCCTTACCAGGTGTCCTGGGCCACGCCGGGCAACAAAACGGTTACCCTGAGTGTGAGCCAGTATGGTTGTACCTCCACGTTGTTTACACAGAATATCGAAGTGCTGCCGCAGCCGGTGGCTTCTTTTGCGGCTCCCCCGCAACTCTGTCTCAACGAAACAGGCAATATAAGCTATAACGGAGCTCCGCTGGGGCCTACGGCAACCTATACCTGGGATTTTGACGGCGGAACGGTCGCTTCGGGTACCGACGGTGGCCCTTACGATGTATCCTGGGGCACGGCCGGTACCGTAAACGTATCGCTCGAGATTTCGCAGTTCGGCTGTACCTCTCCTGTACAAACACAGGCCATAACCATTTATCCCATACCTACGTCTGCCTTTACCGTAGCCCCGGCCATCTGTGAAGGCAAGACCACCACGCTTACCTATACCGGTACGGCCGGAGCAGGCGCCGGTTACGACTGGGATTTTGACGGGGCCCAGGTAATATCGGGCAACGGACAGGGCCCTTACCAGATGGGCGGTAATACGATCGGTGCTTTCCAGATCACGCTCAGTGTAACGGAGAACGGCTGTACAAGCCCGGAGACCACGCAACCCTTCGAAGTGCAGGAAGCGCCTTCTGTAGATTTCAGTGCTACCACCGTTACCGGTTGCAACCCGCTGCCGGTACAATTCAATAACCTTACGCCCGCACAGCCCGGCAATACCTTTCACTGGCTGGCCAGCAACGGCAATACTTCTACGCTGGAAAACCCGGTGATCACTTTTCCGCAGACCGGTTCTTTCACCATTTTCCTGAAAGTGACCAATGCCCTCGGATGTGCCGATTCGCTTACACGTACCAACTACATCAGTGTCATTCCGCAGCCGGTGGCAGGCTTTAACGTGGTGCCGGTGGAAATTACCATGGCCGATCCGATGGCCACGATCTCCGACGAATCGCAGAATGCCGATTTCTGGAGCTATACCGTCGGCGATGGCAATACCTACACCGTGCCTTCATTCACGCACAATTACACCGCTCCCGGCGATTATATCATTCAGCAGACCGTAAGCAATACCATCGGCTGTATGGACGTAATGACCATCCCGGTGCGCGTAATGCCGGCGTCCAGCGCCTATATCCCGAATTCATTCACGCCCGGCGTAAACGGTATCAACGACCGCTGGCTGCCTGTGATCTCCTTCATTACCCATTACAACCTGACGATCTTTGACCGCTGGGGCGGGGTAGTGCTGGTGTCTGAAAATATTTACGAAGGCTGGGACGGAACGTACCACAACGCCGGCGATCCGGCCAAAGGCGATGTGTTCAGCTACCGCATCCGTTACACGGAACTTACGGGTAAAGCCCGCGAATTATTCGGTCACATTACGGTAATACGATAAGTAATTTCACAACGGTTTTTTGTACGTTTATACTTCCAAAAATGTACATATGAAATCAGGGATCATTTTTCTGTTACTGGCCCTTCAGGCCGTATCCGGCATCTATGCACAAAAAAGCGTTTCCTGCTGCGCTGTGGCTTCGGTACACGGCGAGGTGGCCATGCTCAGTAAAGACAGCGGCTTTGTAGCTTCGCACCTGCCGCCCGCGCCCCTGGCTTTTACAGCCGGCACGGGAGAAATGGTCCGTTTTGCCACCAAAGGCGCCGAAGGACAGGCTTTCCTGGTAAGGTCGCCCGAACCTTCTGAAAAATACATCTTTGTTTTCCACGAATGGTGGGGACTGAACGATTACATCCGCCGGGAGGCCGAAGCCCTGCAGGAGGCGCTGGGTAACGTGAACGTGCTGGCCATAGACCTGTACGACAGGCAGGCCACCAATAACTCCGATTCAGCCGCTAAACTTATGGGAGCCGCCAAACCGGAACGTTGTACGGAAATTATCGACGGAGCCCTGGCCTATGCCGGCGGGGATGCACAGATAGCCACCCTGGGCTGGTGTTTTGGCGGAGGCTGGTCTTTACAGGCCGCCCTACACCTGGAGAAACACGTAAAAGCCTGCGTGATCTATTACGGAATGCCCGAAACCGATGCCACCGTGCTGAAAAAGCTGAACTGCGACGTACTCGGTATTTTTGCTACCCAGGACAAATGGATATCGCCCGAAGTGGTAGCTAAATTCGAGGCCGGTATGAAAGAGGCCGGGAAAAAACTGACTGTGAAAAATTACGATGCCGGGCACGCTTTTGCCAATCCGAGCAACCCGAAATACAATGCTGAATACGGCAAAGACGCCATGAAGCATGTGGTAGCTTTCCTTTCAGAAAAACTGCGTACGGCTAAAAAATAGTCAGCTATACTGTATGTAAGAGGTCGCATACGGAGGCGGGAAGTCCGGTATGGCGGAAAACTGCTAAATTTACAGCGTGCAGCCACGCGATATTCTGAAAAAATACTGGGGTTTTGATGCATTCCGTTACCCGCAGGACCTGGTGATCGATGAGATCCTGGCCGGGCGGGATACGCTTGCGCTTTTGCCTACGGGCGGCGGAAAATCGGTTTGTTACCAGGTGCCGGCCCTCGCCATGGAGGGCATCTGCATCGTTATTTCGCCCCTGATCGCCCTGATGAAAGACCAGGCCCAGGGTCTCAGCGATAAAGGCGTTAAAGCCGTTACCCTGTACTCCGGGCTTAACTATGCACAGATGGACGGTATCCTGGACAATGCCGTACAGGGCTATTACAAATTCCTGTTCTGTTCGCCCGAACGGGTGCAGACCGACCTGTTCATCAGTCGTTTTCAGCAGATGCAGGTTTCCCTGATCGCGGTGGACGAAGCGCACTGCATTTCACAGTGGGGCTACGATTTCCGGCCGGTGTACCTCAAGGTAAGCGAACTGCGCAGGTACCACCCGAAAGTTCCGGTACTGGCGCTCACGGCTACGGCCACGGACGAGGTGGTTACCGACATCATGGAAAAACTGGCTTTCCGTAAGCCCAATGTGCTCCGCAAGAGTTTTGTACGTCCCAACCTGGTGTATGCGGTGGCCTATCACGAAGACAAACTGCGTTTTATAACCGATATATTGCAGCGCACCCGGGGCTCTTCCATCATTTATACCCGCAACCGCCGCCGCACCATGGAAATTGCCGAATACCTCGAAACAAAAGGCATTTCGGCCTCGTATTACCATGCCGGGCTGGACCAGGAAACGCGGAACCGCCGGCAGGACGACTGGATGAAGAACCGCTTCCGGGTAATGGTGGCTACGAACGCCTTCGGGATGGGGATCGATAAACCGGACGTACGCTGGGTGTTGCATGCCGATACGCCGGATACGCCGGAAGCCTATTTCCAGGAAGCCGGAAGAGCCGGACGTGACGGCAATACGGCCTTTGCCATCCTGCCTTACTCCCGCTATGACACACGACAGCTGCGCGACTTTTTTGAACAGGGATATCCACCTGCTGAAGAGGTAAAACGGGTGTATGCCGCCCTCGGAAATTACCTGGGCATTGCTGTCGGCGGAGGGGCCGGTGCCGAATTCCGCCTGGATATGAACGTACTTTCGGCCAACTACAACCTGCCGCTAAATCTCGTATACCGCAGCATTAAGATACTGGAAAAGGAAGGCTACCTGCTTTTTGACGAGAGCAGCTATGCCCCGCCGCGCCTGCATTTTACGGCATCTTCCGAAGATGTGTATGCATTCGGCGTGCAACAGCCGGCCTATCGTTCCCTGATCCAGGCCCTGCTGCGTTCTTACCCGGGTTTGTTCAACGAGCCCGTTAAAATTTCCCTGTTTGCCATGGCCCAGCGCACGGGCAAATCCGGAGACGATGTGGAAAAACAGCTGTTACAGTTGCAGAGAACGGGCCTGCTGCGCTACGAACCCGAGTCGGAACTACCGGCCCTGGTATTCCTGAAAGAACGTTTCTCGCAGGACAACTTTACCCTGAGCCGCGCTATCTACGGCTCGCTGAAAGAAAAGGCTCGGGCCCGTATGGAGGCCATGATCGCCTATGCCGAACGCACGGATAAATGCCGGAGCCGCCTGCTGACCGAATATTTCGGCGAAAACGACACCAGCGACTGCGGCATGTGCGATATCTGCAAGAAGAAGGACCGGCTGGAATTTTCGTTACAGGAATGCGAAGTGATGTACGGCCGTGCCCGCGATGTGTTTGACGGAGAGCCGCTTTCGGCAGCCGGGCTCCTGGAACGGATCGGGTACCCGCTTTCAAAAAAAAACCTGCATTTAGTTCGTAATTGCGTAGAAAAAGGTTTTTTTGTACTTGACAATGATCTAATAACCCAGATAACCGAAAGAAAATGAAACATGCCAGGATAACAGGAGTGGGGCATTACGTGCCCGAACGCGTCGTACCCAACGCCGAACTCGAAAACTATATGGATACCACCAGCGAGTGGATCATCGAACGTACCGGTATCGAGGAACGCCGCTTCGTGGACTACGGACGAGAAACCAATACCTATATGTCGGCACGCGCCTCGGAAATGGCCCTGAAAAGAGCGGGGCTGCAGGCTACCGATATCGATTGTATCGTTTTTGCAACCCTCAGTCCCGATTATTATTTCCCGGGCAACGGCGTACTTTTACAGCGCGAACTGGGCATTGCCTCCACGCATATTCCCTGCATCGACCTGCGCGCGCAGTGCGGCGGTTTTATCTACGCCCTGTCGGTGGCCGATCAGTTCATTAAGTCGGGCATGTACCGCAATATACTGGTGGCCTGTTCCGAAGTACAGTCGAACCTGATGGAACTGAGCGACCGTGGCCGCAGCATGAGCGTGATCTTCGGCGATGGCGCGGGATCGGTGGTATTGCAGGCGCACGACCAGGAAGGCCAAGGCATTTTATCCACGCACCTGCATTCCGACGGTACCCTGGCCGAAGAACTGATCATGAAAAACCCGGGTACCCTGCAGGAAAAGCGAATGACGCCCGAAATGCTGGAAGACGGTTCCATGCTGCCTTATATGAACGGCAACCTGGTATTCAAGCATGCCGTGGTACACTTCGAGAACGTGATCCGCGAAGCGCTTGAGCATAATAAACTGGGTGTGGACGACATCAGCCTGCTGATACCCCACCAGGCCAACCTGCGTATATCGAAATACATACAGGGTAAACTGGGCCTGCCCGACGAGCGGGTCTTCAACAATATCCAGAAATACGGAAACACAACGGCCGCATCCATTCCTATTGCACTGAGTGAAGCCTGGGAAGCCGGCCGTGTAAAAGAAGGCGATCTGCTTTGTTTTGCGGCTTTCGGCAGCGGTTTCGTGTGGGGATCGACCCTGGTACGGTTCTGACCGTTTTATTTTTCGAGATGGGGTTTCAGACGTTCCGTTACTTTTTCGGCCCAGCGTAAGGCGGTTTTGCCATAGAAATGTGCCGAAGTGAGTGTATCGTTACCCACTACATCGTCGCTGCGCACCAGCGGAATTTTATATTTGGTGGTGGTACGGATAATGGGATCGATGCGTTCGGAAAAACGACTCCTGCGGAAAGGTCCTACCCATATAATGTGCGTGGAAGGCGCATTGGTCTGTATGATCTTGATGAGATCGTCGTGTGCATTGGTGTAATTACTGCCGAGCGCAATGATCAGGTAATCGGGCAGCAGCACCTTAAGGTAGGAACCCAGCTTGCCGCCGTGATTTTTCAGGATGACTTCGCCGGTGTATACGCCCGAACGTTCCAGCACGCGTACCTTGGCTTTGTCCGCAATGATCTCGCCTTTTCTACTTTCCCGGATCTTATAGCCGCAGCAGAAATTTTTAAGTGTCTGTGTAAAATGCATGGTGCCCGCGCCGCCGATGCCCAGTGAGATCACATCGAACATATCGAGCTTATGGATCTTACGGTGCAGGTATTCCCCGAAATCGCCCACCAGGTGGGAGTCACCGATGATCAGTACCCGGGGTGCCACCGCCGAATCTGCCGGTATCAGCGCGTCCTGGGCATACAGGGCCGGCTGTATCAACATACAGAACAGCAGGGGCAGCAGACGCGTGGAAAGCGCATGTTGCTTTGCAGTTACGGATCGCGGAAGGCATTTCTGGAGGAAAATCATAGACCAAAGGGTTTCTGAATGCAAAATAATGTAATTTTATCCGACTAATTCAACATTGAATTCAAATTATTTATGCCCTGTACAAAACTGCTGGACCTGAAACAGATCCTTACCCTTACGGCCTTTACGCTGACCCTGCATGCCGCCGCGCAGGTAAAGACCCATATTTTCCGTTTTCATCCGTATTGGCTCGATCAGCCGCAGGCGGTGAAAAATAACGAAGAACGTAAAAAAGAGATATTCCGCCAGATGTATACGCAGGCCCGCTCTTCGCAGGAGGCTCTGCTTGCAAAAATGGAACTCTATCCCGGAGTGTCGGCCATACGTCCGCTTACCGTGATAAACGCCGTACTGGCGGATTGCAGTCCGCAGACGGCCGCGCTCCTGGCACAGGAGTTTCCCTATGTGGATATTACAGATATCAGCGAATACCGTTATAAAATGCACGAACCCGTAGCTATGCGCCCCGATGAAGGTAACGCTGCAGAAAAGGCGGCCGGCGCTGCGGAACCCGGCGTTCTTGCCATTGGTACCCGCGCCATGTGGCAGATGGGCTATACGGGAAAAGGTGTAAAAGTGCTGAGTTTCGATACAGGCGTGTGGCCCGAACATCCTGCACTGGGTGGTCGCTTCATGGGGAATTTCTACCGTTATTCCCAGACCTGGACCGGTTATTTTGCCGAAGAACCCCGCGATAAAAGCAGCAGTCACGGTACGCACACGCTGGGTACCATGCTGGGCCTGCAGGCGCAGAATGCCGACACGCTGGGGATCGCCTTCAAAGCCTATTTTATGTCCACCGACCCCATTGTTTCAGACCTCGCCGATCTGCTGCCTTTTGCCACCATTATTGCCGCGTACGACTGGGCCCTGAACCCGGACAACGATACCTCCACCGTATCCGATATGCCCGATGTGATCTGCAATAGCTGGGGCTGGGTAGACCCGCCCGATGCGGCGCTCTGCACCGGTTTTGTGCTGGATATGCTCGAGAATATTGAGAATGCCGGTATCGCCAGTGAATTTTCGGCCGGTAACGAAGGCCCGGGTTCTACCACGGTAGGCGCTCCGGCATTTGTTACCTCGAACCTCGTAAATGCCTTTGCCGTGGGTGCCATCAACGGGAATACGCCTTCGTACCCGATCGCCTCTTTTTCGAGCCGAGGTCCGGGCGTATGCGGCGGTGCAGGCGGACTTGCCATTAAACCCGAAGTGGTGGCGCCTGGTGTGAACGTACGTTCCTGCATCGGTACCAACAGCTATGCTTTTTACGACGGAACGTCCATGGCCGGTCCGCACGTGGCGGGCGCGCTCATGCTGCTGCGCGAGGCCTTCCCGGCGGCTACCGCTAAAGAACTGAAGGAATCGCTTTATTTTACGGCGGTCGATCTCGGCACTCCCGGCGAAGACGATACCTACGGAATGGGCATCATACACCTGCCATCGGCCTTTACGTACCTGCAGGGCCTGGGTTATACGGCGGCCACACCGGCAGATCAGACCAGCGACCTGGCCGTGGAACTGCTCGATCATCCCGGGAACTGGGCCTGCGACGCCACCTGGCAACCTATATACGAATTTCACAACGACGCTGCCATACCGGTTTCCGCCTTCCGTTATAAAATTGTACACAATGATGTAGTGGTGGATTCAGGCACCATAACCCAGACCATTGCCGCGGGGGCCGACTGGACCTTCAATACCGGCACCACGATCACCTGGGCGGCCGGCCGCAACGAAGTATGGCTGCACGTAGAGAACCTTTCGTATACAGAACGCGATATCATCAATAACAACTCCAACTTCCGTACCACCTACCAGCCGGATGAAGTTTTGCCTTATTCCATGCCTTTTAATTCGGTACAGGGCGAATGGGCCGACTGGGAGATCCGGAACCCCGATGGCCTGCGCACCTGGGAAATGCTGCCTTCGAACGGTATGCTGTATTGTGACAGTAGTGTGGTGATGCGTTTTCCGCTGTACGTGAACGGCGCCGGCGCGGCCAAAATGGATTACCTGGTGAGTCCGCCGGTGTTTATACCGAATACGGCCGATACCGTGTATGCCTCGTTCTGGGCGGCGTACCACCTGCGCCTCACGAACCAGAGAGATACCGTGCAGCTGCTGGCGGCCACGGACTGCAAACAGAATTTCAATACCGTACTTTTTACCGGTGATAAAAGCAACCTGACCACCTATACGGCCACTACGCCGGTGCTGTTCATTCCCTCGCTGGAAGAACACTGGAAGCACCACCTGGTGCCCCTGCACGATACGCTGAAGGGCCGTACGCTGTATTTTGCCTTCCGCACAAAGAACTACCAGGGCGGCAATTACTATATGAACAAGTTTGCCGTACACACGGGCAGCAATTACACAGGGCTGGAAACAGTTGTGGACGGCACCTTTGATGTATATCCGAACCCGGCTGCCGATGTAGTGAACGTGCGCGCTAATAACCAGGGTTTTGACGAACTGCAGCTGAGCGATATGCAGGGTAAAACGGTGTATATACTGAAAACCCCGGGAGCACAAACGGCACAGCTGCCAGTACACGCACTGGCGCCGGGTATGTACCTGTTAACGGTGAAACATAAACAGGGACGGTCTGTATACAAAATAATACACTAACGGGTATTTTCCCAGATAAAACGGGTGGCCCCGGCGTGCGTTTCTACGTATTCGCGGGCCTGTTTGCCCATGTACCTGCGTTCTTCGTTATGCGCAAGAAGCGTACGAATGCATTCCGCTATTTCGGCCTGGGTGGCAAAAGCGGCTCCTCCCTTGCATTTGCGCAGGTTTACGGCTTCGTAGAACCTGGTATGTACCGGTCCGAATAATACCGGGTTCCCGAAAACGGCCGGTTCCATGGTGTTGTGCACCGCTTTGCCGAAGCCGCCGCCTACGTACACGATGTCGCCATAGTAATAGGCCGCCGCCAGCTGCCCCATGGTATCGAGCACCAGCAGTTCGGCAGAGGCCAGTTCTGCGGAACCGGCACGGGTGTAGCGTACGCCGTTAAAGCCCATATTGTGGCAGAGCTTTTCTATAAAAGCTTCGTCCAGGTTATGCGGGGCCACCAGTATACAAACTTCGTTACGGATGGAAAGCAGGCCGCTTAATACAGCTTCGTCCGCAGGCCACATACTGCCCAGGATCACCAGGGGTTTATCCCGTTTGAACTGCCGTATCTTTTCATTTTCCTGCACCTGGTCGCGGATCTCGATCACGCGGTCGAGCCGGGTATCGCCGCAGACCTTTACCTGTTCAATACCGTACCGTTCCAGCAGACCGCGGCTGCGTTCATCCTGCACAAAAAGCAGGCGGAAACCGCTCAGGCATTTGCGGAACCAGGCCCCGTAGGAGCGGAAGAACACCTGCTGCGGCCGGAAAAGCCCGGAGATAAGGTACAGCGGTATTTGACGTTCCTGCACGGCATACAGCATGTGGAACCAGAATTCATATTTCACGAACCACACCTCATCGGGCCGGAACAGGTCCAGGAAGGCCCGGGCACGCGCCGGTGTATCGTGGGGCAGGTAGCCCACCCAGTCGGCATGCGCATAGTTCTTACGTACCTCATATCCCGAAGGCGAGAAAAAGGTCAGAATGATCTGCACGGAAGGTTCCTCTCGTTTATACAGCTCGATCAGGGGCCGGGCCTGTTCAAATTCGCCCAGGGACGCGCAGTGGAACCAGACCGTTTTTCCTTTTTTTTCGAAGGTAGCCGGGTAGGCCTGTTTCTTACGTCCGGCCGTCCACAGCGCCGCTTTTTTTACAAAAGGCGAGGCCAGTTGCAGGGCGGTGGAATAGGCCCGTACCGAACAGCTGTAAAAAAAGGGGATCAGCATTTTACCGTCTTTTTCTTTTTGGTATAACTACCCCGGGCAATGGCTTTATCGATATACGTAACCACCTGCGGTACTTCGCAGCTGGTCTTGCCCAGGTCTACATGAACTTCCCCGATATCGGCCGCCGCTTTTTTACAGGCATCCGTGAACGCGGGATCGGCAGCCCCGGTAGTGATCAGGAAATTGTTCATGGAATAACGGGCCCGGTTGGGCGCCTGTTGCAGCGTTTCCCGTACCCGGCCGATCAGGCTGAGGTAGAGGTCCTTGTCGATGGGAATATTCAGCTGGGTACGATAGGCGAGTGTGTACCAGCCGGCAGAAAGCAGCAGTTCAGAATTGGAATCGATCCATTCCAGCGCACATTCCTGACCGGCCGTGCTTTCAGCGGCATTCCAGGCCACACTGTAATCGCTGATCATATGCCAGGACGCATGATCGGCCCAGTAGCGCAGTTCGTTCCCGTCCATTTTTTTCGGGTCGGCGATCAGTCCGGCATAATACTGGGCATCCGAAATGCCCGTGCGGTAAAGCTCCAGGGCCAGCACATGATCTTTGCCGGTCAGTTTCATCAGCGTTTTCATATCGCCTATTTTTACACCCATCAGGGATTCGGGTGCGCCGTGATTACTCAGCACGTTCTTTATCGTAGCGCTGCTGTGGTCTTTCAGCCATTGCATTACTTCCGCTGTATTCATAACCGGATCGTTTTAACTGCGAAGTTCCGATTTTATCGTTAATCGACCAATTTCCGGCCGAATTATCAGCCGGCGTTCATAAATGGAAGCGGCAGGCATCCGATCTCTGCGGAAATTTGAGTAGGTTTGCACACAGCAAGATGAAAGCAGCGATAATTGCCGGCGGAAAAGGCACCCGTTTACAGCATCAGTATACCGTACCCAAACCCCTGGTTCCGGTGGCGGGTAAACCTGTATTGCAATACCAGCTGGAACTGCTTTCCCGCTTCCAGATCACGGAAGTGGTGCTGCTGCTCGGGCATGGCTCGGAACAGATCATGGATTTCTGCGGCGACGGTTCGCGCTGGGGCCTGCACATCGAGTATTCCATAGAACCTGAGCCCCTCGGTACGGCCGGGGCGGTACGCTATGCCGCGGAGCATTTCAGCGACGATTTCCTGGTGATGCATGCCGACATGGCCATCAATATGGACCTGCGCCGCTTTATCCGTTACCACCGCAACAACAAGGCCGAAGCCACCCTGGCGGTGCATCCGGCTGAATTTCCATCGGAGAACGATCTGCTCGACTGTGACGGGAATGGCCGCATCACGGCCTTTTACCCGCAGCCGCACCGGAACGGCAACTGGTACCGGAACTTGGCCGCCGCATCGGTATACATACTGAGTCCGGCCATTGTACAGGGCATTCCGGAAGGCCCGCAGGACTTTATGCAGGATGTGTTCCCGGCCCTGTACCATAAACACACGCTTTTTGCCTACAATACGGTGGAATACATTCGCGAAATGCCTACGCCCGCGAGGGTGGAGCAGGTGGCCCGCGACATGGAATCGGGCCGTTTCAGCCTGGCTTCCTATGAACATCAGCAGAAAGCGATCTTCTTTGACCGCGACGGAGTGCTGAACCTGGACCCCGGTTTTGTAAAGCATCCCGACGAACTGCTGCTGTATCCCTTTACCGCGGAGGCCGTGCGCCTGGCCAACCAGAGCGTATATGCATCCGTGGTGGTCACGAACCAGAGCGGAATTGCCCGCAATATGTATACCGAACAGGACCTGCGCCAGATCCACAATAAGCTGGAATGGCTGCTGGGACAGGAAGGCGCCCGGCTGGACGCGATCTACTACTGTCCGCACCATCCGGACCTGACGCCGGAGGGCGGTGATCCGCAGTTCCGCCAGGTGTGCGACTGCCGCAAACCTAAGCCGGGTATGCTGCTGAAGGCGGCCCGCGCGTTCTGCATAGACCTGCGCGAGTCCTGGATGATCGGCGATACCCACCGCGATATAGAAGCCGCCAAAGCCGCCGGCGTAACACCCGTAGGCGTACGCACCGGCCATTCGCTCTCGGATACCGACGAAAAACCCGATTTTTTCTTCGATAATGTACTCGATGCGGTGGACTTTATCGTGAACAATCCCTGCGAAGAACTTTTCATCGAAATATACAGGCAGTACCTGCAACACCGGAACGAGCGGGGCGACCGGCCTTTTATCATTGCCATGGGCGGCAACAGCGGCTCCGGCAAGAGTACGGTGGCGGCCTCGCTGCGCAAAAAGTTCAACGATATCGAAGAAACGGCGCTCACCATACATCTCGATCACTGGATAAAACCGGCCCACCTGCGCCATGCGAACGAGAACGTATTTTCGCGTTTCCGCCTCGACGACCTCGACGAAGATATGGAAGCCCTGCTGCAGGGCGAGATCATCAGCATTCCCAAGTACGATATGCAGAGCCGGGCGCATAAAGGCCATATACTGTACGGACTGGGCGCTTCGCGCATTGTGATCGTCGAAGGAGTGCCGGCCCTGGCTTCGGCCGTGTGTAATGCACATGCCCACCTGAAAATATTCTGCGATGTGCCCGAAGAACTGTACCGGCAGCGCTTTTTTGCCCGCTATATCTGGAAAGGGCTCGATGAACAGATCATACAGCAGCTTTTCGAAGAACGCAAGAACGACGAACGTCCCTTTATCGATCCCCTGCGTGCCAACGCAGATATTATATTTACACTAAATGCAGAAAATCATGACAGATTCCGGCGTAATAGCTAAGATCGAGGCCGCATGGAACGACCGCAGCCTCTTACAGGATAAAGAAACACAGGTAGCCATCCGCGACGTGGTGGATGCCCTGGACAGGGGAACCCTGCGCGTGGCCGAACCCTCGGAGAACGGCTGGAAAGTGAACGACTGGGTGAAAAAAGCCGTGATCCTGTACTTTCCCATACAGAAAATGCAGGTGATCGAAGTGGGGCCTTTTGAGTTCCACGATAAAATGAAACTGAAAAAAAACTATGCCGGACTGGGTGTACGTGTGGTACCGCATGCCGTGGCCCGTTACGGGGCCTTCATCGCTTCGGGTACCATACTGATGCCGAGTTATGTGAACATCGGTGCGTATGTGGACAGCGGTACCATGGTGGATACCTGGGCTACCGTAGGTTCCTGCGCGCAGATCGGCAAAAATGTACACCTGAGCGGTGGTGTAGGCATCGGCGGTGTGCTGGAGCCCGTGCAGGCGGCCCCGGTGATCATCGAGGACAACTGTTTCATCGGTTCGCGCTGTATCGTGGTGGAAGGCGCCCTGATCGAAAAAGAAGCCGTACTGGGCGCCAATGTGGTCATTACCGGTTCTACCAAAATTATTGACGTTACAGGGCCGGAACCGGTAGAATATAAAGGCCGGGTACCTGCGCGCAGCGTGGTGATACCGGGTTCCTACACCAAAAAATTCCCGGCCGGCGAATACCAGGTGCCCTGCGCCCTGATCATCGGTCAGCGCAAGGAAAGTACCGACCTTAAAACCTCGCTCAACGACGCGCTCCGCGACCATAACGTAGCCGTATAAAGGTGAAGATACTCATTATCCAGACCTCGTTCCCCGGTGATGTGATCCTGGCGACGGCCCTGCCGGAAACGCTCCGGCGCTGTTTCCCGGAGGCAGAACTGCATTTCCTGGTACGGAAGGGGAACGAATCGCTTTTGCAGGGACATCCCTTCCTGCACAACGTGTGGATATGGGACAAAAAACGGAAGTGGAGCAGTGCCCTGGAACTGGTACGGGCCTTCCGGCGAGAAAAGTTCGACCGCGTAGTGAACGTGCAACGCTTTTTTATGACCGGCCTGATGACCATATTGAGCGGCGCTCCCGACCGACGCGGGTTCGATAAAAATCCCCTCTCCTTCCTGTATACGAAAAAAGTACCGCATGTGTTTCAGGAAGGGTTGCATGAAGTGCAGCGGAACCAGCTGTTGATCGCTGATCTCTGCGGTACGGAGCCGGAACTTCCCCGCCTGTATCCGCCCGCCATGACCTTACCCACGGATAAGCCCTATATTGTACTGGCCCCGGCTTCGGTATGGTTCACCAAACAGTGGCCCGAGGCCTACTGGAGCGAACTGGCCGATATACTGGATACTGAGCTCGACATTGTGCTCAGCGGTGGCCCGGCCGACCGCGCACTCTGCGAACGTATTGAAAAAGCCACCCGGCGGCCGCTTATCAATACCTGCGGCCAATACAGCCTGCTGCAGTCGGCGGGTATTATACAGGGCGCAAGGGCCATTGTGTGTAACGACAGCGCGCCGGCGCACCTGGCCACGGCGGTGAATACGCCCACGGTACAGATCTATTGCAGTACCGATACACGTTTTGGTTTTTCGGCCCTGGCCTCGCCGCATATCCTACTCGAAACGCCGGAACCGCTTTCCTGCCGTCCCTGCACCACGCACGGCCGCGAAGCCTGTCCGCTGGGACATTTCCTCTGTGGGAAAAATGTTACACCGGCACTGGTGGCAAAGGCAGTTACAGAGCTTTTGAAGGCGTAGAGAATATTTACAGCAGGGCGTCCAGCAATTCGGCAGGGCGGGCAATCAGCGCTTTATTTCCCTTAATGACCACGGGGCGTTCGATCAGCTGCGGATGCTCGCTCATGGCCTGCAGCAGTTCTCCTTCGCCGGGAGTACGGTCGCCAAACAGTTCGCCGTAGATGCTTTCCTTTTTACGCACCCAGTCGGCCGCTTTCAGACCCAGCTTTTTCAGCACGCTTTTCAGTTCGTCCGTGCCTGGTTTTTCCTGCATATAACTGCGGATATGGAAGGGTATCCCTTTTTCTTCCAGGCGTTTGATCGCTTCCCGGCTTTTGCCGCAGCGGTTGTTATGCCATACGGTAATTTCTGTGGAACTCATACCCGCAAAGGTAAAAATATCGGCGCAGCTAAACATTTGATGGCAACCGTTTGTTTTGGACGGGATATGGCTTTTACACAGCAGGGAAAAACGGCGGTATTCTGCTTCCGCAGGGATCTGCGCCTGTACGACAATGCAGGCCTGTACCATGCCCTCCGGGCCAACCGGGTCGTACGCTGCATCTTTATTTTCGATACGGAGATACTCCATAAACTCGAATTAACGGACGACAGCCGGGTGAGTTTTATCTGGCAGCAGCTCCGTGCCCTGAAACAGGAATTGCGTCAACTGGGCAGCGATCTGCTTGTTTTACACGGTAGACCGGCCGACGTGTGGAAGAATCTGCTGGAAAGCGATGCGGTAAGCGCCGTATACGCCAATAGAGACTATGAACCGGACACCCGGCGCCGCGACCGCGAAATAGCAGCCCTGCTGAAGGAAAAGGGCATTCCCCTGCACCTGTACAAAGACCATGTAATTTTTGAAGAGAACGAAGTGCTCTCCAATGCCGGCACACCGTATACCGTGTTTACACCCTATGCCCGCAAATGGCAGGAGCGGCTTACCCGTTTTTACCTGGAACCCTATCCCGTTGAGAAATACCTGCAGGCCCTGGAACCGGTGCCGGACGAATATCCCTTTCCCTCCCTGGAACAGCTGGGCTTTACACCCTGGCAGGGCAGTTTTCCGCCGGTGGAGCCGGCCGAAGGCGTATTGCGTACCTATGAGCAGACCCGCGATCTTCCGGCGCTGGAGAACGGCACCTCGCGCCTGGGCATACACCTGCGCTTTGGTACGTTGAGCATACGAAAACTGGCCGCCGAAGCCCTGAAACAGAACGCCACTTACCTGAAAGAGCTGATCTGGCGCGATTTTTTCATACAGGTCCTCTTTCATTTCCCCGACGTAGTGCAACATTCCTTTCGCAAAGAGTACGATGCCATACCCTGGCGCAATAACGAAGCCGAATTTGAACGCTGGTGCCGCGGTGAAACGGGTTATCCGCTCGTGGATGCGGGCATGCGCGAACTGAATGCCACAGGCCATATGCACAACCGCGTACGTATGGTTACGGCCTCCTTTCTGTGCAAACACCTGCTGATCGACTGGCGCTGGGGCGAACGTTATTTTGCATCGCGTCTGCTCGATTATGAACTGGCCTCCAATAACGGGAACTGGCAGTGGGCCGCCGGCACAGGTTGTGATGCAGCCCCGTATTTCCGCGTGTTCAACCCGGCCGAACAGCTCAGAAAGTTCGATCCGCAGGGCATTTATGTGCGCAAATGGGTTCCGGAATACGATACTATTTCGTATATTTCTCCTTTGGTAGAACACCGGGCCGCCCGCGAAAGAGCCCTGCAAGCCTATAGGACCGCTCTGTCTGCCGCGGCCGGCGCTTAAATTTCTCACGCATTTTGGGAATTCTTCAGAAGTATTACTTTTGTAGGAAAATAGCAAAACAAAAACCCGCACGAAAGTGCTTTGCACATGGCAATGAGAAAAGTACCCATACATGTAGTCGGATTAAGTTACAGTTCTACACAAACCGGTGCCTACGCACTGGTCTTAGGCGAAACAGGCGGAAAAAGGCGCCTGCCGATCATCATAGGGAGCTTTGAGGCACAGGCCATTGCCATGAAAATGGAGAACGTAAGCGCATCCCGTCCGCTCACGCACGACCTGTTCCAGACCTTTGCCGACTCCTTCGGCATCCGTGTAAAGGAAGTGATCATCTACAACCTGCACGAAGGGGTCTTCCATTCGAAAATTATCTGTGACGACGGGCTCAAGGAAGTGGAGCTGGACAGCCGCACTTCGGATGCCATAGCCATTGCCCTGCGTTTCGACTGTCCTATTTTCACCTACGAATTCATTCTCTCTTCCGCCGGTATCGTAATGGACGATACCAGTGAAGAAACCGAAAGCAGTACGCCCGAAGAACCCGAGGCCGAAGAGGCCGAGATCACCGGGCAGACCCCTGTATCTCCCGATTCCTATGAGACCATTCCCATGGCCGAACTGGAATCCGAACTGCGCAAGGCCATTGCCGAAGAAGCTTACGAACGGGCTTCCAGGATTCAGAAAGAGATCGACCGCAGAAAAAGCAATTAAAACACCATGATGAAAATACTTACCACACTGGCGCTGGCCCTGCTGGCATTGTGCCTTCCCGGCAACATATCGGCCACACAGGACACCCTGCGCACAGACAGCGTGCCTGTGGCGGGCGGGCAACAGGCCGTAGCCGTTACCGATACCATACAGGCCGTCGTGGTACCGCCTTTCCAGGTGGCCGGTGAAGGTATCAGCCTCATGAGCGTCAGCCGTGGTATGCTGGGTATCCTCATCTGTGTCATTATCCTGTTCCTGTTCAGTAACAACCGCGCCAGGATCAACTGGAAACTGGTTATTTCGGGCATTATTCTGCAGCTGTTCCTGGGCATACTGGTGCTGAAGGTGCCTTTTGTAAAGAACGTATTCGAATACCTGGCCAACGGTTTTGCCAAACTGATCGGTTTTGCCGATTCGGGCGTGGCTTTCCTCTTCGGCAGCTTTGCCTCCGGGCAGACCATCGTAGAGCAGCCCCTGGTGAACTTTGCCATAAAGATACTGCCTACCGTGATCTTCTTCAGCGCGCTCACCAGCGTACTCTTTTACTTCGGCATTCTGCAGAAAGTGGTGTACGCCCTGGCCTGGATACTGAAAAAAATTATGCGTCTCAGCGGTGCGGAAGCCCTGGCTGCATCCGGTAATATCTTCCTCGGACAGACCGAAGCGCCCCTGCTGGTGCGTCCCTATATTGAAAAAATGACCCGTTCAGAGATCATGTGTCTCATGACGGGCGGTATGGCCACCATTGCCGGTGGGGTACTGGCGGCCTATATCGGTTTCCTGGGCGGCGACGACAAGGCCCAGCAGACCTTTTATGCCATGCACCTGCTCACCGCTTCGGTAATGAGCGCCCCGGCCGCTATTGTGGCTGCCAAGATACTGGTGCCGGAAACAGAACCCTATATCGAAGACTTGCAGGTAAGCAAGGAGCGTATCGGTTCCAATTTCCTGGAAGCCATCAGTAACGGAACTACCGACGGACTGAAACTGGCCGTGAACGTAGGCGCCATGCTGCTGGTATTCACCGCGCTGGTTACCCTGGTGAACGCTTTGCTGGACGACGGACTGGGCAGCGTTACCGGTCTGAATGCCGAAATTACACAGATCACCAATGGCCGTTACAACGGTCTGAACCTGCAGTTTATACTGGGTTGTATCTGTTCTCCCATAGCCTGGTTACTGGGCGTACCCACCGAAGATATGATGGCCGTAGGCCAGCTGCTGGGCGAAAAAACGGCCATCAACGAGTTTTATGCCTATACGCAGATGGGTAAAATGAAGAATGCCGGCACTTTCACCTATGAAAAATCGCTGGTAATGAGTACCTATATCCTTTGCGGGTTCTCCAACTTTGCCTCCATCGGTATCCAGATCGGGGGTATCGGTTCCCTGGCGCCGTCTAAAAAAGCCCTGCTTTCCGAATTCGGTTTCCGTGCCATGCTGGGCGGTACCATTGCCTGTCTGCTTACAGCTGCCATTGCCGGTATGTTCTACTAAGAACGGTTTTAGGAACTCTGCCGTCTGCCACGCAGCGCGCTGAGGTACGAAGCGCCGGAACAAGCCCGTAGGGACACGGCCTTTAAAAGAGGAACGGGCCTTGCCTGCGCCCGGAAAATGTGTATCTTTCCGTTTTACCCCTTTAGTATGGCATTACACAACAAACTGGGCCGGGCCGGTGAAGAGGCTGCCCTTGCGTTCCTGCAACAGGCCGGCTTACAGGTATTACACAGCAACTGGCGCACGCATCCCTGGGAAGTGGACATTGTGGCCCTCGACGGCAAAATACTGGTATTTGTGGAAGTAAAGACCCGGGCCGATCTGCGGCACGGACTGCCCGAAGAGGCTGTTACCCGGCGCAAGGAACAGCATCTGTACAGTTCGGCCGAGGCCTACCTGGAAAAATATGGTATGGAAAATGAGGTCCGTTTTGATATCATGGCCGTGCTGCCGAAAGACGGAGGCTGGCAGATACGGCATATTCCCGGCGCCTTTAGCGCATTTGGAGGTTAAGCGCTAAATTTGTAGCATTGTAGTAAATGCAGGCTATGGAAAATTTCACATTCACATCGCGCGACGGGCTGCAGCTGGCGGCCTCCTTCCAGAAAACGGAATTTACCCCTTATGTGGTCGCTATTGTGCACGGTATGGGCGAACACAAGGGTCGTTATGCCCATGTGGCCGATTTTTTCCTGCACAGCGGTTACTCGGTGGCCCTGTTCGACCAGCGCGGACACGGGAATTCGGGCGGTAAACGCGGGCACACGCCTTCGCTGGACGCCATGCTGAACGATGTGGACGATTTCCTGGCCGAAGTGCGCAAACGCATGCCGGGACAAAAAATAGTACTGTACGGGCACAGTATGGGCGCCAATATCGTGCTCAATTATACGCTGCGCCGCAAGCCGGACATTGCCGCGGTGGTGGGTTCATCGCCTTACCTGCGCCTGGCCTTTGAACCGCCCGCATTCAAGCTGTTCCTGGCCAGAACGGTGGGAAAGCTGTTGCCCGAACTGCAACAGAAGACCGGGCTGGAGGTCACGGCCATATCGCGCGATGCACGCGTGGTAGAGGCGTATAAGAACGATCCCCTGGTGCACGAATTTATAACGTCTTCTTTCTTTAATTCGGTGCATTTTGCCGGTGTATACCCGATCGAACATGCGGCTGAATTCCAGGTACCCTGCCTGCTGTTCCACGGTACCGAAGACCGCCTTACCAGTTACAAAGCCACGGTAGAATGTGCAGAGAACGCAAAGGGCAAGGTAGAACTGAAACTCTGGAACGGCCTGTACCACGAGTGCCACAACGAGCCCGAACAGCACGAGGTACTCAGTTATGTGAACAACTGGCTGAAGAATACGCTGAAGTAAGTTAGCTTTAAGCTATTAGCTCACAGCTCTGTGATGGCAGCTTCCAGTTCCTGGGGAACAATAGAAGAGGGCTCAAAACCTCTTAATACGCCGTCCTTATCTACGTATACTTTAGAATAATTCCTGGTCTGGAATTTTTCTGCCTTGAAGCCCAGCGAGATCAGGTATTTACTTCTCTCTTCCGGGTCTTCTTTTGCCAGGTCATGGCAGAATACGTCTATATTATGCCGGAAAGATTCTTCCGCCTCTTCGGGCGTATCACCGTAACCACTCACTAAGATAGACGGGGCAATCACTATATAGTGATCTCCTTCTTTCCCGGAAGCAGTAAGAATGTTAACGGTAACGGACCGGGCTTTGATCCGGATGTGTTCTACGATGTTTTGGGGCTGTAATTCCATGAAATAAGCTGTTGGTATGTTTATACAAATAAACGGATTTTTTCGGAAAGTTAGGCCCGGTATACTCTATCAGGCCTTATTTCAAGAAATGAAAGAATGATTCTGTCCTGAGTGAAAAAATAATAACCGGTACTTCAGAATAAAACAAAAAATCCGCCGGCGTAAACCATGCGGATCTTGTTGAGGTATCGAGCGGATTCGAACCGCTGTAGCAGGTTTTGCAGACCTGAGCCTAGCCCCTCGGCCACGATACCGTTTTGGGACTGCAAATATAATGGTGTTTCCACAAAAACCAAAAAAATACGCTAATTGCCCCTAAGATCGCGGTATGCATCCAGGCAACCCGGGCATAAACAGTCTATATATGTGCAGCGTAACTCCTTCAGGGCCTCCCGCGGAATGTACAATTTTTCGCACCAGCAGCCCGCTTCTACCGTACAGTAAAAGTCTTTACCGCATCGGGGACAGGTTTTCCGGTCCGTTCTTTTCTCTGTATTCTGCATATGTACTTCCTAAAGTAACCGATACCGACCCGGCTTTACTGCCGAAAGGCGGGTCCATTTTTTCTACCCGCACTTCCAGGTCCAGTATCTCCGGGAACTGTATCCGTATGGAATGAACAATCTTTGCGGCCAAATGTTCCAGCAGGCGGCAGGGTGTTTGCATGATCTCCGATACCAGGCCGTGTATGCGCTGGTAGTCCACGGTATGTTCCAGCTCGTCGGAAAGGGCGGCCCGGGCCATATCGTAGGTGTAGCTTATGTGCACACGGAAGGTATTGCCCTTTTCGCGTTCAAAGGCGTGCCAGCCGTGAAAGGCAAAGAATTCAAGTGCATTCAGCTGAACCCGGCCCGTCATGGTATCAGATAAAAAGTGAATGGAAACGGTCCATACCTGCCCGTATGCGCTGTGCCGAAGCATCGGCGCCGATCAGGGCCACCATATCGAAAATACCCGGTCCGGTGCTCTCGCCGGTAAGCAGTATGCGGAATACGGGCATAATAGCCCCGAAACCGATCTTGTTCGCCTCCATCCATTCTTTGGCTTTAGCCTCCATTTCGGCGGCATTATGGCCATGCTGAAGGGTAATGACCAGCAGTTGCTCCAGCTGGGCGCGGGTATCGGGTTTTACCTTTTTCTGCAAAGCGGCTTCGTCGAAGCGGGTGGGTGTACTGAACAGGAATTTGCCATTGTCTACCAGGTCGGCAATGAACTCGGCACGTTCTTTCATCAGTCCGCATACGCCGGCCAGGAATTCCTTTTCCACCGTATAACCGGCACGCAGGGCATACGGCATGGCGGCATCGGCCAGTTCTTCGTTGCTCATGCTGCGCAGGTACTGCTGGTTGAACCAGAGGGCTTTTTTATAGTCGAACTTGGCGCCGGACTTGCTTACGCGCTCCAGGCTGAACTGCTGGCAAAGCTCTTCCAGGCTGAATATCTCCTGGTTTTCTTCCGGGTGCCAGCCCAGCAGGGCCAGGAAATTGATCACCGCTTCCTTAAAATACCCTTTTTCGCGGTAGCCCGAAGATACTTCGCCGGAGAAAGGATCGGTCCATTCCAGCGGGAATACCGGGAAGCCCAGGCGGTCGCCGTCGCGTTTGCTCAGTTTTCCGTTGCCTTCGGGTTTCAGGATCAGGGGCAGGTGGGCAAAGGCCGGCATAACGGATTCCCAGCCCAGGGTGCGGTACAGCAACACGTGCAGGGGAGCCGAGGGCAGCCATTCCTCCCCGCGGATCACGTGTGTGATGCCCATGAGGTAATCGTCCACGATATTGGCCAGGTGATAGGTAGGCATACCGTCAGACTTGAACAGTACCTTATCGTCCATATTGGCGGTATTTACCACCACTACGCCGCGGATAATGTCCTCGAAGCGTACTTCTTCGTTGCGCGGCACTTTGAAACGAACCACATAGGCTTCGCCTGCGGCGAGACGGCGCTGCACCTCTTCGGCCGGAAGGGTGAGCGAGTTCTTCATGCTCATGCGGGTAATGAAATTATAGGCAGGCGAGGTATTACCGGCTTTGGTCATACGTTCGCGCATTTCTTCGAGTTCTTCGGGGGTATCGAAGGCATAGTAGGCATGCCCGGCGCTGATCAGCTGCTCGGCATACCGGCGGTACATGGGCTTGCGTTCGCTCTGGCGGTAGGGGGCATGTTCGCCTTCTTTGCCCGGGCCTTCATCGTAACCGATGCCCAGCCAGTTAAGCGCTTCGATAATGTACTCCTCGGCGCCCGGTACAAAACGGGTCTGGTCGGTATCTTCGATCCGAAGCAGAAAATCGCCTCCGTGTTTTTTAGCAAAGAGGTAATTGAACAGGGCCGTACGCACTCCGCCGATATGCAGCGGACCGGTAGGACTGGGGGCAAAACGTACACGGACTTTTCTTTCCATCTTGGTGTATTGAATTTAAGGGAGCAAAGGTAATAAATTCCCGCGCGTAAACCGCAGCCCGCACGCGTAAAAACAAAAAGGCCACCGCGCTTGCGATGGCCAAAAATTCAAAAAAGAAAAACGATCTGTGATTGTTATTTTTTCGGTGTAGCCTTCAGGTTCAGGTCGAACTCCACTTCGTTGTTGATCACACGGTCGCCCAGGATCTTCGGATCGAACTCCACAGAACCGTATTTTACGTTCCAGTCCTGGCGGTTGATATTGAATTTGGCAGCAGCCTCGAATTTGGTGCTGTCAATAACCACTTTCGACGGGATCGTGATATTTTTGGTGATGTCTTTAATGGTCAGGTTCCCCATTACGTCCACGCTGTCCGGGCTTTTACGCTTGGTTCCGGTGATCTCGAATTTAGCGGTGGGGTATTTGCTCACGTTAAAGAAGTGATCGGCAGCTTCGGGTTTGCCGGTACCTTTCAGGTGGGCTTCCAGGTCGGCCTTGCCGGTTTCGGGCGTAAGGTCGGTGCTCTGGATGGTTTCCATGTTGATGATGAAGTTACCGGCGGTAATTTCGTTGTTCTCTACGTTGATGGTACCTTCGCTCAGCTGTACGTTACCGTTGTGTCCGCCACCTACTTTTTTGGTCGCTTTCCAGTTCAGAACAGAACCGGCTGCGTCTACGGTAAAGGCTTTGCTTAATGAGGTTGCGGCAGCTACGTTCTGTGCTTCGCCCGCGTTATTGGCTTTATTTCCGCATGATGCAATACTGAATGCAACAGCTGCCACGAATACCGGAATAGTTACTTTTTTCATTTTCGTATTATAATTTCTGTGTTGCAAAGATTACAAAACAGAAGGCATACATTCTAACAGGTTCTGTATTTTTACATGATAATCCGTAAAAAATTCACCATGTTGATTAAACCTGTCCCGACCGGGAATGTCCTATACATGAAACCGAACTAAAAAGGCTTTGCATGCAGGAGAGAGATAAGGAAGCTTTGTTCGCCGGCTGGATGAGGGAATACACCCCGCAGGTATACGCCGTGGCGCGTAAGATGACGGGCAACCACCACGATGCCGATGATATAGTGCAGAACGTGTTTGTGAAAGTGTGGCGGAATATGGACCGCTTCCGGAACGAAAGTAAACCCGGTACCTGGATATACCGCATCAGTATGAACGAAAGCCTGAACTACCTGAACCGGAAAAAACGCTTTTCCTGGCTGCGCTTTTCTGACTTCGGCAGTGAAAAACCCGGGGTGCCCGAAGTGGCCGACGAGCAGAAGACCGACTATTCGCAGCTGGAAGCGCACTTTGAAAAAGCCGTACAAAGCCTGCCCGAAAAACAGAAGGCCGTATTCGTACTGCGGTTCTACGAAGAAAAATCGTACGAGGAAATGGAAGAAATATTCGGCACCAGTGTAGGCGCGCTCAAAGCATCGTACCACCATGCCGTAAAGAAAATAGAAAAAATGATCGGCGGGGATTAAACCCGGCAACGAAACAAATGTCTTACTAATAACATACTCAACTTGCTATGGACTTCGAAAATAAATACCGGCACCTGCGCAGCAACAAGGCCAATATGCCCGAAGGCTACCTGGAAGAACTGCCGCAAAAGGTAAACCGTAAAAAAGAACTGAAAAAGGTATCGCTTACCCCGTATATCGTGGGTACAGGCATCGCGGCCATGCTCATTATCGGGCTGTTCGTGGCGCTGCCCGGGAACGAAGATCCGGAAAAAGTGGCCCTTACCGATACCGTAAGCAGCGAAATGGCCGACCAGTATGTACGTACCCTCATGGACGATGACAACCTGCTGGCCCAGAACACGGCCCCGGTTAAAAATACGGTGTCCGCCGACAGTCCCGGTACGGATATACGCATACCCACGGTCGTACAGTCTGCCACAGCCCCGGCCGATGTATTTGCCGACAGCAGCTTCAGCGAGGACGAAC
Source organism: Bacteroidia bacterium (assembly GCA_016742095.1). GTDB lineage: Bacteria > Bacteroidota > Bacteroidia > CAIKAF01 > CAIKAF01 > JACVCJ01. The sequence goes on from JACVCJ010000019.1 coordinate 25,876, forward strand.
TCTTTGAATACCTCCTGGAAGAAGGCTTTGAAGAAATTTAATACATGCAACAAACGCTCCCCATATAAAACAAGATAGAATGAAACAGAAAATCGTAATGATCGCAATGGTACTGATGTTACCATTGGCCACTCTGATGGCACAGACACCCCAGGGCGAGGGCCCGGGCCGCGGAAAAGGTGAAAAATTCCGGGAAAAAGTGATCGAAATGCGTGTGAACTACGTAAAAGAGAACCTCGGGCTCAGCGACGCCCAGAGCGATAAGTTTATCCCGGTGTACAAGGAATATCTTCAGAAAGCGGCCGACCTCATCAAAGAATCCCGCGCTATTAAAAAAGAGCTGAAGGATAACTTTGAAATGAAGTCCGACCAGGAACTGGAAGTCCTGCTCCAGAAGCAGTACGACCAGGAACTGAAGCAGCTGAACCTGAAAAAAGAGGCCCAGGATGCGTATAAAAAACTCATCCCGCTGAAAAAGGTAGCCAAACTGCAGTTGGTAGAAAAAGAATTTAACCGTACCATGCTCCGTAAAGCAGCCGAGCGTATGCGTAAACCCGGCGAGCCGCCTCATGCCCCGGCACCGCCGGCACCACCAGCCGGTGACGGAAAATAGTACCGTTTGCTTAGACAGCCGCCCGATTTTGTAAAGTTTGCAATTTCGGGTGGTTTCTCTGACAATATTTAGGTAACTTTGTCGTTATATTGAGAAATGAGCGGAGTCTTGTAAAACCGAAAAACGTACTCCGGCAAAAAAGGAAAGGGCCTTCACCCGGCCATATGCCCCCCACACCGGAAATACGCATTTCAGTTTTTCGTTAAGATAAACTTTTTACAATTCAGCTTCCCTGGTTTCATAGTTTCTCGCTTACTTTTAACCATCCGTTTTGGTCCACCCCAAAACGGATTTTTTTTGTCCGGGCCTTTTGTAAGCCTCGTCCGGAAAGGAATGTATTAGTTTTTTGTTAAAGCCCCGGCGCCATTCGGCAGAACCGTTGTATTTTATAGTTTTGTAAAAAAGAATCCGTATGAAACAGATCATTCTACTTCTCACCCCGGCCCTGCTCGCGGCGGGCACCCTCACGGCCCAGAAACCTCTGAAATCCAAAGCCGTTTTTTATGAAACCGTTGCAGAGGACGATAACTATAAGATCCACCTCGTGGACGTGGTAGCTACCAAAAGTTATACCAAAATGAAGGTGCGTATACAGAATAAAACCAAGGACTTCCTGGTGTTTAAACCTTCTGAGACCTTTATGGCCCTGCCTGCCGGCGAACTGGCCGCTTCGGCCAGACTGCTGCAGATAAAACCCTTCGATATAGAGAACCGTGTGGTGGAAGTACTTTCCAGCGGACTGGTATACGACTTTAAATACCTGATCAAAGGCCTGTACCGTGTTCCGGCCGGCGGAAACGTGCTCAGCGCACCCGATTTCCTGCTGCCTGCCGCCACCAATTCCTTTACCGCAGGCCCGTTCGAAGTAATGTATTTCCCGCAGCACAGCTCCAAGGAAACACAACTTACCGATGTATCGTTCCAGGTAACCTACAAAGGCACCAAGATCGGTATCTCTGACCATACCAAGGCCATCTGCCGCCTCGACAACGGCCAGGAATTCAGCATTGTGAACGCCGGTGATAAATCGGAGCTGCTGTATCCCGGCGAATCGAAGAAATTCCGCCTCAAATGGACCATTCCGGCCAATATCGCCGATATGCAGTTTGCCAATATGACCATCATCTGGCGCGAAGCTTTCCGCGAAACGGAAGAGAAAAAAATGCCGGAACTCTCGTTCGATCTTAAATACAATCCGGCCGAATCGAAATAAGATCCTGTCTGAAACGATCGATCTGAAAGGCTGTTTCGTTTAGCGCGGGACGGCCTTTTCTGGTTATAGCCAATAGCTGTGAGTCCGGGTTCGTAGTATAGAGTCCGGCTGTTAGCTAATAATGGTAAAGAGTCCGAAGTATAGAGCCAGGCTATGAGCTATCAGCTAATAGTCCGTAGTCCGCAGTTCAGAGCCCGGCTGTTAGCTATGAGCTAATAGTTAAGCCCGGGATCGGGAGTGATACGTTTTGGACGAGAAGTAGCTATAGGCTATCAGCTTATAGCTTACAGCATAGGGTGCTTTCGGGCGTAGCGTATGCGCAGCCATTCGCACAGCAGGGCAAAGCCCAGGGCTATGTACAGGTGCACCTTGTTGATGACCTCGAGGTGGATACCTTCGAAGATGAGGTAGGCTCCGATGAACACCAGGAAGGTGAGGGCAATGATCTTAACGCCCGGGTACCGCTCGATGAAATCGCTTACGTATTTGGCGGCAAATACCATAAAGATCATCGAGGCCACTACGGCGGCGATCATGATACGTACGTCGTCAACGAGTCCGACGGCGCTCAGGATACTGTCGAACGAGAAGATCAGGTCGATGAAAATGATCTGGGCAATGGTGCCGGGAATGGACACGAGCTTGCGTGGTTTTACCACTCCCGAAGCGTCCGGTTCCGGTTTGGGTTCGTCCTTGATCTTGTGGTACAGTTCGATAATGGTCTTAACAACGAGGAAGATACCCCCGAAGAGCAGGATCAGGTCCTTGCCCGATACGGGATGTCCGTTGGGATCGAAACCACAGGACGGGTCCAGGTTCACATGCGTGCCCGGGATATGGAAGGGCAGTTCGAACAGCGGACATTTGAGACTTACGATCCAGCCGATGAGCATCAGCAGCAGAATACGCATAACAAGGGCAAAGGTAAGACCGATGATACGTGTGGAATTCTGCTTTTCTTTGGGCAGTTTGCCGGTAAGAATGGATATGAAGATGATATTATCCACCCCGAGGACGATCTCCATCAGGGTAAGCGTAAAAAAGCTCACCAGGGCATCCGTAGTGAAAAGTTCAGCCATTATCGTAAATATTCGCTCTGTGTGTACAGATTATTTTTTCGCGGGAGTGGAAGCGGCCGGTGTTTCGGTGGCAGAAGGCTTGTAGCGGTCGTTCAGACGCTTGGTGGCATCGAGGGTGATGTCGAGCGTGGGATTATAGTACAGGGCCACGGGCAGGGTCTCGCCAACGGGGATTACAAAATCGGCTTTTTTCTCGATCGCGATCTCCTGGGCCACTTTTTTCAGGGAGTCGGTAATGGTGGTGGTAAGGGCCTGCTGGTCCAGCATGGTCTCCTGCTGAAGTTCCTGTTGCATCTGCATCAGTTCGCCCTCGAGGCGCTGGAGCTTTTCGATCAGCGGCTGCAGCTGGCGTTCGGTGTCGGTACGCTGGCGTACTTCCAGTTCGCGCACGGCGGCGGTATAGGCACCCTGTTTGGCCTGGAACTTCTGGGCTCTTTCATTGGCCTTGGCTTCCAGAAACCTGCCTTTTTCTTCGGTGAGGTGATAATTCTGAGCCACGCTGTCGATATTTACAAAGAGGTACTGGGCCGTTTCAGCCGTTTTAACGCCGGTAACCGGGTCCACGGTGGCCGTACGGGTGCCATCGGCTTTAAAATGTAAATAAAAGAGTACGCCGACACAGATCAGCAGCACAACGACCAGGGCAGTCAGGATGTTTTGTTTCATTTCTTCAGTTTCGAATATACGAGGCAAAAGTATACAATTCATTCGGGAATCGGGCAACTTTACTAAATTTCCCGTTGTTGTTTTAGATCATAAATAATATATTTGTTACTAATCAGTTAACTTAAACGATAAATTGTATGGGAAAAGGAGACAAAAAATCCGCTAAAGGAAAGCGGGCGAGGGGGTCGTACGGCGTACGCAGGCCCCGCAAGAAAGAAGCTCCCGCGGTTAAACCAGAACCTGCGATCAAAGAGCCGAAACCGAAGAAAGTGACGGAACCCAAAGCGGAAAAGACCAAGGCCGAAAAACCGGCCAAAGCCGCTGCTGATAAACCTAAAAAAACAAGCACCGCCAAAAAGACCAAAGAGCCTAAAGACGCTGCAGAATAGCAAAAAGCCCCCCTCGCCATGGCAAGGGGGGCTTTCTTTTTCAGGTACGTTTGATCTGCCAGGCGCTTTTGCCGACGGGCAGCGGACTTTCAGGCTGTGTGGCCCTGCGGAAGAAATAGCCGGCGCTGAGCGCAGCCGCTTCGTCCATGGCCGTATTGCCCTGTGTACGCAGTACGTCGGGCGTAAAATATTTCTCTACGAATTTAGTGGTAAAGCTGGTATCGCGGAAGGCCTCGTGATCAATGGCGAATTTACAGAAACGTAAGGTGGTCTCGATACCCCCGATGATATAGTTGTCGATGGCGTCCAGGGTCTTTTCAATGGCCTGGTCGCGGTCGGCCGCATGCACCACCATTTTGGCGATCATGGGATCGTAATACACCGGTATGTCCATCCCGCGTTCAAAACCATCGTCAACACGTATGCCTTCGCCTTCGGGAATGCGGTATTCGATCAGGCGGCCGATATCGGGCAGGAAGTTATTGGCCGGGTCTTCGGCATACACACGCACTTCGAGGGCATGGCCGTTTATTTTCAGGTCGTCCTGCGTAAAGGGCAGCGCTTCTCCCTGTGCCACGAGGATCTGCTGGCGTACCAGGTCCACCCCGCTGATCATTTCCGTTACCGGGTGTTCCACCTGCAGGCGGGTGTTCATTTCCAGGAAGTAATAGCTGCGGTCGGCAGGATCGTAGATGAATTCCACCGTACCGGCCCCTGAATAATCACAGGCGCGGGCCACGTTCACGGCATGGGCACCGATCTCGGCACGCTCGGCCGGTGTAAGCACGCTGCTGGGCGCTTCTTCGATCACTTTCTGGTGACGGCGCTGTATGGTGCATTCACGTTCGAACAGGTGCAGGTAATTACCGTGATTGTCGCACAGTACCTGCACTTCGATGTGTTTACTTTCGGCAATGTATTTTTCCAGGAACACGCTGTCGTCGCCAAAGGCCGAACGGGCCTCGCTCTGGGCGCGCTGCAGGGCTTCGGCGAACTCGTCTTCCTTCCATACCACACGCATGCCTTTTCCACCGCCGCCGGCAGAGGCTTTAATGAGTATGGGAAAACCGATCTCCCTGCCTTTGGACAGGGCTTCTTCGTAAGAGGCTATGGCATAGTCCGTACCGGGCACCAGCGGAATATCGAAGGCTTTTACGGCTTTTTTGGCTTTGATCTTGTCGCCCATGATCTCCATGCTTTCCGGAGAAGGACCGATGAGCGTGATCCCTTCTTCTTTCAGGCGGCGGGCAAACTGTGCGTTCTCCGAAAGAAAACCGTAACCGGGATGTATGGCCTGTGCGCCCGTTTCCTTGGCCGCAGCAATGATCTTGTCCATCACCAGGTAACTCTGTGCCGATGCCGGCGGACCGATAAACACAGCTTCGTCGGCCATTTTTACATGCTTGGCGTTCCGGTCGGCTTCCGAAAAAACGGCCACGGTGGCAATGCCCATTTCACGGCAGGTACGCATTACCCGGCAGGCGATCTCCCCGCGGTTGGCGATCAGTATTTTTGAAAAAGGACTCATAGCGTTGTTCAATAAGGTGCAAAGGTTAATAAAATTTAGGGTTCCGGAAGCGTTTCCATAGCATTTTAGCAAGATATGTACTCGTACTTTCAGGTAGAGCGCTCACCTGAAAAGGTGAAAATAGAAATTTTCCTCCCCTTTTTCAGGGTTCTTATTTAAAATAATTCTAAATAATGTACTTTTGATGTCGTTATGGTAAAAGAAATAGGCACAGACACCGTAGACCTGGTGATTGCAGAAGGCAATTTCCTTGTACGCCAGGGACTGCAGGCCATTTTTAAAGAAGAGGACGGTTTCAGCATTGTAGGGGAGACCGAGAATTACGATCAGATGCTGGAAATGGTATCGGTACGTAAGCCGGATGTACTCATTATCGGCATCAATTTACAGAGCGAGTCCATTATTACATATATACAGCAGGTACGCATCCTGCATCCCGAGGTAAAGATCCTGGTGATCGATATCAAGGAAGAGGTCTCGGAGATCGTAAGCATCCTGAAAGTGGGCGTACAGGGCTATATCCTGAAACAGTGCGACAAGGGCGAGATCATGGACGCCATGCGGGCCATCCTGCGCGGTTCCAATTTCTTCTGCCACAATGTAATGAAGCTCAATAAGACCCTCAGCGAACGTACGGTGACCCTTACCCAGCGCGAGCTGCAGGTGCTGAACCTGATATCGGAAGGGCTTACCAATAAAGAGATCGCCGACCGTATCTTTCTTTCGGACCATACTGTGGCCTCGCACCGCAAGAACCTGATGAAGAAATTCGAAGCGACCAATAACGTGGACCTGGTGATCAAAGCCATCAAGGAACGCATTATTTTTCCCTAAACACGGGTGTAAACTACCATCATAGATTAATTAAAAGAAACAGCAAAGCATTCCATTAGACCGGGATGCTTTTTTTTGCGTATGCGGGTAGTGACGAGTCCGTAGTTCATAGTCCGGGGAATAGGGAATAAGCTTATAGCAAAAAAAGAAGGCATCCGTTATTGAACGAATGCCCTCACACACAATTAAAATGCGGTATTAAGCTCTGGCCAGGCGTATAATGCGCATGCTGTGCATTACACGGATCACCAGGTAGGTAGGATCGAGTTCGAACCACTTAACGCCGAAACGCGGACGGTTAGGCAGTTTGTGATGGTTGTTCTGGAACAGTTCGCCCATGCAGAGAAAATCGAACACCAGGGTGTTCTTGCTCTGGTCATGGTTATCGAAGTTCTGGTAACCGTACTTGTGTCCGCTCCAGTTTACAATGGCTCCGTGGATAGGACCCATGAACCAGTGGATAGGCAGCAGTAAGAAGAAGGCCCAGTGAAAATCCCAGATCAGGTAGGCAATGATGTAAATAACGGTGTACAGAACGCCCCATGCGATGCGGGAGAAATAGCCTTCGGCAAAGGAATCGAGACGTTGTTTCTCAGGGAAGGCCTTTTCGAATTCCACGTCCGTTTTAAAGATACGGCGGTACACCTTCATGTAATGGTCTTTGGTCTTCCACATCATGCTGAAGGGATTATTGCTGTTGTGCGGGGAGTGCGGGTCCTTGTCTGTATCGCTGTGTGCATGGTGCAGGCGGTGCAGAATGGCATAGGCCCGTGGAGTAAGGTACGATGAACCCATTGTGATATAGGTTAACCAGTAGAAGAATCGTTCCCAGCCTTTAGTCATGGTAAACATGCCGTGCGCCGCGTAACGGTGCAGGAAGAACGACTGGAAGAAAAGGCTGCCATACCAGTGCAGCACAAAGAAGATGATTATAAACCACATATTTTTTTATTCAAACAAACTTATGCAAATATAGCCACTATCTGTCAATGCCCGCGTGAGCATTGTGTTAAATCGGACTTAACGTGCATAAATATACCATAAACGGGGGAGTCCGGAAATAGTTTACAAAAGCCTTGTGCTGATACTGAGTTTTTTACGAAAAAAGTGAAGAAACGTTTAAACCTTTACCCCAGAGCCGGGTCTAACTGTTATAATAGAGAATAAACACCTCTCCTCTATAAAAGGCTGTCTCATTCTGCACCGCGGGATGAGACGGCTGTTTTTTCGCAGGCGGGGAATAATCCGTACCTTTCGGCTGTAAACTTGTATGCTATGAGACCAACGATCGTTTTTTGCTTTTTTTGCGCCGCGGCGCTGCTGTTTGCCTGTAAGAGTACCTCAAAAACGAAGCGCGGTGAAGCTGCCGCCGAAGAACAGCCCACCGGGGGTATAAAACCGCTGAAACCGTCCAACTATACGAAACTGGAAGGCAGCTGGGAACTGAATTACATCAGCGGGCCGCGTATTGCGTTCGATGGCCTCTATCCCGACCGCAAGCCCGAGATCACCTTTGAAACGGCCGCAAAACGGGTAAGCGGCCATAACAGCTGTAACAGTTTCAACGGGCCGCTGAATGCCGATGATGTAAAGATCAGCTTTAACGAACCGATGGCCGTTACCAAAATGGCCTGTCCCGGCGACGGCGAACGCGTGTTCATGGAAACGCTGAAGACCGTTACGTCTTACGATGTAAGCGACGGAAAGACGCTGAACTTTATCTCGGGCGATATTGCCGTGATGCGTTTTACAAAGAAATAAAGACCTTTTATACTGTGATGCAAGAGCCTGTTTCCCTGTGGGGGAGCAGGCTTTTTACGTTGCGCTAACAGATTTTTCACGTTTGGGTGCCGCTTTTTCGCTGTTCCCTTTTGTACTTTTGTGCCCGTATGTCATTCAGAGCGGAAACAACACGTACCTGGAAATTATCGGGCCCTATCATTCTCGGCGAACTTACGCAGATGGCGCTGGGCATCATCGACAATATGATGGTGGGCGCTATTTCGTATAAACACCTGGCCGCTGCGGCCCTGGTACTGAGTGTGATGAATATTCCCTTTGTACTGGGCATCGGCATTACCATGTCGGTCTCACAGCTGGTTTCCATGGCGCATGGCCGCCGCGACGGACAGCAGGTATCGCATTACCTGTACAACGGTTTCTGGATGTGTACGGTTACGGCCCTGCTCATAGCTATAATTCTGCATACCGGCAGCGATATCCTTTTTTACCTGAAGCAGGACCCCGAAGTAGCCGCCCTGGCCAAACCCTACCTTATTATTATGGGCTGGTCTACCGTGCCCATGCTCATGTTCATGGCCATTAAACAGTTCACGGACGGACTGGAATATACGCGTACGGCCATGATCCTGTCGCTGGTGGCCCTGCCCATGAACATTTTCCTGAACTGGATCCTGATCTACGGAAACCTGGGTATGCCCCGCCTCGAACTGGTGGGAGCCGGCATCGGTACCCTGGCCACCCGCGTCATTATACTCATTGCCCTGGCCCTGATCGTGTTCCGGCACCGCACCTTCCGGCGTTACATTGCGGTACGCCGCAACCAGTGGGCCCTGAAGTGGAAAACCGTAAAAGAACTGCTGCATATCGGCATTCCCAGCAGCCTGCAGGCGGGCATGGAATCGGGCGCCTTTGCCGTATCGGGTATTATTATCGGTACGCTCGGTGCCTTGGAACAGGCGGCACACCAGATCGCGCTGAGCTGTGCGGCCTTTACCTTTATGGTGTCCATGGGGCTGGCACAGGGTGGTTCCATACGCATCAGCAATGCCTGGGGACGCCGCAACTGGGCCGATATTTCGCTCATCGGGCGCAGTACCCTGGTCAGCGGACTGGCGTATGGCATCTTCTGTTCCCTCTTCTTTATAAGTGCACGCAATTACCTGCCCCTGGCCTTTAACGACGACACTACCGTGGTGGCCATAGCCTCCGTGCTGATGTTCTATGCGGCGGTATTCCAGATATCCGACGCCACACAGGCCATCGGCGTGGGTATACTGCGCGGTATCAAAGATGTAAAGGTGCCTACCATTTACGTGGCCCTGGCCTATTGGGTCATCGGCATCCCGGTGGGTTGCCTCATGGCTTTTGTATTCAAAATGGGAGCGGCCGGCATGTGGATCGGCTTTGTGACCGGTCTTACGGCGGTTTCGATATTGCTCAACAAACGCTTCTTTAACCGGCTGCGCCGCGAAAAGGCCGCCGGTAATCTATAAGATCAGCTGTTTTTCAGCATGCGCTTCTTCATTTTGCTGAAGAATTCGGGCGTAACGCCTATATACGAAGCAATGTGCTTATTGGGAATGCGGTGTACGAGTCCCGGGAATTTCCGTTCAAAGTTGAGGTAGCGTTCTTCGGCGCTCAGGCTCAGGTTATCGTGGATACGCTGCAGGGTAGATACGTAGGCGTTTTCCATCAGCACCCGGAAATAGCGTTCCATACGCGGGTATTTATCGTAGATGTCCCATTGTTTTTCGCGCGGCATTACCAGTACTTCGGAGGCTTCAAGGCATTCGATGGTATAATTGCCGGGCTTGCGGGTGATGAGGCTGTACATATCGGTGATCCACCAGTCGTTGGTGGCCAGGTGCATCACATGTTCATCGGCCTTGTTGTCGAGGGTATAGGCACGTATGCAGCCTTCGAGCACAAAGTAGGATTCATTGGCTATATCGCACTGGCGCAGCAGTATTTCCCGGGCTGTGGTGGAGCGGTGGCTTACCAGCGAAACAAAGTATTCCGCTTCTTCTGCGGGCAGCTGTACATAGCGGCCGATGTGGGCCAGCAGGCGTTCGCGGTATTCAGGCTTGATCATGGGTATGCAAGATAGGGGGAATTGCCGGATAATAAAAAAGTCCCGGACCTGCGTCGGGGACTTTTAAACCAAAACCTTTATAAAAATGAAATTATCTTGCTACTTTCTTTTCTTTGATACGGGCGTTCTTACCGATGGCATCACGCAGGTAGAACAGACGGGCACGGCGAACCTTACCACGTTTAACTACTTTAATTTCGCTGATAAATGGAGATTTAACCGGGAAGATACGTTCCACACCCACACCGTCAGAAATCTTACGTACAGTGAATGTTTCGGTAGTACCCTGGCCACGACGCTGAATAACAACACCCTGGAAGTTCTGGATACGCTCTTTGTTACCTTCTCTGATCTTATATGATACGATTATAGTATCGCCTGCATTGAACTGGATAAGTTCGTTTTTGGAAACAAACTGCTGCTCAACAAATTGTACTAAATTTTCCATTTTCAAAATATGTTTAGCCCGTATTTTGGGGGTGCAAACATACGACATTAATTTTAAAATAAAAACCTTTTTGTGAAAATATCAGGCATTTCGCTTAAAAAATTCTTCTTCAAGCAAGTCGGGCTTTTTCAGCACGCTGCGGATCCAGCGGTGCATGGTTTCGGTCTGTTCTTCTTCGCTGAGGCCGGGGAAGCTTTCGCCGCTGCGCAGTTTCCAGGTGGCGTGGTGCATACACACCGCTGCGCATACGCTTATGTTCAGGCTTTCGGTAAAACCTACCATGGGCACTTTGAGCCAGGCATCGGCATGTTCGATGGCCTCGGGGGTAAGTCCCTGCAGTTCGGTACCAAAGACCAGGGCGGTCTTCTGACTGAAGTCGTATTCTTCGAGGTTCACGTCGTCTTTGTGCGGGGTGGTGGCCACAATTTTATAGCCCTGTTCGCGCAGGGCGCGGTAACAGTCGAGTGTATTGTTTTCGCCGCCTTTGTAGTGTTTTACGTCCAGCCACTTACTGGCGCCGAGGGCCACTTCATCGTTCACCCGGTACTGGTAACCGCGCTCGATCACGTGTACGTCCTGCACCCCGAAACAGTCGGCGGTACGCAGCACGGCACTGATGTTGTGTTCCTGGAACAGGTTTTCCACCACCACGGTAAGCTGCCGGGTACGCTGCCCGATCTTTTCGCGGAAAAGCTCCATTTTGTGCTCCGTAATAAACCCGCCCAGGAATTCTACCAGTTCTTTACTCATATGGCTGTACAAATAAAAAATGTGCAAAGGGCTGTTACCATTTGCACATTCGCAGTATCGTTTTACGTAATTATTTAATGATCACGCCGCTGGCCTCGAAGCTGTACTCCGTTTTAGGCCCGGTGATGGCGGCAATTTCCTCTTTGCTTTTACCGGCATCTTCGGCATAGTGCTTCTGCATGTCCACGCTCAGCACTTCTTTGTAAGCTTTACCCTGAACAACGGCCGTTTTTCCGGCAGCGTCCTTCGGTACAAAAAAGGCATAGTCTTTAAAAGAAACGCGGATGGGTTCTCCGGCAGCGTTCTTCAGTTTCATCCAGCAGCCTTTTACCTGGCATACGGATTCGATCTCGGCGGTCAATTTAATATTTTCGAGGCTGTCGTGACTTCCCAGCTGGGCCAGGATATCGGCGGTGGTAATGGCTCCGGCCGCAGAGATCTTCTCACCGAAATGTTCTTCTTTGGCTTTGCCGTGTCCGTCGTGTCCGTCGTGCGTTTCGGCGTTGTTGATCACGGGAAAGTTCGCATTGTTACCGTTGTAGCATGAACTAACGGCAAATGCAGCGGCTGCCAGTACAGGGATAAAAAGCCTTTTCATATTCAATAAATTCTGTTGTTGTTGAATGATCGTTTCGGGTGCAAACCTACATATTTTTTTCAGAAAAAACAGTTAATACTGCCTGTCCGTTCACCTATATCTTCCGGCCGTGTCAGGTATTCAGTTTTTTTACCTGTATGGCGATCAGTTCAGGCAGGTAGTTCGGTGTGCAGCCCTTATGTACGATCTCATTTTTGTACAGGCCGGTCCGTTCCCCGAGTGCAATGCAGCGGGCGCGGAATTCCGGCTGAAAGATGCCGATCTGTGCGGCCGTAAAGTTCATCGCCCACTGTACTTCCGGACTTTCGTGCTCTATGTGTTCTTCAATGGATGTAAGCAGCGTTTCCGTATTGGGCGGAGGCGTTTGTCCCACCCAGCGCAGACGGCCCTGGTAATACCAGAACACCCGCCGCTGAAGTACGGAGGGACTGTGCTCCCAGGATCCCATCAATGCGATCGTTTTTTTGTTTTTGGAAAGCTGGTTCGCCAGTAGCCAGTCGATGAGCGGCAGCTTTTCTTCCTGCGGATGTCCGCCCATGTCCGCATCCAATCGGTCGATGAGTTCCTGGGTGAGCAGCTTGTTGTCCATGATCAGTATGGCCAGTTGCCGGGCCAGGTATTCGCCTGTTTCCCAAAGCTCCATGGCCAGGTCATGGTCTTTTTTTATGCTTTTGGCCAGTATTCGTAAGTCGCCCAGCCGGGTCGTATCCTTATGAAGCTGTTCGAGAATCTGTTGAGCTTTAATGCTGCGTACCATAGCTGTCTGTCTGAGAAACCGGTCGGCCGATCAGTTTGTTTCTTTCTTTTTATCGCCTTTGGGCTCCTTCGGCTTTTTCACCACCTTAGGCATCGGGCCCAGTTTTACGTTGAGCGTGATCACATTGGGCGAACCGGCCAGGTGATAGGCCGAACGGCTGTAATTCAGCTCGAAACGGTGTATACGTAAACCCACACCCCAGCTCAGTCCTACCGTGCCGCCGCGGGCATCGGCCTTCATTTCGTAACGGCGCATAAAATCGTAGGCCACACGCACGGAGATCAGCTTTTTAAAGGGGAATACTTCGGCGCCGATCACAAAGTGACGCAGGATCTTGCTGCTGAGACTTACCTTATTTTCTACGGGCTGACCGCTGAGGTCCACCTGGTTGTTGTTCTGCGGATTGATGTACGAAAGATCGGGCTGCTGCAGGTTATGCGCCACTACGCTGAGGCGCACCGGCACTTTGCCGAACTCGTGCGAGGCCCCGATGCTGAACTCGAAGGGCAGGGGCTCGCGTACGCCCTGTGTAAATACCTTGAGCGGCATGCCCACATTGCGCAGTACAATAGAGGTAACAAAGAGTTTGCTTTTACTCACATAGGCCGCACCCAGGTCAAAACCCAGGGCTATGGCCGAATAGGACTCGTATTGCGAAACGGCGAACTTGGTGTTGAGGCCCACCGTAAAGAACTTGCCAAAGCTGCGCGAAAGTCCGGCCGAGATCATATAATCTGCCGCGTTGAACTTACCGGTGATATTCCCGTTCTCGTCCGCCGCGGTAAAATTACCGTAATTGATGTACTGGATGCCGCCGGCAAAGGTGCCCACCTTATCAAAATGGCGTGCGTAGGCGGCCGAACCCATATTGATGCCCGAAAAGAAATTCACGTAGGTGAAGGAGGTGCGGTGGTGCATCCTGGGATTGATCATGGCCGGGTTCTGGGTATAAAGCGACACATCATCGTCGAGCACGGAGTACACTCTTCCGCCCAGGGCTTCGGTACGGGCCGAAAAAGGCATTTTCATGAAGGCAAAGGCCGAACTGCCGCCGATCTGGGCATACAGGCCGTTAAAGCCGCACAGTAAGGTACATAGGAGTAGAAAAGAGTGCTTCATCCGCTACGAAAATAACAAAACCCTGTCAAAACGTTAAAAAAAGTGTTTTATTTTATTCCAGGGCTTTTACAAAGCAGCGTATCCGTGCGGAAAGCAGTTCCGGATCCGTGTCTGTGCCGGGTTCCAGTCCTTCGGGAATAAAATATACAATACCTTCGGGATGCCCTTCGTAAAAACTGACGCCTACGGTTTTGGCCTTAATAAGCCAAAGATCGCTGCGGAAGCCTTCGGCATACAAAGGTTCATCGGGGCGGAAGCCGAAAAACACCTCGTCTTCCTGCAGCCAGTATTTTTCGCTGAGCAGTCCGCGCAGGTGTACCTCCGTTCCCGAAGCCAGGCCGCGTTCTACCACCAGTACTGGTTTATAGAGCATGGTAGACAGGGCCATCTCTACCGGGGTATCGATGCGCAGGTTGTACATCGGACTGGAGAACCGGGTATTATCGCGGTTGGGCCGGAAGCCGGACACCTTCAGGGTATTCAGCAACTGTACGTGAAAAGGAAAGATCTTGCCGGGAATAAGGCGCAGGTTGGCGAACTTGCTCATGATCATCAGCATGGGAACGGCAAACAGCAGGGTGATCTGCAGGGTGTAGCCCAACCAGCCGGAGGACTGCCCGCGGGCATTGAATTCCATGCCTATTTCCAGGCCGGTGAGCAGTATAAAACCCGTGAGCAGGCGATTGCGTATACTTTTGAAATTGGGCACGGCCTGGCGGTTGAACCAGGGCGAGAGGTTCAGCAGGTTGTTCAGCTGGGTAAGCCACACTTCGATCAGCACGAAAAAGAGGAAAAAAGCGAGGATAAAAAGCCCGCTTACGAGGAAAAAATCGTAGAGTCCGTGTGCGGCAACGGCCAGCAGGAAGCCGGAAAAGCTCTGCAGAAAAATGGTTATGGCATCCCGGCCCAGGCTGCGTCCCAGGATAAAGGCGTACACCGGCAGCGCGGTAAAGGCCATGTGCATAAATACGGAAATAACGGCCCGGCTGCGGAGTACGTCGATCCCGAACTGTTTACTATACAAAATATTTTCCACAGCGGCAAATCCGCAGGCCACGGCGGCGGCGTGCACCAGGTAATCCACCGGCTCATCGGTACGCACCAGGAAACGCAGCATCAGGAAAACGATCAGCAGTTTGCCGCTTTCTTCCACCAGGCCGATATCCACTATAAAATAGAGAAAACTGTCCGGAACGAACAGGGACGACTGCAGGAATACGGTGCCCAGGGCCGGCAGCACGGAAAACCAGCCGGCAAAGAAAGACAGCAGCAGTTTTTTCCAGGAATCGGGCCGGAATACGTCCACGGTCTTGAGGTAGGAGAGCCAGAGAAAGGCCACTCCCGCCGTAACCAGGAAGAACAGGATGTATTCGAACGTCAGCTGCACAGAGACGTTTACAGTACGTGTTTCAGCAGTTTACGCATAAAGTTGAGACTAACCTTGTTGTAAGGCGGATAGCGCAGGGGTGCGTCCAGCCAGAAGGCACGGGTAAGTACCGGCTTTTTGTGGCTGAAGGTATCGAAGGAAAAACGGCCGTGATAGGCTCCGATACCGCTGTCGCCCACACCGCCGAAAGGCAGGTGCGCACCGCTCATATGCATCACCGTATCGTTTATCGTAACACCACCGGCAGAAGTATGTTTCAGGATACGGTTGCGGAATTCGCTGTTGTTACTGAAGATATACATGGCCAGGGGCTTGGGGCGCGCATTTACTTCGGCGATCACCTCATCGGCATTTTTAAAGCTGATCACGGGCAGCACCGGTCCGAAGATCTCGTCCTGCATAACGGAGGACGTGCTGTCGGGCTCCACGATGGTCGGCGCTATTTTGCAGCGGTTGCGGTCGGTCTTTCCGCCGGAAAGTATACGGGTATCGGCCAGCAGGGACTCCAGGCGTTCGAAATGCCGTTCGTTGATGATCCTGCCGTATTCGGGATTGCTGACGGGGTCTTTGCCGTACGATCTTTCAATTTCGGCTTCCAGGGCCTGTACAAAGGGGATCTTCACCTGTTCGTGCACCAGGATATAGTCGGGCGCTACGCAGGTTTGTCCGGAATTCAGGAATTTACCCCAGGCTATGCGGCGTGCGGTAAGTTCCAGCGGACTGTCCTTATCCACGATGGTCGGACTTTTACCGCCCAGTTCCAGTGTTACCGGTGTCAGGTGACGGGCCGCGGCCTCGTACACGATCTTACCCACTTTGGTACCGCCGGTGAAGAAGATGTAATCCCATTTCTGTTCCAGCAGGGCGGTGGTTTCCTGTACACCGCCTTTTACCACATGCAGCAGGCCTTTATCAAAGTTCTTATTGATCAGTACTTCGAGTACGGCCGCGGTATGCGGGGCCAGTTCCGAAGGTTTTATCACCATGGTATTACCGGCCGAAATAGCGCCGATGGCCGGGGCCAGGGCCAGCTGAAAGGGATAGTTCCAGGGGGCGATGTTCAGCGTAACGCCAAAGGGTTCGCTATGGATGCGGCTTTTCCCGGGGAAATTGATCCAGCCGGTTTTGGCGCGTTTGGGGCGCATCCAGCCGCGCAGTTTTTTCAGGGTATGGTGTATATCGGCCTGTACAAAGCCCACTTCGGTGGTATAGGCTTCCATGGCGCACTTGCCCAGATCGGCCTCCAGGGCCTTGTAGATCTCGGTCTCATGGGCCGTGATCAGCCCCTGCAACTTCAGCAGGGCAGCGCGGCGGCTTTCGTAGCTGAGCGTTTTGCCCTGTTCAAAATAACTGCGCTGTGCCTGCACCTCTGTTTTTCCCGATCGTATCGTGGCTTCCATAATATATCAATATTTTATACCCGCTTTTTTGTACAGAAAATGCATGAGCCATGCCGGACCGATCAGCAGGAACTGCAGGTCCTTCAGGAAAGAGGGTTTCTTCCCTTCGATCTTATGCCCCCAGAACTGACCGATCCAGGCCAGCACAAAGGCGATGAGCGCCACCAGCCAGACCTTCCCGGGCCATATATGGGTATCTATTATATAGGAAAGGAAGAGGCAGCCTGTGGCATAGAGTAAAAGGCCGAAGGAAAGCGGTATACTGAGCGTAATGTAGTAGATGAGTGCGCCGATGAGGGCCAGTATGGCGGCATTCAGCGGTACTTCCGTCCCCGGGATGTTCCAGGGGAACTGTATACTCCACAACAGTCCGGTGACCGTCCAGAAAATGACGGGCACACAGATCCAGTGTACCAGTTTGTTGGTAGGGTTCTGGTGACTTTCGCCGTATTCATTCAGCAATTTGTCGATGGCGCGCATGATCAGATTTTCTCCATGTTAAGTTTAGTCGAAATATACGGATTTTTTTTGCAAAAAAAGGTATGCATGCATATTTTTGTTTGCCCTATGAATCAAGTATATATGTTTCAGCGATTTCTTTTACTCCTGGCCCTGCCTTTAGGCTTCGGCGCGTCTTTTGCCCAGAAGAACACGACGGTCATTCCCGATTTTATCCGCAGGGATAGTATACAGATCGTACGCGATCAGTGGGGCGTACCGCATATTTATGCGCCTACCGATGCCGAAGCGGCGTACGGACTGGCCTGGGCCAATGCCGAGGACGATTTTGTGACCATGCAGAGCATCCTGCTCATAGCCAAAGGCATGAACGGCCTGGCCAGCGGGGTGGACGGCGCTAAGATCGACTATGCCGTGGGACTGCTGGGTGTACAGAAAGAGATCGATAAACGATACAACGAGGTGGTGAGCCCGGCTTTCGACCGCTACCTGCAGGGGTTCTGCGCGGGGGTGAACCGTTATGCCGAGCTGCATCCCGAAGAAGTACAGGTAAAAAAAGCATTTCCCGTAGGACCCAAAGACATCCTGGCCGGTTACACACTGGGGCTGGCACTGATGAGCGACCTGCAGGAAGGACTGACCCAGATACTGGACAATAAACTGCCGCCGATCACGGAACAGAAGCCCGAAGGATCGAACGGTTTTGCCCTGGCCCCGCATAAGACCACGGACGGCAAGGCTTACATCGCCATCAACTCACACCAGCCGCTGGATGGCGTGTTCTCCTGGTACGAAGCCCATATGGTAAGCGGCGAAGGCATGAATATCCTCGGCGGCGTGTTCCCGGGGGCCTGCGTGATCGGGCACGGGGTGAACGAAAACATCGCCTGGGCACATACACTGTCGTATCCCGATTCCTACGATATCTACAAGCTGGACATGCACCCGCGTAAAAAGAACTGGTACCGCTACGACGGGGAATGGAAAAAATTACAGAAGAACAATATAAAACTGCGGGTGCGCTTCCCGAAGTCCGGCATACGTCTGGGTATCAGCAAAGCGGCCTTTCGCTCGGAACATGGCCCGGTAATGAAGACCAAGCACGGAGCCTATGCCATACGGATGCCCGCTTTTTTCAAACTGAATGCGGCCGAGCAGTGGTTCAGGATGAACAAGGCCCGCAGCCTGTCTGAGTTCCGTTCGGCACTGCAGATGCAGGGATTGCCCTGTTTCAATATTATTTATGCCGATAAGGGCGGAAACATCATGTACCTGAACAATGTACTGCTGCCGCACCGAAAACCGGGTTACGACTGGAAAAAAGTACTGCCCGGCAACAGTTCCGAGCTGGTATGGAAACCGGCCTTTATCCCGATCGACAGTCTGCCCGCCGTGGTGAACCCGGTAAGCGGTTACGTATACAATGCCAACAGCACGCCCTTCCGTTCCAGCGGGGAGCGCGATAACCCGGACCCTGCGGCCTTCCCGCGCGAAATGGGTTTACAGACCCAGCACTGGAACCGGGCCCGCCGCCTGGAAAAACTGTTCGGCGAAAAAGAACAGTTCAGTTACGAGGATTTCGTGAACATTAAATACGACCGTACGTATCCCGATACATTGTTCTTCTTTTCGACCATCGACTCCCTGTTTGCCCTGGACGAAAAACAATACCCCGATATTGCCGACGCCATCGGTATGCTGAAGCGCTGGGACAAAAAAGGGGATACCAGCAGCGTGGAAGCGTCCATGTTCTACCTGTCCTGGGTATATTTTAACAAACGCACGGGCAGCGTACATTTCAATGAGGAAAAGATCACCACGCACAGCTGTGCCTATTATGCCGAATGCCTGCGTGATGCAAAAAAACACTTACTTACCTATTTCGGTACAATAAATGTGCCCCTGGGCCGTTTACAAAGATTAAGAAGGGGAAATGTGGACCTGCCCCTGGGCGGAATGCCCGATATGCTGCGGGCCATGTACTCTTCGCCGCGTGCCGACGGAACACTGGCTCCCTGGGCAGGCGACAGTTACATAATGCTGGTTAAATTCGGAGCGGACGGACCGGAAATAGAAACGGTGAACGCTTACGGAGCTTCGGCCCGGCCGGGAAGCGAGCATTATACAGACCAGATGCAGCTGTTTGTGAACCAGCAATGCAAACCGATGACACTGGACTGGAAGAACGTTCTTAAAAATGCGGTAAAAGTGTACAATCCTGAATAAAAAACAGGTTCCGGAGGCGGAGAATAAAAAATTTAAGAAAAAATTAGCAAAAAAAATGCATCACCTTCGGATTTTTTAACTACTTTTACATCATGATAGTCGGCAACGACTTTTAACCAAGGCAGAGAGAAACCCAAACAAAGAAGAAGGGCTGTCCTTCAGCCCTTTTTCCTGGTTGGGTCCACAAAATACTTTAAAGAGGCATCACTACGGTGCCTCTTTTTTTGTGTCTAAAAGCCTGACAGCGCGCACAAAAAACCGGTCTCCCTGCGGAAACCGGTTGTGTATTTTCTCGTAAACGTACTTGTTTAGAATGTTCTGTTCGGATCGAACTGCTCCAGGTAATCGGCCACACGGCGTACGAAGCTTCCGCCCAGGGCTCCGTCTACCACGCGGTGGTCGTAGGAGTGGGAGAGGAACATCATATGACGTACCGCGATCACGTCGCCGTATTCGGTCTCGATCACGGCCGGGCGCTTACGTACCGCACCCAGGGCCAGGATGGCCACCTGCGGCTGGTTGATGATGGGCGTACCCATTACATTGCCGAAGGTACCCACGTTGGAAACGGTATAGGTACCGCCGGCGATATCGTCCGGGGTAAGTTTACCGGCACGGGCACGGGCAGCCATATCGTTTACGGCTTTGGTGAGGCCGGTCAGGTTCATGGTATCGGCATTTTTGATCACCGGAACGATCAGGTTGCCGCTGGGCAGGGCCGTGGCCATACCTACATTGATATTTTTACGCATAATGATGCGGTCGCCGTCCACCGAAGCGTTCACGCCCGGGAAGTCTTTAATGGCACGCACCACGGCTTCCATAAAGATAGGGGTAAAGGTGAGTTTTTCACCGGTCATCTTCTGGAAGGCGTCTTTTACTTTGTCTCTCCACAGTACGATATTGGTAACATCGGCTTCCACGAAAGATGTTACGTGCGGCGATACACGTTTGCTCATCACCATGTGATCGGCGATCAGTTTGCGCATACGGTCCATTTCAATGATATCGTCACCGGCATTTGCGGAAACGGGTGGACCCTGCACCGGTTTTTCCTGCACCACTTTGGCCTGTTGTGCTGCGGGCTGTGCCTGTGTGGCGGGTTGCTGCGCGGCCGCAGTCTGTGTCTGTGCCGGGGCTGTAGCCGGCTTACGGCCCTGTTTCAGGTAGGCCATGATATCGTCTTTGGTCACACGGCCATCTTTACCGCTGCCGGCAACGGCATCCAGTTCTTCCTGGGTAATGCCTTCCTCGCGGGCGATGCTTTTTACGAGCGGACTGTAAAAACGGTCGCCGGTAGAAGAAACGGACGTATGATTATCGGAAATAGTACGGATTTCGTTCTCGATCCCGGCAGCCTGGGCCGGAGCGGCTTCGGCAGGAGATGTTTCGGCAACGCTGGCCGAAAGGGTCACGGTTGTTCCGGGGTTATCGGCATCGGTCTCGATGATGGCAAATGCATCCCCGATCTGTACCACGGCGCCTTCTTCGTGCAGGCGTTTTACCAGTACCCCGCGGGCTGTAGACGGAACTTCGCTGTCTACCTTATCGGTAGCGATCTCTACGATGGTCTCATCCATATCCACCGTATCGCCTACATTTTTACTCCATTTGGTAATGGTAGCCTCCATTACGCTCTCGCCCAGTTTAGGCATTAATATCTCAACCTGTGCCATATTAATCAAAATTTGCGCTGCAAAAATAATATTTCCCGCCGATATCGCCCGTCTAAAATGTATATTCCTGTAAGTGGGGCAGAATCCGCTTTTTACACAAAGGCCGCATTTCTTAACCTGGATTAAGTGGTTATACGCCGCGGTCGCCCTACCTTTGTCCTGTTCTTAAAATAAAAACCAAAAACAAATTGATAGTTATGTCAACGTGGAACTTAGACAAATCGCACAGCGAAATTAACTTTAAGGTAAAACACATGATGATCACCAATGTAACCGGAAGTTTTACCGATTTTGACGTGAACGCCGAAGCGGGATCCGACGATTTCAGCGGGGCAAAGATCAGCTTTACGGCCCGCACGGCTTCTGTGAATACGGCCAACGAACAACGCGACGCCCACCTGAAAAGTGCCGATTTTTTTGATGCAGAACAATTCCCCGAACTGAAATTCCAGAGCACGGCTTTCAACAAAAAAGGCGGCGATCTGTATACGCTCGAAGGCAACCTGACCATTAAGGACGTTACCCGCCCGGTGACGCTGAACGTAGAATTCGGCGGTATCAACACCGATCCCTGGGGCAATGTAAAAGCCGGTTTCAGCCTGGCTGGCGTGATCAACCGCAAAGACTTCGGACTGAGCTGGAATGCCTCCCTGGAAACCGGTGGCGTACTGGTTGGCGAAGAGGTAAAACTGCTGGCCGAGATCCAGCTGGTTAAAGGATAAGCTCTAATACGTCTACTTCACATAGACCGGGTCCGGGACTTTTGTTCCGGGCCTCTTCGTATTCTAATGTATTCATCCTGAAAGGGATTAATTTATATCTTTATAGTGTATGACGCGTAAGGATTTTCTGCAACTGGGTCTTGCCGGCGGCGGAGCGGCTGCGCTCGGAACGCTGGAAGTACTGGCCCGCACGCTGGACAACAGCGATACGGTGATGCCGGCTTACTTTATCGGGCACGGCTCGCCCATGAATGCCATTGAAGACAACCGGCATTCCGAAGAGTGGAAACACATTAAAACGGGAACTGAGGCCCCGCGTATGATCCTCTGCGTATCAGCACACTGGCTTACCCGGGGCACCTATATCACCTCGAACGTAACGCCGCCTACCATACACGATTTCGGCGGATTTCCCCAGGCGCTTTTCGATGTGCAGTACCCGGCTCCGGGCAGTCCGGAACTGGCAAAGGAAGTAGCGTCTGAGATATACAGCGTACAGGCGCAGCTCACGGAGGACTGGGGCCTGGACCACGGTACCTGGTCGGTGCTGAAACACATCCGTCCGCAGGCAGATATACCCGTGCTGCAGCTCAGCATCGACTATAAGGAACCGGCTTCGTTTCACTATGCCCTGGGCCGCGAACTGGCCAAACTGCGCCGCAAAGGCGTACTTATCATCGGCAGCGGCAATATGGTGCACAACCTGCGCATGGTGGCCTGGGACCACACGGCCGAGCAGGATTACGGGTACGACTGGGCCCTGCAGATGAACGAAACCTTCAATGAGAAACTGCTCAACCGCGATTTCGACGCCCTGGTCAACTACCAGCAGTGGGGCGAAGCGGCCCGCAATGCCATTCCCACGCCCGACCATTATTATCCTATGTTGTACACGCTGGGCCTGGTGGAGAAGGACGATGAACTGGCGTTGTTCAACAATTCCGTGATCATGGGTTCGTTGTCGATGACCTCCTTCTCGCTGACACAAAAATTCTGATACTGTAAATTTTTTAGAAAAATGGTGTTTCAGGCCCGGTAAAAAATCGTAAATTTGGGGTATTAAACCCTTGTTACGATGAAGAAATACACCAAATTTCGCAGTAGTTTCCGGTTTCCCAGAACGTCTTTTTTAACCGGAGCCGGCAGCGCTTTCAATATTGCCGGTAATTATTATCGTTTTACTTTTCCGGAAAATGCCGCAGAGGCCGATGCAAAAGCGTTGGAAGCAGACTGGAATGCCATCGGGAATGATCTGCGCAGGGCAATGGCCAGTTTCGATGAAATAGTGCAACGAGACTAAACTCAGGCATGAACGAAGATACCAGCCCCTTGTATTCTGATCCTGAAGAATCGGACAGATCTGCTATTCCCGAAACTTTCAGTGGCGAAATGCTGAAATCCTTTTCTTCAGAGCCGGCAGGGGAAAAAAAGACTGAAATGCTGCAGGCTTTTGTGCGCACATCCGTAAGAGAAGCCTTCCGGGGGCCTTTGCCTCCTCCGGAGCAACTGGAGAAATATAACAAAGCGGTAAAAGACGGTGGCGAGCGTATCGTAGTGATGGCTGAAAAACAGGTGTTTCACCGTATACAGCTGGAAGACCACATGATAAAGGAAGAACTGAAACAAAGCCGGAACGGGCAGCTATTCGGATTTATTTTAGGATTAACGGGCCTTTGCCTGGCTACACTGCTGGCTATATATGGGCATGAAACCACCGCCGGAATTTTTGGTACGACCACGGTGATCGGACTGGTAACGGTTTTTGTGATCGGAAAACGTTCACAGCGGAATGATTCGCAGGATGTAAAAGAATAGTTCCTGAATGTATCGAAAAAAAAGAACAGGGATACTATCATTACCGGAGGTCTGCTTTCCGGAATGGTTAATGGCTGTCAGAGCCTGCCTGATACGGTACATTCCCTGTTTTTCCGTCCGGTAACAAAAAGCATCCGCTGCGTTTGCATGTATAATTTTTTGATATTCCTGAGAACATCTTAAATTTACAGGAGCAGACCACTTTGTGGATGCATTTAAAACAAGCAATATCGGATGTGGAACGTACCTGAAAAAGAAGAAAACGAAGACCTTCGGAAAGAATGGTTTGAAAAAGGCGAAAAATATGCCGTGGCAGTGAATGAAATGGTTGAATTCGGGGAAAAGAACGGCTGGGAAAACTGGCAGGGACAGGAACCGGAAGACAAAAGGGAACATCTGACCACGGAGATCCTGCAGCGGCTGAGGACCGCGAACCTGAACAATTCCGTAAGCGATTTCCGGGAACAGTTCCCGCCTGCACATGTACCTTTTATTCCGCTCCTGGAAAAAAAAGCACAAAGCATCGAGCAGCTACATTTTATAGATGCTGAAAAAATTGTATTTCTCACGGGTACTTCCTACCAGAAAAGAAAGGCCTACCTGCTCGAAAACGATACGATAACGGAGCTGGATGAAAAGATAGATGCCATCGGGAAATCGAAACAGGGTACTGTTTTTGCCATTGCGGCAGCCGGTAAAATATCCACTTTTGATGGCTGGGAAGGCACGTTGATCCATGAATTCACTTTAACGGAAATGGCCGGTATCGGAATTACCGACCTGGTACCGTTCAATGATGGCAAAAAGGTTCTCCTGGTTACTTCGGAAGGTATATATCTTGTCTCGGAAGACGGAGAAAAAAAGATACATCCCGTACCGGAGGCCAATGAAGGGGAGGACGAAGAGGATGGCGACAACGGGTCTGAACTTTCGATGGAAAACGCGGCCCTGTCCAACAACAATAGGTATATCGTAGTGGGCGACCAGGACACAGACCACCGGATACTGGACCCCGACGGAAATACGGTAGGTACGGTTGGTCCGCAGTCTTCGTATCCGCATTTCTGCCTCTTTTCAAAAGATGACGATCAGCTGATAACCAATTCCTGTCACTTTTATAATGGGATTACGATAGGGATAGATTCCGATAAATACATGGGAGCCGCCGTTGAAGCATATACCGAAAGTGAGGAATATACGCTTATAGACGAAGAAATGCGGGTATACGCCGGCCTGGCAAGCTCAGATTATTACATACTGGGCGATGCATACGGTTATATAAAGGCCGTGGATAAGCAGGGAAACAGGATGTGGAGACATTTTTTAGGTTCAACGATCAGCGGAATGACGATATCGGACGACGGGCAGACCCTGTGGGTCGGGTCCAGTTCGGGGATGCTGCATAAGCTGAAGCTGAGCCAGGGACACCGGGATACGCATACGATCGGGAACGGGCAGCATTACGAGGAATTCCGGCTGCTGATCTGGAAAGAAGAGCCACAGATATGGAAATGGTAAGCTGCCGCACGTGATAAACCCGGTGTTTTCTGCCTTGCCTGAGGAGATCGCAAGGCATTGGGATTTCCCGCAAAAATCTGTTTCCTTTGTGCAAAATTTACAGGCATGAACTGGAAAGACAAAGTGGTGATCGTAACGGGAGCGAGTTCGGGTATAGGAAAGGCCTATGCCGAAGCATTTGCCGCCGCCGGGGCCGCCGTGGTCATGGCCGCGCGTAACGCGGAAGCCATGGAGGAGATCCGCAGAAACCTGGAACAGAAAGGTACCCGTACCCTGGTGGTAAAAGCCGATGTAAGCCTGGAAGAAGACTGCCGTATTCTGATCGAAAAAACCCTGGAGGTCTTCGGCCGCATCGATATCCTGGTGAACAACGCGGGCATTTCCATGCGTTCCCTGCTCGAAGAGACCGACCTTTCGGTGATCCGCCGCCTGATGGACGTGAATTTCTGGGGTATGGTGTACTGCACCAAATACGCCCTGCCACACCTGCTGGCCAGCAGGGGGAGTGTGGTAAGTATTTCTTCGATAGCCGGTTACAAAGGTCTGCCGGCACGCAGCGGTTACAGCGCCTCCAAGTTCGCCATGCAGGGTTTTATGGAAAGTCTGCGCATCGAGAACCTGAAAAGGGGCCTGCACGTACTGATCGTATGTCCCGGCTTCACAGCCAGTAATATACGCAATGTGGCCCTGAAAGGGGACGGCAGCGCCCAGGGAGAGACCCCGCGCGACGAAGCCCGCATGATGCAGCCCGAAGAAGTGGCCGCCTGTACGCTGCGCGCCATCGTTCGCAGAAAAAATACACTGATACTTACCGGTCAGGGCAAAATGACCGTTTTACTCAATAAATTTTTTCCTAAGTTTATGGATAAAATGGTGTACAACACCATGGCCAAAGAACCCGATTCACCCTTTAAATAAATGCAGAAGAAGCCTTTTCTTACAGACCGTATCCGTTACCGTTACCGCAAGTTCCTACTGTGGTTCATACCGGTGCGCGTGTACGTGCTGCATACCCCGCTCGATCCGGATGAGATCAGCAAAAGGCTTACCCGCATCATAAAGGTGTACCGATGGTATTTTCTGTGGGCCCCCGATGCGGGCGACAAAAAATATTCCGGGCGTTTTGAGCCCAATGCCTTTACGGCCATCAAGACCAATCCCTACGGCGTAAACCGCAGCATCAAGATCATCGGGAATTTTTTCATGGTAGACGAAAAGATCTACGTACGCCTTATTCTTTCCAACCCCTTTGGTATACTCAACATTACCCTGCTGGGTATTGTTTACATACTGCTGCTGCTGTTCCGGGTGGCGCCCTTTCATTCGCTGCTGGCCAATATGGGCCTGTACCTGCTGCCCCTGCTCATGGTCTATTTTGCAACCAATATTTCCTTCCAGCGTATATATAAGAAGGAGAAAGTGAATTTTTTCAAGCTTTTTAAAGGCCGCCGGCTGAAAGACGATGAAATTACCCGGCTTGGAATCTGAACGCATATGGATCACGGGCATGCCCTTCAGCGGTAAAAGCTCTGCCGCCCGTAAACTGGCTTCGCTGCTGCACTGGCAACGGACCGATACCGATGCACAGATCGAAAAGGACAGCGGCATGAGCATTCCTGAAATTTTTGCTTCCCTGGGCGAACTGGAATTCCGCCGTAAAGAAAAGGAACTGACCGACCTGTTATGTTCTGCGCAACACCGGGTTATTTCCACCGGGGGCGGACTGCCCGTTTTTTACGGGAATATGGACACCATGCTGCAGAACGGTACGGTAGTATTCCTGAATACATCGGTGGAGATCATTGCACAACGTTCCCTGGAACATAAGGACCGGCCTTTGGTACATGCGGTGGAGGAAACACAGGAAGCCCGGGTCGATTTTTTCCGCAAGATGCTGTTCGAGCGTCTGCCCTACTACGGGAAAGCGCACCATACCTTCGGCTCCGAAAAAGCCCTGCTGGAATGGGCCCAGACCCTGCTGTAGTATTATTGAAGGGAATATCGTAGGTTTGAAAAATGAAAAACATCCTTTTTTTCCTGCTGCTTTTGCTTATGCCAGCCGTATATGCCCAAAAGGCGGTGCCCGTACTGCAGCTGATCGTGATACAGAACGGAGATACCCTGTCCGGCAGCGGGGATGAGCCTAAGCTGCTTTTTTCAGGAGGCGGGGAAACGGATGTGTACGAGCGCCATGTATCGTATTTCGAACCGGAAAAAATAAGAGGCAAAAAATACAATATCCTGCGTATTTTAACGGCCACACTGGACCTGCAAATTTCTACGGCCAGGCCCGACGAATATTTCGATGCTTACTTTCCGCCGATCTACCCGGTGAACAAGCTCATTGTAAAATACTACCCCCGGGCGGACGAGAAAACCTGGAAGCGCCTGGTAAAAACACAGGCCTGGACGGGCACACAGGACATCGTTGTCTGGTCCACCGCTTTTTCAGATGCCGAAGTGATCAATCTACGTACTTCTTCCCGCTGAGCTCAGGCCAGGGCGGCGATCTCGCTTAATACCTGTACATCTTCAATAGTCCCGGGAATCGTATATGCAGTATGATTCATGATGGCCCGCATAATATTGCGTAATATTTTACCGCTGCGGGTCTTGGGCAGTCGTTTTACGAACAGCACTTTTTTCAGGGCGGCCACCGGGCCTATATCCCGGCGTATGGACTGCAGGATCTCCTGTTCCAGCACAGCAGGATCGGCTTCTATACCGTCCTTCAGTATAACAAAGGCCAGGGGTACCTCACCTTTCAGGTCGTCGTGCACGCCGATCACCGCACATTCGGCCACGGCGGGATGCGCGGCCACAATTTCCTCCATTTCGGCCGTGGAAAGGCGGTGCCCGGCCACGTTGATGATATCGTCTACCCGGCCCGTGATGTAAAAATAGCCTTCTTCATCGGCATAGCCGCCGTCACCGGTAAAGTAATAGCCCGGGAAACGCGTCAGGTAGCCGTTCACAAAACGGGTATGGTTCTGCCACAGGGTTTGCAGGCAGCCGGGCGGTAGTGGCAGTTTGATGGCCAGGTAACCGGCTTCTCCGGCAACGGCTTCTGTGCCGTCCTCGCGCAGGATGCGTATATCGTAGCCGCATACCGGACGTGCGGAAGAACCGGGCTTCACGGGCGAAAGTTCCAGTCCGGCCATATTGGCCAGCATGGGCCAGCCGCTTTCGGTCTGCCACCAGTGGTCGATCACGGGGCGTTGCAGCAGTTCCTCTGCCCATTGCAGGGTAGCTACGTCGCAACGTTCGCCGGCCAGGAACAGCAGGCGCAGCGAGGAAACATCGTAACGGCGGAAGAGTTGAGCTTCCGGGTCTTCCTTGCGTATGGCGCGTATGGCCGTGGGTGCGGTAAAGAACACGTTTACCCGGTGCTGTTCGATCACCCGCCAGAAAGCGCCTGCGTCGGGTGTACGTACGGGTTTGCCTTCATACAGTATGCCGGTGGCGCCCATCATCAGCGGACCGTATACAATGTAGGAGTGTCCCACGACCCAGCCTACGTCCGAAGCGGCCCAGAAAACATCGTCGGGGTTCAGTGCATATACGTATTTCATGGAATAGTGCAGGGCTACGGCATGTCCGCCGTTATCGCGCACAATGCCCTTGGGCTTGCCCGTGGTGCCGGACGTATACAGTACGTACAGCGGGTCTGAAGAGGCCACTTCGGTACAGGGGACCGGCTGTGAACGGGCTTCCAGCTCTTCAAAATCGAGAAAGTAGGAGGGCGGTGTTTCCTGCAGCCCGGGCCGGTTGTAACTGATGATATGCTGCGGTTTGTGTTCCGCTTCATCAACAGCCTTAAAGACCATGGGATGATAAGGAACGATCTTGTCGATCTCTATACCAAAATTAGCCGTGATGATGAGTTTGGGCCGGGCATCGTCGATGCGTATGGCCAGTTCCCGTGCTGCAAAACCGCCGAAGACCACCGAATGTACGGCTCCGATCCTTGCGCAGGCCAGCATGGCCACGGCCGTTTGCGGGACCATGGGCATGTAAATAATTACGCGGTCGCCTTTTTCCACACCCAGGGACGTAAGTGCGCCGGCAAAGCGGGAAACCTTGTCCAGCAGGGCGGCATAACTGTAATGTGTTACCGTGCCGGTCACGGGCGAATCGTAGATCAGGGCGGTCTTTTCGCCCAGTCCGCGCTCCACGTGGCGGTCCAGGCACTGGTAAGCCGTATTCAGCGTGGCGCCGCGGTACCATTCCCAGCGGTCGCCTTCGCTGCGCAGTATCTCTTCCGGTTCGCGGTACCAGCTTACGGCCCCGGCCTGTTCTTTCCAGAAATCCTGTGGATCGGCAATACTTTTCGTATAGGTGTCTTTATAGGTGCTCATGCGTAGTTCTTCCGTACCAAGGTAGAGCAATGGCCGCGTAAACAGAAAATAAATCGTGCTAAATTACTATAGCCAGGTTCTCAGTTCCCGATGGGGTAGTAGCTGCCCCGCCGCACATTGGCTTTCAGGTCCTGTAGCAGCCCGGGTTTGGCGCGTATGGTAAACAGTACGCTCGACAGGTTCCCGAAGGGGATCCAGTTCAGGTCCATCTGCCAGCAGTGCAGGTTACGGCTGATGCCGATGGACGTAGGGGCAAACTTATTGGTCTGGAAATCGAAACCGGTCTGGAAATCTACTTTCCAGTTGGGCGTTATCGAGAAGTCGCCGCGCAGGCCCAGGGCATTGGACACGGTAGCCGAGTCGAAGGCATTGCTGATGTTCAGGTTGTAATTGACCGTCAGGTTGTAAGGTATCGTAAAATCGAGGTACAGGTGCTGGTTCTGCTGGTAATATTGTATCTCGGCCGGGGTGGTGGTATTGGGGTTGATCACGGGTGATTCCTTGCGTTTACCCACCAGGGCGTAGGTTACGCTCACCACGGCGCTGGTAAGACGGCCTATCCGTTTATCGGCCTTGTATTGTAATGTGTTGATGCGGTACTTGTTGCCGTATACGTCGCTGGAATAGGCGTAGGGGTCGAGTATGGCGCTGGCTACCACGCCCAGTTTGCCGTCCAGGTACGAGGTGCGAAAACTGAAGGAGAAGGGCTGCAGGCGCAGACTGTCCGCCAGGAAGTTATAGGCCCCGCCGATGGAAAAGGCCTCGATGATCTTGATCTTCTTTTCACCCGTAAGCGTGTCTTTCGGCGCCCGTACCTTGGCTTCCAGGTTGTTGTTTATGGAGAAGGTAACGGAACCCTGCCGTCCCCGCTTGGCCATGCCGTATACGGATTGCAGGTAGGGATCGAAGGTGCTGAAGGCCCCGTTGGTACCGAAAAATCCGTAGATATTGGTGTTGAAGTCCGGGTTGTATACAAAACCCACGGTAGGGGTGGCCAGGTAACGGATGGCCTTTATTTTTTCGCTGTTGAACTTAAAGAAGGCAAATACGTTGGTATTTACGTCGGCGCGCAGGTCCCACTCGCCCGAACGGTAAAAGCCGCGGGTGGTGTCACGGTCGAACTGCTGGGTCATCTGGTTGAACACCGGGTTGAACTTCATGGAGTTCCAGTATTCGTAGTAGTTAAAGGCCGGCGTTACGCTGATGTACTTGGCAATTTTAAAGCTGTTGGATACCGAAACCTGGTGCCTGGCGCCCCATTTGAAGGAGTTGCGGAAACCGTTGTTCCATTCCTGGCGCAGCAGCGTGTCCTGGGTGGCGATACGTGCCCCGATGATACTCTGGTGGTTGATACCGATGCCCTCGTACAGCTGGTTGATCCAGCGGGCCGGTCTCTTGCGCTGCTTGGGTTTAAAGGGGAAAAAACGGTTGGTATTGAGGGTAACCTGGGGCAGGGTCATGTCGAACACGCGCGACTGGGTATTCTGGGAGTGACTCAGGGCAATGGCCACGTTGAACGGTGTGCGCGGGATCACGAAGCCGTAATTGATGTTCGACTGGAAACCGCTCTGTACGTAGTTGTTGATGTCGAGCGTAGAGTTTTTGTTGAAGCCGTTGGTCACAATGTTCACGTCGGCCGAAAAACTCTGTCCCGGTATACTTTTCGGGTCCTGTATGTGTTTCCACTTAAAGCTGAACTCCCTCGAAATAAAGAAGTTCGCAGTGTCTTTGCGGTCGTTCCCGTTGGCGGCCTCAAAATAGTTGAAGCTCAGCGAGCCGTTCATTTTGTACAGCTGGTTGTAATTGGTGGTGATGCCCGCGCCCCAGGAACCGTTCATGTAGATGGTCCCGTAAAATGCCGCGTCTATCTTGGGTGAAATGGCCCAGTAATAACCCAGTTTGTCCAGTCCGAAGCCGCGCGACTGCAGGTTCACGAACTTGGGCAGGATCAGGCCCGAGGCCCGGTTCTCCTGGTTTGGAAAGAAAGCAAAGGGCAGTATCACAGGCGTGGGCACACCTTCCACGCAAAAGACCGACGGACCTGCGATCACCCGCTTTTTCGGGATCACCTTGATCTTGTTCGAGGCAATGTGAAAGTGCGGCTCCGCCAGGTTACAGGTGGTGATGCGGCCTTTGTAGGTGTAGATCACGTCCACCGTATCGCCCTTGTAGTACTCTTTGGAATATTTAACCCGTTCGCCGTGCAGGAAAGCGTCGCTCTCCTCGGTGATCACTTCGGTGACCAGCCCTTTTTTGGTATCGAAATTATAGTCGATGGTGCGTGCCGAGAACTGTTTGTCGGCATCGCGGAAATCTGCTTTTTTAAGGATGTTGCCCAGGGAATCGAGCTCACTTTCGGCATGCAGGGTCTTGGTCTTCATGTCGATCTCGATGTAATGGGCCTTCAGGTTGATGGTACCGTAGGTGACCTCGGCATTCTTGTACAGGTAGATCTTGCGCTGCCGGGCATCCAGGATGATGCTGTCCTCGGCGTTATAATCCACCGGGTTGTCGAGGAATTTTTTCTGTGGCGGAATAGAAAGGCTGTCCTTCCCGGTCCTGAGGCTGTCGGTCATGGCCAGTGAATCGTTGGCCAGACCGGTGGAATCGGTGTTCCCGCCCCGGGTAATAACCAGCGGACCTTTGCTTTTGGCCGTGTCGGTTGCGGCAACGGGTTTTCCTCCTCTGCCGCTGACATTCCGTGAGGTTTTACACGAAAATGCCAAAAACAGAGTTATTAATATACAGATATGGAAAACTCGTTTATGTATATAGTATACCTTTCGCAAATTGCGGGTTATTTTGTATTCTGAATTTTCGCCAAAACTAAACAAAAACGTCCGGGTGTATGAAAAATAGGAGAAAGATTGCCGTATCGGCTGCCGTTATTTTTTTGTTAAGTGCCTGCGGACTGATCATTTCGGTGTTTTCTGCCGGAAAGAACGGAGTTCAGGAAGAAATATTGCCGAACGACGATAAAGTGAACGTGGTATGTATCGATCCGGGCCACGGTGGGCACGATCCGGGCTGTCACGGCGCTTCGGTGCATGAAAAGAACATTGCCCTGGCCATTGCGCTGAAACTGGGCGCACAGATCGAAAAACAGTACCCCGATGTAAAAGTGATCTATACCCGTAAAACGGACGTGTTCGTAGAACTGCACAAACGTGCCGAGATCGCCAATAAGGCCGGCGCCGACCTGTTCATTTGCATACACTGCAATGCGGGCCCGTCCGAAGCCAGCGGCAGCGAGACCTACGCGCTCGGGCTGCACAAGACCGAGGCCAACCTGGCCGTGGCCAAACGCGAGAACGACGTGGTGATGATGGAAGGCGACTACCAGAAGAATTACGAAGGCTTCGACGTAAACTCACCCGAAGGTTCCATTATTTTTTCGCTCTACCAGAACGCCTACCTGAACCGCAGTCTTTCCTTCGCGGCCAAATGCCAGAAATATTTCAAGCAGGATGCCCAGCGTAACGACCGCGGCGTAAAACAGGCCGGGTTCCTGGTGCTGTGGAAATCGGCCATGCCTGCCGTACTCATCGAAACCGGTTTCCTCACCAATGTAAAAGAAGAAAAATACCTGATGGAGAGCGCCAACCAGGACGTAATGGCTACCAGTATCTTCAAGGCGTTCTCTGAATACAAGGCCGAGATCGAAGGCAGTGTGGTCACCGTAAAACCGCCGGTAAACAACGATAAACCCAAAGAGAACGACAATAAAGGACAGAAAACCGAGGTAAAACCCTCCGCAGAGAACGAGGTTACGTACCGCGTTCAGTTCATGTCCATTCCGGAAAAACTGCCTTCTACCGACAGCCGCATCCGCAACCTGGAAGACGTGGTCATGTACCGCAACGGAAACCTGTACAGCTATACCTCGGGTCGTTTCGAAAATATGGAAAAGGCCACTCAGCACCAGGTAGTTGTGCGCAAAAGCGGCTACAAGGACGCCTTTGTGGTGGTGTTTAAGGGCGAAACGCGCATTACCCTGCGGGAAGCTCAGGCCATGTCGGCAAATTAACCCGTTCTATTTGCGTTTTAGCCCGGAATCTCCTATAATTGTGCTACCAATAAACATTACGCCTTGAAAATTTCAAAAGAGTTTAAGATCGGACTGGTTGTAATTATAGCCCTGGCCACTACTTTCTGGGGATTTAATCTGCTTAAGGGACGAAATATTTTCAAAAAAACCATGAAATTATATGCCGTTTACCAGAACGTGAACGGACTTACACCGTCCTGCCCCGTAAAGGTGAACGGTTACAAGATCGGTATGGTGGAAGAAGTGGGCTTTTTGCCCGGCGATCCCGACGGACGCCTGCTGGTGACCATGCGTATCGACGAAAAGGATTTCATCATCACCAAAGGTACCCTGGCCCGTATCGGGGGCGATCTGCTGGGCAGCAAGGAAGTGACCCTGGAGCCTTCCGAATCGCGTATACCCGTTATCTCCGGCGATACCCTGTATTCCGGCATCGAAATAGGCCTGGAACAGCAGGTGAACGAGATCATTGCACCGCTTAAAGTGAAGGTGGAGAACCTGATCTCTTCCGTGGATACCATCGTGGTTTCGTTTAAAGAGATCTTCGACGACGACGGTATGCGCAACGTGAAGACCGGTCTGAACTCCCTGCGCGCTACCATTCAGGGCGTGGAAACGGCCATCGGTCAGGTGAACGGACTGCTTTCGAGCGAATCGCCCAAAATTGCCAATATCATCACCAATGTGGAAAGCATTTCGGGTACCATCAAGAACAATAATGCCGAGATCAAGAATATCATCGAGAACCTTTCCAGCTTCTCCGACAGCCTTAAAATGGTGGAGATCAGGAAAACGGTGAACCAGATCGACCGTACCGTGGCCGAACTCGACTCCGTGGTGGCCAAGATCAACCGGGGCGAAGGTACGGTGGGTGAACTCATCAATAACCGCGGCCTGTACAACAAGCTCGACAGCGCGGCCAACAACCTGAACGTGCTCATCGAGGACATCAAGGAAAATCCCGGCGATTATGTGCACATCAACCTGATAAAGATCGGCGACGGCAAGAAAAAAGAAGAGAAGCAGAAGAAGAAAGAGGCTGCCCGCATCGAGGCCGAGCGCAAGAAAAAGGAATAGCATTTATCACGGAAGAACATTAAAAAAAGAGCGGAATCATGGACGCATTGAAATATTTACCACAGATACTCTTCAGCGTATTGTTCCTGGCCGGCATCGGTTTATTCGGCAGGAACGTACTGAAAGTGGTACGTAACATACGTTTGGGCAAGACCGAAAACCGGAACGACAATAAGGGCGAACGCATAAAGACCATGGTACTGGTGGCCCTGGGACAGTCTAAAATGGTAACCCGGCCCCTCGCTGCCGTGATGCACATTTTTGTGTACGTAGGTTTCATCATCATTAACCTGGAAATGCTCGAGATCGTGATCGACGGCGTTTTCGGCACACACCGCATCTTTGCCTTCATGGGCGGTTTTTACAGTTTCCTGATCGCCACCTTCGAGGTACTGGCCTTCCTGGTGATCCTGGGTTGTGCGGTCTTCCTGGCCCGTCGTAATTCGGGTGCGGTAAAACGTCTGCTGTCTACCGGAGACCTGAAAGGCTGGCCCTCCCGCGATGCCAATATGATCCTCGTGACCGAGATACTGCTCATGTGCGCCTTCCTGAGCATGAACGCCGCCGATGCCCTGCTGCAGCAGCGTGGCGAAGCACACTATATCACGGCCGGAAGTTTCCCGGTATCCCAGCTGATCCAGCCGCTGTTCAGTGGTCTGGGCAACGATGTACTCATTGGCATCGAACGTTTCGGCTGGTGGTTTCACATACTGGGTATCCTGTGTTTCATGAACTACCTGCCGTATTCCAAGCACTGGCACATCATCATGGCCTTCCCGAATACCTATTTCAGCAAACTGACGCCCAAAGGCGAGTTCACGAACCTGGAAAGCGTGACCAAAGAGGTAAAACTGATGCTCGATCCCTCGGCCGATCCTTTTGCGGCCGCCGATCCGGATGCGCCCCTGCCGTCCTTCGGCGCCAAAGACGTGACCGATCTCACCTGGAAACAGCTGATGGACGCATACACCTGCACGGAGTGCGGCCGCTGTACCAGCGAATGCCCGGCCAATAACACGGGTAAACTGCTGTCGCCGCGTAAGATCATGATGGACACCCGCGACCGTCTTACCGAAGTGGGCAACAACATCGACAAACACGGTAAAGACCACAAGGACGGCAAAACCCTGGTGAACGATTACATTACGCCGGAGGAACTCTGGGCCTGCACTACCTGCAACGCCTGCGCACAGGCCTGCCCGGTGAACATCGACCCGGTTTCGATCATCATTGACCTGCGCCGCAGCCTGGTGATGGAAGAAAGCGCCGCCCCGGGCTCACTCAATGCCATGTTCTCCAATATTGAGAACAATGCCGCGCCCTGGCAGTTCTCACAGGCCGACCGTTTAAACTGGGCACAGGAAAATTAAGACGAATCAAGAACAAGACTTCATACAGGTTGTAAAAGCATAATACGTTAGGGTATGAGCGAATTGAATGTACGAACAATGGCCGAAATGGCCGCTTCCGGCGAAAATCCCGAGATCCTCTTCTGGGTGGGCTGCGCCGGTAGTTTTGACGATAAAGCCAAGAAGGTGACCAAAGCCTTCGTAAAAATACTGAACAGCGCCGGTATCTCTTTTGCCGTACTCGGCACTGAAGAAGGCTGCACGGGCGATCCCGCCAAACGTTCGGGCAACGAGTTCCTGTTCCAGATGCAGGCCATGCAGAACATACAGGTAATGAATGCCTATGGCGTTAAAAAAGTGGTGGCCGCCTGTCCGCACTGCTTCAACACACTCAAGAACGAATATCCCGAACTGGGAGGCGAATACGAAGTGCTGCACCACACACAGTTCCTGCAGAAACTGATCGACGAAGGCCGCCTGAAGATACAGGGCGGCGCCTACCAGGGAAAACGCATTACCTACCACGATGCCTGTTACCTGGGCCGCGGAAACGACGAATACGAAGCCCCGCGCAGCCTGATCGAAAAACTGGATGCCGCCCTGGTGGAAATGCCCCGCAACCGTAAACGCGGTTTTTGCTGCGGAGCCGGCGGCGGACAGATGTTCAAAGAGGCCGAACCCGGTAATAAAGAAGTGAACGTGGAACGCGCCGAAGAGGCCATTGCCCAGGATCCGGCCGTAATTGCCGTGGGCTGCCCCTTCTGTAAGACCATGATGGCCGACGGCGTGAAACACTTCGAAAAAGAAGACGAGATCAAAGTAATGGACCTGGCCGAACTGATTGCCTCGGCGCAGGATTTGTAAACATGGAAACACAACAGATCTTACATACGATAGAAGAAATGCCTGCCACCACACGGGTGTGGGTATACAAGGCCGACCGTTTTCTTACGGAGGCCGAAACACAACAGGCCGAACAGCGGGCCCTGGCCTTTACGGCACAGTGGGCCGCACACGGCAAAGCGCTTACTGCGACCGCTTTTGTGCAGGATAAGCTCTGGCTGGTATTTGCCGTGGACGAATCGAAGGAAGGCGCTTCGGGTTGCTCCATCGATAAGGTATTCCGCCTGGTGCAGGAGCTGGAACAGGACCTGCGCGTACGCTTTACCGACCGCCTGCTGCTGGCCTGGGAAAAGGACGGAAATATTCAGCTTACCCCGCTTTCAGAACTGGCCGCTGCCGGCGTTACCGCCGATACCCGGATATTTGACGATACCGTACAAAACCTGGGCGACTGGCATACACGGCGC
Organism: Bacteroidia bacterium; assembly: GCA_016742095.1. Taxonomy (GTDB): domain Bacteria; phylum Bacteroidota; class Bacteroidia; order CAIKAF01; family CAIKAF01; genus JACVCJ01. Next base: position 63,050 of record JACVCJ010000019.1, read on the forward strand.
AAAAAAGCCTCGGAAAGCTGGGTAAAACGCTACCTCTGATCCCCGTTCTTTCTGCATCCCTGCTATACCTGACTTTCATTTAGTATATTTATCAGTATAAGGGTTGCCGATATGCATAAAAAATTCCTATTCACTGTTTTTATGGTCCTGCTGGCGGGACTTACCGCCACGTCCTGCAAAAAGCTGAAAGAACCTACGGGCGACATCGAAAAACAATATGCGGCTGCGGGCGGACATAGCATGAACGCCATCGAGATCAAGGACGCTGCAGGCAATAAAATGTACAAGATCCATTATCCTTCGCCGCTGCCGGGGCCTTGTCCCGTAGTGGTATGGGGCAACGGAACAGGTGGTACGCCCGAGAACTACGAGGGGGTTATGAGTCACCTGGCCGGCTGGGGATTTATCGTGATCGGCAGTTACGAGGGCTACGTAGGCACGGGCCAGGCCATACTGACCACCGTAGATTTCATGAACATCCTGAATACGGACACTTCCGGCATTTTTTACGGTAAGGCGGATATGGCCCGGGTGGGCGCCGTGGGACATTCACAGGGAGCTGCGGGTATACTCAACGCACATACCGATTTTCCGGCGGGAAGCATTTTCAGGACCCTGGTGCCGGTGAACCTGCCCACGCCCAAATGGACCGCCCCGGAACATATATACGATCCCGAACTGGTGCAGGTACCGGTATTCCTGATGAGCGGCAAGGCCGACGGACTTATTTCACCGGTAAAGAGCAACGGCGAGACCTTCGATGCCCTGCCTCCGGGTTTACCCGCTGTCATGGGCCTGGCTGCGGGCGCCGGACACCTGGCATTTACCAAAAGCGGCGGACGGCATGTAGGCTACCTTACGGCCTGGCTGCGCTACCAGCTGTTCAGCGATACCGTGGCCGCGGGAGCGTTCACAGGTGCGGATGCCGAAATAAAGAACAATTCCGGCTGGAAAGACGTACGCACTAAAAACCTGAATTAATTACTGCCTGATCGCGAACTTTACGTATACCGATGAAGTGAGCTGTATCTTCTGAAACTGTACTGCTTCCTCATCAGCGCCGCCGTAAAACTCTTCTTCCACACGGCGGTTCTGGCGATAGAGCCCGCTTACGTTCGAAAGGGCATTGGCCAGCTCCGGGTGTACTCCGGCCATATTTTCCGTGATAATAAGCGCATTTCCTCTTTTTTCACCGATGGCGTCCAGCAGGTAATCGGCCTTGCTTTTAGCGGCTTTTATAGCCAGGATCTTTACTTCTTTCAGCAGGCTGTCCATTTTGGTATGGTTCACGTGCGAGATACGCGCGTTCTTGATCTCCAGCGTACCGAGTTCTTTGAACACCTTGCCGGCGGTTTCCGCATCTTTTACCTTCAGCACATACTTTTTCTGTGTGAGCAGATCGTCGGTTTTCCAGTTCACACGCACAAAATCGGCATTGGCGCTGCTGAGAGAAAGTGCGTTGGGACCCAGCCCGATCGAGTTCAGGGCCGTGCGCATTTTCGTTTCCTGTTCCTGTATGGTAATTTTCGTTTTGCCATCGTATTTTTCCATTATGCGTATATCAATAAAGATCTCGTCGGGCACAATGTTCAGTTCGGCATTACCGGTTACCTCGATGTAGGGAACTTCTGCCGCAGCGGGCGTATACTGGGCGTTGAGCAGGGAAGATGTCTGGCAGAGTACAAGGGCGAAAGCGCCGAAAAATAGTTTTTTCATAAGGATATTTATCTGTTTTGATTCAGGCTAAAAGTACAAACTTTTTAAGCGGCCGCAGAGCCTGTATCTGAAATTATCAATATCTTCGGCCTATGGCTACAGGAGAGCATCCAACCCTTAGTGCCGTACAGCTTGCGGAACATTTTTTGTTGTATACAAAAAGACACGTTTTTCTCACCGGGAAAGCCGGTACCGGGAAAACCACGTTCCTGCGCCATATCATCAATACCATTCATAAAAAGACCCTGGTAACGGCGCCTACGGGCATTGCCGCCCTGAATGCCGGCGGGGTAACGCTGCACTCCCAGTTCCAGCTGCCTTTCGCGGGATTTCTGCCTGTGCAGGGCGATTTTATGGTGAACGACCAGGTAAAGTTCGAAACCTTCTCCACACTGTCGCGGCACCTGCACATGAACAACATGAAGCGCCGGACCATACGCGAGGCCGAACTCCTGATCATAGACGAGGTGAGTATGCTGCGTTCCGACCTGCTCGACGCCATCGACTTTGTATTGCGTTTCGTACGCCGCACCCGCGAGCCCTTCGGAGGCATACAGGTACTCTTTATCGGGGATATGATGCAGCTGCCGCCCGTGGTAAAACGCCAGGAATGGGACGTGTTACGCAATTACTACACATCACCCTTCTTTTTCGATGCACATGTATTGCGCCAGGATACACCCGTGTACATCGAACTGACCAAAATTTACCGGCAGACCGACCGGGAATTTACCGATATACTCAATAACCTGCGCTACAACCGGCTTACCGAAGCCGATATACAACAACTGAATACCCATTACCGGCCGGGGTTTGAACCCGCAAAGGACGAAGGTTATATCCGCCTTACCACGCATAACCGCGATGCGGATGAGATCAACCGCCGCGAACTGGAAGCGCTGACAAGTCCGGGACGATCGTACCGTGCCGTGGTGGCAGGCGAATTTCCGCCGCATATTTACCCCTGTGACGAGGATATGCTGCTGAAACCCGGGGCACAGGTCATGTTCATCAAGAACGATCCCACGGGCATGCAGCGTTTTTACAACGGCCGGATCGCCTGGGTGCGTTCCGCCACCGAAGAAGAGCTCTGGGTGGAGTTCGGGGACGGCGAGACCATGCCGGTAGACCTGTACCAGTGGCAGAACATACGCTACACGGTAGACGAAGGCACCAAAGTGATCAAAGAAGACGTGATCGGCACTTATGACCAGTTCCCGCTGCGCCTGGCCTGGGCCATTACCATACACAAAAGCCAGGGACTTACGTTCGAAAAAGCGATCATCGATATCGAAAAAGTATTCGCGTCCGGGCAGGCGTACGTAGCTCTGTCGCGGCTGCGCAGCCTGGGCGGACTGGTTTTATCCGCCCGGATCACGGCCCGGGGCATCGATTACGATCCTTCGCTGCGGCAATTCGAAGAACGAAAAACACAACAGGGCGAACTGCAGCAACTACTGCAAACCGCTTCTGCCGAATATACCGAAAGCTTCTGCCTGAAGGCCTTTAACTTTATGCCTCTGCTGCGCGACTGGAAAGAACACCTGGACACCTACGGCGAAAAGGACAGTGTGGCCGAAAAACAAAAGAACCTGGCCTGGGCAAGGAGTATCCTGGAAAAAATATCCGCCCTGCGCGAGCTGGCCGATAAGTTCTGCGTACAACTGCACAAAGGCTTTATCGGCGGCGATATGCAGTACGTACAGCAGCGCCTGGAAGCGGCCATTGCGTATTTTGACAAACCGCTGAAAGAGATCTGCTCGGAGATATACCTGCAGAAAAAAGCCATGGCGCGTATGTACCGGGCCAAAGCCTACAGCACGGAACTGGAAGAGGCCGATGCGGCCTGCATGCAGGTGATCGCCTCGCTGCATAAGGCAGGTGTAATGATGTTTGCCATGCTCAACGGCACCGAAGCGGCGGAAGAACGCTGGAAGAACACGCCCGACCCGGCCTGGCGCATTGCCCTGATGCAGCAGAATAGCTCTGAGGAAGAGGAAAGCGGCTACACGAAAGCAGAAAGCAAAAAGGAAAAGAAGAAAAGAACGCCGAAGGAGAAAAAGCCCAAAGCCGAAAAAGGTTCTACCTTCCGTCTCACCCTGCAGATGCTGCTGGACGGAAAATCACCGGAAGAGATCTCCGCCGAACGCGGCCTGGCCTTATCCACGATAGAAACGCATATTGTACGCCTGATAAAGGAAGAACAGCTGCCGATCGAAAAAGTGGTGGGCAGCGACGAGATCCACGAAATGATCCGTTTCCTGGACAAGCACGAAGACACCAAACTCTGGGACCTGCGCCATGCCTTACCTACGGAAGAAGATTTCCGCCGCCTGAAATTTGTACACGCCTACCGCGAAACGTTGAAATAGCTATGGGCTCATAGCTGGAAAGCGTATAGCTGTCAGCTTACGGTTTTTCCCGCAGTGAAATGTAGTTTATCTTCTGGATGCCGCATTCCCTGAGCGTATTTTTCAGGGTTATTACATTTTTCATCCGGGTATTACGATCGGTATGAAGAAATGCCGACAGGGTATCTTTCTTCGCTTTGGGCAGATCATTCAGAAAGGTTCTTAACTCTTCTTCGCTTTGGGCAGTAGTTTTTGTTCATTTGCTAAAAGTAAAAATAAATTTAGCTTTCTTGATCTATATCGGTACTTGCGGATCCTGTACCCTTCGCTCCCTGCCCATTACTCTTCCCTCATTACTCTATAACTCCGGACTTCCGGACTATTTCCTATCTTTGCTCACATTTTACACAATTGATTGTATTTGCATCCGATCTGCACCTGGGCGTTCCCAACCACGAGGAATCGCTGAAACGCGAAAAACGCTTCGTGCAATGGCTGCATGAATATGGTTCCCGTGCCGATGAGATATTTCTGGTAGGCGATGTTTTTGATTTCTGGTTCGAATACAAACAGGTGGTACCCAAAGGGTACACGCGCCTGCTGGGCACCCTGGCCGATATCTGCGACAGTGGCAAGCCCGTACACATGTTCACCGGCAACCACGATATGTGGATGTTCGGCTACCTGGAACAGGAACTGGGCGTACAGGTACACCGGCAGCCCATTGTGCGGCAGTGGGACGGGAGGTCGTTCTATATCGGGCATGGCGACGGGCTGGGGCCCGGCGATCACGGGTACAAGTTTATCAAGAGAGTATTTACGAACCGCTTTTTCCAGTTCTGTTTCCGGCAGTTCCACCCGGATTACGGGGTGCGCCTGGCACAGTTCTTTTCGCACAGCAGCCGCAATGCCAATTACGAAGCCGACAAAAAGTTCCTCGGAGAGGATCAGGAATGGCTTATCCAGTACATAAAAGAGGTGTTGCAAAAAGAATACTACGATTATTTTATTTTCGGGCATCGCCATCTGCCGCTCGATCTGGCTGTGGAAAACAGCCGTTACCTGAACCTTGGCGACTGGATTACGTATAATACATACGGGGTCTGGGACGGTCGGGAATTATCCCTGGAAGTATACAAGGCCCCGCAGAAATAGGAGTGGGGGCATATAGGAACGGTATGTTATGATTTCGGATACACTGCATCATCTTTTCCGGGAGAAAGGCTTTGAGATGTTTCCTTTTCAGCGGGAGTGTGCCGAAGCGTATGCCGCGGGCTATTCCGGACTGCTGAACGCACCCACGGGCAGCGGCAAGACCCTGGCCGTATTCGGTGCTTTTGCCAACGATGCCGTCCTGCATCCGCAGCCCGGCGATAATAAACACCTGTTATTGCTGTGGATAACGCCTCTGCGTGCCCTGGCCAAAGAAATGCACCGGGCCATGGAAGAGGCCGTACAGATCATGGGATTGCCCTGGAAAGTATCGTTGCGCACGGGCGACAGTTCCTCCTCTGAAAAAGCCACCCAGTTCACCCATGCGCCACAGGTACTCATTACCACGCCGGAAAGTTTGCACGTGATGTTGTGTAAAAGCGGCTATTCGAAATATTTTTCGCACCTGCGCTGTGTGGTCATCGACGAGTGGCACGAGCTGCTGGGCTCCAAACGGGGCGTACAGACCGAGCTGGGACTTTCGCGTCTGCGCGGACTGGTGCCGGAACTGCGTATCTGGGGAATTTCGGCCACCATCGGTAATCCCGAGGCCGCCGAGCGCGTACTTTTCGGTTCACACACCACCCGTTACAAACTGGTAAAGGCCGAAACCGGTAAGAAATACGAAGTAGTGAGTATTTTCCCGGATTCGCTGGACGTGCTGCCCTGGGCGGGACACCTGGGCCTGCACCTGTTGCAGAAGACACTGCCGGTGATCTATAATTCCACATCGACCTTAATATTTACCAATACGCGTAGCCAGGCTGAGATCTGGTACCAGCGTTACCTGGAAATAGCGCCCGACCTGGCCGGCAGCATTGCCATGCACCACGGTTCCATCGATGCCGATATACGCCGCTGGGTAGAAGAAGAACTCAAGGGTGGCCGCCTCAAAGCGGTGGTCTGTACCTCCAGCCTGGACCTGGGCGTGGATTTTCAGCCGGTGGAAAGCGTGATACAGGTGGGTTCGCCCAAAGGCGTATCGCGGTTTTTACAACGTGCGGGCCGCAGTGGGCACCAGCCCGGTAAGCCCAGCCGTATCTATTTTGTACCCACGCATTCCCTGGAACTGATCGAGGGCGCTGCCCTGCGTGCCGCGATGGAAAAGGAATACTTCGAAGACCGTATTCCCTACGAAAACTCCTGCGATGTACTGATGCAGTACCTGGTTACCCTGGCCGTTTCCGAAGGTTTTGAGCCCGAAAGTACCTACCGCGAAGTGCGCACTACGCATGCCTACGCACAGCTGGAGATGGACACCTTCCGCGAGCTGATCTTTTACCTCGAATACGGGGGCAAGACCCTGCACAGTTACGACGAGTACCAGAAGATCGTAAAGGACGGCGAACGGTACATCGTGGCCGGTAAACGGATCGCGCTGCGGCACCGCCTCAACATCGGCACCATTGTAAGCGATATGGCCATGTATGTAAAACTGCAGAACGGCCGCAGACTGGGCAGTATCGAAGAGTCGTTCATTACGCGCATGAATCCCGGCGATGTGTTCTGGTTTGCCGGCAGACCCGTGGAACTGGTACGCATACGCGATAACGAAGCCACGGTACGTATTTCGAACCGCACTTCGGGCCTGGTTCCGTCCTGGATGGGCGGACGTATGCCGCTTTCGGCCAACCTGGCCAAAGAACTGCTGGTAAAACTGGGTGAAGGTGCCCGACGCGAAAGAACACATCCCGAAGTATCGTTTTTGTTTCCCCTCTTCGAGCGCCAGGAAGAAGAAAGCATCATCCCCTCCGAAAAGGAATTCCTGATCGAAAAACTGTATTCCAAGGAGGGCTGCCACCTGTTCATGTTCCCTTTCCGCGGACGTTTTGTACACGAGGCCCTGGCTTCCCTGCTGGCGTACCGCATCAGCCGCCGCATGCCCATCAGTTTTTCCATTGCCATGAACGATTACGGCTTCGAACTGCTGTCCGAAAAGGATATTCCCATCGAAGAAGCCCTGGAAGAGAACCTGCTGGGCAGCGAGAACCTGTTCGAAGACATTATACACGGCGTAAATGCGGTAGAACTGGCCGGCCGCAAGTTTCGCGACATCGCCCGTATCGCCGGAATGATCTTTACCGGTTATCCCGGCAACCAGAAGAAGGGACGGCATATCCAGAGTTCCACGCGCCTGCTGTTCGACGTACTGAACGAGCATGAGCCCGGCAACCTGCTTATCCGGCAGGCCTATGAAGAAGCCATTCATTACGGACTGGAAGAGAACCGTATCCGCGAGGCCCTGGAAGAGATCCGCAACAGCGAGATACGTATCATTAACGTAACACGTCCCACGCCTTTTGCCTTCCCGATCATGGTAGACCGCCTGCGCGAAAAACTCAGCAGCGAGACCGTTGCCGAAAGAGTGGCCCGGATGAAACTCGATTTCGGGTAAAAAGCCGTATTTTTGTATCCATGTGGTCCGGCGAACACCCCCTGATCTGGAAAGATACCGAGCTCCGTTTCGGCATCGATAAAAGCCTGTTCATACCTGCGTTAAAGACCCTGGTACTGGCCGACGTACACCTGGGCAAGGCCGCGCATTTCCGCAAAGAGGGCATACCGGTGCCGCAGGACCTGCTGTTCGAGAACCTGGGCCGGATAGAAACGGCGCTCAGCCTCAGCGGGGCAAAAACGCTGCTTTTTGTGGGCGATCTTTTTCATTCCGACCTCAATTATGAATGGACTTACTTCGAAAAATTCAGGGCACATTTTGCCGGCGTGGACTTTGTACTTACCCGCGGAAACCATGATATACTGGACGAGGAACATTACGTACGGGCCGGCGTGGAACTTACCGAAAGCTGTCCGCTCGGCGAAAATATAGAAGTACTGCACGATATGCCCGGGGAAGGAAACCCGGAAGTGCTCTATATCTGCGGACACGTACATCCTTCGGTGCGTTTGCGGGGGCGTGGACGACAGGCCCTGGCGCTGCCCTGTTTCCGCTGGCGCGAAAATAAATTGCTGATGCCCGCTTTCGGGGCGTTTACAGGCCGGTACAGCGAAAAACCACAGGCCGGCGATCGTTATTTCGTTCCCGTTGCCGATAAAATTGTTTTCTTTGCAGCATCGTGAAAATCTGGGTAGGCATTATTTTTTTTGTGATCTCCACCGTTGCGGCCGCACAGAATAAACGGGCCGAAAAGCTCTACAACGATGCTATGAACGTGCTGCAGGAAGGGGAAGAAAGTTTGGCGATGGACAAACTTCAGCTGGCGCTGGAATACGATTCCAACTTCAGCAAGGCGCGTTATAACCTGGGGCTGCTGTACCGCGAGGTAGGCAAATACAACCTGGCCGAGGAACAATTTAGTATACTTATCCGTCAGCAGGCGGCCTTTCCGAAGGCCTATGTGCTGCGCGGCAAAATACGCCTGGAAGCCGGAAAGACCGATAGTGCCCTGGCCGATTTTCAGAAGGCCGTACTCATGTATCCCAACGATTACGATGCCTGGCACGGTATGGGCACGGCGCATTTCATGTTCGAGAACTACGAGGGCGCCGAAGAGTTTTTCAGCAAGGCCCTGCTCATTTTCCCGGAATTCCCGGCCTGTTACAACGACCGTGCCTCGGCCCGCATGATGCTGGGTAAATTCAACGAAGCGCTGGAAGATTATAAATACGCGGTGGATTTTATGCCGCAGAACGCCCGTTACCACAACAACCTGGGCTCGCTGTACCTGCGCCTGGGAAGAGAAGCGGAGGCCCGTGCCGAGTTTACCAAAGCGCTGGCTACCGGTGAAGAGACCGACATCAGTATAAATATGCTGATGCTCTGCGATATTGCCCAGGAAAATGCACAGAACGATTCCCTGAAGAGCGACTGGCCTGTATTTCACCTGAACCGCTCCAACGCGTATGCCCTGCAGGGCGTCTCCGACCTGGCCATGAAAGAAAATACCCTCGCTTCGGGCACCGACGATCCCGACCTGAAAGACTATACCTGTCTGCAGAAAGTGCGCCTGCTGATCGCCATGAAATTTTACGAGCAGGCCTGCAGCGAATTAAAAAACTGCCCGCTGGCGGCGGAATATAAAAAACTGGTATGCAAATGAGACGTTCCCTGCTTGTATTGCTCATGAGCGCCGGCCCTTTACTGCTGAAAGCCCAGGTAGATTTTAAAGCCAAAAATTTCCCGGGTAAAAAACAGGAGTTCGCAGCCATACTTAAAGTATTTAAGGAAGGCGAAAAATTATTTACCCAGGCTGAAAAAGGGAACGATTCCCTGTACGCTCCGGCCTATGAAAAACTGCATGAGGCACACCTGTTCAACAAACAGAGTATCGAATGCAACCGGCATCAGCTTACCTGCCTGGTGCGCATGGGCCGTTTCACGGAAACGCTGGAGCATTACCAGATACTGGAAAAGATCGATCCGGCCTTTAGTCCGGCCTGGCTTCCCGGCTATGCCGAAGTGCTGCGAATGAGCGGTCAGTATGAAAAAACGGCGGCCGTATACGAACGTTATTTCAAGGCAGGTGGCCCGGAAAACGCTTTCTGGGAAGGTATCCCGATCAATGCCCGCAGCCGTTCCGAAGAAATAAATACCTACCTGGAGCTGGCCCGTAAGCCCGTCGGACGTGAAAAGTCCTTTATGCTGCTGTCTGCGCGCAGTATGCCGGAGAATACCTGCATTACGGTGGACCCCTTTACGGAAGACGTGGTATACACCGTGCTCGAAGACAATTATTTCCGCCTGGTGCGCCTTACCCGTAAATCCGATTATTCGGTAAAAGTGCCACTGAGCAGTCCGCTTACCCGCGTGCCCAATATTACGTATATAAGTCTGCATCCCGCGGGGAATAAGCTGTTGCTGAGCGATGGTAACGACCTGTACCTGCTCAGTCGCCGGGGCACCATGCTCGATTCCGTTACTTTTCTGCCTCCGGCCGTGAATTCTGCGGCCCGGGAGAACGCCGCCGTTTTTTACGGGGACGATATCGTATTTACCAGCGATCGGGAAGAAACGCTTAAAACCTATATCTACAAGCCCAAAACCGGAGAAGTAACACTTTTCAATTCGGGTACCGAAGGCAGCGTATGCAGCTACGATCCCGCCGCCCAGCGCTGGGTGTATGCCCGCAGCGGCAAGGGAAGTATCGGCGGCAGCGATATCTTTTATATGGACAACGGGGTGGAACGCAATGCCGGCATCCACATCAATACCTTTGGCGACGATACCTGGTCGGTATATACTTCCACAGGTGCGTTCTATGCCCTGCACGGTGATTCGCTGCTGCGTTTCGTACGCCGCCGTGAAACGCCCTATAAACCGGTGTATGTAACGGCCGCACACCTCATGTCTTTCACCGATAAGGTCTTTTACGGCAGTGTGGCGGTAGGGGCGCGCGAAAACGACAACGAATCATTCGTACTTACCGGTGAGGTTACCGGTGGTCGTGCCCGCGAAATTCCGCATAAAATATGGGTGTTCGATCCGGAAACCGGCAATCCGCCCGCTTTTTTGTATACCGATTCCCTGGAAGGAACTTTCCGTGCGGTGGTGCCCAAAAGCGGCAAGATACAGATATGGGTGAACGCAAAAGGATACATGCCCTTTACCACCATTGTGGATGCTGAAGCGGTGTATACCGGAACGGAACATATTGCCATGAACCTGGAACCCGTACGTGAAAATGCCTCTATGGTGCTGCCCTATACCTCGGGCTTACGGGAACTGAGCGCCGAAAAAGCCCGCAGATCGGCCGAACTGATGCGCCTGAGCGACTGGCTGCGCCTGAACAATAAGACCCGCATACAGATCGGGGTACATACCGACAACCTGAACATGACGCCCAATGCCATACGCAACGGCGAGGAAAAAGCACGCATCCTGTACGAGTTCCTGCGCGATCAGGATGTGGAAAAGCGTCGTCTCGACTGGATATTCGAAGGTCCCGAACGGCCCCTGTACCCGAATAATACGGCACAAAACCGTATATTGAACCGCAGAACCGAGATAATTGTAACCCAAAAATGAGTACAGTACGTTTGGTGGATACCGGCGACGGTTCCCACAGCCTGCGCAACGATGCGCTGAATGAGAACTATCATTCCTGGCACGGCGCGGTGACCGAAAGCCGCTATGTATTTGTGGAAGCCGGGGTAAAAGAGGCTTTTCTGCTGCGCGACCGTATACGTGTGCTCGAAGTGGGGCATGGTACCGGCCTCAATGCGGCCCTGAGCCTTGGCTATGCGCGGGAGCAGGGCCTGGCGCTCGATTATGCCGGACTGGAACCATTTCCTGTGCCGGCGGAATTGCTGCGACAGATCAATTACCCGTCTTTCTTTACCGATGCGGAAAAAGACGCTTTTGCGGCGCTTACCGATGCGTCCTGGGACCAGGAGACCGCCTGGGGCGAACAGGAGCATTTTATCAAAATAGAACGCGGTGTGCAGGCCGATTTTCAGGGACTGTTACCTGCGGAATGGATGCCTTTCGACCTGGTTTTTTACGACGCTTTCGGGCCGGAAAAACAAACCGAAATGTGGGACAAGGCCATCTGGAAAACCTGTTTTGACCTGCTGCGCGAAGGCGGTATTTTTGTGACCTATTGTGCCAAAGGCCAGGTGAAACGCGATCTGCGTGAGGCCGGTTTTACGGTGGAAACACTACCCGGACCTCCCGGTAAACGCGAAATGATCCGTGCCCGCAAACTGCCGCAGAACGCTTGATCGCGGCTGTAAATACGGCATTTTTCCATATAACTTATTTCTACGGTGTAAAACCCGAATTTCCGGCTGGAAATTTTCTATTTTATTTTGATCGTCAGTGGGTTAAAATTTCCACCAGGGTTTTTTGGCGGGTGTCTCTGCTTCTTCGGTTTCGATCTGTGTTTTCAGGAAAGCGAGGTATTTAGGATCTTCATTGCTGAAAATATCCTCGCCCGCCACGGCATAGGCCCGGGTAAGTTCATCGGCTGCCCGTGCGGTATTGCCTGTTTCCAGCTGACACTGTCCCAGGCGCATGTGTATGAACGGATTTCCGATAGCGCCCGGACAATGCATGGCATTACTCAGGTTATCGACCCCGGCCTGGAAATCGTTGTTCAGGAAATTGGCGTCCCCGATGGCAACCAGTACCCAGGTAGTGGCTTCCCAGTTGGTCTTTGGTTCAGGGATCAGGTCAAAGGCGGCCCGGTATTTGTCCAGGGCTTCGGCAAACTGTCTTTTTTCGGCGAGTATATCGCCTTCATTACAAAGTAGTTGGATCTGGGTGTGTGTGTCGTGCGTAAGCTGTTCCATAGCCCTAATATACGCAGAAATGAAAAATGGCCACCGGTATGTACCGATGACCACAGAAAATTAATATATACATCACGCTGTGATGCAGAGCCAGGCGCTATTGCAGAACGATCTTCCGGGAATATACTTCTTGTTCTCCGCGGATATTTACTACGTAAATACCTTTGGCAAATCCGCTCAGATCGAACTGGTAAATGCCTTCGCTGTTCTGCAGCGAAGTTTGGTATACGCGTTTGCCGGTCATGTCCAGCACTTCGAGACTGCCGCTGCTGATGCCGTTGATATTCACTGTAAAGAGGCCGTTCCCGGGGTTCGGGAATATACGTACATCGGCTACAGGCTGTTCTTCGTTGCCGAAGGCCTCTGTGTTACCGTCCGGCCGGGGCGTACCGTCCTGCAGTTTGAGTGTGAAAATGGCCGTGCCACCGGTTCCGCTTATGTTGTAGGCCGCCGAAGGATCGGGATCGAAATCGGTGGTATTGTTAAAGTACCCGGTGGTATACACGCTCAGGTCATTGGTGGCATGTATGCCGTAGCCTACCTGGGAACCGATACCGCCTACCTGTTTGGCCCAGAGAAAGGCGCCGGTGTTCCGCAGTTTTTCAATGAAAACATCTACACCGCTGTAGGGCAGGTTAAAGACGCCCGCACCCGGATCAAAATCGACCACGTTCTGGTAGTAGCCGGTCAGGTACACGTCGCCGCAGTCGTCGGTACTGATGCCCTGGGCGCGTTCGGGGGCAAAACCGCCGATCTGTTTGCTCCAGCCCCAGTAACCGGTATTGGTGAGCTGTTGTACAAAAATATCTTCAGCGCCGAGAGAAGTAAAGGTGTTGTCCCCTAAGACGGCCGTAGAGCGGAAGATGCCGGTAACATACACCAGGTTGTCGGAAGAGTAGGCGATGGCCAGACCTTCGTCCTGGCTGCTGCCGCCCATCTTTACAGCCCAGATGCAGCTGCCATCGGTACGGTAACGGCCGGCGAAAGCATCCGTGGTAGTGCCGGGAGCTACCAGCCAGCGCGTAGAGCCGGGATCGGGATTGAAGTCTACCGAATCGGCAAAGGAACCGGTTATGTAGAAGATGCCACCCGCTTCGCAAACGATACCGCGTCCTATATCAGAGCTTATACCGCCTATGTTCTTTGCCCATACCAGTCCGCCGGACCCGTTGAGTTTCTGTACGAAGATATCGTTACTGCCTACGGATACCAGGTTCAGCACGGCTGCGGAAGGATCGAAATCCACGGTGCCGGAAAAATATCCTACGGTATGTACATTGCCTGCGGCGTCCAGATCGATACCCTGTCCGCGGTCATGGCCGGTTCCGCCGTTGCGGGTGGCCCATATGTAGTTGCCGGAGGCGTCGAGACGGAGCACAAAAATATCGTCCCCGCCGGCAGAGGTAAGGTTCACGGTGCCTGTTCCGGGATCAAAATCCACGGTGGCGTTAAAGTAGCCGGTTACCAGCACATCGCCGTTGGGAGCGATGGCCAGGGCCTGGGCGCGTTCGTAATTGGGACCGCCTGCCTGGCGTGCCCAGATAAAGTTGCCGGAAGCATCGGTCTTCTGTATGAAGATATCTTCCAGTCCGGCCGCGGTCATATTGAAGGTGCCCGCACCCGGATCGAAATCTACGGTACCGCTGAAATAACCAACGGTATATACATCGCCGCTGGCGTCGTCCGTGGTTACGGCCATGCCTGAACCGGCCGAGGTATTGCCTTCGGTGGTCACCCAGTCGAACGGAGGATCATAAAAAGTAGCGGGACAGTCCTTGCCGAATTTTACCAGGAAGGCATTGGCTATGGTCGAGTTCACAAAGCCTGCGGCCGGCAGGGAGAAAGAACCGGCTGCCGGGTTAAAATCGGTGGCCGATGCATAATCGCCGGTCACGTAAATACCGTCGTACCCGTCATAGGCTACGGAATAGCCGCGCTCATGTCCTGTGCCGCCTATACCGTAGGCCCAGAGCATGGTGCCGTTAACGTCGATGCCGGTCACGTACATCTCCTGTCCGCCGTTATAGGGGATCGGGAAAGAGCCGGCTCCCGGATCAAAATCGCCTGCGGTATTAGAGAACTCCCCGGTCATGTACAATTCACCGTCCGGGTTCAGGATAATGGAATTGGGCATATTATTCATGGTGCTGCTGCCGGTATGTGTGGCCCATACGTAGTTGCCGGAAGCGTCCAGTTTCTGTATGCAGCTGTGTGTTGCGGAAGCGGAACTGATGTTATTGGTGGCCAGCGGATCGGGATTAAAATCGACCGTACCGGTGAATAAACCGGCGGTATATACATTCCCGGAGGCGTCTGCCACTACGTCACGCGGGCCGAAAGTGCCCGTTTTTGTCCACTGGAAAGCCCCGGCGGTGGTCAGTTTATTGACGAACATATCGCTGAAGTTCACTGAAGTGATCCAGAGTGCCCCGCCGGTCGGGTCCAGGTCGGCCGTGCCGGAGAAGGAGCCCACGGTATATACATCGCCGTTGGAAGGGTTAACGCTGATACCGGTCCCTTCGTCATTTATAGGACCACCCATGCCCCGGGCCCAGGAAAAGCCGCCACTGGTGCTCAGACGTACAATGAACACATCTGTGCCGCCGTTGGAAGAAAGTGTACTGGTATAGAGTATGCGCGGGTCGGCATCGAAGGTTCCTGAAAATACTCCCGTAACATACAGTAAACTGTTGCGCACCGTAATGGACTGTGCCCTGTCGGCACCGGTTCCGCCCATCGTGTATACGCCAAGATAGTCTCCCGTAGAACGGAGACAGAGTACATATACATCATAGGAGCCTGCGGAGGTCCGGTTCTGCACACCTGCACCCGGATCAAAATCTACTGTACCGCTAAAGCGGCTGGCGATATATACACCGGTCAGATCGGATACGATATCCAGCTTTTTAAATGCCGCCGAATTATCCTGGTATTGCTTTACCCAGAGCAGTTTGCCGGAGGCGTCTGATTTTTTTACATATACATTGCCATTGGCCCCGTCCAGGTTGTAGGTGCCGGGTCCCGGGTCAAAGTCCATTACCCCGTCCAGGAAACCGGCCTGGTATACATTGCCCTGCGGGTCCGTAGAAACGGCTACCCCGTTACTCTGTGTAGGGCCTGCAGTTGTGGGATTAATGCCGTAGGCCCTCTCGAACAGCGGGGTCTGGGCATGCGCAACGCTGTACAGGCCGAGCATTGCGACTGAAAAAATAAGTGTTTTCATAAAGGTAAAAAATAAGTATAGTACTTGAAAATAAGGTGCCGAGGGTGGCCGGTGCAGTTTTACTGCTGCTGGTACACGGTTTTCTTTGCCAGGGATGGACATCGGTTAATAATGATACCTACTCTGTTCGGGCTTTTCGGTTTCCG
>JACVCJ010000020.1 GCA_016742095.1 Bacteroidia bacterium
CATATACATAGCAGGCGTTTATAAAGATTTTAATATGAAAAATGCTTTATTTTATATTCATAATAATTTGATATTGTTTTATATATGATTTATTATTTACTATTCATGCCCTGGATTTCCCATTTCCAGCCTGAACATTATCTTTAAAAAGTACCATTTAATGTTTTAAAAGTTCTACCTTTCGGGCATGAGTTCAACGGTATATCCCACGTTCGGTATCTGTCACCTGAGCGCCAGCCGTTCGGGCAACGATCTGCTGAATGCCGATCCGCTCGGTTCCTACATCAGCGGCAATCCGCACCTGCAGACCATGCACAGCCATTCGTTCTATCACCTGGTCTATTTCCGTTCGGGGGCCGGTACGCATACGGTCGATTTTGAAACGTTTCCCGTAGAGCCGGGCATGATCTATTTTATGAAGCCGGGCCAGGTACACCTGTGGAATTTCGAGGGTGTACCCGAAGGCTATATTGTGAATTTTTCGCCTGTTTTTTTCGACCAGCTGTTCATCAGCGGTGGTTTTATCGACCGTTTTCCCTTCTTTATACCGCATGCCGGGCGGCAGGTGCTGCTTTTGCCGGAAGAGCGCCGGGCAGAAACGGAAGCCCTGCTGGAAGCGGTAGTGCGGGAACAGCAACAGCAGGAACCTTCGTCCCAGCTGATGATCGCCTCCCTGCTGATACAGCTTTTCCTGCAGGTAGACCGCTATTCGGAGCAGAAATACCGGCACGAGGCTGCCGGTTACCAGTCGGCCGTGCTGCGTAAGTTTGAACAGCTGATCGAAACACATTTCCGCACCAAACGCCTGCCCAGGGAATACGCAGAGCTGCTGCACATCACACCGAGCTATCTCAACGCCCTCTGTCGCGACCTGCCGGGCACTTCGGCCGGGGAACTGATCCGCAACCGAGTGATACTTGAGGCCAAACGCCTGCTGGTGAATTTTGAGCGCAGCGTAAGCGCCGTGGCCCAGGAGCTCAATTTCCACGATACTTCGTATTTTATCCGCTTTTTTAAGAAATACAACGGACTTACCCCCGAGCAGTTCCGCCGTTCATTCCGTCCGCAGCAACAGACCTACAGGCAGGAAGAGCAAGATCATTAAAACATACAGTACGGAGGACCTCCGTGAAAAGTACATTCATGCCCGGCTCTGTTCGTGATCTTTATTGCCATTCCCGGCCTCTTTCCCCGCTGGTGCCCGGGCCCTGGCTGCGTACGTCTGAATAGGAAGGAGCGGATACTGACATTTTTTTTAATACGGATTAAACCCGGGAGGAGAGAACGGGTCAAAAGTACAAGACAAGGCCTCTTTGATCCTGTATTCCTCCTGAGTGCGTCTCTCATATGCCCCGGCTGTATTCGTATAGCCGGGGATTTTTTTAGGATACGGAATGCCCGGAAACAAAAAAAGGACCCGTTACCGGATCCTTTCTTCAGTGCAGAAGGCGGGACTCGAACCCGCACACCTTGCGGCACACGCCCCTGAAACGTGCGTGTCTACCAATTTCACCACTTCTGCGTTTCTGCGGGTGCAAAGATAGAACTTTTATATATCTTCCAAATTTTTCAGGAACTATTTTTTCTGTCTGCCTGCATTTTTCCGGCTCGCTGCGATGCATTGCCGTGAAATGTACATAGTTAGCTTTTGAAAAAAAATTCATGTAAAATGCATCCGGCAGGCCCGGGAAAGGCCATTACAGCTGCGAAAGTCCCTCGAGCTGCCTGAAAACGGGCAGCAGGGTATGCCCGCGTTCGCTGAGCACATATTCGGTATGCAGGGGCTTCAGGCTGATCACATTTTTACGGAGCAGGCCTTCCTGTTCCAGTTCTTTCAGCGCAGAAGCGATTCCCTGGCGGTTGGCGCCCGGTATCTGCCGCAGCAGGCTGTTGAAACGCAGGGGCGATTCGGCGGCCAGGCGGAATATCTGGGGTTTCCATTTGCCGGCCAGCAGTTTCAGCAGGCCTTCGGCAGGGCAGCTTTCGTTGTTTGTTTTATCCTGTGCGGTGGTCATGTTTTTCTGACTTCTTGTTTCGCAAGTCCGGGTTGCCGAACTTTGTACTAAATTACACAATCGGCACCGGCCCGCCAAACCGGCAAACATTGTATATGCGAAGAACTATTTTATACACCGCATTGCTCCTGCTGCCTGCATGCAGCGGCAATGCACAGAACAACCAGGTAAAAATGAACGAGAATAAACAAACGAACGTAAATCCGCTGCTCTGCGATCCCGAAAAGGGCGCCTGCGAAATGCCCGGAACGTCGGGCGCTACCGGGGAACTGAAGCCCGTATCCGGCCCGAAACCCGTACACATCGTCTATTTTACAGACCCGATCTGTTCTTCGTGCTGGGGCATAGAACCGCAGCTGCGTAAACTGAAACTGGAATACGGTGCGTATTTCGACATCGAATACCGTATGGGCGGACTACTGCCTTCCTGGGATATATACAACAGCGGCGGCATCAGTAAACCTTCGGACGTGGCGCATCACTGGGACGAAGTAAGCGCCTATTACGAAATGCCCATCGACGGCGACGTATGGCTCGAAGATCCGCTGTCGTCGTCCTATCCGCCATCCATCGCCTTTAAAGCGGCCCAGCTGCAGGATGAGAAAAAAGCCCTGCTGTTCATGCGCCGCATACGCGAAATGGTATTCCTGGAAAAGAAGAACATCACCCGCTGGGAACACCTGGCACAGGCGGCCGCCGAAAGCGGACTGGACAGCGTAAAACTGAAGCAGGATCACGAGGGACAGGCCGAAGCGCTTTTCCGCGAAGACCTGAGTCTGGCGCGCAGTATGGGTGTGCGCGGCTTTCCCACCCTGTTCTTCAGCGACAGTCTGGGCAACCGCCTGATAATGTATGGCGTAAAACCTTACGAAGCCTTTGTGCAGACCTTACAGAAACTGCTTCCCGAAGCACAGAAGAAAGAAACGGATACCGGCTGGGAACACCTGTTCGCCCATTATCCCACACTTACCAATAAGGAGTTTGCGGTATTGAGCGGCCGTACGTACGGCGAGGCGGAACAACTGCTGAAAGGCCTGTACGACCAGAAAAAGCTGCAGCGCACCCAATGTAAGAACGGCGTATTGTGGAAACGGGCAGGGCAATAAAAACTTAGTATACACGTTATATACGGTAAAGAAAAGCTCCTGGAAAACATATACTGATAAGAACCGGCACTGCCGGGTATGTTTAACCTTTAATAAAGCAACCGTATGAAGAAGACGATCTTCTGGGTATTGGCTATTCCGGCAGTTCTGCTGACGGGAGCCTGTACCAAAAAGTACACCTGCATCGACGCCCAGGGCAATGTAGTGGCCGAAGTGCGCGCAAGCAGCGCTGAAAAGGCCTGTGCCGACTATCTCGAATAGTTTGGTACAACTCAGGTGCAAACACCTTTCCGCAGGCGGGGAGGTGTTTTTTTATTCGCCGGAAATGCGGCCCTGCAGCCAGTTCTTGAAATTGTTCACCCGTTCGCGGCTTACGATATGTCCGCTGTCTGAAGTGCCGGCCGGAGCCAGTTGTAAAATAAGGCGGTTGTTGTAATAGGTGGTTATTTTACGAATGGCGTCGATATGCACGATCACCTTGCGGTTGATGCGGAAGAACAGCACGCGGTCCAGCATTTTTTCCACCTGGTCCAGCGAATAATCGAGCGGGGTGCGCTGCCCGGAATGCGTAACGGCCCATACGATGCCGTCTTCAATGTCGAGGTACGCGATATTGCGGGCTTTTACATATACCAGCTGATTGTTCATTTTACCGGTAAAACGCGTTTCATCGCGGCGCAACAGAGCTTCGGCAATGCGGGAGAGCTGTTCCTGCGGTTCGGGCCGGAAGCGGGCAAATTTTTCCAGGGCACGCTGCAGATCGCGTATGTCCACGGGTTTCAGCAGGTAATCGAGACTATAGAGCTTAAAGGCCTGTAAGGCATAATTATCGTAGGCCGTGGTAAAAATAAGCGGAATGCGGCTATTGAGCGTTTCAAATATCTCGAAACAGTTGCCGTCCGAAAGCTGTATGTCCATAAAGGCCAGGTCGGCCCCTTCGTCGCCATGGCGGCGGAACCAGGCAATGCCTTCGCTTACGGAGCCGATCACCTGCGGCACCGTGATCTCCGGGTTGCATTGCCGCAGCAGGCGTATCAGCCGTTCGGCATTATCCCGTTCATCTTCAAAGATCACTATACGCATACTTACAAAATAGGGAGTTTAACAATGAAACGGTCTTCGGTCTCCTGTATACCGATCTGCGTTCCCGAGCTCAGTTCGTAGCGCTTGCGGATGTTTTCCAGGCCGATGCCCGTAGATGGCTGCATGAGGCTGCGCCGGCACAGGGTATTGGACACCTGCAGCAGTCCTTCGCCGTCGTGTATGCGTATGTGCAGGGGCTGCAGGGCCGAAAAGCGGTTGTGTTTAATGGCGTTCTCCACCAGCATCTGCAGGGTAGCGGGCGGTATCAGGCCCTGTTGTTTTACGGTTTCGGTGATGTCGATATCGAACACGATATGGTCCTGGTGCCGCACCTGCATCAGGAAAATGTACGATTCCAGGAATTCCAGTTCGGCTTCCACGGAGATGAGGTTCTCGAATTTTTTATCCAGGATATAGCGGTAACACTTGGCCAGGCGCGTAATGTATTCGGCCGAAAGATCGGGGTCTTTGTACACCAGGTTGGTGAGTACGCTGAGCGAGTTGAAGAAAAAATGCGGTTCCACCTGGTTCATAAGTACGTCGTAGCGGGCCTGTATATTCTCCCGCATCAGGCGTTCGGTCTTTACCTGGTATTCGTGCCAGCGCCTGTAGTAGAAAATGATGCCGTTAAAGGCCAGTATCAGCATAAAGAACAGGAAAGTGCCAAAATGCATGTCGTAACTGAGCGAGCGGAAACTTTGCCAGGCTTCGTAACGGTTGAACAGCAGCACATCGGTAATACCGTAGAAAAAGCCGAACAGCAGGGCTACCAGCAGCCCGTAACCGAGCAGTCCGCAGCAAAGCAGCCCCATACGCAGGGAAAGGTCGCGGGTGGCCGAACGCCGTTCAATAAAACGCGACAGGCGTACGGCGCCTTCCCATACCAGGAATCCGTAAGCCACGTACAGCAGGCTGAACATAAAGGAACGGAACCCGTCGGCACGCAGTTCGCCGGCAAAGGTAAGGTCGAACGACTTGAAAATAATGCTGAACGTATACAGGGTAAGTATACGCAGGCTGTAGCGGAATACGCGGTTCTCGAAAAGTTTCTGACTGTTCTGGAAATTCATCTGCCGGTGGCCTTGGTTTCCGTTTCAAAAATATTCATAATATCCCGATCCGGGCATGGTCAGGATATTTCCTCTTTTTCTCTGAACATCAGCTCCTGGATTTTCGCTTTATCGTCGGTTTCAGAGCGCAGGTCGAACATGGTGCCGAAAACCCAGTCCCAGAGCGGGGAACTGACCCCGAAGCCTTTTTCTTCGTTGCGGTAATGATGCATCTGGTGATTGCGCCAGACGGGCTTCAGCCATTCAAAAGGCGGTGCCCAGGCGTGTATGGCGTAGTGCATGCTGGCATACAGCAGGTAACCCAGCACAAAGCCCGGGAAAAAGATAAAGGCATACCTGCCCGAAAACAGGTAAAAGGCCGAGAACAATACCGATGAAATGATGAGGCTGGGCACAGGCGGCATAAAAAGACGCTGCCGGTCGCGCGGGTAATGATGGTGATTGCCGTGCAGCGTATAGGCGAACTTCTGTATGCGTTTGCTGCGGCTGATCATGTGAAAGATGTAGCGGTGGGCCAGGTATTCGAACAGGGTCCAGGAGAGCATGGCCAGGAAAAAGATAAGGACAATGCGCCAGACCGCCACGTGCAGGCCTGCATAACTATACCAGAGCATAGCGCCGATAATGGGGATGTACATGCCCCAGATAACCAGGGGATGCGCTTTGGTAAGGGCTTCGAGAACAGGATTTTTAAAAAGACGGGCTTGTCCGCTATTCTGTATCTGCATAAATTTTTCGTTGAAACGGTACAAATGTGCAGACAGGACAGGATACAGACACTCAATTAAAGGGTGAACCGTACCGAAATGTACCCGAACCGTTGTAAAAAAAGCCTGAACCGTACGCATAAAAAAATCCCGGAGAAACATCGGTTCCGCCGGGATCACTGCGTTTAAAGATCGCGTTATTTTTGTTCGTAGTCGTAGTTCACCATCCAGTTGATGCCGAATTTATCGGTGAACATACCGAAAAGGGCGCCCCAGAAGGTCTTTTCCAGCGGCATGTTTACCTGGCCGCCGGCCGAAAGTGCGTTAAAGATGCGGTTCGCTTCTTCTTCAGAATCCGTGTTCACCGAAAGCTGGATGTTGTTACCGATCACGGTGTGGGAGGCCCATTCGCCGCCGATATCGCTGCCCATGAGAACGGTCTCTTTGCTGATGGGCAGAGAGATGTGCATGATCTTTTCGCCGTCGGTCCCAGCGGCATGGCTGCCTTCGGTGGGAGGCATGTCTTTGTAACGGCCAATGTAGGGGAATTCACCGCCGAACACGGACCTGTAAAAGTTAAAGGCTTCTTCACAATTGCCTTTGAAATTGAGGTATGCATTTACCTGTGCCATACGATCGTTTTTTTAGGTTTTTAAATGATAGATCCGTTTTTAGCTGCCGGTTTTTTTTTTCTTTGCGGCCTTTGCCAGGGGATTAAAGGCCAGGCAGAGGTCTACCCAGTAGCGGAACCCGGCGGCGGTACGCATACCTTCTTCCGATACCAGCACACAGCCCTTCATGACCCGTTTGCCGGAACGCATTTCGCGGCAGCCACGTTTTTCCAGGGCCTCAGCAAGGGCTTCTTCACCCACGCGGCACATCATTTCATCGCCCATGACACCGATACACATTTTATCGTTTACCATGTAACAGATACCGCCGAACATACGTTTTTCGGTTACCTGCGGTTCGTTTACCAGGGCTTCGCGGATGCGGTCGCTCAGTTCTTCGTTAAAAGCCACGGGAAAAAGGTTAGTTATCTGCGTGCAGCGCCATGCGGTTGCCTTCGGAATCTACAAAAAAGGCCATGTACCCCATATTGTCGCCGATCTCGGTACGGGGCATCAGTACCTTGCCGCCGGCGCCTTCGATACGGTCGATCACCGCCTGTATGTCCGGGTTGGCGTTGAGGTAGATCACCGGGCCGTCCATAGAGGGCCTCATCAGGTCGTTCTTTACCAGGGCCCCGGAAACCTTACCGGAAGTGCCTTCGGTATCAAAGGGGAAGAAGGTTATTTCCATGCCCATCATTTCGGTGGTTTCCATGCGGATGTCCAGGATGGTCTCGTAGAATTTTTTGGCCCGCGGGGTATCCGTAACGGGTATCTCGAACCAGTTGAGGGCATTTGTTTTTTCGCTGATCTTTTCCATAATGTTGTCGTTACATGTACAAAAATAGACATTATCGTATGCGGATCTGTACTTTACAAAAAGGTAATATGGTGAATGAACCTGCTTTCGTGACCCCGGAAAAAAGCGCTTCTGCCGTTTCGACGGGCCAAGTCCCTGGCAGGGAACGGGTAAACCTGTGCAGCCGCACCGGGAAGGTAATCTTACCGGTCCTGTTCTACCTGCTTTGACGCTGCATGTGTGCATACAAAAAATAAAAGTGTACTTTCACCTCAGCACACATGAAGAATATCCGCGTTGTATATACGTTATTACTCTGCCAGCTGATGCTGTGTACCCTGCACGCGCAGCGGATGAACTTCGTCAATATAAGTTCGCGGCTCAGGCTACCCGTAATGGAGACCTACGGTGTATGGCAGGACAGGCAGGGCTATATCTGGATCTCTACCGAAACGGGCCTGTGCCGTTACGACGGATCCGAGCTGATAAATTTAATGGACAGCCCGGAGTTCCGGAACGAGTCTGTGTATGCATTGACCACGGGACCCGACGGTACCCTCTGGATGGGCACTTCAAACCAACGCATACTCTATTACCGAGATAAAAAATTACAGGAGCTTCCTGTAACCGATGCCTATTCAAAAATGCTTACCAGCAACAGCAATATCATTTACAGGCTTTCGCTACCGGAGCCGCATATTCTGCTTATTCATTCCTACCGGGGGCTTGTAAAGACGGATCTGCGTACGCTCCGGATGGAGATCGTACCCGGAGATTCAACGGCTATCCTGGCCATGAAACACCGCGCCCAGGGCTTATTGCCGGTGAATCAGCCACGTTGGCAGGCCGGTCTGGAAACACAGATGAAACTGCATATACTGGATGGTAAAGACACCTGTCGCCTGCAGATTCCCATTTTGCCCGGTATGCATTTTCATCCCCGGCTTATCACCTGCCGGATCGGCAAGAACGATTATTTATCCTACGATAATAAACTGCTGTGCATAAGCCCTGATCTGAGTTTTCGGATATATACCTATCCGGCCCGGATCCTTTCTCTGCAGGGCGATTCGGAAGACGGCCTCTGGGTGGGTGTGCACAAGGCCGGCCTCTACTACTATGCAGACCGTAACTGTATGGAGCATGTACAACACGAGCTGGACGGCTATTCGGTGAGCGGCGTCTGCGAAGATCACGAAAAAAACATCTGGTGCAGTACCCTGGAAAAGGGTGTGTTTTTCTGCCGTAACAAAGAGGTGCGGCATTATGCCAACCTGGAAGGACCGGATAAAAGGGCGGATTACCTGCGCTATGACCAGGGCAGCGTGTTTGCCCTCTTTGAGGGTAAGCGTCTCCTGGAATTTACATCCGGGAAAGTCTCCCTGTACTACTTCCCGTCGCAGCTGCCACAGAATTTTAAATGTGTGGCCGTACTGGGAGACAGCCTTATCCTGGGCAGAGAATCAACGGCAATGATCGCCGACCGTAGTTTACGTCATTTTCGGAACTATTATTCGAAAGGTTGCCGGATATCGTTGAACATGCGGGATTTTATCCGGGATGAAGAGGGAAGGCTCATTGCCTTCGGCTACAATGCGTACCGGAATCTAAACGATAGTACAACAAACAGATGTTATGAGAAGATCGATCTGGACAGCGAGGTACGTACGGCACTGGTTACCGGTACAAATACCTTTTACCTGGGTTGCCGGGACGGTCTGTATCGTATGGGACCGGATTCCATGTACGAACCGCAGTGCCTTACGACGGCCGTTTCACAGATACAGGCCCTTGCACGTACTCCGGAGGGTTATATATGGATGGCCTCCCCCGACGGTTTTTATGTATTCGATCCGTCCGCCGGGCGCCTGCTTAATGTAAGTGAACTGCTGGGCATGGGCCGTGTCTTCTTTCACGATGTTACCACCGACCGCTACGGTAATGTATGGGCGGCATCGAACCGGGGACTGCTGAACATGTACCGGGAAAACGGATCCTATAAAGGCCGTATCTTCAACCAGACCAGCGGACTACTTACCGGGAATATATTCCGGGTGGCGGCAGACAGCAATTACCTGTATGTATCTTCGTACGAAGGGCTGTGTCGTTTTCCGCTGCGGGCCGAATTACACAATTCTGTACCGCCGCTGCTGTATGCACAGGAACTGAGCGTGAACGGTAAACGGATGCCCCTGCGCTCCCGGATGTCTTTCGATCACGATGAAAATTCCCTGGTCTTTTTCTTCGATGTGCTGAGTTTTAAAAACGAAGAACCCGTTCTGCAATATATACTCGACGATGGTAAACAACCGCAGATACAGAAAATACGGGGATCCCGGATATTGTTCAGCAATCTTTCGCCCGGCAGCTATACATTAAGTGTGTACGGACTGAATAACCAGGGTGTAAAAAGCCGGCAGCCACTGCGGATATCTTTCGAAATAGCCCGGCCTTTCTGGCTTACCGGTTGGTTTACACTGCTATCGCTCGCGGGCATTTCCGGGCTCTCGTACCTGATCTTTCATTTATTACTGAGGCGTATACGAAAAAAGGAAGAGGAAAGAACGCGTGTGCGGAACCTCATCGCCGAGTCTCAGCTATCGGCCCTGCAGGCACAGATGAACCCGCACTTTGTATTCAACGCCATCAACAGTATCCAGTATTATATTCTTTCGCAAAAAGAAGATGAGGCGTACGATTACCTCACCAAGTTCGCCAAACTGATCCGGATGGTGCTGAACCAGTCGCGGCAGAAGACCATAACACTACAATCGGAACTGGAAAGTATCGGTCTGTACATAGAACTGGAACAGCTGCGTTTCCGCAACCGTTTCGAATACCGGCTGCAGGTGGACAAAGCGGTGGACGTAACCGATACCTGTATACCGGTAATGCTGGTCCAGCCCTATATCGAGAACGCCATCCGGCATGGTTTTATGAATGCCGAAGAGGGCAGGGCCTGTATCCTGAGCCTGGATATTTCGCTGCACGGCGAATACCTGCGGGTGCGGGTGCAGGACAGCGGTATAGGCCGTAAACGTTCGGCCATGTACCGTACCGAAGGCTATCATACTTCGGTGGGGACCATACTTACGGAGGAACGCATCGGGATGATCAGCCGCATGCAGGGCTACGAACGTACACATATTGAGATCAGCGACCTGTACGACGAAGACGGGAAGGCCGCCGGCACCCTGGTTGAAATAGAAATACCGGTGCAGGAGTTTTAAATAAATTCCTGCCGGCGGTCATGTACAAAGGATCAGCTATTTTTAGTATAATTATTGTTGATTAATATACTAAGAAACAGCCAGGTATCTGGTTCTTCGTTTTCCATATGTATACGTTTTATTTCTGCGGATCGTCGTTCCAGTTCCACAGGTGCAGGCAGGCGTAAGTACGGTAGGGTCTCCAGTCCTCTGCGATGCGGTGTATATCGGCCATGAATTTTTTACGGTCGCTGCGGTCCAGTCCGTACAGCAGGGCCATGGTCTTCTGTATGATCAGGTCATCGGCGGTAGGGGATATGGGCAAGCAGCTGATGACCATGCGGCAGTCCATGCCGGTAGAGGAATACCTGGAAGCCATGGCCGCTCAGTTCGGATAGACCCGGCCTGTGAAAAAGCCCCTTCCGTTGATAGCCTGTACAAGGCGGAAATGTGTACTTTCGCAGCAGCCGTTCTGTAAAACGTACGGCATACACAGTTAAAATACAGCCAGCATGTCATACTGTAGCGTAATAGAATACATGACCCCGGAGCGCAAGGCCCTGCACAAGAGCTACCACGATGCCCGTTACGGGTTCCCGATCCACGACGATAATGAACTTTTCGGCCGCCTGATCATGGAGATCAACCAGGCGGGACTCAGCTGGGAGACCATCCTGAAGAAGGAGCAGGGCTTCCGTGATGCCTACGATAACTTTAACCTGCACAAGGTGGCGGCCTATACCGAAGCCGACCGGGAACGCCTGATGGCCGATCCGGGAATTATCCGCAACCGGCTTAAGATCAATGCGGCCATCGGGAATGCAGGAACGATCCTGGGCCTGCAGAAAGAATACGGCTCTTTTGAAAAATGGCTGGAGCATCATCACCCGAAAAGCAAGGCCGAATGGGTAAAACTGTTCAAAAAGACCTTTACGTTCACCGGGGGCGAGATCGTGGGGGAATTCCTGATGAGCATCGGTTTTCTGCCGGGCGCGCACAGCGAAAACTGCGCTGTATACAAAAAGGTACTGAAAACAAAGCCCATGTGGGCGCGCAACGCCTGAAAAAAAGCAGTACATTTAGAGCATGAAACGCAATATACTGATCCCCGGCTTCCTGTTGTGCCTGAGCGTTGCGGCGTACGGGCAGGTTCCCGGTATGTCGCCGGTGGCGGGCAATGAAAGCGATACGCATGGTTGTGACGCTACCGCAGGCTTTGTCTATTCCAGCGTGCGTAAAGAGTGCATCCGCCCGTCTGACCAGCGGATACAGCTGATACAGGCCGACACCAGCGGTTCTTTTATCATGGGCGGGGCCATTATTTTCAGCGACGACGGTAAAAAAGCCGAAGTATTTATTCCGGGCCCCCGCAAAAGCCTTTTGCTCAGCGATCAGGGCGACGGCACCTGGAAGAAAGGGCCTTACCTGCTCAGCAAACCCGGAAAATACCTGCTGCAGGAAAAGGGCGTGCTCATCTATAAAGAAAAAGAGAAATAGAGAAAGTACCGGAGGCCTTTGTCCCCGGCTTTTTTGTTTTCCGGTAACGGCATGCTACATGGGCGCTTTATCGGCAAAATGTATGCTGAGCATGATACCCGTGAACGCCATTCCGAGAAAAAATACGATGGCCATGGCCGTATCTCTCCACGAAAAACGGCTCAGCCGCAGTAAAATATAACCGGCTACCAGGTTGCACAACGCCCACATCATATTGGTAAGCGGGTCCGACAGGCCTTTGCCCGGCGGATCGGCAAAAGGCGAGGGAAAGGAGTCGCCGCAGATGCCTTTTACAAAGTGGGGTATGGTGTTGCTGAGGAACAGTGCGGCCGCAAAAGCAGCTACGTAATGGTACCATCTGTTTTTCATAGGAACGTATTGTTTTATGGCAGAAGCGTTTCGGCGAAGGGCTATATAAAGATACATATTCCCGCCGGATGACATATGTTGTCTCCATAAAAAAGAAGCCGGCATACCTGGAAAGAAAAAGCCCGGAGTAAACTGTACCCCGGACTTTTCGTATATACCCTTAAATATTCGTATATTAATCGTTAGCGGCCTGGTGGTTCAGCATCCAGTTAATGCCGTATTTATCTTTGAACGATGCAAAATAGGCGCCCCAGAACATATCCTGCAGGGGCATGCTCACTTCGCCGCCTTCAGACAGGGCTTTGAACAGCCGTTCGGTCTCTTCGCGGCTTTCCGGTTCCAGGTTAATGTGCATGTTGTTGCCGGTGTTCAGCGTAAAGCCCATACTTTCGGGGGCATCGGTGGCCATAAGTATGTGTCCGCCCAGGATACGCAGTTCGGCGTGAATAATGAGTTTTTTATCGGCCTCGCTCATGGCCGGCGCTCCCTCGGGAGCCGGTATATCGCCGAAACGTACCAGTCCGTCCCCGGCATATTCTCCCCGGAAAACTTCCTTGTAAAAAGAAAAGGCCTCTTCGGTATTGCCCGGGAAATTAAGGTAGGTACTCACCCGGGCGGCATTGCTGCGTTTGTTCTGTTTGCGCAGGCGGAACTGCGTTTCCAGGTAATGGTCGAGGTTTTCGAGCCCGGCGGTAAAGCCTTCCTGAAAGCCCATTTCCATTATAGTTTCCAGGTCTTTGAGGCTTTTGTAGCTGATCTCGATATGTACCACGGTAGAATCGCCCTTGTCTTCGAAGGTATTGTGCCACATAGAGCGGGGTAGCGCGTCATTGATGCGGCCTTCGGAATCGCAGAACGCATCCTCTGCCGAAAATTCCCGGCCCTCAACAATACCGCTGTAAGCGGCCAGGGCCCAGTGTTCTTCGCCCTGCGGCCCTGCCATGGCATAGAGCCAGGTACCGCCGTTGCGGAAATCCATACGTTTGGTGCGCGCCTGCCAGGGTTTCGGGGCCCACCACTGGTCCAGCAGTTCGCTCTGTGTCCAGGCAGCCCATACCATACCGGCAGGAGCCGCAAATTCACGGTCTACCTTTATTTTTTTGTTTTCCTTGTCTGCCGTAAAATTCATCAGAAGTGCATTTTTCATTTTTTATGGGATTTTAATTTGGTTAATACCTCGTCAAGCTGACTGAAGCGCTTTTCGAGCAGCCCTTTAAACTGTGTAAGCCATTTGTCGATCTCGTCCATTTTACCGGGGTTTATATGATAATAAATTTCGCGTCCCTGTTGTTCCTGCGACAGCAGTTCGCATTCCAGCAGTATCTGTATATGCCTGGATACGGCCTGGCGGCTGCTGCCAAAGTGTGAGGCAATGGCATTGGGCGTCATGGTCTGCACGGCCACCAGGCATAAAATGGCCCGGCGTGTGGGGTCGGCAATGGCCTGGAATACATCTCTTCTCATGGGTGTGAATTCTTTTGCAACTGTTTGATTGCAAATTTATATGCAATTATTCGGTTGCGCAAATATTCTGCCGGGAATTTTAGATAAAAGATAGCTAAGTTTCAGGAAACCAGGATGAAAAATTTTGATACAGCACAGTCCGGGGGCCCGAACGGGTATTTATATCTGTATACCTGCGTAGTATTACCTGTTTTTCTGTATAAACAGGGCAGGAGGGCTTTTTTTGCGCAATTTGGCCTTCCATCTAAATCTATTTTACGCATTATGAAAAAACACCTTTTTTCCGCACTGGCTGCCTGTGTATTGCTGTATGCATGCGGTCCGGAACAGGAGGGCGGCGCCCCTTCGTTCCGTTTCGAAGTGGTCCCCGATCCATCGTTCGGTAACCTGCCCGGCCTGCATTCCTTTGCCATCGGCGAAGGCAACGGGGAATGGCTCCTGCTCGGGGGACGTACCAATGGCTTCCACGGTTTTTCCGATCAGCAGAATTTCCCGGTACGCAGGGCCAATATGCAGGTATATGCCTACAACATCTCTACGCACCTGATCGACAGCCTCAGCGTGGACAGTCTGCCGTCCGTCCTGAAATGGCAGTTCCGTTCCACCAATATGCAGCACGTACAGGTGGGCAATTACCTGTACATCAGCGGGGGCTACGGCGCAACGATCAACGGTACCGATACCACGTACATGACCTTCCCAGTCTTTACGCGCATCGATGTACCCGCGATGCTGGTGGCCATTCACAGCCATAATTATACGGCATTCCGCAAGGCCCTGGTGTACGATCAGCATCCTGTTGTACAGGCCACGGGCGGCGAAATGTTCCGTATGCCCAACGGAGAGTTCTACATGGTGCTGGGACACAATTTCAGCGGTCGTTATACCGCTTCGGATGCGGTACAGATATACCTGGACTCCGTACGCGTTTTCACGATCACAGAAACGGACACCAGTGTAAAAATTAATACGAACTCTTTCCGTTACTATTCCGATAACCTGCACGACAGTCTTACGCAGTTCCGCCGCCGCGACCTGGTGGTAGCGCCGTATGTATCCGAACCCGGAACCAAATTCGGCGTGGCCGTGTACGGCGGGGTATTTACGTATACAAGTACCATTTCCAATAACGGCGATCCCTTTACGCATCCCATCTATATACCGGCTTCGGCTTCGGACAACTACCTGCTCGATACGTCTTTTACACAGGTGTCCAATATTTATTCGGCGCCTTCCCTGGCCATGTACAGCCTGCTGCACAATACCATGTTCACCAGTATTTTCGGCGGACTGGGCGATACCGTAAAGCCGGGCGGGGACAATGCGGCATTTACCACACGCATCAGCACCCTTGCGCGTAACTACCAGACCAACAGTACCAGCGTGATCTACAACCGGGATACCTTACCGGATTACGTGGGTGCAGAAGGATTGTTTGTGCCGGCCGGCTCACTGCCCTGGCTGCCGGTGGAAGGACTGCGTATCCTGGATTACGATCTGCTGCCGGCCGGTAAAACGCTGGTAGGCCGTATTTACGGCGGAATTCTTTCCAAAGGTCCGGGCTGGGATCCTCCGCAGAACCCTACCTGGCCTTCGAACCGGGTGTATTCCGTGTACATTACCAAAACCACGGGCCCGTCGGCCGCTAAAAAATAAAAAGGTCTGCCCGCCGTCCGTATGGTGCCTGTAACGCATAAAAAAGCCGGGGTTGAATGCCCGGCTTTT
This sequence comes from Bacteroidia bacterium, assembly GCA_016742095.1. GTDB lineage: Bacteria > Bacteroidota > Bacteroidia > CAIKAF01 > CAIKAF01 > JACVCJ01. The sequence continues at coordinate 15,656 of JACVCJ010000020.1, forward strand.
TACGTTATATCAGGAAGAAACAGTTCTAATGAGGTACGATATCGGTTATAGCCGGACTGTTATTGGTGAGGAGGCCATCGGTACCGCTTACGGATAACTGGTGAGCGCCTGAATTAAGCGATGTGCAGTTATTGATCGTTAGTTGTGCCGGTTTGGCATCGGCCAGGGCCAGGTTCGCTTTTTTAGGCATCAGGCCCAGTTTTTCGCTGCCGCCGTCGCTTATGTTCAGGTAATTGAACACATTCGCCGGGTTATTGGTGTTCACCAGCAGTCCGCGCCAGAAACCGGCCAGGGCTTCTTCACCACGGATGCTCACCGGTTTGGCCGCTGTGCCGTTTATTTTCAGGTATTCGTTGCCCTGTACATAAATACCCGTATTGTTTGCCATTACCAGTACCGTACCTTCGGCCATGGTGGTCTTGTTCACAAAACTCAGGCCTTTAATGCTGTAATAGGGCACGGGTGTCTGTATAAAGTTCACTTCTTCGTACACTTCTTCATTACTCGATTTAGAGTAAATACCGATGTAATTCTTTGTATTGGCGCTAAAGCTGCAGGATGCCAGCGAGGTATTATTGAGCTGCCCGGCATACAGGAACAGGGGAAAGCCGTTCGACTGGCTGATGGTATTATCGGCAAAACCGTTGGACCCGGCCCCGGACAGGAAGGCGACCCCATAGCCGCCGCTGGCGCTTACCGAAGTATGAGTGATTTTGGCTTTGCCTTCCACCACCACGGCTGCTTTGTTGTCATAGATGAAACCTCCGGCTACGGTACTGAAATTGCGGCTTCCGGCGTGCATTACCTGTACATGGCTGAGTTCGTTCCCGGCTTCTTCAGATTCGATGCGTATTCCCTGCCAGGCACCGGGCGAGCTGCTTTTACCCCGTAATACAATGGGGTCGGATGCCGTACCGTTCATTTTTACCGTGGCGTTGCCGCTGACCGACAGTCCGCCTTCGGATGTAAATTCAATGACCACGCCGGGTTCTACGGTAAATGTTCCCGAAGATATGTCTACATCGCAGTTGCATACGTAGTCCACACCGTCGTTACGGTCGCTGAGCACCGCGTCGGAACTGTATGCGCAGGGTAGATCACCGGTGGTCGGGTCTTCTTTGCAGCCTGAAGCAATAAGGATCAGCAGGCCTGCTGAAACGGATAAAGTAACTTTTTTCATTCGTAAAAAATTTGCTGACAAAACTATTCCGCCTGCAGCGGGCCGCACAGGTGAATGATCCCGTTTTGTGATGAAAAGTTATTTATCGTCCTGTAAAAGCGTGCCTTACAAAGGGCTTTATTCAGCGTTGCTGCACCTGCCAGACGATCCAGTTGTAGATAACCGTGCTGAAGCGGGATTGTTCTTCCCGGCGTTCCTGTACTTCGGTTTTCAGTTTTTCAGAAAGCTGTGCATATTTTTCTTTCTGGTTCCGGAAGGATTCCAGCTCGATCATTTTCTGTATCAGTTTTACCAGGGGTTTATCTTCGACGCGTGCATTCCGCCGGAAGCGAAAGCTCTGCAATATATTGCCGATCTCGCGTTCGGCATTGTCCATATCGCCCTTCTGAAAATAGACCATGGCATATACCAGGCGGTAGTAATAATATTCCGTTACGGGGCGCCGGATAATTTCCGGGTCCAGCAGCCGGAAGGCATCCGCGGGTCTATCCAGCATAAGACAGGCAATGGAAGCAAAGCAGGCAAACCGGTAGCGGAGTTTTTTGTTTTTATCGATGGCCTGGAAATGAGCCGTATAGATATCGCTTACTTCTTTATGTTTGCCCAGCAGCAGGGCATTTACACAATAGTTGAAATACAGGTCCAGGAAGCCGTGTGCATCCCTGGTATGCTCCAGTGCAATGGTATAATAGCGGTCGGCTTCGGCGTGACGGCCCGACAGGAACAACTCCAGGGCCAGGTTGCCATACAGGGCCGGCAGGTCGCGGTTGCGCGCGGGTCTTAAACGGCTTACTTCCGGCAGGGCCTCTATAAGCTGCAGGTAGGTCTGTATCTTTTCTTCACCGCTTTGCATATACGAAGCCGCATACCTGCGCAGGTAACTGCTTACGATGCCGGCGCCGGGGGAGCTCTCTCCGTTTTCTTCTTCCGCCGTCGGTGTATGCCCGGGATCGAGGGTACTGATCACCTTCAGCGAAAAATTCCTGCGCAGTTCCAGCTCGGCCGCCACTTCGTTCGTATAGCGTTCCAGGGCTTCCTTTTTCAGTTGCAGCAGGCGAAGTACCTCTTCGTAATGCGTCACGGAGACCTCTTTATAACGTATGGTATGATCGACAGCGCAGGTATACAGGGCTACCAGGTTTTTATGATCGGCCTGTGCAATGGCCATACGTTCGGTTTCGGTAAATACGTTCCGGAACAGTTCGGTCTCGCCTTTCTGCAGCATGCGTTCCAGCAGCAGCAGGTTACGGGTGATCTCCTGTGTGTTTTTCTCATTTTCCCGGCGTATGATAAGAGATTCTATGGCCTGGTTCAGCAGCCTCAGTTCGTTGCGGAGCAGGTAATCTTTTGCACTGCTGTATTTTTCACCGAAGGCCGCCCGGAACATATTCTCCTTGTCATGCCCTTTCTGTGCAGCCTGTAACAGGTATTTGTACAGTTTATTCAGGGAACTCCGTTTATGTTCCTTCAGCATCTGCTGCAGTTCTTTTTTTTCTCCGTCTTCCAGCAGGGTAATAAGATGTACGGTCTTCATCGCCCCGCGAATTTACTAAAAGTATCTTATGCACAGTTCTGTCGGAGAGTTATCCTTTTACGCGGTTCTGTCACAGAACGGCTCCGTTCACTTTCCGGCCCCGCCGGCCCGGTTTTAGCTTTGCAGCGGATTAATTCGTACAGAACAGGAAAGCGAAAATTCAGTGTCAGGGCAGAACCGGAGCATGGTAAGATCATCCGGCGCACTTTCCCGCTTCTACCTGTAGCCGCGAACCTAAACATTAAACTTTATATACTGAGAACAATGAAGAAAGTATGCACTCTTATGCTGATCGCAGCTCTGTGTGGCCTCACGGCCTGTAAAAAAGACGGCGATAAAGAACCGGGAGGCGGTGGTAATGGCACTAATCCTCCGGCAGGTATTAATTACAGGCTTCGTGTACATGCCGCACAAGGTTATTTTGCATCGAACCCCGTAGATATGAATTATGACCCCGATGAGGCCAGCGACTATTTTATGGCTCTGTTTAAGCCCCAGGACAACGGAACACACGTTCGTATACGCCGTTCCGGACCCCGTCTTGCAGATCTGCTGCTGTATTTTGACGGGGGAACGGGGATGGGTACCAGGACCATCGTACCGCATCCCGCTTATCCCGAAAGTAACCTGGTACTGCTCAAGGCCGACGGATCGTTTAACATAAAGGTGGTTTTCCCGGAACAGACAGCTGTACAGGTAAGCGCTTACGGAGCACCGGGTGCCGCGCTGAGCGGGAAGCTCAGCGGCATTTTTACACATACGGAAACACTGAGCGATCCCTTTACGATAACGGAATACGATACAGAGCTGACGGTAGAATTCACCATAAAACGGAGTGAATAACAACGCATATGGTCCGTTACTTTTGAGAGAGGTCCTGTTCCGGCAGGACTTTTTTCTTTTAGGGATATACGATAAATTAATACGGCGGTTCGCCCGGATTATGTACATTTAAGAAAACAAAACAGGAAAAAAGTATGGCAAATGCAAGACCTTTTAAAGGAGCCGAAGATCCGCAGATATTTACGGAAGTGCGCGCATTTCTGAAGGGACTGAATGCCGGGGGCGGCAAGCCGATGGAGGAAATGAGCCCGGCGGAGGCAAGACAGGTGCTTGTGAACGCACAGAGATCGGTAGAAGTGGATCACAGCGGTATCAGCGAAAGCGAACGTACCATCACACAGAACGGTATGCAGGTAACAATTCATATTACCCGGCCGGCAGATGCGAAAAACGATGCACCTGTATTTATTTTCATACATGGTGGCGGCTGGGTACTGGGCGATTATCCCACGCACCGCCGTCTGGTACGCGACCTGGTGGTACACAGCGGGGCCGTGGCCGTATTTCCGGATTATACGCCTTCGCCCGAAGCCCGATATCCTGTGGCGATAAACCAGATTTACGCGGCCCTGCAATGGGTATACGAAAACGGGGCTGAGATCGGTGTGGACAGCAGTCGCCTGGCCGTAGCCGGCAACAGCGTGGGCGGAAATATGGCTGCCGTAACGGCCCTGATGGCCAAAGATAAAAAAGGGCCGGAAATCAAGCTGCAGCTGCTGTTATGGCCGGTAACGAATGCTGATTTTGAAACGGGATCCTACAACCTGTTTGCCGAAGAGCGTTTCCTCACTAAAAATATGATGAAGTGGTTCTGGGACAATTACCTGCCCGACCGCTCCAAACGGACCGAAATATATGCTTCGCCCCTGCAGGCTGTGACCGAACAGCTGAAGGGACTGCCGCCGGCCCTGGTGCAGACGGCCGAGAACGATGTACTGCGCGACGAAGGCGAGGCCTATGCCCGTAAACTGAACGAGGCCGGGGTAGACGTTACTCTGACCCGCTATGCCGGGCAGATCCACGATTACGGACTGCTGAACCCGCTGGCGCACATCGCTTCGGTACAGACAGCCCTGCTGCAGGCAGCGGCGTTTCTGAAGGAGAAACTATAACGGGAACATCCGGTTGCGGGAACGTGACCGGTATCCAAAATGCCGCTCTGTATCCAGGAACGTCCGGGCATGTACGGGTGTTTTAATAAATGTACAAAATAAACAAGAACCGGTTAACCTGCTGACAGGATCCGGTATACTGAAAAAAATATAGAGTTTTAAAAGCCGTTTATGTCTATATTTGTTCTGTATAAATGTCTTTCCTGATGAAAACGTCCCGCTTTTCTGCTTTTATGTTCTCCATACTGTTCGCTGCGGGTTGGTTTGCCTGTGATCCGAAAGAGAAGGACCCGCTGCCGGAAGATTGCCCCGACAGTGTATATTTTATAAAATATGACGATTACGGTTATTCCGGGCTGCCCCGTTCGCATTTTACCACGCCCGACGGCCGCTGGTTCCAGGTATACGACAATAAGCTGGCCCTGGTAAAACCCGGCAATGACCTCTCAAAGGAATATGAAGCGGAGCACGATATCATTCCGCAATCCGTGCGGGTGATGCCCGACGGAGGCATTTTTTTCCTGGACGGTTTTTATGTGTATTACATCGGGCCAAACGGCTATATGAACCACAATACGGATATGTATGCAGGCGTTTCCGTACCTTTTGACGATACCTGGTACGGCGCTGCCTTTACCACCGCCGAAGGATATTACGGGTATGCAGACCGCGACGGGGACGGTTTCCGCGTGAACCTGCGCACGCCATCCCTGGGCATCGTAGACATGATCAACTATACCAGTGTTCCGCAGGGCGACTGCCTGGGCGCCTACCATGAGAACGGTGTGTATACCGTGGTGCGCAGCTTCCAGTTCCAGGGCAACCCCTATGTACAGCGTTACCGTTTTTACAAACAGGGCAATACCATCCATACACAGATCACGGATGTGCAGATCCCCGAAGAGACCAAAGGAAAGGAATGGCATAACTTTAAGCCGGACGGCAACGGTTTTGCCACCTTTGATATCTACGAAAACGACGTGGTGCATCATTACCGCATCGATATACAGTCCGGGGGACCTTATGCCATACTCCCCGATACACCGCTGTACATCGAGGCTCCGGGCTGTACCTATCGTTTCAGTGCCCAGAAAAATAACACGAGCGGCGCCTGCCTGCTTCGTGTAATGAAGATGAACAGTTCCGGCGCTATGCTCTGGCACCGCGAAATTCCCACGGGCAATTACCTGCTGTTCAATATTTACGGGTGGGCCCATACGGAAGGCGTGTACCTGCATGCGTCCTATTTCCCGGAGACCTATTCGGGAGTGGGCAACTGCCGTATCTATATTTCGGCCGACGGCGCTGTATGCGATTAAAGGTCTTACCGTCAGTTAAACCATAAACGGCCGTGTCACCTGCACACAGTGATCCCACACGGTCTGTTCATTTTCTGCCGAGTAGTATTTTTCAGCAGGCTTTTCTTCTCCTTTCGGTCCGAAATATTTACCTGTAACCCCTTCCAGTCCGGGCGATACGGCTCCCTGTACGCTGCTTCGTGCTCCCGCAGCCAGCGAATTCATCATCGGCTTCCAGAGAAAATAAATGATCCTGAATTTTAACTGTTTCGTAGATTCGCGGCCGAGACTGGTGGCAGCCGAACCCGGATGTACCGTGTTGAAACTTATATGATGAAAGCCCCGTCGTTTTGCCTCCTTCACGAAGTGCCGCATCATCCAGATCACATATAATTTTGACCATGCGTAGGCTTTGGCCATGCTGTAGCTACGTTTGAGTTCGATGTCGTCCAGGGCAGGTTTTCCGCCCATGGAATGAGAAGCCGACGAAACGGTAAGTACACGGGCCGAATCGCTTTTTGCAAGCAGGTCCAGTAACAGCTGTGTCAAAAGAAAAGGTGCAAAAAGGTTTATGGTCATCGTTTTTTCATGCCCCTCGGAGGTCGTTTCCCGTACATCGCTGAACTGCGCACCGGCATTATTGATCAATACGTCCAGGCGTTCGTATTTACTCCGGATATCTTCTGCAAATCGTTTTACTTCGGCAAGAGACAGAAAATCGGCTGTAAACATTTCTATATTCTGATTGCCGCTTTCTTTCTTTATCTCTTCATACGCTGCGCGGGTCTTCTCCCTGTTGCGGCCGTGCAGCAGTATGGTATGGCCCTGTGCGGCTAAGGTTCTGGCGGTTTCTTTTCCGATACCGTCCGAGGCTCCTGTTACCAGGATGATCTTACTTTTCATATGGGGAATAATTGTATTTGCTGATCTTGTGAATGTCTTTTACATAAATGACAGAGTGCGGGTACGTGTTTGCCGCCAGGTAGATCATCGTTCCGGTGACCTGCTTCATGGTACTGTATATGCCGGGAAGTAAAACCCGTACCAGCGGGAACAGCCATGAAATATACCTGTAGAAGGCGGGCAGGCGTTTCTGTCCTTCCGATGCTTTCACGAAACCTATCCGGAACCCGAAGACCTGCCTGAAGGGTAGTTTCATCAGGTCATTCTCGGTTCTGCCTTTAATGCGTGCCCACATCATTCTGCCTTTTTCAGTGCTGTCGGTACCGCCACCGCTTATATAGATAAAAGACATTCCGGGGCCGGGGTTCAGGGCCCGGGCAAAATGGAGGGTGGTATCGTAGGTGATGCGTTTATAATCGGCTTCACTCATTCCCACACTGCTTACGCCCGCACAATAGAAACAGGCATCGTACCCGGAGAGCCGGGGATCGTTCTCAGAGAGGGAAAGAAAATCTTTTACCACATAGTGCTGTAACCTGGGATGTATGATATCGGGAAGTTTCCGGCTTACGCTCAGTATATGGGTTACGGCCGGGTTCTTCAGGCATTCGAGCAGAACGCCCTCACCGATCATGCCTGTGGTTCCTGTAATGATCACTTTCATAGATAGCAGATATCATTTTGACAATGCAAATTTATCCCTTAACTTTATAACCTTAAAGTATAGAGTATAGTCTATACTTTAAACTTTTTTAAAATATTAACATTTCAGGTATGCTGATCAACGAATTATCGAAGCGGACAGGGGTTTCCATTCATACCCTGCGTTATTATGAAAACCTGGGGCTCATCAGCGGGGCTGTGGATGAAACGGTAACTACGAACAGGTATAAAAACTACGGCGAGGACGCCCTGGAACGGGTTGAGATCATACGGGAAGGGAAAGAGGCCGGATTTACCCTGGCAGAAATAAAGAAAATGCTGGAGAGCTGGTACAGCGGAACCCTCACGCCGGAAGAGCAGCTGAAGACCATGGATAAAAAGATCGCCGAAGTGGAAAACCGGATCCGCAAGCTGAAGGACGTAAAAAAACTGCTGGTACGGATGAGGAAAGAGATCGGTAAGGGGGAGTGCTGAAAAGACCTGAGTGCGGTCCGGACGGTAAAGATTTGTGAATTGGTATACTGATGATCAAAAGGTGTAAAAAATATCACCAGAGCGATAGCGATGCGGTTTCAGGAAATTATCACCTGTCTCCAACACTTTTTTCCGATAACTGCGCCTACAATTATTTGTATTCTAATGTTTAATTATTTGAACAATTATATGTATATTTGTATGGTTAATTAAACATTATGCCTAAAAGAGATGTAATATTATTACCCAGGAATAAAAGGATCCTGGCCGGGCTTGGTGAGAACATCAAACTGGCGAGACTACGCAGGAAGTTGAGCGGGGAACAGGTGGCCGAGCGCGCAGGCATCAGCAGGACGACGCTCATATCCATCGAAAAGGGGCATGAAGGCGTAAGCATCGGCTCTTACCTGAATGTCCTTTATGTGATGGGGCTTGAAAAGGATTTTTTGAATATCGGCAAAGACGATGACCTGGGCCGGAAATTACAGGATGCAAACCTGATGATCAGGGAACGTGCCCCGAAAAGGAGTTAAGCCATGGCAAAGGTCAGCCAAAGAAGAAACATATACGTATATGCCGGTTGGCAAGGTTTGGATGGGGTCGTCCTGATGGGAAGCCTGTATGCCGAACAGTCACGGGGAAATGAAATTTTTTCGTTTGAATACGACAAGGCATGGATCGAATCGGGAAATGCGCAGGTACTTGATCCCGATTTGCAACTTTATGCCGGTAAGCAATATATCAAAGGCGCAAAGGGCAATTTCGGCATGTTCCTCGATTCTTCCCCGGACAGGTGGGGACGACTCTTAATGAGAAGAAGAGAGGCCGCATTGGCAAGGCAGGAAGAACGGGAACAAGTGAACCTCTTCGAAACCGATTTTCTCCTTGGCGTATACGATGCCCACCGTATGGGCGGGTTACGGTTCAAGCTCGACCGCGAAGGGCCGTACCTGAATGATAACAAGGCACTGGCAAGCCCACCATGGACCTCGATCCCTGAACTCGAACAGATCAGCCTGAAACTGGAAGAAGATAACGTCAGCGAAGATCCCGAATACATAAAATGGCTTAGTATGCTTGTTGCACCAGGTTCCTCATTGGGTGGTGCCCGGCCTAAAGCCAGCGTGACGGATAAGAATGGTAACCTGTGGATCGCTAAATTCCCGAGCAGATATGATGATTCGGACATCGGCGGTTGGGAAATGGTGACGCATGAATTGGCAATGGCGGCAGGCATCGTCGTGCCCGGGGCGATGGCAAAAAAATTCTCCCGGAACAACCATACGTTCCTGACCAAAAGATTTGACCGGACCGATGACGGAAAAAGGCTGCATTTTGCTTCCGCCATGACCATGCTGGGGCATACGGACGGGGAACATTCTGCCGAAGGAGTGAGCTATCTTGAATTGGTAGGTTTTATTACCCGGCACGGCTCAAAAGTGAATGAAGATCTGGAACAGCTTTGGAGAAGGATCGTATTCAATATCTGTGTCTCCAATACAGACGACCATTTAAGAAATCATGGATTTTTACTGGACAAAGACGGCTGGACTTTGTCACCGGCTTACGACATGAACCCGGTTGAGACGGGAACCGGGTTAAAATTGAACATCAACGAGTACGAGAATGATCTGGATTTAGATCTGGCCATGGGGGTGCATGCTTATTTCAGGCTGGATGGGGAACGCGCAGCCAAAATTATAGAAGAAGTGAAGGCGGCTGTACGTAATTGGAAGGCCGTAGCTGCAAAATATCGTATTTCAAAAAAGGAACAGGAGTTAAAGTCAGGAGCATTTCGACACGCAGGTTCATAAAAGCACTTGGGCTACAAGCTCTTTTTCTTTTGATCTTGCGGTCCGCGCGGGATTGCTCCCTACGGTCGTGGCGAGATCACCGGCATTCTAACTATTTTCAGCCTGATATTCCCTTATAAGTTTGTGTAGATATTCGGACCCGGCTCTTTTGATCTTCTTTTCGGCAATCAATGCTTCTCTTTTGGTGGAATAGTTTTTAAGATATACCATTTCCCACGGGCCTTTGCCCGATGTATAGCGTGATTTGTCTGCATGATGTTCCTGCAGTCTCCGGACCGGATCTTCGCTGAAGCCTTTGTAATAGATGCCGCGGGAAGGGCTATAAATAATATAGACGAAAAATGTGCTCATAGTTGGTAAATAAGATGATTTAGAGAATTAAAATACAAAAACGAAAGCCCGGAGAAGTCAATGAAAAATGCAAAAAGTTCAATGTCCCTGTTAGAATTTTTACTGCCGCGAGGGGATTGCTCCCTACGGTCGCCGACCCAATAGGAGGGACTTAGACAAAAAAGTTCCCCGCTACGCGGTGCATTTGTATTTTATGCTTCGCCTGTGTAAACACAGCTCAGCCTAAATGCAAAAAGCCCAACATCGCTGTTGAGCTTCCTTGCGGTCCGGACGGGACTCGAACGCAGTCTCGCTTACAGCGAGATGACAGGCGGCATTCTATATCGTATTTTTTAAATATTTAGTGAGCGTCCTAAATCTATGTAGAATTTCTACTGCGAGAGGGGGTTGCTCCCTACGGTCGCAGACCCAATAGGAGGATGTACACAAAAAAGCTCCCCGCTACGCGGTGCGTTTGTATGTTATGCTTCGCCTATGTAAACACAGCTTAGCCTGAAATGCAAAAAGCCCAACATCGCTGTTGAGCTTCCTTTCGGTCCGGACGGGACTCGAACGCCGTCTCGCTCGCAGCGAGATGACAGGCGGCATTCTTCATTTCGTAAAATGGTTTAGCCAGACTTAGATATGGCCTAAACGCAAAAAGCCCAACATCGCTGTTGAGCTTCCTTTCGGTCCGGACGGGACTCGAACGCCGTCTCGCTCGCAGCGAGATGACAGGCGACATTCTTCATTTCGTAAAATATGGGGAACCAGACTTAGATATGGCCTAAATGCAAAAAGCCCAACATTGCTGTTGAGCTTCTTTGCGGTCCGGACGGGACTCGAACGCCGTCTCGCTTACAGCGAGATGACAGGCGGCATTCTTCATTTCGTGAAACATGGGAACCAGACTTGTGATACAGCCTGAAATGCAAAAAGCCCAACATTGCTGTTGAGCTTCCTTGCGGTCCGGACGGGACTCGAACCCGCGACCTCCGCCGTGACAGGGCGGCATTCTAACCAACTGAACTACCGAACCGTTCCGTAATTGGGTGTGCAAAGGTGTACGATTTTTTTGAAACTACCAAATTTCAGCCGAACTTTTTTTCATTAAAACATGCGCTGACGGCGTACCATAAAAGTACTCAGCACCTTAAAATAGCCCTCTTCCACGGCCGCATCCACAAAATCGATGTTCAGACGGCCGCATTCCAGCTTCAGTGCATGGTGGTATTCCTGTATTTTTTTACGATACATCTCTTTTACCTCGTTGGCATGTACTTTTATTTCGCGTCCGCTCTCCGCATCAATAAAGTGATAGGGGCGGTTCTCGAAGGCAAAATCGAGCTCCTGCTGTCTGGAACTTACCTGGAACAGGATCACTTCGTGTTTGGCGTGGCGCAGGTGACGCAGCGATTCCAGCAGGGCATTGCGCTTTTCGGCGCCGTTGTCCCCGAAATCGTAAAACATATCCGAAAAAATGATCACCAGGCTGCGGCGGTGTATGCGTTCGGCCATTTCGTGCAGTACGGGCCCGAGTTCTGTTTTACGTATATCCGAAGGTTTCTGCGCGCATTTTTCCAGTTCGCGGTACAGCGATTGTATATGTACCGAACTGCTCTTTACCTGGCTGCCGAAAAGCAGTTGATCGGTGAAGACCTGCAGACCCACGGCATCGCGCTGGCGGCGCAGCAGTTCCATCAGGCTGGCGGCGGCCAGTACCGAAAATTCCATTTTGTTGGGCATATCGCCGTTCTCGGGCAGGTACATTGAAGAACTGGCGTCCAGCAGGATCTGGCAGCGCAGGTTGGTCTCTTCTTCGTAGCGTTTTATAAAGAGCTTATCGGTACGGGCAAATAGTTTCCAGTCGATATGCCGGGTACTTTCGCCCTTGTTGTACAGGCGGTGTTCGGCAAATTCCACCGAAAAACCATGGAACGGGCTCTTGTGCAGGCCGGTGATAAAACCTTCCACCACCTGCCGGGCCAATAATTCCAGGTTGCCGAAACGGAATAATTTTTCTGATGCGATCTGCATATACCAAAGGAAACGAAAATTTTATTTTTTTGGTACCTCCACCACGTTTTTTTGAAATAAAAAAGGCCGCAGATGCGGCCTTTTTCTTAATCTTTCAGAGAGAGACGAAGCGGTCGGTAAGGGCCGCCGCCTGCTGCTTTCTCATATGTTATGCCGTATATATCTCCGTTTGAATAAACAAAACGGGTAGGATCACAATGCAGTTTTTCTTTTCGTGAATCGAACATAAGGAAACGTTGGGGTTCACTGGCTTTATCCAGGTCTATCAACACACCGGTAAGATATCCTCCGGCACCGGCTGTATGCGTGGCCGGTTCCATATCGGGTTGAATTTCCAGATTCTTCTTATTGTCAATAAAAAAAACAAACAGTTTATCCCCATACATAGCGGATGAAACGCCCAAATCGGCCATTACATTGCGCCCGTATTGTCTCTTAGGTATCTTATAAGAACGTGTGATCTCCTGTTTATCAGTATCTATACGTAAAACATAAATATCATCATAATAAAAATGATAAGTTACTGTACGGCCATTATTTGAGATGACAGTTACCATACGGTAGGCTTCAAGCAGCAGGGTTATTTCTTCTGTTTCAGGATCAAAATAGACCTCCCGGAAGCAAAGGTTAGGAATATGAGGCTCTCCATTCTTTTTATATGATTTCTGCTGTTGCTTAATGTATTTAGGACTTTCATAAGAAGCATCTAACTCCGGGTCAAATTCTATAAATTTAGATTCACCGGCCTTACGGCTATTAAAATCAAGAAGATTATAGAAGACGCCGGAAGCTCCAGATACCTTATGGTTTTTTACATAAGTTCCGGTAAGAAGAACCTGATCATTATCCGTAATATGCATGGAAATGGCACGTAAGAAAACATCTTCCATAGATATTACTTTGGGCTTAGGCTTTTTGTCATTCTGACCGATTTCCAGAATAGTAATATTATAGTTAGGTTTTGCGCCCTTTTTGTATTTTCGTATATCATCTTTATATACTTGTGTAAGGCAAAAAACAGTACCATCGTTATTTACTTCAGCCTCATAAAATTTCATCATGAATTCCGTCTGAGGCATTTCTACTTCCCGTGTCCAGAGTACATTAAACTGGTCGTCCACGACCACAAAACCCCAAACATCCTTATTAAGTTTGTTAAGTTTCTTTACTGGCCTTTTTCTGTAATACACAGCTAATTTAGTACTGTCTGGTGAAACAGAGCAATAATATCGCTCTGTTTTAACGAGGGTCATATACATTCCGCCAGCACCTGAGCCCAAATCACTAAAAAGTCCCCAGTCTCCTCCAACTTCTATGCCTCCACCGGTTACATCCTTTGTTTTATTGATCAGGATTTCATCGCCTTGAAATTCACCTGTTTCACTGTTTATTTCCCTGAGGAACAAATTGTCTGCATCTGTCTTTTTTTCTTTGAGGCTATTTACCCAAATGAATTTTTTACCGAAGTACAGTAATTTATTACTGCGCCGGGGAGCGTCCTGATCTATTTTATATACCAGTGTACTGTTTTGTTCGAAATCACTTTTGACAATATCGATGGCCATATCCTTTCCCCAGCCTTTTGAGCTATGTATGACCACACCACCATCTGGTCTGGGTACAAGTTCCATGGGGCGTTGCATACGGTCCAGCTTTAATTCATTCCCAAACAAAATGTCAAAATATTCATTTTGAATATTGCTTTGGGTATTACTTTGAGCCGCCAGGTGTAAAGAAGAAATGCCCGTTTGTATAACAAACAGAAGAAGTGAGAGTGAGCGCAATTTCATAAAGTTGAGTGTTTATCTATATTTTTTGAAGGCGCGAAAGTAATAAATAAACACAGTATTGTGCAGCGTACGTTATTAACAAATGGTATATACATGAGCCCCGGGTTTTGTCAATAATCAGGGATGTATATACAAAAAAAGAGAGCCGGTAAGGCTCTCCTGTATAATATATCTGTTCCCCATAGAGGGGAGGATATGCTCAAAACTTACATATGTGCCTGAAGCTTTTTCAGCAGTACTTCTTTGGGAGCAACGCCCACATGACGATCGACCAGCTGTCCGTCCTTAAAGATAAGCAGGGTAGGAATGCTTCGGATCCCGTAATCAACAGATACTTTGGGGTTATTATCCACGTCCAGTTTACCGATAACCGCCTTTCCCTCCAGCTCTCCCGCCAGTTCTTCCACTACCGGGCCGATCAGTTTGCAGGGACCGCACCATTCTGCCCAGAAATCGACCAGAACAGGGAGGGAAGTTTGTTTTACCACTTCGTCAAAATTCGAATCTGTGATCTGTAATGCCATGATTTTTATATATTTTAATTTGATTTCTGTAACAAAGGTACAAAATCGTGCAGCGAAACCGAAAAAAAACTTCCGGCCCTATTACGAATCGTTATACCGCTATAAGCATTTGCAATTCCGATACCTAATCTTAGGGATTTTGCCTTCCGGGGCTACGCGGGAGGAATAACCTTTATACCTTCGCTCCCGGAAAATACAAACGAGACATGAAATACCTGATCCATCTGAGCATTGCTGCCGCCACGCTCGCGGCCGTATCCTGCGGCGGAAAAAAGACCGCCGGGGAGAACAACACGGAAACGCCGGCCGAAAAGCCGAATCCGGCCGATACCATGCTGTACAAGGGCGAAACGCACTTTAAAAACCTGCGCCGCATTACCTTTAAAGGCGATAATGCAGAGGCTTACTGGAGCTGGGACAGTAAATCGCTCGTTTTCCAGGCCAATAACGAGGACTGGGGTACAAAATGCGACCAGATCTTTATCTACAACCTGGCCGACAGTAACCTGAAGACCATGAAGCCACAGATGGTAAGTACCGGTATGGGCCGCACCACCTGCAGTTATTTTATGCCCGGCGACAGCCTGATCGTGTACGCCAGTACCCACGAGGCCGACAAGAACTGCCCCGAAGTGCCCGAACGTAAAGAAGGCCGCTATGTATGGCCCATTTACAGTACATACGATATCTATATAGCCGACCTGAAAGGAAATATCCGCCGCAACATCACCAACCGTAAAGGCTATGATGCCGAGGCCACCGTTTCGCCCAAAGGCGATAAGATCGTGTTCACGTCTGACCGTTCCGGCGACCTGGAACTGTATACCTGCGACCTGGACGGCGGTAACGTAAAACAAATCACGCATGACCTGGGTTATGACGGCGGTGCGTTCTTCTCGCCCGACGGTTCCAAGCTGGTATTCCGTGCCTCACGCCCCAAAACGCCTGAAGACATTAAAGAATACAAAGACCTGCTGAAACAGGGCCTGGTAGAACCCGGCGCCATGGAACTTTTTGTGGTGAACGTAGACGGTACCGACCTGCGCCAGGTGACCAACCTGGGCAAGGCCAACTGGTGTCCTTTCTACCACCCGGACGGCAAGCGCATCATCTTCGGCAGTAACCACCACGCCGGCGAGGGGCGCAAAGGCTTTAAATTCAATCTGTTCATGATCAATGAGGACGGTACCGGACTGGAGCAGATATCCTTCGACGACACCTTCGATGCCTTCCCGATGTTCAGCCCCGACGGTAAGTATATTGTATGGGAAAGTAACCGTTTCAACGGCGACACGCACGATACCAATATCTTCATTGCCGAGTGGAAAGATAAATAGTAAAGTACTGCTAATTATAAAACGAAAAAGGCCTGTTGAACGCAGGCCTTTTTTAGTAGAAAGACGTTCTTTTACACGAAACTATTATCCCCTGTATGATCCTTTCCGGGCAGAGGATCAGTTCCAGTAACTGTTTTTACCTTTTTTTCCGGCACCTTCGGGGCTTACATAGGTATGCCAGTCTCTGCCCAGGTAGCTTCGCAAAGAGTCGTCGACCGTATATCCCAGGTCTTTGAGACTTTTATCGGGCAGGTATATGAACTGATGAATCACATAGGCTGTGCCGGGGATACTATGCACCTGGTTCTGTGGCAGGGGGATTACCTGGCCGGCAGGCAGCAGGGCATTGTAGGAAACCTCGGTTACGCCGTTGGGCAGGCCATATATTCTCCGGTGTTCCACCACACCTTTTTTTGTTTTTGTACAGGCGCCCAAAAGGGTCATTGCAAAAAGAAGACAGAGCAGGAAAAGGTTTTTTGTCATCGAATAAAATGGTATTTAGTACGTAGTATATATAGTAAACAAGATATATGCGAAAATATTACCACTGGAAAACGGCTTTGCGTTCGGGGCAGTCGAGTTTGGTGCTCTGGCGTTTTTCGTCCAGGTAGCAGTGCAGCATATTGGTTTGCCCGGGCAGGAAGTCGAACAGCAGACTGTTGTTCACGTCCACCCGGCCGGGTGTTTCCGTCAGCTTTCCTTCAAAATGAACCCATACGGCCTCTTCGTCGCTTTCATAACCGATATATTCCAGCTGCTGGGGCACACCGTTCACCTGTATCTGTACGCGGGCCTGTACATAGGCATTGAGCAGGGCATTTACCGTGGCCTCGTCCTTCGGTACCAGCAGGTCGGCCGCCACGCCGTTCAGCCGCCGCAGGGCATCTTCCAGGTCGTCGGCAAACATACGGCAGCTCAGTTGTATCAGTTGCTGCTGCGGTTGTATATGTATTTCGGTAATGCTTACGTAAAAGGGATGCTCCGCAGGGCCCGCCAAAAGCCGACTGCCGCAGAAAGCCATAAACAGAAGTAAAATTTTTACTACTTTCACACACCAAATATACAAAGGCATTGCAAGATTTTACACTCTGGTTTACTACGGGCATGGAACACATTGCCGATCTGCAGGGATACGATCATATCCTGTTCATTCTCACGCTCTGCGGAATTTATCCCTATAAAGAATGGAAAAGCCTGCTGATACTGGTAACGGCGTTCACCCTGGGGCATTCGCTTACCCTGGCCTTGAGCGTGCTGAATATTGTGCGCGTACCTGCGGAATGGATCGAATTCCTGATCCCCGTAACCATTGTAAGTACCTGTGTGTATAACCTGGCCACGCTCAATAAACCTCTCACAGGCGGCAGTCGCGTGCGCTATGTAATGGCCGTGCTGTTCGGCTGTATTCACGGTATGGGATTTTCGAACTACCTGCGTTCCCTGCTGGGCAGCGAATCCTCGATACTGGGCCCGCTGCTCGGGTTCAACCTGGGCCTGGAAGCCGGACAGCTGCTGATACTGGCCGCGATCTTCGTGCTGCATTTCCTGTTCAGCCGCTTTTCGAGAGTGAGTGAATACCAGTGGAAATTCTTTATCTCCTCCGCCGTTTTCGGAGTGGCCTTTATCATGGCGCTGGAGCGTCTGCCGGCACTTTAACCGATGATCTTGAGCCGCTCTTCCTCCAGGTCCAGCTGGTACAGCTGCTGACGGATCAGTGCTTCGTTGAAGGACGGGTCTTTGTTCAGTTCGGTAAGATAACTCCTTTGACTTTCAAGTGCTTCCAGCAGGATGGCCTTCGTTTTATCGTCCATGCGGCTGTCGTCACTGGCTCTGGCCCGTTCCTCCCATAGTTTCAGCATTTTTTCAAGCCCGGCATGTCCCTGCAGCTCGTTTTCGTACTTATTCTTCAGGAATTCGTATACATGTTGTTTCAGGCCCTGTTTCATCTGCAGGCGGGCTTTTCCGTCGGCCTCTTCATCGCCGAAGTTCTCAAAAACACGGCTCCGCCGGATAAGATAGGGCAGGGTAAGGCCCTGTAATACGAGGGTAAGTAATATGGCCACGAAGGTGATGAACAGGATCAGGTCGCGGTAGGGAAAGGCGCTGCCGTCTTCCTGTGTAACCGGTATGGCCAGGGCCGCCGCCAGGGAAACCACGCCGCGCATGCCCGTCCAGCCGAGTATGGCCGGCAGCCGCCAGCGTGTTCCGGAGGAAGATACCCGCGGCGCCACACCGGGCCGGAAGATGAGCGTGGCGATCATAGCGGCATAGGAACTGATCATGCGGGCCCCGATCAGTACGCCCGTTACCAGTACCCCGTAACCGATGGCCGTGCCCAGGGGCGTACCCTGCCTGCGCAGACCGCCTACGATCTCGGGCAGTTCCAGGCCGATGAGCAGGAACACCACGCCGTTCAGCATAAACACAAAACTTTCCCATACGCTGAACCCGCCGATGCGGCTGGCGCTGTTCAGGAAAATAAGACGTTTGGCCGACATGTAGATTCCGCCGCTTACCACGGCCAGTACGCCGGAGCTCTCCAGTTCTTCGGCCACCCAGTACATCAGGTAAGGTTCAATGAGCGTAAGTGCCGTGTCTGACTGGGCATTGGTAGGCAAACGTTTATGCGCCTCCACAAAAAGCCAGGCCAGCAGCAGGCCTATGCCGGCCCCGCCAATGATCATCCATACAAAACTCAGGGCGGCCTCCTGCCAGATGAACTGTCCCGTACCTACCGCCACCAGCGCAAAACGGAAAATGATCAGGGAAGAGGCGTCGTTCAGCAGGCTTTCGCCTTCCAGGATGGCCGAGGTGGCCCTGGGTATTTTTACAAAACGCGTAATGGCCCCGGTACTTACGGCATCGGGCGGCGATACGATCCCGCCCAGCAAAAAGCCCAGTGCAATGGTAAAACCGGGAATGAAATGATTGGTGACGACGGCTACCGACAGGGCCGTAAAAAACACCACCAGGAAGGCAAAACTGCCGATGATCCGCCACCATTTTTTCATTTCTTTCAGCGAAACGCCCCAGGCCGCTTCAAAAAGCAGGGGAGGCAGAAAGATGAAAAAAATAAGGTCGGGGTCCACTTTTACGGCGGGCAGTCCGGGCACAAAGCTAACGGCCAGACCGGCCACTACCAGCAGTATGGGGTAAGCGATACGGAGCCGTGCCGCCCACATGTTCAGGACGACCACGGCGGCTATCATGGCCAGTAGAAAGGGCAAAATAGTATGCATGAAGAGAATGTATATTGGTTTTGGTCAATGATCTGCTTTCCGGCTGAAAATACATATTTCGGTCTGAAATGTACCCGCGCAGGGAAATTTTTCAGGCTGCGAAATGCATTTTTCAGGGCTCAGGGGCTGCGAAGATATCATAAAAAGTGTTTTGTCCCGGATTCGTCCCCCTGCGGCAGATGCAGGCAGAACAAGGCGATGGGGAAGTATACGTCGCCAAAAAAGGCCGATTGTCGAAAAGCGCGGCCCGTTTTCAGAAGTTCTTTTTATCTTCGGCCTTGAAGCCGTTTGTAAAGAACGGAATTTGTATAGTTATTTTATGAGAAGAGCTTGTTTATATGTGTTGCTGGCCGGCATGGTACCGCTGGCACAGGCACAGAATATCCGCAACAACCCCGCGTCGAACCACGGCAATAAGTTCGAGCAGCTGGGCACCATTCTGCCGGATGCCAATACCTACCGTACCGCTTCCGGAGCGCCGGGGCACGAATACTGGCAGCAGAAGGCCGATTATAAGATCGAGGCCGTGCTCAATGAGAACGATTTTACCCTCGAAGGTTCCGAATGGGTCACCTATACCAATAATTCCCCGGATGCACTCACCTATATCTGGATGCAACTGGATGAGAACGAGCATGATCCCAATGCGGAAAGCCTGCAGTTCGACGGCTCGAAAATGTCTTCGTCGCCGCTGACCCCGGGAGCGCTCAACTCCGTGGACAAACGCGCCGCCCTGGCCGGTCACGGCGTTCAGATACTGGAAGTAAGCGATGCCAAAGGCGCAGCCCTGCCGTATACCATCAATTATACCATGATGCGTATCGACCTGCCCAAAGCGCTTACTTCCGGACAGAAGATCACATTCAAGGTACGCTGGAAATACCGCATCCCCGAGCGCATGAAGGTCGGCGGCCGCGGCGGGGTGGAATGCATCGGCGAAACCGGCTGCCTGTTCACCATTACCCAGTGGTACCCGCGCATGTGCGTATACAGCGATTACCAGGGCTGGAACCACAAACAGTTCACCGGAAGGGGAGAGTTTGCCCTGGTCTTCGGTAATTTCGACGTAAAAATGACCGTACCGGCCGACCACGTGATCGGCGCCACCGGTACCTGCCAGAACTATAAAAGCGTACTTACGCCCGATCAGTACAAACGCTGGGAACAGGCCCAGAACAGCAGCGAACCCATAGAGATCGTAACCCGCGAAGAGGCCCTGGCCCGCGAAAAAGCCCCCGAAAAGACCGCAACCCGCACCTGGCATTACAAAGCCGAGAACGTACGCGATTTTGCCTGGGGCAGTTCCCGCAAATTCATCTGGGACGCCATGGGCGTGGATATCGACGGTAAAAAGGTAATGGCCATGAGCTATTACGGCAACGAGGCCTACGGACTGTACCGTAAATATTCCACCAAGACCGTGGCACATACGCTGCGCGTATACAGTAAATTCACCATTCCGTACCCATACCCGGTGGCCATCAGTGTAGAGGCCAGCAACGGTATGGAATACCCCATGATCTGCTTTAACTTCGGCCGCACAGAGCCCGACGGTACCTACAGCGAACGTACCAAATACGGCATGATCACCGTCATTATCCACGAAGTGGGACACAACTTCTTCCCCATGATCATCAACAGTGACGAACGCCAGTGGAGCTGGATGGACGAAGGACTGAACACCTTTCTGCAGTTCCTGACCGAACAGGAGTTCGACAATAATTATCCTTCCTCGCGCGGACCGGCCCACAAGATCGTGGATTACATGAAGATGCCCAAGGACGAGCTGGAGCCGATCATGACCAACAGCGAAAATATTATACAGTTCGGCAACAATGCCTACGGCAAACCGGCCACGGCGCTCAATATCCTGCGGGAGACCGTGATGGGTCGCGAACTGTTCGACCATGCCTTTAAGGAGTACGCACGCCGCTGGGCCTTTAAACATCCTACACCGGCCGATTTCTTCCGCACCATGGAAGACGCTTCGGGTGTAGACCTGGACTGGTTCTGGCGAGGCTGGTTCCTGGACATTGAGCCGGTGGATATTTCGCTGGACAGTGTACGGGCCTTTAAAATAGAAGCGGCCAAAATGGTGCCGGTAAAGATGGACACCTTCGTAAGCCGTGCGCCCCGCCCGGATACCTTTAAACACATCAGTATGCTGCGGAATAAGGAAGCCGGCATGCAGTTCCTGGTGGATACGGATACCGCACTGCGCGATTTCTACTATTATTACGATCCGGCCAGGGACACCACACGTACCCGCGTGATCGAGAACCGCAATGAAGGCCTGGACGTACTGCCTGCCGCAGATTTTGCCCGTTACGAAAATATGTACCTCTACGAGTTGCAGTTCAGCAATAAGGGCGGTACGGTAATGCCGCTCATCATCGAGTGGACCTATGCCGACGGTACAAAGGAAATAGACCGCATCAGTGCCTATATCTGGCGCAAGAACGAACATAAGGTAAGTAAGGTATTCCTGAAAAAGGCGGAAGTTACGGGCATTCGCCTGGACCCTTACCGCGAAACGGCCGATATCGACGAAAAGAACAACAGTCTGCCGCGTATGGTACAGAGCAGTCGTATTGAAATGTTCAAGGACCGTGGCCGGCAGGCACGCGGACAAAGCACTGGCGGAAACCCTATGCAGCGGGCCCGCAACGGAAAATAAGACGTACGGTAAAACAAAAAATCCCGGCACAGTGTACCGGGATCTTTTATTGTTGTTTGTTTGTCTATGGATATATGTAAAACCCTTATTTAGCGGCATTCTGGGCGCCGCCTTTGCTCTTGGCAAGTTTCGCTTCCAGGTCAGCCAGTTTCTTGCGGAGTTCTTCTACTTCATCCTCGGTGTTCTTTTTTACAGAACCTTTGAGTTTAGAAGTGAACTCTTTGTATTTCTTCTCGAATTCCGCTTTACGCTCTTCGGTCTTGGTAAACATATCGTCTACCCATTTTTTACCGTCTTCGGGAGAAATAGTTCCTTTGTCGACCAGTTCGGTCACACTTTTCTGAAATTTTTCAGAAGCAGCAGCGGCGAGATCCACTCCTGCATACAGCAGATTTTTAAGTTCCTTTTCCATGATACTAAAGTTTTTAATGAATGATCAATGTTCTTTGTTTTGACACTACAAAGATAGAACACATTTCTGCATATATTGTTATGCAAGCATACTATTTGGGCTTAAAAAAAGGTTAAAGTGCTGATAATTAATTATAAAAATAGTATGCATGCATACTATACAGCTATAAGATACGCATTTTTTTTCAGAAAAACTAATGAATGTCCCCTCTTAAAATTCCGCCGGGAATCGTATTTTTGCAGCTATGTCCGAAATGGAAGAGAACAACTTGCCGAAGAACGACCCCAAAAGCCCGTCACATGCGGGTGGGGAAGTGACCCCGCTGGGCGGGATGTATAAAGAATATTTTATTGATTATGCCTCGTACGTGATCCTGGAACGGGCCGTACCGGCCATTGAAGACGGACTTAAACCCGTACAGCGCCGTATTATGCACAGTATGTACGAGCTGGAGGACGGCCGTTACAACAAAGTGGCCAACGTGGTGGGGAATACCATGAAGTATCACCCGCACGGCGACGCGTCCATTACCGATGCCATGGTACAGCTGGGGCAGAAAGACCTGCTCATCGATACCCAGGGGAACTGGGGAAATATACTCACGGGCGACGGGGCCGCTGCCGCGCGTTACATCGAGGCACGCCTCACCAAGTTTGCCCTCGATACCATCTTTAATCCCAAGACCACACCCTGGCAGGCCTCGTACGACGGCCGTAACAAAGAGCCCATCCATCAGCCGGTTAAATTCCCGCTGCTGCTGGCACAGGGCGTGGAAGGTATTGCCGTGGGCCTGGCCTGTAAGATCATGCCCCACAACTTCAACGAGCTGATCGATGCTTCCATCGATATCCTGAAAGGGAAGACCACGGATATCATGCCCGATTTTCCCACGGGCGGTTCGGCCGATTTTTCCAAGTACAACAACGGTCTGCGCGGTGGAAAGATCCGCGTACGCGCCAAAATATCCATTCTCGACAACAAGACCCTGGTCATTACTGAAATTCCCTTCGGCACCACCACGGGTTCCCTGATGGACAGCATCGTAAGCGCCAACGAAAAGGGCAAGATACGCATCCGTAAGGTGGAGGACAATACGGCCCAGAACGTGGAAATTATGGTGCACCTGGCCGCCGGCATTTCGCCCGATAAGACCATCGAGGCCCTGTATGCCTTTACGGACTGCGAACTGGGTATCTCGCCCAATGCCTGCGTAATTATCGACGAGCGCCCCGTATTCATGGGCGTCAACGATATCCTGCGTTACAACACCCATGCTACCCGCGACCTGCTGCGCCAGGAGCTGGAGATTGAAAAGAGCGAACTGATGGAAAGCATCCTGTTTGCCTCCCTGGAAAAGATCTTCATCGAAAAACGCATTTACCGCAAAATTGAGGAGGCGGAATCCTGGGAAGAGGTGATCCGCATCATCGACAAGGGCCTCGATCCCTATAAACCCGATTTTTACCGCGAGATCACCCGCGACGATATCATACGCCTTACCGAGATCCGCATCAAACGCATCTCGAAGTTCGACTCCTTCAAGAACGACGAACTGATCACCCGCCTCAACGACAGCCTGGTAAAGGTACAGCACAATCTCGATCACCTCACCGATTACGCCATCGCCTATTTCAAAGAGATCAAAAAGAAATACGGCAAGGACCGCGAACGCAAAACGGAGATCGCTTCGTTCGAAAGCGTAGAGGCCGTATCGGTGGTGGTGCGTAACGAAAAACTGTACTGGAACAAGGAAGAAGGTATGGTGGGCTATGGCCTCAAAAACGGCGAGTATATCTGCGAATGTGCCGATATCGACGACATCATCGTGTTCCGCGAAGACGGTACCATGACCGTAAGTAAGGTCACAGAAAAGGCCTTTATCGGCAAAAACGCCATACACATCAGCCTCTGGATGCGCGAGAACCAGAACACGGTGTACCATATGATCTACCGCGACGGCAAGAACGGCGCCTATATGGTAAAACGTTTCCGCGTAAAAGGGATCACCCGCGACAAGGATTACGACCTTACCAAAGGCACGCCGGGCTCACAGATCCACTACTTTACGGTGAATCCGAAAGGGGAGAGCGAGATACTTACCGTGTACCTGAAACCGCGTCCACGCCTCAAAAAACAGATATTCGACTTCGACATCGGCGAACTGTCCATCAAGGGCCGCGACGCACAGGGAAATATCCTGAGCAAGTTCCCCGTGCGCAAGATCGTACGCAAGTCTATCGGAGAAAGTACCCTGGATGCACGTTCCATGTGGTTCGATGAAAGTACGCGCCGTTTCAATACCGAAGAGCGCGGCAATTACCTGGGCGATTTCAAACCGGGCGAAAAAGCCTTTGTGCTGCAGCGGAACGGTACCTACCGCATTGTAAACCCGGAAGCTACGGTGTATTTCGAAGATGTACCCGAATACATCGGTCCCTTTGTGGAAGGCAGCATCCTTACCCTGGTGTACAAGGACAACGAAAAGGACGATTACTACGTAAAACGCGTACAACCTGAAACTATTGACAAGATTATTTCGTTATTACCGGAGAACGAGAACGTTTCGCTGGTGTCCTATACTTTTGATGCCGACCCCGAGATCGAGGTGAAATACCTGTTCGGCAAGCAGAAGGAAGAAAAAACCGAAATGATCAGGGTAAATGAGTTCATTGCGGTAAAAGGCGATACGGCGAAAGGAAACAAGATCAATATCAATAATATAGAAGAACTTACGATGTACGAATCGGAAGCTGAGGCCGAAGAGGAGGAGGAAGAAGAAGACCCGCTGGAGATCGATATTGAGGATGATGACAATCAAACCAGTTTAGACCTATAAATGAAGAAACTACTGATCGTACTGCTGGCCCTGGGCTTTGTACAGGTTTTGTGCGCCCAGACCCAGGTGAATTTTCAGCTGAAGGGACACCGGGGCTACGGAGATACCTGCCTGAGCAATATCTGGGGATATGCGGCCAATGGTCGCGAATACGCACTGGTAGGCACTTGCGAGGGCCTCAGTATCGTGGACATTACCACACCTTCGGCGGCAGTAGAAGTAGCGATGGTGCCTGGTGCACACAGCATCTGGCGGGAGATCAAGACCTGGGATCATTATGCCTACGTGGTTACCGAGGGCGGGGGCGGACTCACCATCGTGAACCTGCAGGACCTGCCCAACGGCAATGTGCCCTACACGCATTACCAGCTTACGCCCGACGATACCATTACCAATGCCCATACCATTTTTATTGACGAAAAAGGCATCTGCTTCCTGTTCGGGGCCTCGGGTTTCCTTTCCGGGCAGGGTTATGTGGCGCTGGACCTGAATGCCGACCCGGAAAATCCGCAGTACCTGGGCCGTTTCGGTGATTTTTACATACACGATGCCTTTGTGCGTGGCGATACCATGTATGCCGGGGCCATCCTGGACGGTTATGCCGCCATCATGGACGTATCCGACGTGCAGAATCCCGTGGTGTATTCCACTACGTACACGCCCGGTTATTTTACGCATAATGTGTGGCCCAACAAAGATGCCTCCATCATGTATACTACCGACGAGGTGTCTTCGGCCTATGTGGCCGCCTACGATATCAGCGATCCCACGTTCCCGGTATTCAAGGGCGCTGTGCGCAGCCGCCCGGGAAGCCTGGCCGTACCGCATAACGTACACGTGGTAAATAACGACTGGCTGGCTGTATCGTATTACACACAAGGTATTGTGTTAATAGATGCACACCGGCCGACCAACCCGGTCATCACCGGTTATTTTGATACCTATCCTTTTGGCAACGGCAACGGTTTTATGGGCAACTGGGGCGTATATCCCTACCTGCCCAGCGGAAACTGGATACTGAGCGACATCAATACCGGGCTCTGGATCGTGAAACCTACTTTTCAGCGGGCCGCCTACCTGGAGGGTACCGTGGCCGATTCTACCGACGGCAGTCCCATCTCCGGGGCGCAGGTAAGCGTGGATTATCCTTTCGGGTTTGATACGGCACGTACCTACCTCGACGGTTCCTTTACCTCGGGCGTATTACAGTCCGGGCAGTTCAACGTAAGTTATTCCGCGCCGGGGTATATCACTAAAACGGAGTTGTTAACATTTGTTCCTTCCTTTGTAACTACACGGCATGTCAAATTGTTACGTTCTCCCACCTTCGGACAGGATGAGGCAGACTTGTTGAAGTTCAACCTGTTCCCGAACCCGGTAAGTGATCACCTGAACATCGACGGATTGCAGGGCGATATCGCCTGGAAAATTTTCCGGATGGACGGCAGCCTGCACAACACAGGCAACGGAAGCACCATCAATGTGCAGTCCCTGGTACCGGGAGCCTACATAATAGAGCTCGAAAACCAGGGATCCCGGGCGCAGCGGGTGTTTGTAAAAGAATAAACGTCTTACTGCACGTCCAGCGAAGCGCTCATGGCTTTCTCGAAATCGTTCATCATCGATTCGAAACGACGTATTACGGTATTCATAAACTCTTCGTTACAAATACGTTCCAGGTGCTCAATGGAAGTAATTTCCTCTTCATAGATCTTATAGGTCTGTTCATAAGGCCCTGCTTCCATTTTCAGCAGGAATTTACCGTTCATCTGGAAGACCGATATTTTGATCCGCGGGTGCGGAATGGTAGTTATAATTCTCATTTACAGTAGTTTTAAATAATTTTCGTACACCAGGCGTACGGGCAGGCCCATTACATTGTAAAAGCAGCCGTTCACCTTATCGATGCCCAGGTAACCGATGCTGTCCTGTATCCCGTAGCCTCCGGCTTTATCGTACGGGTTTCCGTGCTGCAGGTAATAGGCGATCAGGGCTTCGTCCAGTTCGCGGAACCAGACCTCGGTTGTATCGGAAAAGGATACAATCTGTCCGGCCGGGTTGCGCATACACACGCCCGTGACCACTTTGTGGCTGCGGCCGCTGAGTTTCTTAAGCATACGTACGGCTTCCTCTTCGGTGGCGGGTTTGTTCAGGATCTCGTCCGGGAATACCACGGTGGTATCGGCGGTCAGGACGATCAGTTCCTGTTTTTCTACGCGTTCCATTTTCTTGCAGGCCAGGTAAGGAGCCACTTCCGCCAGGGGCATATCCTCAGGGAAATCTTCGTCGCCATCGCTGCTTACGCGCGTTACAATAAAACCGGCTCCTTCCAGCAGCTGTAAACGCCGCGGTGAATTGGAAGCCAGTGCAATAGGTAGATTCATAAATAAAAATAAGCCAGAATTCCGCTCAAAAATACGACTTTTAGCAGGGCGGAGGCCATCCGGAAATGGCGTTTTTCACTGCCGGTCCACAACACAATGACAACCAGCGAGAAGAGCAGCAGCCAAACGATGCCCACCCAGTTGTTCAGTCGCCAGGCCAGTACCAGCAATGCTCCCTGGCAGACCAGTAAGCCCAGGCGGCATAGCCACACGGCGGCAACCGGGCCCAGCAGCACCACACCCGTTTTAAAACCCGCCCGGCGGTCGCCTTCATGATCTTCCAGGTCTTTGATCCACTCGCGCAGCAGCGAAAAGAAAAAGGCCAGCACGCTGCACAGCACCAGGGGCTGTACATACGCTTCGTTGAGCAGTTCCCATTTGCTGTTCCAGGGCTGTTTTTCGGTAACAAGCAGGTAGGGGGCAAAAACGCTGAGTCCGCTCAGGAAGGCCACCAGTACATTGCCCGCAAAGCCTGTGTATTTACCGTAACGGGCATAGAAAGCCAGCAGCAGATTGGCCAGCAATACAATACCCATAGCGTACAGTGAAAGGGTGGCAATGGCACAGAGTACTGCGGCCAGTAGCGTACCCAGGTAAATGCGTACAGTGTTGCGCGGGCCGAACAGCATAACCAGGCTAGGCCGGCCGGGCTTATTGATGCGGTCGGTCTCCGTATCGTAATAATCGTTCAGCATATTGCCGGCCATCAGGCTCAGGGCCGTAGCCGCCGTAAAAAGCAGCGCAGCCCCGTACATCTCCGGGAATACCGAAAAGGACAGGTATACGTATATACATACCGTAACAACGTTCAGGAAACGGACGGATACGAGTACATTTTTTAGCTTTTTCATACGTTATCGGTACAAATTAACTATTTTTACAGGTGAATAATGAAGACTTTAGGCACATTATTTTCGGCCCTGTGCCTCTGCACCGCCGTTTTTGCACAGCTTCCTGCCTCTCTTTCAGGTACCGTAACGCTGCCCAAACCTGCCGTGTGGAATATTGCCGCGCCAACATCTGCGCAGTTGCCGGCAGCCGGAACCGATAAAGTATACGATTTCGGTATCCCCGTTCCGCTGGATACCGGCCTGCAACTTTCGGGCTTTACGGCGCTGGGTAAGGGGGTACACGTAAAACAGCTTATTTTTGAATCGGAAGGCGCCTTATCGCTCAACTTTTTTTTCTCGGATATCTCGGCGCCCGAAGGTACCCGCTTCTGGCTCTTTAACGAATACGGCGTATTGGGGCCTTACAGTCCTTCCGAAGCCGCACTGGACGGCTCTTTTGTGACCCTGCCCCTGGGTGGGCAGCGTTGTACGCTGGAGATACAGTCGTCCCGTGCCGATGCCTGGTTCCATGCCCGGCTGCAGTCGGCCATCTACGGCATACGTGCCGATTTTCTGCCCGCCAAGGGTTTCGGCTCTTCGGGCAACTGTAATGTGAACATTAATTGTCCGCAGGGCACTAACTGGCAGACGGAGAAACGTTCGGCCGTGATGCTGCTTACCAGCGGTGGTTCGCGTTTCTGTTCCGGAGCGCTCGTGAACAATACCGCCGAAGACGGCAGACCCTATATCCTCACTGCCAATCACTGCAATGTGACCACGTCCACGGTGTTCATGTTCAATTACGAAAGCCCGGACTGCAGCGATATAGACGGTCCGCAGACCCAGACGGTGAACGGTGCCGTGATCCATGCCCGGCATGCCCCTTCGGACTTTGCCCTGCTGGAAATGAACTTTCCGCCGCCGGCCAATTACTTTGCCTATTACAGCGGCTGGGACCGCAGCGGAACGGCTACCAAAGACCATGTGGGCATTCATCATCCCAAAGGAGATATTAAAAAAATAAGCCGGGACACCTCCCTGATACTGGATACCTGTTATACCTGCGCCGATCCGGCCCAGAACCACTGGAAGGTACAGAAATGGGATTCCGGCACCACGGAAGGCGGTTCCAGCGGATCGCCCCTGTACGACGCCGCACACCGCATTGTGGGACAGTTGCACGGCGGACAGGCTTCCTGCAGCAATCCCAACGGCAGCGATTTTTACGGTAAATTCTCCGTGAGCTGGGAGGGTGGAGGTACACCCGATACCCGGCTGCGCGACTGGCTCGATCCGGCCAATACCGGGGTCATGACCCTGGACGGACATCAGCCTTCCACCGCGCCCGTTGCCTACGGGGTGGACATCAGTTCCTTTACATCGGCCGATTCGGTGACCTGCGCCGACAGCGCCAACGTATTTGTACTGATCTCGAACATCGGCTTTCAGCAGCTCGATTCCGTTTGTGTACAGCTGAACATAGGTGATGACAGCCTGCTGCAATGCAAGGGCGGCAGCTGGGATTACAGCGACCAGGTGATGTTCAGTTTTCCGTCGCAGTCGCTCGGTCTTTTCGGGGAAAACACGTTCCGGGCCATGGCCTGGTCTCCCGGCACCACGGCTGCCGATACGGCGGAATATACGGTCGTGCGTGTGCATGGGGCCGAAGTACGCCTGGTAGTGCAGTATGATCTGTACCCGCAGGAATTTTCCTGGGAGATAAAAGACGCATCCGGCAATGTGGTAGAAAGCGGCTCGGGCCTGAATGCCTCCGCACAGTCCACCGACACCCTGAACATCTGCCTGCCGTATGCCTGTTACACGCTGCGCCTCAGCGATTCCGGGGAGGACGGGCTTTGCTGCGGCTTTGGTAACGGTCGCGCTGAACTTTTAGACATCAACGGTATACAAATAGGAGCGTGGAGCAGTTTCGGCGCTTCGCAGGAGCTGGATTTCTGTAATCCGTATACACCCGGTCTTACGGACAAGGACATTTTTGTGTTCCCGAATCCCGCTTCCGGCAGCATTAATGTGGCCCTGCCCGGCAACCTGTACGAACAGGCCGAGCTGCTGCTGATCTGCGACATGAACGGGAAAGTGTTGGTAAAAAAGGAAAATGACTTGAAATATTTAAATACTTTTGACGTTTCAAACTGGGCTCAGGGCGTATATATCGTATATATGCGTTCCGGCAAGAACAAGGCCCGCACCCGTTTTGTGAAGATATAACATGAAAAGAACTGTTTACATACTATTTCTGATGCTGTTCTGTGCAACGGCCGCGTCTGCCCAGAAGGCGGATTCGGATACCACGAAAAAGATAACCGCGGTACAGATCAGCGGACTTGTGGCCGATATCGACAGCAGCAAGGCCATTCCCTTTGTTACCGTACGCATTAAAAATGCCCGCATGGGTACCATTTCCGATTACGATGGTTTCTTTACCGTAGTGGCCAAACCCGGCGATACCCTGTTGTTCTCGAGTGTGGGGTATAAGAGCGGACTTTACTTTGTCCCCCAGAACCCGGAAGAAGATCGCATCTACATGCAGAAACAGCTGAAAAGAGATACCATTTACCTCAAGACCAAAACCGTGATGCCCTTCTCGAAAGAAGGTTTCGAAAAGGCGTTCATGGACCTGAAACTGAACGATGAAGATTACGACCGTGCCATGAAGAACCTGAATGAACAGGAACTGGCACTCGTATACGAAAATACGCCTATCTCGGGCGGAGTGGCCTTTAAGAACGTTATGGCCGAACGCAACTACCAGGCATACTACGCTGGCGGTATTCCCCCGGCCAATATCCTGAACCCCATCGCCTGGTACAAATTCTTTGACGCACTGAAAAAAGGCAAATTCAAGAATCCCGATAAGAAATAAGGCAGCCCTGTTCCCCGATGAAAAAAAAAGTAGTACTTACCTTACTGGGATGCCTGTTTGCTCTGCTTTCCCACGCCCAGACGGCCATAGTACAGGGAACGGTTAAAGATCACCTGGGGCTGCCGCTCGCTTTTGCCCACGTATATGTAGAAGGCGAAAGAAGCCTCGTGAGCACGGATGCCGACGGCAAATTCAGCCTGAAAGTACCCGCCGGCCGCAAGATTGTGGTGGTGGCCAGTTATGTAGGTTTCGAGAACGAGACCCGATCTTTTAACCTGAAAGAAGGCGAAACGGTAAATTACACGCCGCTGCTGAATCCTTCCTCTACCCGCGATACGGCGGTGATACGTGCCGAAAGACACCACGGTATGCCCACGGTGAGCATAGATCCCGAACACGCCAAGGTAATTTCCACGGTGGGCGACCCCATCATTGCCCTCATTAAATCGCAGGTGGGCGTAAACAGCAACAGCGAGCTGGGCACGGGCTATTCGGTGCGCGGGGGCAGTTTCGACGAGAACCTTATTTACATCAACGACGTAGAAGTATACCGTCCCTTCCTGGCCCGCAGCGGTCAGCAGGAGGG
This sequence comes from Bacteroidia bacterium, assembly GCA_016742095.1. GTDB lineage: Bacteria > Bacteroidota > Bacteroidia > CAIKAF01 > CAIKAF01 > JACVCJ01. The sequence continues at coordinate 47,343 of JACVCJ010000020.1, forward strand.
CCTTTCCTTCATCAACAGCGATATGATCTCAGAGATCGCCTTTTCTTCCGGTGGTTTCGAGGCCCGTTACGGCGATAAAATGTCGTCGGTACTGAATATCACCTACCGCAAACCCACCAAATTTGCCGCCGGCGGAAACATAGGCCTGCTGGGCGGAAGCGCCTATGTACAGGCCCCGCTCTTTAAAAAGCGCCTGCAGCTGAACCTGGGCGGACGTTACCGTTCCAACAACTACCTGCTGCGTTTTATGGATACCCGCGGCGAGTACAAACCCCGCTTTTACGATTTCCAGGGCCAGGCCACCTTCATCGCGTCCGAAAAGGTAGATATCTCCCTGCTGGGTATTTATTCCTCCAACCAGTACCTGTTCTTTCCGCAGTCGCGGGAGACCTCGTTCGGCACCATACAGCAGACCTACAAACTGAGTGTGGCCATGGGCGGCCGGGAGATCACCAATTTTGCCACCGGCCTGGGCGCGCTTACCATACTGGCCAGACCGTCTGAACACGTAGAACTGAAATTCATCGGTTCCTACACCCAGACCAAAGAGAGCGAACGTTTCGATATCGAAGGTTCCTACAGGCTGGGCGAGCTGGACAATAACCCGGCCAGCGATACCTACGGCGAAGTAACCTCGCCCATCGGTTCCGGCGGCTACATAAACCATGCCCGCAACTTTCTCGAAGCCCGCATTATAGCGGTAGACCACAAAGGTATTTTCAGTAAGGAGAAATTTTCCATACGCTGGGGCGCCCAGTATAAGAACGAACTGATCAACGATAAGCTGCGCGAGTGGAACATCAGCGACAGCGCCTCGTACCTGTTGCCGTACTACGGTCCGCAGGACGATACGCCGATCAATGCACAGACCTTTGTAAAGTCGGACATCATGCTGCTTTCGCACCGGGTAAGCGGCTATACGGAATTCAATTACCGCGATCTGGCCAAAGATTCCACCCTGATCATGCTCAATATCGGGGTACGTGCCCAGTGGTGGAGCATCAACAGGGAATGGCTTATTTCGCCGCGTATGCAGCTGGCCATAACGCCCAACTGGAAACGCCGCAATATGGTGTTCCGCGTGGCGGGCGGCGTATATTACCAGGCCCCGTTCTACCGCGAACTGCGCGATATGGACGGCAGCATCAATACCAGTGTAAAGGCACAGCGTTCCATTATGGCGCTGGGCGGGCTCGATTACTACTTCAAGATATGGAAACGGCCGTTCAAACTTACGGCGGAGGCCTATTACAAGTACCTGACCAATCTCAATCCCTACGAACTGGATAATATCCGCATCCGTTACTATGCCCAGAACAATGCCCGGGGCTTTGCCTACGGCGCCGATATGAAGCTGAACGGCGAGTTTATCCGCGGGGTGGAGAGCTGGGCCACCATTTCCTTCCTGCAGACCAAAGAAGACATTAAAGACGATTACTATTATAAATACTACGACGTGAACGGCAACCAGATCTACCCGGGCAGCAATGTACCGGCTTTCGACAGCAGCCTGGTAACGCCGGGTTTTGTACCGCGCCCTACCGATCAGCGTGTTACCTTCAGCATTTTCTTCCAGGACAATATTCCCAAACTGCCCCAGCTGAAAGTGAGCCTGAACCTGGTGCTGGGTACGGGCTGGCCTTATGGTCCGCCCAACAAGAACCGCTATGCCGATACGCTGCGTATGCCGTTCTACCGCCGTGTGGACCTGGGTTTCCTGTACGAAGTGATCTCACCCGACATTAAGTACAAGAGCGCCCGCATGGAGAACGCCAAAAAGTACATCCGCCGTGCTGCCTTTGCGCTGGAGATATACAACCTGCTGGGGATCAACAATACCGTTTCCTACAACTGGATACGCGATTACAAAGGCTTTTACTACAGTGTTCCCAATTACCTCACACCACGGCTTTTCAACCTGAAATTCACCATCGATTTCAAGTGATATGAAAAGGCGCTGGATGGCTTTCGTATATGCATGGAGAGGATTACGCTACGCATTCCGCACCCAGCCTAATTTTCGCATACACATGGCGGCCGTTCTCGCGGTAAATGCCGCCGGACTGTATTTTAAGATACAGGCAACGGAGTGGATACTGATCTGGATATGCATCGGTATGGTACTGGCGGCCGAACTCATCAATACGGCCATCGAAATGCTTACGGATAAACTATGGCCGGAACGCAACCCGAAAGCCGGACATATTAAAGACCTGGCCGCAGCGGCAGTACTCGTATGCGCGCTGGCGAGCCTGGTAACGGCGGCTGTGATCTTTGTGCCGTATTTCCGCAGTGCCCTGCAGGGATGACCAGAATGCCTTCCTGAAAAATCATTGTTTTAAGTAATGGTTAATTTCTTTTACGGTAGGTATTGCTAACTATATTTGTGCCATGGCGCAACGAACCAAAAACGCATTTACCGATCGCAAGCTTCCCCTGGGACAATACTTTTCCGTAATGGCCAAACAGTATTTCGCTTCCCTGTCCAAACACATGGAAGACATTGACCCCGGACGCTACTTTACGGTGTTGCTTTACCTGCATTCCGAAAAAAAGGGGATACCCCAGCAGCAGATCAGTGAGAACCTGCATATCGATAAAGTTTACGTGGTAAAGATCCTCGATTACCTGGAAGAGCATAACTTTGTAGAACGGCTTGTAAATGCCGAGGACCGCAGGGAAAAGCAGGTGATGCTTACGGCCACGGGGGTGAAGAACATCGAACGCATCCGCAAAAAGGTAAAGGATTTCGAAAAGATCGCCTTCAACGGGTTTACGGCCGATGAAATACAGCATTTTTACGAACAGATGCAGCGTATCAACGATAATTTCGAAGCCTTACCGAAGAACCCGATGCGAATAAAAATACAGCATGGTGATTAAAAACGGCCGGAAATGGCCGTTCTTCAAAATTACTTCAGAATTGTACATTTAGTTTAAGCCATAACACAAAAAAGGACAGTTAAAGACCTCTGCAGCAACATCTATACGAACATGAAAAAGAGAACGATTATAATCGGCATACTGGTACTGGCTTTCCTGGGCTGGATCGGCTGGAAGGTGGTCGCTAAAATGACCGCATCGGCCGAAAACGGCAAACCGGGCGCTTCGGGTACAAAGGCTATTTCGGTACTCGGCACCGTGGTAAAAGAGCAGGACATCAGTGAGAACCTGCTCAGCAGCGGTTCGGTACTGGCATTTCAGAACGTGGTACTGAAACCCGAAGTGAGCGGCCGCGTGGTGCAGCTCAATATTAAAGAAGGCGCCATTGTACAACAGGGTACCCTGCTGATGAAGATCTTCGACAACGACCTGCAGGCCCAGCTGCGAAAACTGGAAATACAGCGCGAACTGGCCTCCAAGAATGAAACCCGCCTTAAAGAACTGCTGAAGACCAATGCCGTAAGTTCACAGGATTACGACGCGGCCCTGAACCAGCTGCACACCATTGAGGCCGATATGGACCTGGTAAGGGCCCAGATCGCTAAAACGGAAATACGTGCGCCGTTCACCGGCAAACTCGGACTGCGCCGCATCAGCCAGGGCGCCATTGTATCCCCGGCCGATGAGATCACCACGCTCACCCAGGTTTCGCCCCTGATCGTGGAGTTCAGCATTCCCGAGCGTTATTATCCCGCGCTTACCCGCACTAAAAACGTGAAATTCACTACGGAACTTTCCAAAGATACGCTTACGGCCCCCGTATATGCCCTGGAATCCCAGGTGGACGAGGCTACGCGCGCCCTGCGTGTGCGGGCGCTGTATCCCAATAAGAACAATGCCCTGTACCCCGGCGTATTTGCCAAAGTATGGGTAAACCTGCCGCACAGCGGTCCTTCGCTCATGGTGCCTACCAATGCCATTATCCCCGAACTGAAGGGACAGAAGGTATTTGTGGCCCGCGGAGGCAAAGCGGCCGCCGTAAAGATCAATATCGGCCTGCGTACCGATTCTACCGTACAGGTCACCAGCGGTCTTAAACCCGGCGATACGGTCATTACCACCGGCATTATGCAGTTGCGTCCCGATATGCCCGTTAAATTCACAAACCTGAAATAAAGGCCTATGAGTTTAGCATCCGTCAGCCTTAAAAGGCCGGTAATGGCCATTGTACTGAACATCGTGATCGTATTGTTCGGGGCCATTTCCTTTACGTACCTGGGGGTACGGGAGTATCCCTCCATCGATCCGCCCATCATTACCGTACGCACCAATTATGTGGGTGCCAATGCCGATATCATCGAGTCGCAGATCACCGAGCCGCTCGAAAAATCGATCAACGGTATTGCCGGTATCAAAAGTGTTTCTTCGTCCAGCAACCTCGGAAGCAGTGTAATTACGGTAGAGTTTGAACTGGGTGTGGACCTGGAAGCCGCCGCCAACGACGTACGCGACAAGGTTTCGCAGGCCGTACGCCAGTTACCACTCGATATCGACGGTCCGCCCATCGTGTCCAAAGCCGATGCCAACTCCGACGCCATTATTTCCATGCTGGTACAGAGCGATACACGCAGTCACCTGGAAATAAGTGATTACGCCACCAATGTACTGATGGAACGCCTGCAGACCATACCGGGCGTGAGCAGCATACAGGTATGGGGCGAGAAGAAATACGCCATGCGCCTGTGGATGGACCCGGCACGCCTGGCCGCACACCGCCTTTCGCCACAGGACGTGGTGGACGCCCTGAACCGCGAGAACGTAGAGCTGCCCGGCGGTAAGATCGTGGGAAATACCACCGAACTTACCGTGCGCACCTTCGGCCGGCTGTATACCGAAAACGATTTCAACAACCTGATCATCGTTAACAACGGCAATACCATCGTGCGTTTCCGCGATGTGGGCTTTGCCCGCCTGGGACCGGAGAACGAGGAGACCATCCTGCGCGAATCGAACGTGCCCATGATCGGTCTGGCCATTGTACCGCAGCCCGGGGCCAACTACATCGATATCGCCGATGAATTTTACAGCCGTTACGATAAACTGAAGGCCGAGACCCCGGAAGATATCCGCCTGGACATTGCCCTGGACCAGACCACCTTCATCCGCAATTCCATCGAGGAAGTAGAGGAGACCCTGCTCATTGCCTTTATCCTGGTGGTGATCATCATTTACCTGTTCTTCCGCGACTGGCTCATTGCCTTCCGTCCGCTGCTCGATATACCGGTGTCGCTCATCGGAGCCTTCTTTATCATGTACATTTTCGGTTTCTCCATCAATGTACTGACGCTGCTGGCCATTGTACTGGCTACGGGCCTGGTGGTGGATGACGGTATTGTGGTCACCGAGAACATCTTTAAGAAAATGGAGGAGGGGCTGGACAAGCACGAGGCCGCCCGCCAGGGTTCCGACGAGATCTACTTCGCGGTGATCAGTACGTCCATTACACTGGCCGTGGTATTCCTGCCCATCATTTTCCTCGAAGGTTTTGTGGGCCGGCTTTTCCGGGAGTTCGGTATCGTAATTGCCGGCGCCGTACTGATCTCGGCCTTTGTATCGCTCACACTTACGCCTGTACTGAACGTAAAAATGTCGCGCAAGGACCCGACCAAACGTTCGGCTTTCTATAAACGTACGGAACCTTTCTTTGAAGGGATGGAGAGCGGCTACCGCGACCTGCTGAGCGCCTTTATGCACAAACGCTGGCTGGCCCTGGTGCTGATCCTTATCTGCGGAGGCATTATCTGGGGCACCTGGACGAACCTGAAATCGGAACTGGCCCCGCTCGAAGACCGCAGTGTGTTCCGCGTAACGGCCTCGGCCCAGGAAGGCGCCTCTTTCGAGTTCATGGACCGTTACATACAGGAAATGGTACGGGTGGCCAAGGATTCCATTCCGGAGGCCCGTATCGTACTCAGTGTAACCTCTCCGGGCTTTTCCGGGGCGGGCAGCGCCAACTCCGGTTTTGTACGTGTAATGCTTACGCCGCCCGGTGAACGGGAGCGGACCCAGCAGCAGATCGTGGACATGCTCAGCCGCAACCTCTCCAAATTCAGCTGGGGTAAAGCCTTTGTGGTACAGGACCAGACCATTTCATCGGGAGGCGGCCCCCGCGGCGGACTGCCCGTACAATACGTATTACAGAATTCCAGCTTCGAAAAAATAAAGGAATACCTGCCCAAATTCATGGACGAGGTACAGAAAAGTACGGTATTCCAGGGTTTCGACGTAAACCTGAAGTTCAACAAACCCGAACTGGCCCTGCAGATAAACCGGGACAAGGCCCGCGAAGCCGGCGTTTCCGTAGCGGAGATCGCCAATACCCTGCAGCAGGCCTTCAGCGGCGGACGTATCGGCTATTTTACCAAAGACGGTAAGCAATACCAGGTGATCGGCCAGTTTGACCGCGCCAACCGCGACGAACCGCTCGATCTTACCTCGATCTATATGCGTACTTCCAGCGGGGATATGGTACAGATGGACAACTTTATTTCCGTGGCCGATCAGAGTTCACCGCCACAGCTGTACCACTACAACCGTTACCGTTCGGCCACCGTGTCGGCAGGTCTGGCCCCGGGCAAGACCCTGGGCGATGGTATCGCTGAAATGCAGCGCATACAGCGCGATGTACTGGACGATACCTTCAGCAGTGACCTGGCGGGTCCCTCGCGTGACTTTGCCGAAAGTTCCGGCAATACCATGTTCGCCTTCCTGCTGGCCCTGGTGCTTATTTACCTGGTACTGGCCGCCCAGTTTGAGAGTTTCCTCGATCCGCTCATTATCATGATCACTGTACCGCTGGCCCTGGCCGGCGCCCTGCTGAGCCTCTGGCTGTTCGACCAGACCCTGAACATCTTCAGCCAGATCGGTATGATCATGCTGCTGGGCCTGGTGACGAAGAACGGTATCCTGATCGTGGAATTTGCCAATCACATAAAAGAGCAGGGTAAAAACAAGTACGATGCCGCCATCGAGGCTGCTACCATGCGTTTGCGTCCCATCCTGATGACGAGCCTGGCCACTGCCCTCGGCGCGCTGCCCATTGCCCTGAGCCTGGGAGCTGCCTCACAGAGCCGCGTGCCGCTGGGGATCGTGATCGTGGGCGGTATCTGCTTCTCGCTGTTACTGACCCTGCTGGTGATCCCTGCCATGTACAGCTTTATGAGCCGTAATAAAAAAACGAAGACCGCATGAAAAAAATAAGTTCACTGATCGCCTTTCTTTCTGCGGCCCTGGTACTGCAGGCCCAGAACGCTCCGGTACTCAAATACCGGGAAGCGCTGCAGATAGCCCTCGATAAAAACTACGCCGTGGTCATTGCCCGCAACAACGAAGAGGCGGCCACCTATGCCCGAAACGTAGGTAATGCCGGTATGCTTCCTACCGTGAACCTCAGCGGTTCCGGGGCCTGGGCGTCCAACAACATACGCCAGGTGACCTCTGCCGGCAACAGCGTACAGCAGAACAATGTGGCCACCAGCAACTACAACGCCGCGGCACAGCTCAACTGGGTACTGTTCGACGGTCTGCGCATGTTCGCCACCTACGACCGCCTTACCCAGCTGAAGGAACAAAGCCAGATACTTACCCGCCAGGAGATGGAGCGCATCATTGTAAATGCCACCACGGCCTACCTGGAGATCATACGACAGAAACGCAATATCACCGCTACCCAGGAAGCGATACGCATTGCCGGGGAACGCATTACCATTGCCGAAAACCGGCTGAACGGCGGTACGGGCAACAGATCGGACCTGCTGCAGTCACGCATCGACCAGAACGCATGGAAATCGACCTGGTTCGACCAGCAGGCGGCCCTCGCTTCGGCAAAAGCCAGTCTGAACCAGATACTGCTGCGCGATCCGACCACCGATTTTGACGTAGAGGACAGCATTGCCCCCTTTGCGATCGGTAACCTGAACGATATGATGCAGGAGACCGACAAGGGCAATTTTTCCACGCAGCTGGCCGAACGGGACATTGCCATCAGCAAATATACCTACCGCGAGACCAATGCCCTGCGCATGCCCCGCATTACCTTTAACGGAAGCATGAACTACAGCAACTCCCGCAATGCGGCGGGTTTCTTCCTCATAAACCAGAACCTGGGCCCCGGGGTAGGTGTTTCAGCGGCCTATACCGTGTTCGACAGCTGGCGCCTGAACACGCAGCTGCGTACCCTGAAAATTGCCCGTCAGAACGCCGAAGTGAACTACGAACAGGTAAAAAGCGAGAACCGCATGGCCCTGACCATGGCCTATAACCGCTACCTGGCCGCCGTACAGAAACAGGAGCTGGAACAGAGCAATGTACAGCTGGCCGAAGAGAACGGTAACCTGGCCCTGGACCGCTACCGGCAGGGAATTACGGGCATACTGGAAGTGAACCTGGCCCAGCAGAGCCTGCTGGATTCACGCATACGCCTGCTCGACGCCGATTACGCCGTACAGCAGCAGGCCCTGGAACTGTACCGCATCATGGGCCGCCTGGTGCAGCAACAGTAAAAACCGTATCTTTCGAAAAAATATTCCCTTATGCTGTCCGTTTCTTTTCAGCCATTTCCCGTACTGGAGACCGAACGCCTGCTGCTCCGCCGTTTCAGTGAGAGCGATGCAGAAGCGTTATACCGTATACGCAACCTGGACGATGTGGTTCGCTACCTGGACCGCGACAAGGCCGCTTCCGTGGATGAAGCCCTTCAAATGATCCGCAGGGTGAATACGGGTATCGATGAGAACCAGTCCGTTACCTGGGCCATCAGTCTGCGTAACGAACCGACACAGCTTATCGGCACCATCGGCTTCTGGCGTATGGACCTGAAACATCACCGGGGCGAAGTGGGGTACCTGCTGCACTCCGATTTTCACCGTACCGGCCTTATGCAGGAAGCCCTGACGGCCGCACTGGAATACGCTTTTTACAACATGAACCTGCATTCTGTAGAAGCCTGGGTAAACCCGTACAATGCGCCTTCCATCGGACTGCTGGAAAAGAACGGCTTCGTAAAAGAGGCCCATTTCCGCGAAAATTATTATTACCGGGGGCGTTTCCTCGATTCGGCCGTATACTCGCTGTTAACTCCGCTGAGAGATACAGAAAACGTATAGTTATTGATGAATATACGCAAAAAAGAAAAGCCGGTACACGACCGGCCTTTATTGTATATACGTTTATTTTACTTTACCACGGGACAGCCCCATCCGCCGAAGAAGCCGCTGCCGTCTTCCTCGATATGGTTCAGGGCCCTGTATACGTTTTCCTGGATGGTATCAAAATCCACGGCATGCGTCTTTTTAAATTCTACCGAAAAACCGTTCTCCGACTGCTCTACATGTACCGAATCAAAACCTTCCTCGGCAATACGGCCGGCATAGCGTTGCGCTTCGGCTTCATCCTCGAACAGGGTATGGTAGTCCACCTGGCGCGGCACTTCCGATCTGTCGCCGTGCTGTTCCAGCTGCCGCAGCAGGGAATTGGTGTGTATGTCCTGCATGCTGTACGCGTCCGGGTACAGGAACTCGATGTAATAGGCCCAGTTATCGTTCTCCACTACCTGCACATGGTATTGCCAGGGCACGTCTTTCATCAGGCTGTCCACCGCAATGGAAAAGGTTTCCGGCTCGCTCAGGTAAAACACGAGGCGGCGGGCGCCGTCAAAGGTAAAAAAGGCTACATGTGCCGAGGGCTGTGACTGCAGTATCTGTTCGATCAGGCGATCTTCCACAGGCGCCAGGCGCTCGCTTTCGGCCCGGCTGATAAAGCCGTTCTCCGTTTCTTCCTGGTACAGCAGGCTCAGCATGCCCAGGTGCGGCAGTTCCTCAAAGGGCGACACATTACGCCAGCCCAGGTCCAGCGTAATAATGCCGGGTTTTTCTTCGTGCCAGAGCTGGTAAAGGTTCCAGTCCGGTTTGTAGTCGGCAGGTATATTCATTACTGTTGCTTTATTCTTCGTTTTTCAATACGTTCGGGCGTTCCGGGTCTACGATATCATCAATGTCCCATTCGTCAAAAAGTTCAATAAGGGCATCCACGCCGTGTTTCATTTTAAAGACCATTTCTTCGGGATACAATGGTGCTACTATGTAAAAATGAATGGTCTTTCCGTCAGAGGTCTGCAACTGTTCGAATTCCCCGGGCAGGCTCAGGGGAGGCATTACCAGCATACAGCCCAGGCGGGTACCCGGGGCAAAGGGAGCCGCATCTTCACCGTTCGGAATGGTATGTCCGTACCCGATCCAGGTATTGTATTCATGCGGCAGGCGGGCGATCATTTTCAGCCAGCGGATGGGCCAGTACAGGTTCTCATCGTCCCAGTCCTTATGTTCCAGCGACCAGTCTTCGGGCAGCAGCAGGCAGAGCTCGGCATGGGCGAACTCCTTCAGATCGGCCGGTACGTTCATGGCCTTATTGCTCATGCCCGAGGTTACCAGCACGTGAAAAGGTCTGTCTTCCGTAGCTTTTACCATATGGATGTCCAGGTGCACATGTTCCGAGATCAGTTCATGGAACACACCGTCCACATGACCGATATGCCGCTCGATATGATCGCTGATCTCTTCCGTATGGTCATCGCCGCCGGCAGGTACAAATCCTTCGGAACTGCTTTCGTGCCTGTAAATAGGAGCACCGCTTTCCGAAAATTCAGGTTCGTTCTTCTTTCCAAAAATTTTCTTAAAAAGGGACATAGCTTAAAAATAAAGTACTATGCGGGAAGATAGAAATTATTCCTGTATACAAAAACGAACATTAGACGTATGAAATGTAGCCCGGGAGTAAAAACGACATTGATGGTCTCTATGTGACTGATTATCCGGAAGACGGCGGCCTTTTCCGGCACTGTACTTTTTTTGCCGGATTGTTCATGAGACCGGCATCTATGTACGAAAATGCATTCCGGCACCTGGTATACCCGGCAGAAAGCGTGGAGCCGGGCTGCAATAAAGAAATAAATAACGGATGAACGATCGGCGATCTGTACGGAAAGCATTTTTTAAGGATCCGGCATTTGTCCGTTTCAGCAAAAATGCGTAAATTGGTATTGGATTTGAATGTATACATGCCGCATCAGCATCTCTGCATGTCTACTGTGTTGACGGCCTGTACGTACGTTCTTCAAACAGGACAGCCTATGGGATTATTCAGCCTCTTTGCAAAACCCCGGCCGGCAAATACGGATAACAAAATCGCCGGCCCTACATTCCTCGAAGGCATCACCGCACATATAGACCAGCCCAAAAACCTGCACCCCCGCGAATGGAGGCGGAAACTCCGCACCGCAGAAGGAAACGAATGGTTTCGCATCTGGTTCTACGGGCATCAGCTCAACGGACGCGATCCGCTGGTAGTAGCCACGGATGCCGCACCCGTGCTCATGTACGCAGAAGATGTAGAGACCGGCAGGCACATCCTGTTGTTCGACGGGGCCAGGCACGGCTACAGCGTCTTGTTCGGACCTTCCTTTGCCCGGGACCAGGCCGAAGAGTCCAGGCCACTTACACACTGTTTTTCGGACGGATATGGCAATAATGCCTTCCGTGTAACCCTTTCGGCCCTCTACAGCGTCGATCATGAAATGGTATTCCCGATCAGTACGGGAACCCGTAACCCGGCGCTGAAAGAAGGACGGACCGAGTTGAATGCGATGAAACGCAACGCTTTCGGGGCATTTCACGTATCACTTATCAACAAGAACGGCGAATCGATCACCGTCTTGTCCGAAGAACTTGTATAAGAAAAAGTAAAGAATATGAAAACAGATGGCATGATCTTACTGTTGTGCGGTATGCTCCTGTGTACCGCCTGCGGAGATGAAAAGTACAGCCCGGAACCGCCCGTACTACCGGCCGGAAGTACTACCGGAAACAGCAATGTGGACAAAACCGATAAGGACGCCGTACTCCGGGACCGTACGGCGGACCTTCTTCTGCTGCTTAAAGACAAGAATTACGCCGCTTTTGCCGAGTACATCCACCCGGAGGAAGGGGTGCGTTTTTCGCCCTACGGACATGTAGATACACTGAAAGACGTACACCTGAGCAAGGCCGACTTTATACTGCTGTACGGCGACGGGGCCGCCAAAAAAACGGAATGGGGCTATTTCGACGGCTCCGGCGAACCCATACGTATGACCTTCCAGGCCTATTTCGACCGCTTTGTGTATGATGTGGACTTCCTGAACGCCCCGCAGAAATCCGTAAACAAAATATTAGGCAAGGGCAACATGATCAATAACATGGACAGTGTATATACCCAGACCGACTATACCGAGAATCACTTCCCGGGCTTCGACGAAAAATACAGGGGTATGGACTGGCGAAGCCTCCGCCTGGTATACAAAATGCACAACGGAGAGCCTTTCCTGGTAGGTGTGGTCCACGATGAATGGACGAATTGATACCTATACGAAAGCACTGTAACCCGTAATGGCCCGACCCACAATGAGCGAGTTCACCTCTTTGGTGCCCTCGTAGGAGTAAATGGCTTCGGCATCCGCTACAAAGCGGGCCACATTGTACTGCAGAAGAATGCCGTTACCGCCCATTACCTCGCGCGCCCGGCTTACAATATCGCGGGTGCGCAGGCTGCAGAAAACTTTGGCCAGGGAGGCGTGTTCATCATTGAGCACGCCTTCGTCCTGTAACTGCGACAGGCGGAACACCAGGGTCTGCGTAGCCGTGAGGTTCGAAAGCATTTCTACCAGGTGGTTCTGTATCAGCTGAAACGAAGCGATGGGCTTGCCGAACTGCTTACGGGTACGGGTATAATCCAGCGCGCTTTCGTAAGCGCCGCGGGCACAGCCTACGGCCAGCCAGGCCACGCCGGCACGCGTCATGCGCAGTACCCGGGCCGTATCTTTAAAGGAATGGGCATGCTGCAGGCGGTCCGCTTCCTGTACCTCGCAGTTGTTCAGGGTAATGAGGCCGTTCTGTACAATGCGCAGCGCCATTTTATCTTCCATTTTTTCCACGTGCAGGCCGGGAGTTCCTTTCCGCAGCAGGAAGCCTTTTACCTGGTCATCGTCCACATCGCGGGCCCAGATAATGATCACATCGGCAAAAGTGGCATTCCCGATCCATTTTTTCTGACCGTTCAGCACCCAGGTATCGCCGTTTCGTTTTGCTTCCATGGTAAGTCCGCCGGCCACGGCTGAGCCCACTTCGGGCTCGGTAAGTCCGAATGCCCCGATCTTGCGGAACTGTTGCAGCTGGGGCAGCCATTCCTGCTTCTGTGCGTCGGAGCCCAGCAGGTAGATACTGCCCATCACCAGGCCGCTCTGTACCCCGAAAAAGGTAGCTATGGACGTATCTACCCGTGCCATTTCCATGGCCAGTATGCCTTCCAGCAGATTGGTCCGTCCGGCACAGCCGTAGCCTTCATAGGTAATACCGCATATATTCAGCTGCGCCAGTTTAGGGATCAGCTCATAGGGAAATTCGGCCCGCAGCCAGTGATCGTTCACGATGGGCCGTACCTCGGTCTCCATAAACTGCCGTACTTTCAGCTGCAGTTCCCGGTCTTCGGGGGGCAGGGAGCCGCCCAGATCGTAAAAATCACCGTCGATCGGCGGCAGTTCTTTCTTTTTCCCCTGGCTTTTCAGCATTTTCATCAGCCCGTTGAGCTGTTTTTCATCCATGCGTTCCACGGCGCCCAGTACCTCGCCGATATCTACTTTCTGGAACAGTTTGTATGCCCTGCGGACATTCGCAAAAAATGAACTCATATTCTCGTTTGATTTACGTTCGTATCAAGAGATCTTCCGGCCGGAAGCGGTGTACAGATGTACTTTATTTAACGGGAAAATTTCTTTTTTGTTCAGGCATTTTTCCGGACTTTTGTCTGTAGGATGCCTTAAATCCTTGTTTATGATACCTGTATCAAAAAACGAACTGTTGGCAGAGATCGGATCGCAGTACAAAAAAGTGCGGGATGAATTTGCCGCATTCCCGCCTGCTGAAACGGCCCGGCAACGAAGATCTGTACGCCGCCCCTGGTACAGAACCTGCACCCTGGGCCGCATGATACAGCTGAACACGGTGTCGCCTACAAAAATGCCCGCGCCCGCCTGTGCAGTGCGCTAAAAGCAGCAAAAAAATAAAGCGGGTACGTTAAACTTTTGTACCTTTCAAAGGTCTAACCCGGGATACGATTCCAATACCACTATGAAAAAATCATCTCTGTTTGCAATGCTGGGATTCCTGTTGACTGCGGTACAGGCCCAGAATCTTTATTTTCCGCCGCTGACCGGCAATACCTGGGAAACGGTCTCGCCTGCATCGCTGGGCTGGTGCGAAGATAAGATCGATATCCTGCACGATTACCTGGAGCAGAAAAATACCAAAGCCTTTATTGTGCTGAAGGACGGAAAGATAGCCATTGAGCGTTATTACGGTACCTTTACACAGGACAGCCTCTGGTACTGGGCATCTGCCGGCAAAACGCTCACTTCTTTTACGGTGGGTATTGCTAAACAGGAAGGCCACCTGGCCCTGAGTGACCTGACCTCGCAGTACCTCGGCAGCGGCTGGACGGTATGTCCGCCCGCCAAGGAAGACCTGATCACTATACGCCACCAGCTTAGCATGACCAGCGGACTGGACGACGGCGTGCCCGATCATTACTGCACCATCGACACCTGCCTGCAGTACAAGGCCGATGCCGGTACGCGCTGGGCCTATCACAACGGGCCTTATACACTGCTGGACGGTGTAATTGAAAATGCTACCGGCCAGAACCTGAACCTGTATTTTACCCAGAAGGTAAAAAATCCGACAGGTATTACCGGAGCTTTTGTACCGATGGGCTTTAACAATGTATTTGTGAGCAAGGCCCGCAGTATGGCGCGTTTCGGGCTGCTGATGCAGAACCGCGGCAACTGGAACGGTACGCAGGTAATGACGGATACGGGCTACTACAACCAGATGATCAACCCTTCGCAGACACTCAATAGATCGTATGGTTACCTGTGGTGGCTCAACGGCAAAGCTTCGTATATGGTTCCCGGGTACCAGGTCAATATACCCGGGCCGCTGAATCCTTCGGCGCCGCCGGACATGTATGCGGCCCTCGGTAAAAACGGACAGATACTCAACATTGTGCCCAGCCAGGGACTCGTGTACGTACGTATGGGCGACGCGCCCGGCGTGGGCGAAGTGCCTCTCCTGTTCAACGATACCATCTGGCAGAAGCTGAACGCGGTGCTGTGTACATCCGGTCTCGAAAATACGGCAGCACAGATGCAGGAACTGAAGGCCTGGCCCAATCCCGCTGCGGATTTCTGTACGCTGCAGGTGCCGATGGCCGGATCGGTGATCTCTCTGACCGATATGTCGGGCCGTGTACTGTTCAGCGAAAAACGCGCGGCTACTGATGACTATACGATAGCTCTTTCGGCTTACCCGGCCGGGATGTATACCCTGCGTTGCCAGGCCCCGGACGGGCAGCTGTACGGCACCCGATTATTGATCGCCCCTAAATAAAAGCCCGTGAAAAAACTGCTGCTCATAGCTATTTTCTGCTGCTTCTCAGGTATACTGAGCGCTCAGCATGTATATACGAAAGATGCGTATAAGGCATATGAAAAGAAGCCCTGGCATAAAAAATATACGAAAAACGGAAAAATAACGGCAGAGACCTTCCGGCTGTATTCGGTGATCTTTGTGTTTGCAAGAGATTCGTTCTATTACGATACGGTTGCGGACCTCGACAGCCTGGTGACCTGGATGCAGGAAAATCCCCGCATACGTATAGAGCTGGGTGTGCATATAAGCCGCTGCAACCCCGAGGCCAGCCGCCTGTATTCCCACAGCAGGGCGGAATATGTACAGAAATACCTGTTGCAAAAAGGCATTGCCCCGGAACGGATCGTAGCCCGGGGATACGAATGCAGCCACCCGCTGATAGCGGAAGACGAGATCAAAGAACTGGGTACAGAAGAAGAACGAATGAATGCCGACCGGGTGAACCGGCGGATCGAAATTCGCATACTCGATCAATGATATATATACTAAAATGAGTCTTATTGCCGAAACGCCCGAACCACCGTATTATGCGGTGATCTTTAGCTCGCTGCGCACAGACGATGCCGAAGGCTATGCCGAAATGAGTGCCCGTATGCTGGAACTGGCCGCACAGCAGCCCGGTTACCTGGGGCACGAAAGCGTCCGGGACGGACTGGGTATTACTGTTTCGTACTGGGAAAGCCCGGAAGCCATCCGCAACTGGAAGAAAAATACGGAACATCTTTTTGTCCAGCAGCAGGGCCGCAGCAAATGGTACAGCGCGTACAAGACCCGGGTGTGCAAAGTGGAAAGGGACTATGGTTTTGAAACGCTTTAAATTTCCGGCCCGGAAACGGATTTAACCACGCTTAATTATGTAAAGTGTTTTTAGCCGAACAGATCGTCGAGCGTAACCTGGTTCTCTACCAGTTCGGCCGCATAGGCATTTTCAGCCAGTCCGAAGGTCGTGATCATAGTGATGAATATACTTTTTCGGGTGCCGGTGCTCTCGCGGAAGCGTACTTTACGGTCCCGCAGACGGGCGGCGTAGTCCTTTGTAATGGTAAAGGGCCCGTCGTAAAATTTCATTTCACAGAGGTTGATCACGCGGTCGGCCCGGTCCAGCAGCAGGTCGATCTGCATGCCCGATTCCCCGGTGTTTCCTTTTAGTATATAGCCCGAGGCTTCGGTATAAACGGCCGGGATGCCCAGCGTATACTTGATCTGTTCCAGGTGACCGAGGCATATATTCTCAAACGCATAACCGCACCAGCCCGTCCAGCGGGGCGATCTTACCAGGTTCAGGAAGGTGCCTTTCCCACTTTTCTTACGGTCGCGCATAAAGTGCAGGTAAAAAAGCGTATAGGGATCCGATATACGAAAAAGCATTTCTTTTTTCTTCTTTCCGAAAGGCTGTGTCGTGGAAATAAAGGACGAACGTTCCAGTTCTTCCAGCACCCGGGTAATGTTCCCGCCGTCGCTCAAACCGGTAATATCCAGTATATCCTGCCGGGTAAGTCCTTTCCAGCGCGAGGCCAGGGCATAAATGACCTGCAGGTGGTTATCGGGATTATCGAACAGGGATACAAAAAGACGGTCGAATTCTCCCGTAAGCAGTCCGTTCTTCCCGAAACAGATCCGGTCTATGGTCTGCGCCACGCTTTGTCCCTTCTGCACTTCCTTCAGGTAATAGGGAATACCGCCCGTGACCATGTACAGTTGTGTAAGCTGGTGCCGGTCCATATGGATATGCTGTGCCTGCAGAAAAAGTTCGGTCTCGCGCAGGGTGAACGGTTCCAGCTGCAGCAGGCGGGTGATGCGGTTGTGCAGTCCGCCCTTGCTGTCTACCACTTTACGGATCATCCAGGAGGCGGCCGAACCGCAGAGCACGATCAGTACATTGTTATGCGCGGCATAATCGTTCCAGAAATGTCCCAGGGCTTCCAGGAAGCGGGAGCGGGGCGTATCCATCCAGGGGAGTTCGTCTATAAAAAGGACCTTTTTCCGTTTGCTGCGTTTCGATTCCAGCCATTGCCGCAACTGCCGGAAAGCCTGCAGCCAGGTGCCGGGCACTTCGGATACCGGCGCGCCGGCCTCGCGCAGCTTATCGCTGAAGTTCTCCAGCTGTTCCTGCATGGGAGCATTCAGGATACCGGTCACTTCAAAGTCGATGCGGGTAAAGGTTTGTTTTACCAGGAAGGTTTTGCCGATACGGCGTCGGCCCAGTATGGCCAGCATTTCCGAAACGGGAGAAGCCAGGGCCTCCGTCAGCAGCTGTTTTTCTTCGGTACGTCCGATAAGTGCAGGCATAAATTTCCAGGTTTTATAATTGTCGGAATATCTACAAATATGCAACATTCCGCCCGTTATAAAAAATTATATCCGGCGGAATGTTGTAAAAAAGATGCGATTCCGGCACTTATAAATTGAGTTATAGGTAGCGGAATCTTATAAAAAAAGATAGATTCCGCCAGGTATAAAATACGGAAGACCTAAAAAAGGCTGTCCCGCTATACGCAGAACAGCCTTCTGTATACTATATCTGACAGGCGCTTAGTGCGCGTTCTCTTTAGCGTGTTCGTGTGCCAGCGCTTCCTGTTCTTTGCGTCGTTTTTTACGGTTGATGAGGGCCTCGGTCTTGGCTACCACCATATAGGTACTGGGCACCACTACCAGGGTAAGCAGCAGGGAAGAGGAAAGTCCGCCGATAATTACCCAGGCCATACCGTTCTTTACCTCGGCACCGGAACCGGAAGCCAGGGCGATCGGAAGCATACCCACGATCATGGCGATGGTGGTCATGAGGATAGGACGGAAACGTTCCTTACCGGCTTCGATCAGGGCTTCCGTAGCGCTCATACCGTGCTCGCGCGCCTCATTGGCAAAGTCCACCAGCAGGATACCGTTCTTGGCTACCAGACCCATGAGCATGATCACCCCGATGATGGCGAAGATCGTGAGACTTTCCATCGTAAGGGCCAGTGCCAGGAAGGCGCCCACAGTGGCCAGCGGCAGGGCCGTAAGGACCACAAAGGGATAAATGGCGTTCTCGTACAGGGCCACCATGATCAGGTATACCAGCAGGATACCGATACCCAGGGCCAGTCCCAGGCTTCCGAAGGAGTCCTGCTGACGTTCTACCTGGCCGATGTACTGCCAGCTTACACCCTGGGGCAGGCTGAGTTTGTTCACCTGTTCGGTGATCTCGGCAGATACCGTACCCACGGCACGGCCTACCACGGCGCTGTTGATCTTGATGGAAGGCAGACGGTCGATACGTTCCAGTACGGTTTCGCCCATTACTTCGTCCACGATGGCGAACTGGTCCAGTGTAAAAGTCTGTCCGTCGCTGTTGGAGAAGGTCAGTTTACGTACGTCCTCGATGGTGGAACGGTCATACGGGTCGGCATTCACCATGATATTGTATTCGTTCCCGTTGGCCTTGAACTTACTCTGGTCGTTACCGCTGAAGGTACTGGCCACCGTGTAACCCACTTCGTAGGCGTTCAGTCCGAATTCGGCCAGGCGGTCGTAATCGAGCTGGATATTGATCTGGGGCTTGGGGTCCTTGATACTGAAGTCCACATACTTGGTACCCGGCGTCTTGGTAAAGATCTCGAAGATCTGGTCGGCCGCCTTACGGAGCGAGTCGCGGTTACCGGCTTTCAGGGCCATGGTAATATCCGGCTCGGAGTTACCCACGATGGAGATCTGTGCCGCCGTTACCTTGATACCGGCGATCTGGGCCAGTTCTTTCTGTAGCTGCAGGCCGAACTGCTCGTCGGTGATCTTACGCTCGGACTTGTCTACCATGGTAATATTGATCTCGGCAATATTTGCGTTGGAACTGCTGGCCGTGGTATTGGAGCTGGAATACCCCACATTGCTGAACACCGTTTTTACTTCGGGGTGTTTCATTACCATACGTTCGGCTTTCTGTACGATCATATTGGTCTCGCGCAGGGTGGCGGTGGTCGGCAATTCTATCTTCAGGCTGATCTCACCGCGGTCGGCTTTCGACATGAAGGCAAAACCGATGAAACCGGCAGGGAAGAGGGCAAAGGAAGCGATCAGGATCACCAGTGTGCTGGCCAGTACCCCGGCAATACGGCGTTTTTTGGCCAGTACCCAGCGCAGGATATTCTCATAGCCTTTACGCAGGGAAGTGAGCATATTTTCGAAACCGTTGTTGATACGGCCCCAGAGATTGTTATTGCTCAGGTGTTCCAGGCGGCCGAAGCGGGATACCAGCAGCGGCGTCAGCGTGAAACACACCAGGAGGCTCATCAGGGTAGAGAATACCACCACCAGGGCAAACTCGCGCAGGATATTACCGATGATACCGCCGGAAAGCGAGAGCGGTACGAATACCACCACGTCCACCAGGGTAATGGCAATGGCTGTGAAACCGATCTCCTTACGACCTTCGATGGTCGCTTTTACGCGGTCTTTACCCATTTCCATGTGCCTGTATATGTTTTCCAGGATCACGATGGAGTCATCCACCAGGATACCCACTACCAGCGACAGGGCCATGAGCGTCATCAGGTTGAGCGACATGCCGAAGGCATACATCATGATAAAGGTCGGGATCATAGATGCCGGCAGGGCTACCAGTACAAAGGTAGAACTGCGGAAACTGTGCAGGAACATAAGCATTACCGCGGCCACGATCACGATGGCCAGGAACAGGTCGAAGATCACCGCATTGGCCGAGGCCAGGGTGTATACGCTCTGGTCGGACGCGATCTCGAATTTGAGGTCGTAATCCTTGAACTGCTGTTCCATAAGCTGGATACGGGCCTTTACCTGTTTACTTACTTCTACGGCATTGGCGTCGGTCTGCTTGATCACGTTGATACTGAGGGCGGGGATACCGTTCACGTGGCTCAGGTTCTCCAGGTCTTCTTGGCTGTCTTCGATGGTGGCCACGTCTTTCAGGCGTACCTTACTGCCGTCGGGCAATACGGAAAGTACGATATTACCCAGGGTCTGTACGCTCTGGAACTTGGTATCGTACTGTATGCTGAACTTACCGAGCTTGTTCTCTACGTCACCGGCAGGAGTACTGAGACCGGCGTAGTTCACCAGCTGTGCCACCTGCATGGCATTGAGGGGTGCGGCCTGTAGTTTGGCGGCGTCCAGCTGTACATTGATCTGGCGCTGGGTACCTCCCAGGATGCTTACCTGGCCCACACCGGCCACGTTGGCGATCTGGGGTTTGATCTGCAGGTCGATAAGGTCGTACAGTTCCTTGGCGCTCTGGTTCGAACGTACACCCATACGCAGTACGGGCAGCTCATCGGTAGAGAATTTATTGAGCGTAGGTTCGTCGATCCCTTCGGGCAGCTGGGAGCGGATCAGGTCCACTTTACGCTGTGCATCCCCTAAGGCATTGGTCACGTCTACACCGTTACGCAGCTCGATCAGTACGATGGAAGCGTTTTCCATGGACTGTGAAGAGATGCGGCTGATACCTTCGATAGACGATACCGCTTCCTCGATCTCCTTGGTCACCGTATTTTCCACCTCGGCCGCAGAAGCCCCGCGGTAGGTCGTGATCACGGTCACCACGTTGGCATCGAATTTCGGCAGGAGGTTATAGTTGAGTTTACTGTAACTCAGTACCCCGAATATGATCAGGGTGACGAATACCACCGTGATCAGAAGGGGACGTTTTATCGCTAATTCTGTTAATGACATGTTTTCTCTTTTCCTTGATTCGTTACTTTTTCTCAACAGGTTCTACCGGTGTACCTTCTTCCAGGTTGATCTGTCCGGTAGTGATCACTTTTTCGCCGGCCTGTATCCCTTCGAGCACTTCGATAAAGCCGTTGGCTTCGCGGCCCACCTTGATGTTGCGGCGGGTAGCCTTACCGTCTTTCAGCATATATACGAACGGATCTTTCAGACTTTCTACGATAGAGGTACGCGGGATCAGCAGGGCATTGGCCTCTCCGGCCGTACCGAAGCTGGCCGTGGCAAATCCGCCCGCCTTGATCTTGCCGCCCGGGTTCGGGAATACGATCTCTACTTCAAAACTGCGGGCCGCATCGGCACGAGGTGCAATATAGGTTACACGGCCTTCCACGCTCTGGTTGCCTTCGGCGCCCAGGGTAATGGTTGCCTTATCGCCTTCCTTCACGGCGGCGGCCTCGGCTTCGTTGAGACGGGCAATTACCTTCAGGGAAGATACGTCGGTAAGAATGGCCAGGGGAGAACCCGGGTTCGCAAATTCGCCCAGTTCGATCATTTTCATGGTCACCACACCGGAAAAGGGGGCGCGCACGTAGGAATCCTCCAGTTGCTGCTTCAGCTGGTCCACCTGTATCTTGGTGTTCTCGTAGTTGAATTTCACCTCGTCGAAGTTCACTTCCGTAACCCCGCCGCCCTCGAGCAGTTCGGAGTAACGTTTATAGTCCTTTTCGAGGCGTTTCAGGGCCAGTTCGGCGCTGTTGAGCTTCAGCTGGGTCTGTTTGATATCGATGTGTCCCATAACGGCACCCTGCGCTACGCGGGCGCCCAGGTCGGCATTCCATTTTACGATCTGTCCGGGCTGACTTACCATGATCTTGGCCTCGCGGTTCGGGTTCACACTCACCGTTTTGGTAATGGAGGAACCGAAGGGCGAAACGGCGGCCTCGGCCACGTTCACCGGGATCTTAAAGTTGGCATCGACCATGGATACCTCTTTCTGTTCATTGATCTTCTTTTTGTTGCTTACCAGCCGGATGGTGGCCAGTACCGCCAGAGCTACTAAAACTACGATAAAAAATATAGTGCGCTTTTTCATTGTGAATGTATATTGAGGTATATTTTATTTAGATAAGAAAATTAAAAGTGTGCCTTTAGATCGTTCAAAGTCCAGTTCGGCGAGTTTCAGGTTCACCACGCTGTTCAGGTAATTGGTGCGGGCCTGGTTGTAGCTTGTTTCTGCGTTCAGCAGATCGGTGAGACCGGCTGCTCCTTTTTCGTACAGCAGGGTGGTCTGGTTAAATACATCCTGGGCCAGCTGCAGGTTCTCCTGGTCGTTCACCAGTGCGGTGCGGTTACGTTCCAGCTGGAAACGGGCGTTACGGTACTGCAGTTCAAACTGTAATTTATACAGTTCCAGGTTGGCTTTTTCTTTCAGCATGGTAAACTTCTGCTGTTTTACTTTGGCGTCTTTGTACAGACCGTCAAATATAGGTATTTGTACACGAAGTCCTATGCTGGAGAAGTCGCTGAAGTTCTTCCAGAGCTCGCCAAATTCGTTGCGCTGTGCCAGGGCTCCGTAACGGCCGTAGGCAGAGATCACAGGGGCATAGGCGGCCTTGGTACGCTTCAGCTGTACGTTCTGCAGGAAGATGGACTGTTCCAGCAGGCGGTAATCGAGGCGGTTGTTCAGGTCGAAGGTACTTTGTACGTCCGAGGCGCCGGCATAGTCGAAACTTACGGAATCCTGGATGGTAATGTTCTCTGAGGCGCTCATGCCCATATTCACTTTCAGGGCGTTCAGCGATACGTCGTAACCGCTTTCGGCCACGTACATCTGGGATACGATATTGTTGTAATTTACTTTGATACGGTCCAGGTCGGTCTTTTTCATCACGCCTTTTTCGTACTGCAGCTGGCCCACGTCCATGATCCGTTTAAAGTTATCGCGGCTCACTTTCAGCAGTTTGATCTGCTCCTTGTTCACCAGTACCTGTTCGTAGGCACTGGCAATATTATAGGCAATGTCTTCACGGGTTTTGTCCAGCTGGGTCTCCGACATGCGTACGCTGGGCTTGTTGGCCTGGTAACCGGCGATCAGTGAGTAGTCGAAGATCTTCTGATCGGCCTGCAGGGCGGCATTCGACATGAATTTGGTACCGAAACGCACCTCCACGGGGTCCGGACCAAAGATACCGGCCGGGATGACGCTGGCCTGCAGTTTCAGGTTGTTGTCGAGACTGAAGGAACCGCTGATCTGCGGCAGGTACTGGGC